>NZ_JBHXTV010000001.1:0-101495 GCF_042671585.1 Streptomyces sp. NPDC127129
GACACATCAAGGGGGCCACCCGATTCTCGGATCGGGTGGCCCCCTTGATGTCGTCCGGCCCGCCGCTGCACGGCCACGGACCCGTCGCCGGATCCGTGGCCATGGGGCTGGGTGGGGTGCGGTGGCCGAGGTCAGCCGGCCCAGACGTCTTCGTTGTAGCGGCCGGACTCGATCATGCCGGCCAGCCAGGCGGCTGCGTCCTCGTCGCTGGCCCCGGTGTACTCGCGGTGGATCGCCATGAACGCCTCCCTCACGGCGGGCGCCATCCGCCGACCGTCACCGCAGACGTACACCCGGCCGCCTGCCTCCAGCGCTGCCAGGACTTCGTCGCTCTCGCGCGCGATGCGGTCCTGCACGAAGCGGGCACCGTCCTCGGGGGCGTGCATGAAGGTGGGGCGCATGCTGGCGGCGCCCGCCGCGTCGGCGGCCTCGAACTCCTCCCGGTGGAGGTAGTCCACGTCCGGGTGGTCGCATCCGAAGTAGTTGAGCAGCGTGCCGGTGGACTGGTTGTGCAGCCGGTCGAGGACGGCGCCCCGGAAGGGCGCGACGCCGGTGCCGGCACTGACCAGGACGACCGGCACCTCCGGGTCGTCGGGCAGTCGGAACGACTCGGCGCACGGCAGCACCCGCGCCTGCACGGTGTCACCGGCGTTCACCGTCTGGAGATAGTGCGAGGCGATGCCGTGGAAACCGCCTTCACCTCGCCGGTGCGGTGCGGCGAGCAGCGACACCATCAGGTCCACCTCGCCGGGCGCGGTTTCGGCGGAGGAGGAGATGGAGTAGTGGCGGGGCCGCAGTACGGGCAGCAGCTCCAGGAAGTACTCGAAGGGCAGTTCGCAAGCGCGGTACTGCTCCAGCAGGTCGAGCACGCTGCGCCCGGCGTCGGTGACCTGCTCCCGGAAGGTGTCCGCGTCGGCTGCGGCGAGTTCGGCCAGCGGCCGCTGCTCGGGCGGGCATTCCGTGTGCTCGGCCAGGACGGCGACCTGCTCCGGGGTGGCGGGGTCCTGGAGCTCCACGAAGTCGGTGAGGAGCCGGCGCAGGGTCAGCGGGCGGTCGACGGGCAGGGCGGCGCGGGTGCGGCGGCGGGTCCCGATCCGGACGGTGCGGTCCAGGTCGAGTGCGAAGCGGCCGGCGACCCGGCGCACCAGTGCCTCCGGGTTGCTGGGCAGGACCGCCAGGTGGTCGCCGGTGCGGTAGGTCACGTCCTCGGGCAGGCGTAGCTTCAGGAAGCGCTTGGAGCGGCCGAGTTCGTGGTCCATGTCGACCAGTTCGTGTGCGTCGAGCACCTGCATCGGCTGGACGCCGTGCCTGGCCGCCAGTTCGCCTATCACCGAGTCGGTGGCGTCCTGGATCTCGTAGAGGCGCGCGTCGTCCTGCGGCTCTACCGCGGCCGCGAATCCTTCGGCCTCCTCGCCGTGCCGCTCCAGAAGGGCGTTCCACAACTCGTCGGTCCAGCGGTCCACGACGCTCGCGAAGTCGCCGGAGGCGTCGGCCGCGCAGCGCTCCAGCAGAGGGGTGGCACCGGCGGCTGCGAGACACTCGTCGATCAGGGCGGGGACGCGCTGGTAGGTCGCGGCCCAGTTGCGGTCGCCGACGCCGAGCACGGCGTAGGTGAGGCCATCCAGGGAGCCGGGCTCCAGGCCCTCCAGGTACTTCATGAACTGGGCGGCGTCATCGGTGGGCCTGCCGTTGTAGGAGGCGGCCACGATCACGACCGGTCCCTCCGCCTCGCCCAGCTTGCCGGCATGGTCGTCCAGGGATGCGACGGTCGTGGTGAACCCGTGCTCGTCGCCGTCCGCGGCGAGATCGCGGGCCATACCCGCGCAGGTGCCCAGGTTGGAGCCGTGCAGCAGGGTGAGGGCGGTGCCGGTGGCGCGGCGGACCATGGAGCCGTCCCGGGTGGCGGCGGGGATGGCGGTGCTCACGGCCGCGGCGGGCGTGCGCCGCTCGCCGCTGGAGCGCCGGGCCAGCTTGACGGTGAAGCCGTCGGGCTTGATGGTGAGCGATGACTTGATCTGCAACTCGTAGTCGGTGTGGTCGATCAGCCGGTAGCGGTGCACCAGCAGGCCCAGCATCAGGGTGGCCTCGTGCAGGGCGAACTGGCGACCGATGCATGCGCGTTCACCGTTGCCGAAGGGCTTGAACAGGTGGACCGAGCGCGCCGCCTCCCGCTCGGGCGTGAAGCGCTCGGGGTCGAACAGCTCGACGTTCTCGCCCCAGGCCGGGTCCCGGTGCAGGGACAGGCTGAGCACCATGATGGGCTGGCCCCTGCGTACCGGATAGCGGCCGCCGATGACCGTGTCCGCGAGCGGCTCGACGGTGAAGGCGGGCGCGGTGGGCCACAGCCGCAGGCTTTCGTTGAGCACCTGGCGGATGTAGGTGAGCTTGCCGACGTCGCCGTACTCGGGATCGGGGGTGTCCGTGTCGCCCCACAGGGCATCCACCTCGGCCTGGGCGCGGGCGAGCACTTCGGGGTTCTTGGTCAGGTAGTACAGGGCGAAGGTCAGCGCACCGCTGGTGGTCTCGTGCCCGGCGATGAGAAACGTGATCACCTGGTTGCGCATGTTCGCTTCGTCCAGCAGCTCGCCCGTGACCGGGTCCGGGGTGTTCAGCATCCGGCCCAGCAGATCGTCGGTGCTGGTGTCGCCGGACGCCCGGCGCTCACGGATGATCCTGTCCACCAGGTCCCTCATCGCCTGGTTGTCCCGCTTGAACTGCTCGGTCTGCTTGCGCCGGAACACCTCCGCGCCCGGAACCGCTTCGAGCGTGTCCTGGGCGTAGTCCAGTGCTCGGAGCGCCGCTTCGACGAACGGATGCGCCCGGTCACGGGAGAACGACTCGAAGTCGAAGCCGAAACCGCACAGGCCGATGGTGTCGAAGGTCAGCCGGGTCATGTCCTCGGAGACCGCCACGGGGCCGCCGTCGGCCTGGTCCCACTTGCCGATCAGCGATCGCGCCACGCGGAGCATCGGCTCGTGATAGCTGCGCATCGCCCCGAGCGAGAACGACGGCATCAGCACGTCGTGCGCCTTGCGCCAGTTCGGCTCGTCACCGTAGGCGGTGAACAGACCGTCCCCGCCGATCGGTCGGACCGAGCTCAGGTCCTTGCCGATCGCCTTGCGGAACCGGGTCTCGTCCGAGAGTTCGGTGACCATGTCCAGCCCGCCGACGACGACGAGCTCGTCGCCGAAGGTGCGGATCCGGTAGATCGGCCCCAGCTCCTTGACCTCCTTCATCAGGTGGTGGAGGAAGTCGGCTCCACCGGGAAGCGTGAGGGCGTGGCCGACAAGGGGCAGCCCCGGACGCTCAGGGATGGCCTGGGGCGTTGCGGAGGGCGCCTGAGTCATGAGCGTGCCTTTCGTTGCGCGTCAACAGTCGTTCCGCAACCAAACTAGATGAAGTGGTTCGAGTGACAAAGTCGAGTGACTGTGTTGTACGACATGGTCGAAGTGGGAACTGTTTGGCGATCAGCATCCCGCGCGTACCGCCGCTGGTCAGCCGGGTGCCTCGATGCCTGACGCAAAGGCGATGAGGGGCGGCATGAGCGGGGCCGCAGCCGCCGCGGTGGCGATGAGGATGCGCTTCCACGGCCCGAGCCTCGGCGGGGGCGCAAGAAGACGGTCCACCCGGTCGGCGAGCAGACGACGACCGACGGCGCGGGAGAAGACTCCGCGATGCCGGTTCAGCTCGATGAGGGCCAGCGCGGTCGCGACGTGCCCGCACCGCCGCGCGGCGGTGTCGTCGGCGGCCAGTTCCACGAGCCGATGGGTCCATTCGCGGAAGTGGACGAACAGCGGGACCTTCGTGAAACTCACGGCCAGCGCGGCGGACAGGTGCATCAGCCAGTCGTGGCGGGCTAGGGCATGACTACGCTCGTGGGTGAGGATTGCGTCGAGCTGCCGGTCGGTCAACCGACGCAGTGCACCCGTGGTGACGACGAGCCGGGACGGGCTGCCGGGCAGCCACCAGGCATCCGGGGACTCCTCCTCCAGAACCAGCAGCGGACCGGAGCACGCGGGAAGGCCGGTGGGCAGCTCGGGCGCCCGCTCCGCGAGCCGGGCACGGGCCTCGCGGCGGGCCCGCCGCACCACCCTGAACTGCCGGGCCAGCGCAGCCGCCGTCCATGCCGCGCCTGCCGCAAGGAGCACCGCGAGGGCCGTGACCCAAACGGGGGCGAACGACAGCTTGTCCGCGGTCGCAACACCGGACGGTACGGAATCAATAAGTTGCTCGCGCACCGAACGGAAGGCCGCAGCCGCGCACAGGCCCAGCGCGGCCAGACCGCTCAGCAGGACAGTGACGACCAGACACTGCCACACCCACAAGCCGAGCACGGGTTCCCGTTCCGGCCAGACCGCTCGGTCAAGTGCGCGGGCGACCGGTACGGCGGCCGCCGCGCCAAGGGCGCACAGCAGGAAGAGGCAGCCCGTCATGCCGGCACGCCCAGGGCCGGCAGGTGGGGCGGGCGGGCGGTCAGGGCCGCCGCTTCCAAGTGATGCACGTGTCTGGCGCCCATGTCTCTCGCGTAGGTTCGCCGGTCCTGTGTGGCGCGCTCCCGCGCAGCAGGGCCTGCGCCGGCCGCCCGAAAGCGAGACCAGCGTTCCCGGCCGCGCCGATCAGCGAGGTGCCGCAGTGCGCTCGGTCCACAGCGGACCGGCCTCGCCGGGCCACGCGCGACAGGACCTCAAGGAGTGAGTACGAGCCGGATCGGGTCGTCGATCTTCTTCTCCAGGCGGGCGACGGCGTCGGCCGCCTCCGCCAGGGGCACCTGGGCCGTGATCGAGGGCGCCAGGTCGAGCCGGCCTGCGGAGACCAGACGAATCAGCTGCTCCACGTGATCCTCGCTCGACCCGTAGTGGCCGCGAATCTGCTGATTCTGGAAGCAGAAGTTCACGCTGTCAGCGACGGTATGGGGCTCGGGGGTGAGGCCGGCAAGGACGAGGACGCCGCCGGAGCTGAGAGCTGCGGTGGCCTGGGTGCGGGCAGCGCCGACGCCGGCGAAATCGAAGGCGACCTGCAGGCCCTGCCCGGCGGTTGCCTGGCGCACGGCCTGGGCGAAGTCGGGCGCCGTCGGGTCGAGCGCCAGGTCCGCCCCGAAGGCCAAGGCCCGCTCGCGCGCGCCGGGCAGCGGATCGATGGCGATGATGGGGGCCGCGCCGACCAGACGGGCGATCCTGATGCCGTGGGCGCCGATGCCACCGGCCCCCCAGATGCCGACGGATTGGGCGGGGCGGACCGCGCCCGCTTCGACGATCGCGGCGTAGGGGGTGGAGACGGCGTCGGGGATGATCGCCGCCTGGTCGAAGGGCAGACCGTCCGGCAGCGGGACGAGGGTGTCCTCACGGGCAAGGGTGTACTGGGCCCAGCCGCCGTCGTAGTCCACGCCGCGGGTCAGTGGCTGCCGACATGTGCCGCGGCGGCGCACCACGCAGTCCTCGCACTCCCCGCACGTCTGGCCTGCCTGCAGGACGACCGGCTGCCCCTGCACCCAGGCCCCTCGTACGTCCGGGCCGAGGGTGTGGACGACACCCGCGACCTCGTGGCCGAGGGTGAAGGCGCCACTCTCGCGCACGGCGTCGACGGGGGAGATCGGGCTGATGCTGCCGTCGATCAGGTGCAGGTCCGACAGGCACACACCTGCGGCACGCACCTCGACGAGGACCTCGCCGGGGCCGGGGACCGGCACGGGGACCTCTTCGACGGCGAAGGTGAGGGTGTCCAGGTGAAGGCGGCCGGCAAGCATGCTCGTGTTCATGGGTGAACCTCGGTTCGTCGAAGGGCGTCACATTCGTTCACGCAACATTGTCACTTGATTATGTCGCTCTACCTTGTCGTCCGACTGGGTCAGCGTCAAGCAGGTCGAGCTGGGGCGTTGGCAGAGATGGGCAACCTTTGCCGGCCCCCACGGTCGGCCGCTCGGCACCGACCGCCACCAGGAGGGCCCGCCCGGCCGGACCGGAACACCCGACCCGAGAAGGGGGTGACCGGAGTGCGGCGCACCTGTAAAGTCGAACTCGATTCGACGTTTTGTTGTCGACGCTCGGGCCGCCGAGGGGAGTACAAGGCCGGCAGGGAGCAGCTGTGGAGGCCTCGCCAGGTTCGCCCCGGAGACGGGACCTGTCAGGGCCACGACATGAGCCGGTGGGTGCCGGCGGCGGCCCACGCACGAGGAGTTCACGCGTCCGTCGAGAACCGACCGTGATCACCGTCGACACGGCAAACCGCACCCTCGATGCCGGCTGTCCGAGCGGAAGACGACACGGAAGCCGTCCTGATTGCGAAGTGAGGAACAGCATGGCAAACGCGGAACCCGGGCTCGGCACGACGAACGAGGCGCGGCCCGTACGCGAGGAGAGCTGCGAGGTCGTCGTCGTCGGAGCGGGAATGGCGGGGCTGATGGCGGCCACCACGCTCGCCGGCAAGACCGATGCCCTCGTGCTCGAGGCGTCGGAGCGGGCGGGCGGACGTGTCGAGACCGTCCGGAAAGGCGACTACTGGATCAACGTCGGGACTCAGTTCACCGAGGGCACCGGACCGCTGATCGACGCTCTCCATCGTCACGGCATCGCGATGGGATCACTGTCCGACAAGAGCGCGGCGCTGGTTCTCAACGGCGTACTGGTGGACACGTCCAAACTGTCCGAGCTCATGTTCCGTACGCGGATGAGTCTTCTGGACCGGATCGGCCTCGCGGCGGTCGGCGCCCGTATCGTCTCGTCCGTCCCGTTCATGGAGTCGGACGGCAAGATGGCGAAGAGGGTGCGCGCCAAGCTGGACAGCCGCCTCGCCTCGGATCTTCTTCGGGGCGTCCGATCCGAGTTGGCCCATGACGTCCTCAGGTCATTGACGGGCCAGTGGATGGGATGTGAGCCCGGCGAAACGGCCGCGGGCCAGCTGATCACGTCGGTCGCCATCATGATGACGGACCCGGACAAGGAGTCCAACTTCGCGCTTCCGGTGGGAGGCAACCAGACGCTGACCGACATTCTGGCCACCGACCTCGGCGAACGCCTCCGGCTCGGGGCCGGTGTCCGGTCCGTACGGCCGGACGGGGCCGGCGTCGTCGTCGACTACGCCGACGCGGGAGGCCCGGTGCGGGTGCGCGCGAAGCGGGCCGTTGTCACGGTCCCCAGCGATGTCGCGCTGCAGATCCTTCCGGGGCTTCCGCAGAGCTACCACAACGCGTTCGCCGACATTCGCTACGGCCGCTACGTGATCGTCGGCTTCTTCACCGACGAAGTAGGGCCCCAGCCCTGGGACGACTTCTACGCGGTTTCCACGCCGCAGCTCTCGTTCCAGGCGGTGTTCAACCACGCCGCCGCCATGCGCGGGAAAGGCGCACGGAAGCCCGGCGGTGCGCTGGCCTGCTTTGCCGGAGGCGCACAGGCCGACAACTTGTTCGAGCTTTCCGATGAGGAGATCACCGCTCGGTTCGCAAAGGACCTTCTTTCGGTCTACCCGCAGCTCCGGGGGAAGTTCGGAGAGGGCATCGTGCGGCGGCACCGTCGCGTGGTGCCCTTCTGGGCTCCGGGAAGGCGCGCATCGCTGCCGACGCTGCGAGCCCCTCTCGGGCCGATCCACCTCGCCGGCGACTACCAGCTCCACCTGCCTACGCTCGCTGACGCGGCGACGTCGGGCGAGAACGCGGCAAAGGCGGTTCTCGCGAGTCTGGGGCGCTGACTTCAGCTCTCGGTCGATCTCCCCAGTGGCCTCCACACGCTGATTCACTGGTTGCAGACGGGCCATCGCGCGACGACGGCGGAACGGCTCACAGCCGGACCGTGCGGTGGCCCCCGAGCTCCCGCGAAAGGTGGAAACCGCAACCCGGCGGCTGTGGCGCCGTCGGTGGGCACCTGCAGGGAGGTAGCCGCGTTCGATCATTGCCGACCAGCCGTGCACGGCCTTGCGTGTCAACGTGTTGGTGAAGCCCGGGGCCACGGTGATGAGTTGCTCACCTCGTCAGATGCTGTCCAGGGCGGCGACGAGGCTGGCCACCGTGACCGTGTTGAAGACGAACGCGATGCACGAGTTGGCCGTCACCGTCCGGCGCATCTCCCGGGAGAGCACGGTGACGTCGGTCGTACCGAACGTCGTCATCACCGAGAAGGCGAAGTAGACGTAGTCGATCCAGAGCGGGCTCTGCTCGCCGGGGAACTCCAGAGCCCCTTCACCCTCCACGAGGTTGTCGGCCTGGAAGGCGACCGCGAAGGACACGGCGACGCAGATCCAGGCGACGGCCGCCATGACGAGTGCCACCGCCGCACGGCCGGCCGGTTCGAACGCGGAGCCGAGGTGCCCGGGGCGCCACACCACCGCCACCACGAGTGCGGCGGCTGCGATGAAGACAGACACTCCCGGGCCGGGTGCGGTCCCGTACACGTACCGCTGGAGCACTGTGCCCCGCGCCTCCCGGCGGGCCCAGTCGCGTACGCGTTCCGTAGACGCGGTCGAGAAGGCGACCACCGTGACCATGAGGTACGGGAAGAGGTAGGCGAGTAGTACCAGCACGCACACGTCCGCCCCCGTGACGCGCGCCCAGCTGCCGTCGAGGCCGAAAAGAAGTCCTGCCGTTCCTACGGCGACAAGCGCGCTCACAGTCGAACGGCGGCGTTCGGAGAGCCACTGGTTCCGGCGCCGTCGTGTGGGCGGCTGATTCATGAACGAGCTCCTCGAGCCGTTCGGCCCGTCACGGGCTGAGGCTTTCGTCGACGGTTCACCCAGCCGCGACGTGCGCACCATGGGGGTTGCATCCGCATGCCCTCACCATCTTCCGGCGGGAGCCCGGCTCCCGCCGATTTCGGCCTCCTTCGGCAAGGCGTACGAAGCGTGGTCAAGCAGCCGCGCGCCTCCGCTACCGGCGGGGGTTCTCGGCTACGTCCCGCCGGGGTGTCCTCGTCTCTGCCGCGTCCCGGGCCCTGTGTGACTCGTGCTGTGGCAGGCCATCGACTCGGTCCGGGGCATCAGCCCGCCTCCTACCGGACCGGGAAGCATCCGGGCGGAGCCGGACGGGTGAGGGGCCGGCTCCGCAGGCTGCGTCTTACCCCTTCACGTACTCGTGCGCGGTCCGCCGGGAGCCCTGTTCGGTCCGCGCCGGCGACCTCGTGCTGCCGAGCCACCCGAGGAGGAACGCGGCCGGTACGGAGATCAGGCCGGTGGTGTGGAACGGGTACCAGTCGAAGGACACGTCGGGCCACAGCGCGTACGCGCTCCCCGAGACGGTGGGCGAGAAGATCGTGAGGACGGTGCAGAGGAGCAGTCCCCCGTACACGGACCACAGTAGCCCCCGGCGATTGAACCCCGGCCAGAAGAAGGAGTAGACCAGCACCGGGAAGACGCAGGTGGCCGCGACGCCGAGCGAGAACGTGACCAGGAACTCGACGGGATAGCTGTGGAAGGCGGTGGAGAGCACCAGCCCTCCGAGGCACAGGACGACGACGGTGGAACGAAGCGCCCAGACCTGTCCGGTGTCGGTGAGAGGGCGCCCGGTCCGGGTGAGGACGTCGCGCGTGACGGAGACCGCGGCGGTGAAGGTGATGCTGGACACGGCCGTCAGCACCGCGAGGAAGGCGATGCAGGCGACGAGGGTGATGATCACGACGCGTGTGGTCGATCCGTACCCGAAGAGGCCGGAGGCGAGCAGGATCGGAGCCGCTTGGCCGTTCGCGTCGACCGCGCCGATCTGTCCGCTGCCGACCACGGCGGCCGCCGCGAAGCCGGTCGTGATCAGAAGGAGGTAGAAGATCGTTGTCAGACCCGCGGCGATGCTCGTGGAGCGCCGTGCCGCTCGTCCGCACCGCGAGGCGGCGACGCGGAGGATCAGGTGCGGCATCATCGCCATGCCGAGGATGACGACGATGTGGTCGCTGATCGTGTTCAGCGGGCCGAGGCCCGCGGTGTGCGCCCAGAGCCCCCGGCTCAGGTAGCCGTCGGGCGCGATGCTCTGCTGCACCGCGGCGTCGAGCAGACCTCCGGGGCTCCACGAGAACTTCCGCAGGGCGAGCAGGGTGACCACCGCGAGCGCCACCAGCGTGACGGGGACTTTGACAACCTGGACGAAGCTGGTTCCCCTCAGGTCCGCCACCCCGGCGAAGCAGGCGACGAGGCAGCCCATCAGCACCGTGCACGCCACCTGGGCCGTGTCGCTCGACATGCCGATCAGGAGCGCCGCGCTGATGCCGGCGGCCCGCAGCTGGACCATGAGCACGGGAACCGTGATGACGAGCGTCACCACGGCCGCCGCTGTGCGCGCCTCTCGGCCCGGCGCGCGCAGTGAGAAAAGGCCGCCGAGCGTGTACTGGCCGCTGTCGCGGATCCTCTTGGCGAGGAGGAGGAGTACCCCGAGTGCGATGACGCTGTCGACAGCGGAGGTGAACCCGTCGTAGCCGAAGAGGGCGATCGCTCCCGACGCGGCGAACAGCGTGACGACCGTGATGTATTCGCCCGCCAGGGCTACGCCGTTAAAGACCGGCGGGAGCGACCTGCCGGCCGTGTGGAGCCTTTCCGGGTGTTCGTCCTGGCTCGCGAGAGTGAAGACCCACAGCAGGCACAGGCCGATGAAGACCAGGAAGGTGGTGATCACGGGGCCCCGGGCGGCCGAGCCGACCGGATCGAGGACACCCGCACTCAGCAGGAGTGGAGCCGTCACCGTCTCACCACCCGCGCTCTCGGGCGGGAGACGTACCCGCGTTCCCGGCCGGCAGGTCCTCGGGGGCGAAGAAGCGCTCGGCGGGAGTGTCCGGCCGCACGGACCGGGCCTCGTACCACCACACGCTGACGAGGAAGACGCCGAGCTGCAGGGCGCCCCAGACGACGCCGAGCGTGAGACGCCCGTACACACGGGTTCCCGTCAGCGCGGTGGAGCAGGACAGCACGACACCAATGGCCAGGGGCACCGCGTTGGCGGCCAGGAAGGTACGCCCGACGCGCCGGCCGATCTCATCGGGAGAAGCGCCATGTCGGGGCGCGGGCGGGCCGCCGGGTGGGGCCGGCGTGGAGGGGAAACGCACGGAGACCTCCGTAAAGAGGGTGGTCGGGCGGGCATGAGGACATGCGAGAAAGCCGAGGCGACCCATGGGAACCCATGGCAGGCCCCGGCCGAGATCATCGGGGGCATCGCCAGAGAGGTGGTGTCACACGGCTACGCAAGGCGACCGCCCTCACGATCGGCCGATCGGGCCGAGGAATCGCGAGCGGTGCGTGTACCGGCGAAGAGTTCGATACAGAATCGAGTTCGTGTTTAAGTGTACGCATGGATGATCGCGCACCGTCAACCGCTGCCGACCCAGGACAGGTCGACTCTCCGCCCGGTGGCAGGCTTCAGACGCTGTACGGACAATTGATCTCATGAAGGATGATGTGGATGTTCTCCTTCGCCGCCTTGCCCGAGAATTCAGACCGAGGACGAACGAGTCGGTCGACGCCCTGCTGCTGCGCATGCGCGAGGAGCTTCCCGAGCCGTGGCAGCACGAGGACATCACCACTCTCGCCTCCGAAGAAACGATCGGACACCTCACAGCTTTTCTGGACGTGCTTGAGCACGGCCTCGACGCCGCCGAGGTCGAAACGCCTCCCCCGTCCCTCGAGATCGCCCGCAGGTTCGCCCGCGGCGGCGTTCCCATCAGCACGCTCCTGCGCGCCTACCGACTCGGCCACGTCGGCCTGTTCCAGCTGTTTCAGGCAGAGGTTCCCCGGCTCACCGACGATCCGGAACTGATCAACGCCGTGGCGATGCGACTACTGGCGCAGGGGTTCGTCTATGTGGACCGCAGTTCCGTGCGCGTCGTCGAGGCCTATCAGGAGGAACGCGACCGGCGGTTGCAGCGTCGGCTTCTCCTGACCAACAAGGCAAGCCTGCGGATCGGCACCACCCTGGACATCGGCCGCACCGCCCAGGAACTGGCGGACGTCGGAACCGACGACTTCGCCGATCTCGTCGTCGTCGACCTTCGCACCATCGTCCTCGACGACGAGGACGCGCTCCCTGCGTCGGGCCCGTCGCCGCTCCGCCGCGTAGCCCACCGGTTCGCGTCCGGCACCCGAAGCACGGAGCCGCGCACGCCGCCGGGACGAACGCACACCTACCCGGAGGAATCGGAGCCGGCCCGCGCACTGGCCACCGGCCGGGCCGCGCTGCACCACCTCCCCGGCTCCGAGGCCGAGGCATGGTGGCAGTCGACTCCGGAGAGCGGGGACGAGGCGTACGACCCCGACGGCTTCCACTCGGTGCTGCTGCTGCCCCTGCCTGCCCGCGGAGAAGTCCTGGGCCTCGTGCAGTTCTTCCGTGCGGAAAGCTCGGCCCCCTTCGACGAGGACGATCTCTTCCTCGCTCAGGAGATCGTCGCAAGAGCGGCGGTGTCCATCGACAACGCACGCCGGTACACCCAGGAGCGTTCCACCGCGCTCACCCTCCAGCGCAGCTTGTTGCCGCAGCGCACGGTGGAACAGCCGGCCGTCGTCGCGGCCACTCGCTACCTGCCCAGCGGGGCCAGGGCGGGAGTGGGCGGCGACTGGTACGACGTGATCCCCCTGTCCGGGGCGCGAGTCGCCCTCGTCGTGGGCGACGTCGTCGGGCGCGGTCTGGGCGCCGCAGCCACCATGGGCCGCCTCCGGACCGCCGTCCGCGCCTTCGCCGACATCGACCTGATGCCCGACGAGCTGCTCACGCACCTGGACGACGTAGTCATCCGCCTCCAGAACGAGGAGGGGCAGGAGGCGGGCGAGACCAGCGCCACCTGTCTGTACGCGATCTACGACCCCGTCTCCCGCGTCTGCTCCTTCGCCAGCGCGGGGCACGTCCTTCCGGTCGTCGTCACTCCCCCGGACGGCGAGGACGACACTGCGGGCTCCAGGCCGGTCGAACTGCTGGAGGCACCGATCGGCCCCCCGCTGGGCCTGGGCGGTCTCCCCTTCGAGACGACCCAGCTGACACTGCCCGAAGGCAGCCTGCTGGCCCTGTTCACCGACGGCCTCATCCGAAGTCGCACGCGTGATGTGGACGCCGCCCGTGCGTTGCTGGGCGACGTTCTCGCGGGAGGGCCGACACCGCCGAAGGCGGTGGACCGGGCGGAACCAGCAGAATCACCCGACGAGATCTGCGACCGGATCCTCGCCGCTCTCCTGCCCAGCCGCTCCTCCGACGACGTCGCCCTCCTGGTGGCACGCACCCGGGCACTCGACCCCGGTCACGTCGCTGCGCTGGACCTCCCCTCCGACCCCGCGGTCGTGGCCGACGCCCGCCGCTTCGCGTCCGGCGCGCTGACCGCATGGGGACTGGAGGAACTGTCCTTCACCACGGAGCTCATGGTCAGCGAACTGGTCACGAACGCGATCCGCTACGGCAGCGTCCCCATTCAGTTGCGGCTCATTCTCCAGTCCACGCTGACGTGCGAGGTCTTCGACGCCAGCAGCACCGCCCCGCACCTGCGTCGCGCCCGGACCTTCGACGAAGGCGGCCGCGGCCTGCTGCTCGTCGCCCAGTTCGCCGAGCGCTGGGGCACGCGACACAGCCGCGAGGGCAAGGTCATCTGGGCCGAACAGGCCCTCCCTACAAAGGAAAACGACTGACCCACGCAACTGCGCGCCCGGGTACACCAGGGGCGGGTCAGAGGCACGCACCAACTTCTCCGGCACTTCGTGGCGTCCCGCGAACCACAGTTCCGCACAGCTCGGATGCCGACGGAAGTAGCCGAGGTGCAGCCACGGCGGCATCGAGGACGGTCCGCCTGCGCTCATTTCCGCGGCGCTGCACCGGGGTGGTCCGGGTCGGCAGCAAAGGGGCCACGCCCTTGTCGAACGTGATCCGAGATCGCATCATCGGCGCTCGCACCTTCTCCGCGACCGCGGGGTTGACAGGCCCTGAGTGCGCCCTAAGATCGAACCCGAATCGATATCAATCAATACTCGGTTGCTCGGACAGGCCGGAACATCAGGCATTCGGTCGTGCCCACATGGTGTGGAACCGAGGCGGAGAGCCGTGTTCAGGAGGCATGACGTCGTGGCGACCGGTGCCTACTGCGAGGGGGCGACGCGGCGCGAGGCCTCGGCATGACGAGCCGCTCGGGGGCTCCGCTCGACGCACACGTTCGTGTCGGCGCCGGGCTCGGACGGGCACGACCTTCGGTCACCGGGCGAACTCGGCGACACATACGTGCATCGGCTCCAGCTACTCGTGCGGCACCGGTACCAGCGCCATGGCATCCCGCGCCCGCTTCCTCGCCCGCCAGACGAAGCGGCCCGGTGAAAGCGTGACACCGGCCAGCATGGGTCAACTCGACACACTCACAACGGGATTCACGGACGAAGGAGTACCTACCATGACCACCCCGGGATACGCGGAAGAGCGGTACGCCGGGGTCACCGTGCTCGTCGGAGCCGAGCGGGGCGCCTACCCGTACGCCAACTCCGTCCTTGTACGCGGCACCTCCGAAACGCTGGTCATCGACCCGTCGCTGTCGCTCGTCGGAGCTGCACCGCCGGCGGACGTGGTCCTGGTGAGCCATGCCCACGAGGATCACGTCGCGGGTCTCGGCGGCTACGAAGTGCCCGTCCACGTCCACGAGGGCGACCTCGCCGCGCTGCGCTCACGCGACGTCATGGCCGCCGGCTACGGCCTCCCGCCGGACGCCACAGCGGACACCGAAGTGATCCTGCGCGACCAGTTCCACGTGCGGGACCGGCCCGACGCAGCGGCATTCGCCGACGGAACGGTGTTCGACCTCGGCGGTCGCACCTTGACCGTCGTCCACCTCCCCGGTCACACGGCCGGCCACAGCGGCTTCCTGGTCGAACCGGACGGCTTCCTGTACGTGGCGGACATCGACCTGACCTCGTTCGGCCCGTACTACGGGGACCTCGGGAGCAGCCTCCCGGACTTCGAGGCGTCCATGCGCCGGTGCCGGGAGATCGGCGCCCGCTGGTACGGCACCGCCCACCAGAAGGGCGTGATCGAGGGCGCGGGCGAGTTCTCCGCGCGGCTCGACGCTTTCGCCTCCGTGGTGAAGCAGCGGGACGCGACGCTCCTGGCGTTCCTCGACGAACCGCGCACCGTCGAAGAGATCACCGCACACCGCCTCGTCTACCGCCCCCATATCGATGGCCCTCACGTGGAACCGGTCGAGCGGCGGACCGCGGCACAGCACCTGCGCCGGCTGATCAGCACAGGACTGGTCACGGAGGTCGGGGAAGGACGGTTCCGCGCCGCGTAACGCCTGCGCGAGCACACCGCCCACCGAGACCGGCCCGCCGCCGACAGCGGGCCGGTCGCTCGTGTGGGGTACGCGGCTCGGGCTGCTCACCGCCGACCGTCACCTCGCGCCCCCGCGGTCACCTTGCCGTCGTTCCCGCTTCGGCCGGAACGACAGCCGTGCCTCGCGCTCGGGTGGCCAGGATGGGTTCGGGGAGCACCTCGGCCCGGCCGCTGTCGTCGACGGCTCGGCAGATGATCCGCAGCTCGAAGTCGACGGTGCGGCTGCGCCTTCCCTTCGACGCCAGGCGCGCCTCCACTTCGACGACGTCGCCGCCACGGACCGGGGCCAGGAACTCGACCGACGCGTACCCGGCGAACAGGCTCTCGTGACCGTCGAGGGTGATCGCCAGGTGCGTTCCTGCGTCTCCGAAGAGCTTCAGTCCGAAGGCCCCGTCGACCAGGTTCCCCGCGTAGTGCGCCTCGGAGTGGGCGACGTAGCGCTGGTGTACGACCTTCACGCGATCTCCTTGTGAATACGGCCGAGGCGACGGGCTACGGTCTCGCCGTCCAGCTCGATGCCCGGGTAGCCGCGCTTGGCGAGCTCGGTACACATCCGGCGGTACTTGCCGACTCCGCCCACGTAACCGAGGAAGGTCGTCGGCTTGCCGGTCACGTTCGATCCCCGGTACCAGGAGTCGGTGGTCGCGTAGAGCGTCTGGCTGACCGTGTCCTCGGTGATCTTCACCCAGTCGTCCTGAGCTTCGGCCGTCGGCTCGATGACCTCGGCGCCACCGGCCTTCGCGTGCCCGATCAGATCGGTGATCCAGTCGACGGCTTGCTCGATCGTGACCACGACATTGCTCGCCAGCGCGGGGCTCTGCGGTCCGGCGATCATGAAGAAGTTCGGGAACCCGGCGGCCATGATGCCCAGGTACGTCCGGACTCCGTCGCTCCACGCGTCCTGCAGCCTGCCGGCCTCCGGGGTGGAGACGTTCAATGCGAACAGCGGGCCGGTGAAGGCGTCGAATCCGATCGCGAGCACGATGGCGTCGACCTCGTACGAGTCGGCACTCGTGACGATGCTGTCGCTCGTCATGGTGTCGATCGGCTCGTCGCGCAGGGAGACCACCGAGACGTTGGAACGGTTGAAGGTCTCGTAGTAGTCGGTGCCGAAACAGCTGCGCTTGGCGCCGAGCGGGTGGAAGCGGGGCTCGAGGACTGCGGCGGTCGCCTGGTCCTGGACGATCTGGCGGATCTTACCGCGCACGAACTCTGCCGCGGTCTCGTTGGCGCGCGCATCGGTCAACAGATCGGAGAACTCGCCGCCGACCCCGTTGAACCCGCTGCGCACATAGGCCCGCTCGTAGCGCTCGCGACGCTCCTCGTCGGAGACGTCGAACGCGGCGGCGTCCGGGATGCGGTCCGGGATGCCGCCGAGCGAGTGGCGGCACTCCTCGCGGATCGCCGCGTAGCTGCTCTTGATCTCGTCGACGTAGTCCGCCGACAGCGGGACGTTGCGGGCCGGGAACACATAGTTGGGGGTGCGCTGGAACACGGTGAGGTGCTCGGCGACCTCGGCGATGAGGGGAATGCACTGGACCGCGGACGAGCCGGTGCCGATCACGGCGACTCGCTTGCCCGCCAGATCGCTCAGCGGAATGTCCCACCGGCTCGTCGAGACCATGGTCCCGGTGAAGTTCTCCAGGCCCGGCACGTCAAAGTCCTTGGGCGCCGAGAGACCGCCCGAGGCGGCGAGCAGGTGTCGGCCCCGCCGGGTCTCACCGGAGTCGAGGGTCACCTCCCAGAGCCGCTCGTCCTGGAGCCAGGTCGCGGACGTCACCCGGGTGCCGAAGGTGAAGTGACGGCGCAGGTCGAAGCGGTCCGCGACGTGATTGATGTAGCTGAGAATCTCGGCTTGCGGTGCGAAGCGCTCGCTCCACGTCCACTCCTGCAGAAGCTCCTGACTGAACGAGTAGGAGTAGTAGATGCTCTCGACGTCGCACCGGGCACCGGGATACGTGTTCCAGAACCAGGTGCCGCCGACATCGGGCGCCACTTCGAATCCCGCGATCGTCCAGCCCTTCTCGACGGCCTTGTACGCCGCGTAGAGGCCTGAAAATCCCGCACCGACGCAGAGGAGGTCGACGACGGGTGCGGTGGATGGGGTGGTCTCAGTCATGCGTGTGCCTTCGGGTAGTCGACATGCGGTGGCATCTGGCCGTCAGGGCTTCGCCTAGGCGGGGGACGTCGCCCCTCGGCGCATCGAAGAACGCATCTCAGTCATCTGACTTAGTCGTTTGATCCACAGAATCTAGCCACGGGCCCGAGCGCCGTCAATAGTCGAATGCGATTCGATTCGCGCCGGTCGCGGCCGTTCAGGCATCGCCGTCGCGGCCGTTCAGGCATCGACCAGGTCTCGCAGGTGGCGCGCCACCTGCGAGATAGCCTCGTCCGTCCTGGCGAACACACCCACCTCGGTGAAAAAGCCGTGGAACACGCCGGCACAGCGGATCGAGGTGACCTCCGCTCCGTCACGCCGCAGCCTTTCGGCGTACGCCTCGGCGTCGTCGCGAAGCGGGTCGACCGCGGCGGTGAGAACCAGCGCCGGCGGAAGATCCCGCAATGATGCGGCGCGCATGGGGGCGGCGTAGTGATCGGCCGATCCCGTGTGGTCAGGTCCGAGGTACTGCTCCCAGAACCAGCGCGCATCCGCACTGGTCAAGAGAGGTGCGTCGGCGAACTCCGTCCAGGACGGGGTGGCGAATGCGTCATCGACGGCGGGATAGACGAGCACCTGGGACACCGGCCGAGCGAGCCCCAGGTCCCGGAGCTTGAGACACAGCGCCGCGGCCAGACTGCCACCGGCGGAGTCCCCCCCGACGGCGATCATGTGCGGGTCGATGCCGAACCCCGGAGCCGAACGGCGAAGCCAGGCGAACGCATCGAAACAGTCGTCGAGGGCTGCCGGATAGGGGTTCTCCGGCGCGAGTCGGTACTCAAGGGAGAGCACCGCCCACCCGGAGCGGGCGGCGAGCGCGCGACAGACCTCGTCCACTCCGTCGAGGGTGCCGAGGACGAAGCCGCCTCCGTGCATATAGACCAGCGCCGGACGCGGTCCGCCGGACGGCAGGGGGCCGTCCGGGTGGTAGAGGCGTGCGCGGAGCTCGCCGGAGCGGGCAGGCAGGGTCAGGTGTTCGACCCGGTCGAGGGGTGTGATCGGCCACTCCGACGGCGGGGTGGCCAGGAGCTTCCGCGCCGCTTCCGCGCCCAGCTCGCGGACCGGTTTCTTGAGGGTTCCGGCGATGAATCGTGCCGCGCCCTGCGCATCGGCATCCAGCTGCGCCCAGTACGAGGGCATCACTTCATTCACTGTGGGGCCTCCCCGAAGTCATTGACAGGTCGCGACCTGTACCCCACCATCCTAGTCACCTGATCTAGTCACTTGACCATGATGATCACGGTCCATCCGAGATCCGAGGCAGCCGATTCGCGGCGCGTGTGATCTCCCGAAGTCGAAAGGACTACGGATGACCGAAACCACGACGGCCCCTGCGGTGTCCGGCGCAGCGACCGCCACCGAGATCGACGTAAGGATCGAGGACGATGCGACTCCCCTCGTCCGGTTGATCGGCCGCACCTTGCGGGATTCCGTCCGAGCGGGCCACGCGCTCCCGGTACTGCGGAATCCGGCCGCCACAGTGGCGATCCGGTCCCACGAGACGCCGCAGGCGGCGACGATCACCTTCGGCGGCGGCGTCGTCGAGGTCTCGAGCGGAGTCCGCGTCGAACCCGATGCCGCGATCACCGTCGACCTGAACGCCAGGTTCGCTCCCGTCGACGCCCCCTCGGGGAACGCCGAGCTCGCCGCGGACGCGCTGCTCGCGCTGTCGCCGCCGGTGCCGGACTGGCAGTCGGCCGCCGAGCACTTCTGGACCGCCGCGCGCTCCGTACCGGGGATTCCGGACGTGCTCATCGCGGTCACCGAGGGTCCCGAAGGCCTGGAGCAGGTCGTTCTCGGCGAGGGCGCGACGCACTACCTGATCGCCGGAGCTCCCGAGGCCCTCGCCGGCGTGTTCTCCGGAGCCGACGACCTGCTCGCCGTTCTCTCCACGGGTGCGCTCGGGATCCAGGGCACTCTCTCTCAGCTGTCGGTCATGGTCGGCGCGTCCTGGAAGGTTCGTTACGATGTCTGAACTCACTAAGCTCGCCGCGGGAGTTGACGCCCGTGACTCCAGGACGCGAGCCGTCCGGATCGAGGCGACGAACCACGACGGCTCGTTCCTCGGCAAGACCCTGGCGCCGAAGAAGTTCGCCTCGGGCCTGAACTCGGGGTTCGCCTTCGCCGACCTCCTGTTCGGGCTCGACCTCGGAAACGCACCGGCCTTCGGTTTCGCCTTTCCCGACTGGCGCGGCCACCTGGACGACGTCTACTTCCGCCCCGACATGTCGACCCTGGTCGAGTGGGAGCCGGGGCTCGACGCCGTGATCGGCGACTACTGGCTGAAGGACGGCACTCCGGTCCCCATCTGTCCACGCAACCTGGCGAAGAGGATGACCGGCCGACTCACCTCGCTCGGCTTCACGGCGACCGTCGCCGTCGAGATCGAGGCGACGGTCTTCGAGGAGTCCGTCCACGAGGCGCGCGCACGCGGATACCGCGACCTGACTCCACTCGGCGGGAGCGCGGGCACGGCCTATCACCTGGCGAAGTCGAAGGACTGGACCGGTTACATGAAGGCCGTCGCCGACCGGCTCGACGCGGTCGGCATCGAGTGGGAGGCCTGGAGCGACGAGGACGCCGCCGGCCAGATCGAGATCAACTTGGCTCCCGGCGATCCGATCACGGTCTGCGATGCCTGGGCGCGGACCCGCCAGATCATGCGCGAGGTCGCGTTCGACCTCGGCCACACGGTCACCTTCATGGCCAAGCCCACCGCGGGCTACGGGCAGGCTTCGCACATCAATCTGTCCCTCCAGCGAGACGGCGCCAACGCGTTCTACGCGGTGGAGGGGCCGTCGGAGACGATGCGCCACGCCATCGGCGGTCTGCTCGCGACGATCGAGGGCAACACGTCGATCGTGCTCCCGCAGATCACCTCGTACCGGCGCCTGGTGGATCTCAGTGGCCCGCCGGTCACCGCCAGCTGGGGCATCAGCAACAAGACCACGGCGGTCCGGGCGGTCTGCGGGCACCCGGCGTACTCCCGTCTGGAGTACCGGGTCCCCGGCGCCGACGCCAATCTGTATCTCGCGCTCGCCGGCGTGCTGGCCGGTGTGATCGCAGGCCTCGAGCGCAAGATCGAACCGCCGGAGCCGGTCGCGGAGATGGCCTGGTGCATGCCGCCCGGGGAGATCACCCGGCTGCCGGACACCATCACGAAGGCCGCCGCCGCCCTCGAAGCGGATCCGATCCTTCGCGGCCTCCTCGGCTCCGACTTCGTGGACTACTGGGTCGGATCGCGTCGGTGGGAGTGGATGCAGTTCCACACCACGGGCGGTGATCCGTTCGCCGAGCTCTCCGAGTGGGAGTCCGTCCGATACTTCGAACTGCCGTGAACGCGAAGGCCGACACGCCGACCGCGGTGCGCCCTCTGATCGGCATCACCGGCCGGCGGATCCGACTGGACCTCATCAAGGGTGCGGACCGGCGGTACGGCGATCGCTGCGCCGACAGCTACATGTCCGACTACGCGATCCGGATCGCGCGAGCCGGCGGTCTCCCCGTGAACCTCTCGTACGAGACAGACGCGGAGGCGGTCTGCCACTGGCTGGCCGGCGTCGTCATCACCGGCGGGCAGGACCTGCATCCGGCGTGCTGGGGAGGGGACCCGTCCGTAGTCCGCGACATCGACCCGCGTGCGGACCCGATGGTCCACGATGCCGAGCGGGACGCGTACGAGCTCGCGCTCGTACGTGCCGCGCTCGAACGGCGCATCCCGGTGCTCGCGGTGTGCCGGGGCATGCAGGTCCTCAACGTCGCGCTCGGCGGCACGCTCATCGCCGATCTTCCGCCCGGCGAGGTACGGCACCTGTCGCAGGAGGCCGCGCTCACCGACGGCACCGATGATCACGTCGTGACCTTCGAGGCCGGCTCGATCGTCGCGGGACTGTTCGGAGCACGAGCTGTCACCAACTCGTGGCACCACCAGGCCGTCGACCGCTGCGGCACAGGGCTTCTCGTCACGGGCCGGACGGCTGACGGTGTGGCCGAGGCGGTGGAGCTTCCGGACGCACCGGTACTGGGAGTCCAGTGGCACCCGGAATGGATGGAGAGCGACGATCCGACGATGACGTGGATCGTTGAGGAATCCCTCAAACGCCTGTGACGAGGCCGGCCCGGGCGCGTCGGCGTGCCGCCGGCGGGTGGACGCACTCGGGTCCGGTCCCAGGTCACGTCCACGTTCGGTGATCAGGCGAGCTTCGCGGCCAGCCAGGCGTCGAGCACATCGATGATGACCTCTGCCTGCTCGGCGGCTCGGGAGCGGTCGGCATACGTCAGCCAATTCACCACGAAGCCGTCTGAAAGGGTGCCGATGACATAGCCGATCTGGTCGATCGTCTCGGGCGCGACGTCCTGTCCGGTGGCCGCTCTCGCGAGGATCGATCGCACGACATTGAACGCCTCGTTGTACACCGTCACCGCCGGATGCTCCGCCTGGCGTTGCGCCCAGCTGATCAGCTCGAAGCTCGCGGACGCGAATTCCGAATCGGACTCGAGATACCAGTTCAAGAGTCCGCGGAGGATCGCATGCGCAGTCGGGACGAGGTCGCCGTGCACATCGTTCTCGATCAGAACCTCACGGTACCGCTCCGTCAACCGCTCGAAGACGGCTGCGAACAGCAGCTCCTTGGTCTGGAAGCAGTAGTGCAGCGTCGCCAGCGGGGCGTTCGCCTGCTCGGCGATCCGACGAGTCGTAGCACCGTCGACGCCGTGGCTCGCGATCACTTGGATGGCGGCGTTCACCAGGTCGTTGCGCCGCTCGGCCGCCGGTACGCGTGCCACATCTGCCCCCTGCCAAAGTTGGACGATCGATCAAGTCAGACTCCAGGCTACCAGCCGGTATGTCCATATCGACCGAGGTCATAGCCCTCGTCCCAAAATCTTTGTTCAGATGACTTGATCGGTTGACCGTGATGAAGCAGCATGGCTCTCACCCCCTCGCGAGGAGCTGACGCTGCCGGCATCGACCGGAAACAGCCGTCGGAGCACTGCCTCGGCCGGCCCGAATTTCACCGAGCAGGTGTCTGCTCCCCGGGAACCCGGCGAAGCGGGACGCCTACACCTCACTCGACAGCGGACTGCCCACCGCGATCCGACCTATCGGATTCGCCCGGCGCACACCCGCAAAGGCGACACCTCGAATCGTGACCTCTCGATAGAGAACCAGAGGCCTACAAGACCTCAGGGAACGGAGGAAGAATGGCACTCAGAGACTTGCTTTTCCTGCTCGCCGACATCTGGATGATCATCGTCGGATTCACCTTCGGGTGGAAGTTCATCCGGAACTACGGGAACTATCTCCTCGGCCTCGAATGGATCATCGTCGCCACCTCCGGGTCGAACTTCCTCGTCTACGCGGCCGTCGGGGCGACCGAGGACAGCCCCATGTACACCGCCGCGTTCTTCTTCGACCAGTTCTCCCGGTCGGTCGGCATCACACTGATCCTCGTCATGGGCCTGATGCGCGTGACGCATCATTACAAGCCGTCCGTGAGGACTGATGTCGGGGTGTTCGCGTTCGCCGCCGCCGTCGGGATCTCCCTGCTGCTCTTCGGCGAGCGGCTCGGATCGGGAGTCGCGATCTTCCTCATCGTGGGCAACGTTCTGACCACCCTGTTCCTGATCTACTTCTCGAAGCGGCTCTGGGCGATCGGCGCAAAGGGATGGGCCATCGGCGCGGGGCTTGCGACCGCTGCCGGATGCGTCATCGCCTCGACGTACGACTTCGTCCACATCCCCGGCGACGACGAGGCGCACACCCTCTTCTACATCGGCGCGCTGAGCACCTGGGGATTCCAGATGCTCATGTACTACTTCGCCTACCGCGCCCTGCACAACCACAACGAGTCGGTCGACGTGAAGCCGCTCCTGCGCGAACAGAGCCGTGCCGACGCCTGACGATCCGCATTCAAGGCAGCGAACAGACGGACAAAGTCCCATGCAGAGGAAGCAGTCGTGGTCGTGAAAGAAACACCGCAGCGAGAGGAAGATGCGGCCTCTCGCCGCCCGCAGCCGGCCGTCGGGCCCGAGCAGATGGGAGAGGACCCGCCCACCGCGACGCTGACGGCTTTGCTGGCCGAGCGTGCGCGGCGATCACCCGATCGTGAGTTCCTCCGGTTCGGAGACGAGTCCTGGACGTTTGCCGAGATCGAAGCCCGGACCTCCAGGCTGGCGCACCGGCTGATCGAGGTGGACGGCATCCAGGCCGGTGACCGCGTCGCGATCATGCTCCCGAACATCGTGCACTGGCCGGTCGTGTGGCTCTCCGCGCTGAAGGCCGGCGCTGTGGCGGTACCGGTCAACTCCTCGTACAGGCAGGCGGATCTCACCCATCTCCTCCGGGATTCGGGAGCCCGGGTCGTGTTCACCGATCACGAACGCGCGGGTCTCCTGAAGGAAGTCACCGACGCCGAGACCGACCTGGCGGACCTCCGCATCGTCGACGTCGCCGCAGACGGGTCCGCGTCCTTCCCGGCGACCGCTCCGACGGTGCGCCCCACCGCCGAGACCTTGGCGAACCTGCAGTACACGTCGGGCACCACCGGCTTCCCCAAGGCATGCATGCTCACGCACGACTACTGGGTGCGGCTGGGCTGGAACTGTGCCGCGGTGACCGGCCTCGGGGCCGACGACGTCCTGCTCACCGCCCAGCCGTTCTCCTACATGGATCCGCAGTGGAACACCGTGCTCGCCCTGACGGTCGGGGCCCCGCTGGTCGTGCTCCCCCGGTTCTCCGCGTCGGGCTTCTTCGCCGACGTACGTCGCCATCGAGCGACCTTCTTCTACGTCCTCGGATCCATGCCGACGCTGCTCTTCAAGCAACCGCCGAACCCCGACGACCTGGACAACCAGCTGCGCCTGGTGCTCTGTTCGGGCATCCCTGTCGGAATCCACGCGCAGCTGGAGGAACGCTGGGGCGCGCCGTGGCGAGAGATCTACGGCATGACCGAGTCCGGCGTCGACCTGTTCGGTTCCGTGGATGACGCGAACTCCGTGGGGAGCGGGAGCTTGGGACTTCCGGTGCCGACGAAACGAGTCCGGGTGGTCGATCCGCAAGGAGTCGATCTGCCCGACGGCGAGCCCGGTGAGCTGATCGTCTCGGGCAAGCCGATGATGCGCGGCTACTGGAACCGTCCGGAGGACACAGCCCGTGTGCTGCGGGACGGCTGGCTGCACACCGGCGATGTCGCCGTCCGCCGGCCGGACGGCGGCATCCAACTGGTCGGTCGGATCAAGGACATGGTGCGCCGGGGCGGCGAGAACATAGCGAGCGCCGAGGTCGAGGCCGCTCTCGAACGTGACGAGGAGGTCATGGCCGCCGCCGTCGTCGCCGAACCCGACGAGATCCTCGGTGAAGAGGTCAAGGCCTTCGTTCAACTGGCCGCCGGGGTGTCGGCCGACCGTACAACCGCTGCGCGGCTCATCGACCGGGCCGGCCGGCAGCTCGCCCGTTTCAAGGTGCCGCGCTACGTCGAGTTCGTCGCCGACTTCCCGCGGACGCCGTCCGAGCGCGTGTCCAAACCGGCGCTCAAGGCCCGCGCCACGGCCGAGCCCGGCGTCACCTTCGACCTGGGCAGCCGGCGCAGGACCGGTGGCGTACCCACCACCCCTGCGGACTTCCTCGGCATCGACGTCGTCAGGGGGGTGGCGGTACTCACCCTGCGTCGTCCCGAGAAGCTCAACGCCATGGACGTCGCCACGCGGCTGCGGCTGGCGAACGCCGTCCGAGAAGCGGGCACAGGCGACCAGGTGCGCGGAATCGTGCTCACCGGCGAGGGCCGGGCGTTCTCCGCAGGCGAGGACCTCCGGTCCGTGCCGACCTCGTACGCGCAGCTCCGCACGGCCTTCGAGAGCTTCCACGACATCACCAGGGCCATCGTTCAGACACAGGTCCCCGTCATCGCGGCGGTGAACGGCCTGGCCGTGGGCGGCGCCTCGGAGATCACCCTCTGCTGCGACGCGCGGATCGGCACCCCGGCGACGGAGTACTACCAGCCGGAGAACGGCCGGGGCATCACGATCTCGAACGCGTCGAGCCTGCTGCTCCCCCGGATCGTCCGGAACCACGCGACGCGCATGATCCTCGGCTCGCCGCGGATCGGCGCCGAAGAGGCCCTGCGGATCGGTCTCCTGGACGAGATCGTCGCGCCCGACGAGCTGGTCGACCGCGCCATCGACCTGGCCATCGAGTGGACGCCGGAACACAACACGACGGCGCTTCATCTCGCGCTGCTGCGGCCGGGGCTCGACGAAATCGAGCAGGCCTTCGTCCGCGAGGACGAGGCCGCACGGAAGACCTGGGAGAGCGGGGTGTTCAGCGCCGGCATCGATGGCTTCTGGACCGCCAAGGACGCTCGCGGATAGCTCCGCGACAGGGGTCTGTACGGCCCTTCCCGTAAGGAACGACAGAGGAGAAGACGTGATCGACACAGAGGCCGCGGTGCTCACCGCGGTGAACGAGCCGCTCGAGATGACCGCGATCCAGGTGGACGGTCCCGAGCCGGACGAGGTGCGCGTCGCGGTCTCGCACGTGGGACTGTGCCACAGCGACCTGCACTACATGACCGGCACGGTGCCGACCGACCTGCCGGTGGTGGTGGGTCACGAGGTGGCCGGTGTCGTCGAGGCGATCGGCTCGGCGGTGACCGGACTGCGGGTCGGCGACCGCGTGGTCGGGGCGCTGACGCCGTCGTGCGGCCGCTGCGTCAACTGCGAGGCCGGCCGGTCGACGCAGTGTCAGCGCGTGGCGGAGGTCCGTCGTCGCCCACGTCCCGCGTTCCGGCTGACGAACGGCGAGCCGGTCGAGCGGCTCGGCGACATCGGCGCGTTCTCACGGCACACCCTCATGCGGGAGAGCTCGCTGGTGAAGCTGGACGACGGGGTGCCGCTGCACGTCGGATGTCTCCTGGCGTGCTGTGTCATCACCGGCGTCGGCGCCGTCTTCCGCGGCGCCCGGGTGCGTCCGGGAAGCACGGTCGCGGTGATCGGCTGCGGCGGCGTCGGGTCGGCCATCATCCAGGGAGCCAGGCTGGCGGGGGCCTCGGCCATCGTCGCGATCGACCTCGACGAGGCACGACTCAAGGCAGCGCGCGGCTATGGTGCGACCCACGTCGTGAACGGCGGCGTCGAGGACGTCGCCGCGGAGGTGCGGAACCTGCTGGGTGACGGCGTCGACTACTCGTTCGAGGCCGTCGGCTCGGCGCGCACCGCTGCCACGGCGCTCTCGGTGCTACGGGCGACCGGCACCGCCTGTCTGGTGGGCATCGCCCCGGAGGGCACCGAGCTCAAGGTGCCGGCGTCGGACTTCTTCTTCGGCGAGAAGCGCCTCATCGGCTCGTACATGGGATCGGGTCAGGTGCGCCAGGACATCGTCCAGCTCGCGCGCCTCTACCAGCAGGGACGGCTGCTGCTCGACGAGATGGTCACGCAGGTGATCCCGTTCGGCGAGATCAACGAGGGCTTCAAGGCGATGCGGAGCGGCGACGTGACGCGCATCGTCGTCGACCTCCAGGCCTGATCAACAACGGATGCAGAGGTGACTCACATGTCGAGTGCCGAGACGGCGATTCCCCAGCCGGTGAACTACATCGCGGACGCCTGGAGCGAGTGCGAGACGGTCCGGGGCGAATGGAACATCGACCCCAATACCCGGGAACCGGTGCACCGCATGGTCACGACCGGCTCCGGGGACATCGAACGGGCTCTGCGGCACGCCGAGCGCGTGTACAGCGTCGGCCAGTGGGACGACGAGGCCCGCCGGGAGCGTGCGGCCATTCTCGAACGCGTCGCCGCGCTCATCGAAACCCGCGTCGAGGACATCGCCCGCACCGACTCCCTGACCAGCGGCGTGCCGATCGGCCTCACCAGGAAGGTCGCGGCGTTCCTGCCCGCCAGGATCCGGGCGACGGCAGCGGACCTGCTGAGCATCCCCCGCGTACGGGCCCTGGCGGCGGGCGGCCGCGACGTCCGCCTGTACAAGGTCCCGTGGGGGCCTGCCGCGATCCTCACGCCTTGGAACGGGCCGAGTTTCATCCCTGCGGCGAAGGTCGTGAGCGCGGTCGCGGCGGGCTGCCCGGTGATCCTGAAGCCGTCGGAACACGCCCCGGGCAGCGCGCAGATCATCGTCGAATGCTTCGTCGAGGCGGGACTTCCCGCCGGCGCGCTGCAGCTCGTGCACGGCCGCGGCGACGTCGGCGCCGCGCTGACCGGTGACCCGCGCGTCAAGGCCGTAGCGTTCACCGGTGGTCCGGCGGCCGGCCGCGCGATCGCCCGGGCCGCCGCGGAGGACTTCAAGGTCCTTCAGCTGGAGCTCGGCGGCAACAACCCCGCGCTCGTCCTGGACGACGCCGATGTCGAGGTCGCCGCCGACGGGATCTTCGAGGGCATGACCAAGCTGAACGGCCAGTGGTGTGAGGGGCCGGGCAAGATACTCGCCCACAGGAGTCTGGTGGCGCCACTGCTCGAAGCGCTGACCGAACGCATCTCCAAGGTGGTGGTCGGTCACTCGCTCGACGAGGGCGTCGACCTCGGCCCGATCTCGAACGCGCCTCACTTCGCGACCCTGCAGAGCCGGATCGAGGGACTGCGCGCCCTGGGGGCCCGCGTCCACCAGCCGGCTCGGCTGCCCGAGCTCGACGGGTTTTTCCTCTCACCGGCTGTCGCCGCCGGGGCCGATCCGGCGAAGGCGACCGCGGAGTTGTTCGGTCCCGTCGTGTCATTGCACGCCGTCGATTCCGACGAGGAGGCGCTGCGCATCGCGAACGCCAACCCCTCGGGACTCGACGCCTACGTGTTCGGCGGCGACACCGAACGTGCCATCGAGGTCGGCTCCCGAGTGCTGTCCGGCGAAGTGCGGGTCAACGGCGCGAAGCTCGCCGACCTCGGCGACGATTCCGCGCAGAGCTTCTGGGGGCCGGCCGGCATCGGCGGTCACGGTCCGGCCGAGTCGGTGCGCGTGTTCTGCGGCGACCGGGTGGTCGGAGTCGACTCGCCGGACCTTCCGCTGTGAAACGTGTCGTTGTCGTGTCCGGGATACGGGTGAAGGACGCAGCGGCTGAGGGGTGACCTCCTTGACTCAGCCGTTGAGATCGCCCGATGCCCAAGAACCAGAGCCGCTGGAGAACCATCATGCTCAACGTCTCGATCCTTCTCGAAGACTCCGCCCGCGCGTTCCCGGACCGGGACGCACTCGTGCTCGGCACGACCCGGTTGACCTACCGTCAGGTCGACGCGGCGGCGAACCAGGTCGCCAATCTTCTCGTGTCCCGGGGCATCCGCCCCGGAGACAAGGTCGCCCTAAGCTGTCCCAATCTGCCCTACTTCCCCATCGTCTACTACGGCGTGCTCAAGGCGGGTGCGGTCGTGGTGCCCCTCAACGTCCTGCTCAAGGGTCGCGAGATCGCCTACCACCTGGCCGACGCGGACGTCACGGCGTACTTCTGCTTCGAAGGGACTCCCGAGCTGCCCATGGCCGTAGAAGGCCATGCCGGATACCAAGAGGTCGGAACGGTAGAGCACTTCTTCGTCGTCACCGCCGATCCGGAGGCTCCCAGCCCGATCGCCGGTATCGAGACGCTCGGTCGGGCACTCGCCGGCATGAGCACCGTGTTCGAGTCGGTCGTCACGGAGCCGAACGACACGGCGGTCATCCTGTACACCTCGGGAACGACGGGCCGGCCCAAGGGGGCCGAACTCTCCCACTCGAACACGATGTTGAACGTGGTGGCCAACAACCGGCTGTTCCGCAACGAACCGGCCACCGACAGCCACGTGGTGTGCCTTCCCCTGTTCCACACCTTCGGTGCGACGGTGCAGATGCACGCGGGGTTCTCGGTCGCCGCGACTTTGCACCTCGTGCCACGCTTCGCCGCCCGTGAGGTCGTCGAGCTGATGGGTCGCGAGGCCATCACGTTCTTCGCTGGTGTTCCGACCATGTGGTGGGGGCTGCTCAACGCCCTCACCGACGACATCGACGTCCACCGGATCGCCGACAACCTGCGGATCGGAATCTCCGGTGGGGCGGCCCTTCCGGTCGAGATCATCAGCCAGGTCAAGCAGCGCCTCGGCGTCACCGTACTCGAGGGATACGGGCTGTCCGAGACGTCGCCCGTCGCCACGTTCAGCGATTCCCGGCTCAAACCCCGGCCGGGCTCGATCGGCGTCCCGATCTGGGGTGTGGAGCTGAAGCTGATCCGATCGGACTGGACGGAGGTCAGCCAGTCCGGGGAGGTCGGCGAGATCGCGATCAGGGGCCACAACGTCATGAAGGGCTACTACAACCGCCCAGAGGCGACGGCGGAGGTGATCCGCGACGGCTGGTTCCGCACCGGAGACCTCGCACGACGCGACGAGGACGGTTTCTACTACATCGTCGACCGCGCGAAGGACCTCATCATCCGCGGCGGTTACAACGTCTACCCCCGCGAGATCGAGGAGGTACTGCTCACTCATCCCGCTGTGAGTCTGGCGGCGGTCATCGGTGTGCCGCACGACAGCCACGGCGAGGAGATCAAGGCTTTCGTGATCCTCGAGAAGGACGCCGTCGTCAGCGCCGACGAACTCGTCGCCTGGGGCAGGGAGCAGATGGCCTCCTACAAGTACCCCCGCCTCGTCGAGCTCGTCTCGAGCCTGCCGATGACCTCCACCGGGAAGATCCTCAAGCGCCAGCTGGCCTGAGGCCAAGCGGGATCCACGGAGTGCGGCACGCACTGTTCCGCAGGGATCACCGCAGACAGACCACGAAGCAGACCACACAGCGAAGTGCCGGCCATCGTCCACCGCCGTGACACTGACCGCCCAGTAGGAGCCGCAAGATGAATACGGACAGCGTCGAGTACACCACCTTCAGCGGGTGGGTCGACCCGCCCGGCAATGTCCAGTCGCCCCTCAACGAGGAAGTCACCTGCGAGGTCGCGGTCATCGGCGGCGGCCTGGCGGGCATGTCGACGGCGCTGCGATTGGCCGAGCGCGGCCGGGACGTCGTATTGCTGGAGGCCGAGTTCTGCGGGCACGGCTCCGCCTCGCGCAGCGCCGGGCAGGTGGCAGGCGCTCCAGGAGGCGACATCCAGCTCCTGAGCATGCTCTACCCCAGGAGGTTTCCCGGCATCGTCCGGTTCGCCGAGAACTCCGCGCACTTCCTGGAGCGGCTGATCGAGCGCCTGGACATCGACTGCGACTACGAGGCCACGGGCAACGTCTGCGCCGCTGTGTCCCGTGGGCAGATGGGCCGCGTGCGCCGTGTGACGAAGCTCCTGCGGAAGGCCGGCGCGGACGTAGAACTCGGCACGAGCGCGGAGCTCGGCATCCCCCGCGGATTCCTCGGCGGCATGCGCGAGTCCGTCGGCGGGATGATGAACCCCGGCAAGTTCAGCCTGGGCATCCGCCGCGCCGTCCTCACGTCCGGCGCCCGCGTTTTCGAGCGGACGCACGTCACCGAGGTCACCCCGAACGGCGATCACGTGGTGATCAGGACACCCGGGGGCGAAGTGCATGCGAAGAAGGTGGTGCTCGCGACGAACGCCTTCGGCGGCGAGCTTGCCATCGCCCCGAAGCGGCTCTCCGTGCCGATCTGGGTCAGCGAGGTGGAGACCGAACCGATCGATCCCGCGCGCCTGGCCGCACTGCGGTGGACCAGCCGGTCGGGGGTGGTGACCCAGCACAACATCATGGAGAACTACCGGCTGACCTCGCGGAACACCATCGTGTTCGGTGTCCGTCGGCTCCAGCGGGGCAAGAGTTACCCACTTCCTCCGAGGAAGCCTGACGAGGCTGTCGTCGCCGACCTCGCACGCGCCTTCGAGACGCGCTTCCCCGCCCTCGCCGACGTCGCAGCCGCGCGGGCCTGGGGCGGATGGGTCGCAATCACCCCGTCCTGGCTCCCGGTCGCCGGCCAGACCCGCGACGGCGTCTACTACTCGGTCGCCTGCAACGGCCACGGCCTGGCCCAGGCGCCGTACGTCGGTTCGCTCATCGCCGACCTCATCGTGGACGGCGAACAGCACGAGGACCTGAAAACGCTCTGGGCGAGGAAGCCGACCTTCCCTCGTCCTTTGATGATGAGCGCTGCGGGACTGCGCACGATCTGGACGGTCGACCGATTCAACGACCTGTTCAACGGCAGCCGGCGAAACGCCCGACGGGGCTCGGCTCCGACGAACTGACGCCGGGCCGGCCACGGGCAGAGGGCCCCGGGCGCTGCCGTACGAATCGGCCGGTCTGCGGGGCCCCTTCGGCATTTGTACACGGCTGTCGCCGACGGTTTGCCTGCCGCGGCCGCATGCTCTGGGGTCCTGGGCGATACCAGCGGCGCGCGGCGGCACCCTGGGCCGAGCTTCTGATCCATGAGGTCGCCCCCTGAGGGCAACATCCCGCCAGGTGCCGCCCAGGGCGGACACCCGGCTGACCACCGTAACGGTGTCAGACGCACGCGCTGCAGGCGTTGAACGTCACGGCCCCGGCTGCCGACAGACTTCGTCGCCGTCCGGGTCGGCGGAAGGCGCTGTCAGGACCTGCTGCCTCGGCCGGGGCGCCGCGACCGCCCGCGTCGGCGGCTCGCCGGCAGTGCGGGGGGTGCGGTCCGAGGTGACCAGACCGCACCGCCCACAGTCCGCTGTCTCTTACGTGAAGACGGGCGCGGTCGGCGAACCGAGCACCGCCCCGTACTCGCTCCGTCCACCCGGTCGTGCCTGGGCGGTAGAACAGTCCGCCGTCGTCGCGGCCTCCCGGTACCTGCCCAGTGGATCCCGCGACGCCGGCGTGGGCAGCGACTGGTACGACGTGATCCTCTGTCCGGAGCCCGAGTGTCCCTCGTCGCGGGCGATGTCGTCGGACGCGGACTGCGCGCCGCTGCCACTATGGGCCGCCTCCGAATGGCGGTGCGCGCGTTCGCCGACATCGACCTGATGCCCGACGAACTGCTCACACACCTGGACGACGTGGTCATCCGCCTCCAGCACGAGGAAGGGGAGGACGCGGGCGAGACCAGCGCCACCTGCCTTTACGCGGTCTACGACCCGGTCTCCCGCGTATGTTCGCTGGCCAGCGCCGGGCACGTCCTGCCGGCCGTGGTCACTCCCCCGGACAGCGAGGACGGCACCTCGGGCTCCCGGTCGGTCGAGTTCCCGGAGATGCCGATCGGCCCTCCCTTGGGCCTGGGGGGACTCCGCTTCGAGACCGTGCAGTTCGAACTGACGGAGGGGAGCCTGCTGGTCCTGTTCACCGACGGTCTCATCCAGAGCCGCACGCGCGACGTCGACACCGCTCGCGAGGTGCTGAGCGATGTCCTCGCCCAGGAGTCCGACTCGCCGGACGAGGTCTGCGACCGGCTGATGGCTGCGCTGTTGCCTCAGCGCCCCGTCGACGACATCGCCCTCCTGGTGGCCCGCACCCTGTCACTCGACTCAGACCACGTGGCAACCCTCGACCTCCCCTCCGACCCGGCTGCGGTGTCCGGGGCGCGCCGCTTCGCCTCCGACACACTGAACGCCTGGGGCCTCGGTGAGCTTTCCTTCACCACCGAGCTCATCGTCAGCGAACTTGTGACGAACGCGATCCGCTACGGCAGAATCCCCATCCGACTGCGGATGATCCTTTAGTCCCCGCTGAACTGCGCGGTCTTCGACGCCAACAGCACCGCCCCGCACCTACGGCATGCCCGCACCTACGACGAGGGCGGCCGGGGACTGCTCCTCGTCGCCCAGTTCGCCAGGCGCTGGGGCACACGGCACGGCCGCGAGCGGAAGGTGATCTGGGCAGAGGACCTGCACGTGGACGATCTCTTCGATATCGCCGCGATGTGACGCCGTACCCACGAATGATCCCCCAGGGCCCGCGTGAGCACGGTGGACAAGAGAGCCAGGACGCTCGCGCGGCAGCATGTCCAGTGGAACTCATGACAGGCGGGACCTTGACGGAATCCGACCGAGAGATAGAATCGAACTCAATTCTACATCGAGTCTTGCTGCAGCCTTCGAACCGGACCGCGACATGAATATCGCCGCACTCGGAGGCGTCGGCAGGACGGAGAATGCGATGACCTAGTGCACGCATAGGTACACCGCACCATCAAGTCGTCGAGTCGGTGCGCCAAGGACGCCCCCCGACTCGACCCTGACCAGGGCATCGCCTCGACCTCGCACCTGGGAGGTCAGGTCATGGCGATGCCCTGGTCACCCGCCGCCACCGCGTCTGCCGACGGGCAATCGTCGCGACGCCGTCGGGGATGCCGAGCTCATTCGCCTGACGCCCCATCTCGATCCAGCGCGCGGCATTCCAAAGACACTGACCGCCTGCGCATCCGTCCGCCCTCTACCTAATGACGCAGTACACCGACGCTGTGAAGCCGACCGGTGGGCCGGATCCACTGGACCGGCACCTAGACGGCCACGGCATACGACGGCTACCCAGGGGGGCCACGCCAGCGGGCGCGCTACGAAGGAGGTCGCCACCTCCCCCGCCGGAGAGTACGAGCGGCCGCCACACCCCCCTCGTCGCGCGGCACGGCTCGCTCGCGTGACGCGGGTCACCTGATCAGACGGTATAGGTCTCGAGGTACGCGGTCACCATGCGGCGCGCTTCGTCGATCGTGACGTCGTCACCAATCGGCGATTGCCTATATGCGATGTCGAAGAGACGGTTGCCCACCTCGAAGGCGAGCTGCAGGACGTGCCGGGGAGTGTCGGCGGGCAGCAGCCCACGCTCCACTAGAAGGCGCCAGAGCCGCTCGACCTGCGCCGCGTCGAACTCTCGCACCAGGGCGCTGACAATCTCGTTGCGCCTCGCGAACCACAGCTCGACACAGCTGCGGTGCGTGCGGAAATAGTCGCGCATCGGGTCGATGACGACGTCAGCGGCGTCCCTCAGCGTGGTGGGCAGCTCGGAGTGCTCCAAGACGGTGGCGAGGAGCTCCTCGACCGCCTGCAGATGCCGACGCAGGAGTTCGGCGTCGACCTGATGCCGGTCGGAGAAGTAGTGGTACATCGAGGCGATCGGGATGCCCGCCCGCTCACTGACAGCCTTCAGGGTGGCCGCCTCATAGCCCTGCTCGGCAAGTAGCTCCTCGGCGGCGTCCAGGATGGCCCGCCTTCGCTCCATGCCGCGACGCTGCACAGCCGGACGAGCCGGCGTCTGGGCTGTCAACTTTTTCTCGAACACAATTCGAGATCGTATCAACCGCACCTGCAGATCACCCTCACAGGGATGCGACGAGGCGCAGGAGCAGGACCACCCCTTCCACCGCGACCGCGATCCCGGCTTGACCGCGCGGGAGCTCAAATCTAAAATCGAATCGAGTTCGAGTTCTGACCGCCGACAGAGACCTGCCCCTCCGGGCCCCACTGTCACGACAGTCTCGCCCTCAGGCCCTCGCCCCCGCTGCGGCGGCTTCGAAGAGACCGCACACCCGTCACGGGGCCTGTCCAGAAATGAGATGAACACGAGTGACTACCCACAAAGAGCGTGACGTTGCGGTGATCGGCAACGGGCTCATGGGATCGTCGATCGCCCGAGCCTTGGCACAGTCAGGTTGGCTGGTCACCGCGTACGACCCGGACACGGCACGCGCTCGGGCCCTGGCCACCGAGTTGCCGGGAATCGATGCCGAAGCGGACCTCGAAGCAGCGGTCGCGTCCGCCCGTCTGATCCTGACCTGCGCCCCGTCCCACGAGGTCGTGCTCCGAAGCCTGGAGTGCGTCGGGAACTGGAACGGCAAGACACTTCTCAACACTGGAACGAGTTCGACGGACGAGTCGAAGAAGGCCGGTTCATGGGCCGCCGAGAAGGGCGTGCCCTACCTGGACGCCGCGATCCTCTGCTTCCCCCAGGACATCGGCACCGAACGCGGCTACGTCCTCTTCTCGGGGAGCGCTGAGGCCTGGGCGGAGCACGAGAAGCTGCTCGCCGCGCTCGGTCCGGCGATGCGGTTCGTCTCCGAGCAGGTGCAGGCCGCGAGCGCAGTCGACCTCACGATCGTCGGCGGAGTGTACGTTGCCGCGCTGGCCGCCTATGTCGATGCCGTGACGTATGCCCAGAGCCAGGGTGTTCCGGGCGATGTCCTCGACGAGGCAACCGACAAGGTCCTCGCGGCGTTGAAGGACGCAGCCGGGGAGGCCGTTGCGGCGATCGGCAGCGGCGATTTCACGACGGACCAAGCCACGCTCTCGGTGTTCACCCATGGAGGCGAGACCTGCGTCGACGGGATGAGGAGCGCCAGCTTCAACGCGAATGTCCTCGCGGCCGCCGTGGGCAATCTCAAGGCGGCCGAGGCCGCGGGACTCGGCCAGTCAAGTTTCTACGCCCTCGCGCAGATCGCTACGGGCGACCCCGCCGGCCAACAGCACTGACGAAGAGCCTTCGGGAGAGCACCTTCATGACCGACGATGCCTGCGGCTCCACTCACCACATCCCCCTTCAGGGATATTCCGGCAGAGCGCGGTCGTGGCAGAAGGCGAGCTGGAGCCGCGTTCTCCGTGAGGTGAGCGTGGGAAGCCTGATCATGCTCATACCCACCTTCCTCCTCGGGTTCTTCATGTCCTGGGAGATAGGCACGGCCATCGTCATGGCGACGGCGACGTCGGTGGCACTGTCCTCAATCGCGTTCTCCCTCAGGGGACATACGTTCGGCTGTGCGGTCAAGAAGGGCTTCGTTCTGACACTGGGGTGGTGGGAGCGGATCTGAGGGACCGCGGCGCGCCGCCAGAACGAGGCGTGGTGTCCGTCAGACGCTGTCCAGAGCGGGAACGAGGCTGGCCACCGTGACGGTGCCGAAGACGAAGGCGATGCACGCGTTGACCGTCACCGTCCGACGCATCTCCCGGGACAGCACGGTGACGTCGGTCGTGCCGAACGTCGTCATGGCGGAAAAGGCGAAGTAGACGTAGTCGCTCCAGGTCGGGTTCTCCTCGCCGGGGACCTCCAGCGCTCGTTCGCCCTCCACGAGATCGTCGGCCTGGAAGGCGACCGCGAAGAACACGGTGACACAGATCTAGGCGACGGCTATCAGAGGAAGTGCCACCACCACCCGAGCGGCCGGTTCGAACGAGGCGCCGATGTGCCTGGGGCGCCACACCACCGCCACCACGAGCGCCGCGGCCGCGATGAAGATGGAGACTCCCGGTCCGGGGGCCGTCCCGTACACGTACCGCTGCAGCCGCGTGCCCCGTGCCTCACGGCCTGCCCAATTGCGTACACGCTCGGGAGAGGCGGTCGAGAATGCGATCACCGTGATAAGGAGATAGGGGAAGAGATAGGCAAGCAGCAGCAGTACACACACGTCCGCCACGGACATCTGCGCCCGCCGCGGTCGAGGCCGAGGAGGAGCACAGCCGTGGCCGGAGTCACCGAACTGACCGGCGCCGGGCGAGGTGCCTACCCGTACGCCAACTCCGTCCTCGTACGCGGCAGCGCCGAGACCCTGGTCATCGACCCGTCCCTGTCGCTCGTCGACTCGGCGCCACCCGCAGACATGGTCCTCGTGAGCGACGCACACGAGGACCACGTCGCAGGTCTCGGCAGCTACGAAGTGCCCGTCCGCATCCACGAGAAGGACCTCCCCGCCCTGCGATCCCGCAGAGTCATGGCCGCCGGCTACGGCCTCCCACCGGAAGCCACTGAGCAGACGGAGACGATGCTCCGCGACCACTTCCACGTCCGGGACCGCACCAACGCGACGGGGTTCGCCGACGGAACCGTGTTCGACCTTGGCGGTCGCACGGTGACGGTCGTGCACCTGCCCGGCCACACGGCGGGACACTGCAGTTTCCTGATCGAGCCGGACGGTTTCCTCTGCGTGGCACACACCGACCTGACGTCGTTCGGCCCCTACTACGGGGATGTCGGCAGCAGTCTCACCGACTTCGAGGCATCTATGCGTCGCTGCCGGGTGATCGACGCCCGCTGGTACGGCACGGCCCACCAGCGGGGCGTGATCGAGGGCGCCGCCGAGTTCTCGGAGCGCCAACGAGATTGCCGACCGTCGACTGGTCTACCGTTCCGATGTCGAGGGCCCCCACGTGCTGCCGGTCGAGCGTCGGACCGCGGTGCGCCACCTGAGCCGGCTGGCCCGCACGGGCCGGGGCTCGGAGGTCGAACAAGGACGGTTCCGCGCCACGTAACGCCCACATGCCGTCTGGGTGTACGGGAGGTACCAGTTCCAGTATTCTCGAAATCGAGTCGAGTTTCATTTAACGCGCAGGGAAGAACGATCCAAGGAGTCGCGAGTCATGGCTGCAGTAGAAGACGGTGACGAGGAGACCTGCGACGTCGTGGTCGTCGGCGCGGGAATGTCAGGCCTCATGGCGGCCACGACGCTCGCAGACAGGGCCGACGTCGTGGTGCTCGAAGCAGCGAACCGGCCGGGGGGACGCGTCGAGACCGTCCGCAAGGGCGAGTACTGGATCAACGTCGGCACCCAGTTCACGGAGGGGACCGGGCCGTTGATCGACGCTCTTCATCGGCACGAGATCGAGATGGGGTCCCTGGCCGGCACGAGCGTGGCACTTGCTCTCAACGGCGCCCTGGTCGACACGTCCGACATGCTCGCCCTCATGTTCCGCACACGCATGGGCTTCATGGACCGGGTCGGCATGGCCGTGGTCGGCGCCCGCATCCTTGCCGCGGCCCCGTTCCTGGAATCGGACAGTCGCCTCGCGGAGAAGGTGCGCGCCAGGCTCGACACGCGTCCCGCATCGGACCTCCTGCGCGGTGTCCGCTCCGAGCTGACCCGGACCATGGTGCGCTCTTGGTCGGCGCAGTGGATGGGGTGCGAGCCGGATGAGACGGCGGCGACCCAGCTCGTGGTCTCGATCGGACTCGCTCTGACGGACCCGGCGAAGGTGCCGAACTTCGCCCTGCCTGCTGGTGGGAACCAGACCTTGACCGACATCCTGGCCACCGACCTCGGCGAGCGCCTCCGGCTCGGGGCGACCGTCCGGACAGTGGAGAAGAGCGGGGACGGCGTCGTCGTGGACTACCTCGCCGCCGGCAGCTCGACACGGATACGCGCGAAGCGCGCCATCGTCTCGGTTCCCAGCGACATCGCTCTGCGGATCCTTCCCGGACTTCCGAAGACACATCGCAACGCGTTCGACGAGATCCGCTACGGGCGGTACGTGATCGTCGGCTTCTTCACCGAAGAGGAGGGGCCTCAGCCCTGGGACGGGCTCCTCGCCGTGTCCACGCCGCAACTCTCCTTCCAGGCCATGTTCAACCACGCCGCCGCCCTGCGAAAGAACGGCCCCCGGAGGCCGGGGGGTGCGCTGGCGTGTTTCGCCGGCGGCGCCTCGGCCGACGCTCTGTTCGACCTCTCCGACGAGGAGATCGTCGCCCTCTTCTCCAGGGATCTACTCTCGGTGTACCCCGAGCTCGAAGGGAAACTCGGCGACGGTATCGTGCGACGCCACCACCGTGTAGTGCCGTTCTGGGGACCCCGGGGACGCGAGTCGTTGCCGACACTTCGCAACCCCCTCGGGCCGATCCATCTGGCCGGCGACTACCAACTCGAGATGCCGTCGCTCGCAGACGCGGCAACGTCGGGTGAGAACGCGGCGAAGGCGGTTCTGTCGGACCTTGGCCGCTGACCCTCACGCCAGCAGGCAGACCGGACCAGGCGTCCCGGCGCCCGGGCCGAGAGCGGCGCACGCGGAGTGTCCGAGGCCGACGATCACCCTGCCACCTGTGAGGATGTCACCGTCGGCTTCCGGGCCTCCACACCTCGCCCTGTCTTCTGTCCACTCCCGCTCTGCGAGTCGCCGTGATCGCTCTCCTCGTCCTGCTGTCCCTGCTGTTCCTGTGGACCGTCGTGTCCGACCGGCTCGCACGGTGGAACATCACAGCCCCGATCACTTTCGCCGCAGCCGGCATTCTTCTCAGCGGACAGGACCACCCCGTCGTACCGCTCGACATGGACACCCACACCTTCCAGCGGGCCATCGAACTCGTCCTCGCGGTGATGCTGTTCACAGACGCCACCGAGGCAAGGGAATACGCCCGGCTGCGGGGTCCGGTCGGAGAGGGGCGGCTCCTCGGGATCGCCCTGCCGGCCTCCCTCCTGCTCGCCACGCTGGCGGGCGCCCTCGTCTTCCCCGGGACGAGCTGGTGGCTCCTGGCGGTCACGGCCCTCGTCGTCATGCCCATGGACCTCGCGCCGGTCCTGATGATCCTCCGGGACGAGCGCGTGCCCCTGCGGGTGCGGGCGGCGCTCAACATCGAGGGCGGGTTCAACGACGGACTGATCTCGCCGCTCTTCGTCTTCTGCGTCGCCAACCTAGTCTCCGCAGAGGGCGACACGTTCGGCGACCTCCTCCTCAACGCCCTCAAGGGCGCGGTGTACGCGGCGATCATCGGAAGCGTCCTGGGATTCCTGGCCTCCCAAGCGGTGCGCCGGGCGCTGGAATCCGGGTGGGCCAAGCCCGCGAGCCTGCGTATGGCAGGGCTCGCTTTGCCGTTCCTGACGTACGCAGCGTCGGTCCTCGTCGAGGGCAACGGCTTCGTAGCGGCCTTCGTGGCGGGCCTCTGGTACGCGAACACCGTCTCCGTCATCGGCAGCGACTCCCTCGACCTGGTCCAGGACGTCAGTCACCTCCTGGCCCTGGCGGCCTGGTACGCCTTCGGCGCACTGGCCGCCGAGGCGTTCGCCGACGGCATCGCGCTCCAGGTCCTCGCCTACGCGCTCCTCGCGCTGACCGTGGCGCGCTTCGTCCCGGTGATGGTGTCGCTCACCGGCACCGACTTCACCTGCTCCGAACGCGTCGCGATCGGATGGCTCGGGCCACGCGGTGTCACCTCGATTGTCTTCGCAGTTCTTGCCTCTATTCAACTTCCGCAGATCGACGCGGACTTCGTGGTGAACGCGACCGCAGCGACGGTCCTGCTCAGCGTGATCCTGCACGGGGTGTCGGCAGAACCGGTCGCCCGCTGGTTCACCCGGCACCCGCAGCCCGAGGAGCGAGTGCCACCGCAGGATCCCGTGCGGTAGCCAGGCACATCGAGCAGCCCCGTTCAGCGCCGGGGCGACGCCTGCCACGGCGACCGAAACGAACGCGATGACGGCGTTCGACCGACGCATCCGTCACCTCGGTCGTCCCGAGCATCCTAAGAATCACCATCCACCCACGTCAGCCCTCCGCCTGGGACCACCAGGAGCAAGATCCGGGCCCATTCCAGATCCACCCGCGCCGAGGAGATGCAGCAACTGCCGTTTCCGCTGTTCAGCACGGGGTTTGACTGCTGTACCACCAGCAGACGAAGAACCTGTTGTCCCTCGGAAGGCGTGGAATTAGGCCGCCTCCCATAGACCCGCGTCCAGGATCCGGGCGGCCTTGGTGATACTGCCCGGCATCAGATGCCGGTACGTGCGGTACGTCTCCTCGATGGACTTGTGCCCCATCCACTCCGCCACGTCGGTAATGGGGATCCCGTTGCCGAGGGCGTTCGAGGCGAAGTAGTGCCGGAAGCCGTACATCCCCACCCCCTCCTCCGGCGGGAGGTCCATGAAGAGCCTCCTCACCCGGCGCCGCTCCATGCCTTCGGTGAAATAACCGCCCGGGCCGCGCAACAGATAGCCGTCCTTCGTGGTGCCGTGCTTCTCCCCGTAGCGCTCGATTGCCTCCCGCACCGACCTCGGCAGAGGCACTTCACGGAACTCCCCCGTCTTGCGGTGCTTCAGCTTCGCCGGCCTCAGCGTGTTGGAATGGATCTGCTCCCGCACCCGGTATACATCCTGGGCCACCAGGTTGTTGACGTTCACCGCCCGCGCCTCACCGTTCCGCAGACCGCATCCCGCCATCATCACGATCTCCAGCGCCAGGTCCTCGTCGGCGACCGTCAGCGCCTTTGTCACGTAGGCGAGAGAGGGAATGGCAACCGTTGCCCGCACGTATTCGGGTTCCTGGACTCCCTTCACCGGGTCGTCGACCATGGCGCCCTTGGTATAGGCGTCCCGCAGGATGGTCTTCAGGACCCGGAAGATGTTCACCTGGTTTCCCCGGCCGACCCCGTCGCTCTCCATCTCGTCCAGGAAGCGTTCGACGACCATCGGTGTGACCGAGTTCAGCTTCCGCGCTCCCAGGCGCGGGACGATATGCACGTTGATCGAGCTGTCGACGTGCTCGCCCATGGAATAGTCCGTCATCCTGCGCTGCCGGGGCCGCCATTGCTTCGCGTACTCCTCGACCGTCAGCTGACCCAACTCACGGCGGGCCGCCGCCACCGACGGCGCTGTGGTCTTCTTCTCCGCATACAGCTGCGTGAGACGTTCGATCGCGTCGTCCTGCGTGGCGTAACCGGACTCCTCGCGCTGCTTGCCGAGCGCGTCGCGGAAACGGATCGAGTAGGGGTGAGGGCAGCGGGTGGGCTTGGCGCAGCCGCAGTCCTTGAAGAAGGACCCCATGCCGCGGGCGAGCTGTCGGGCCATGTCGCGAACCATCCAATCCAGCCCAAGAATCATGCTCAGGCGCCTGCTGCGGGTCGAAGGTCAGCAAGTGGGGACACCATGCGGACGCATGCTGACCGTTTGCTGACCTAAGGGGGCACATGATGCCCCTGACCTGCGGCGACCCCAAATAGTCAGATCTTGGACTTGAACAGAGTACGCAGCACTTGGGACTCCTCTGAGACGGCTCCCTGCCTGCTTTCTGCAGGTCAAGGGCGGGCTCGACCCTACACCGGCACGCGCCGAACGATGATTGTGAGGAACATCGCTCCGGTCGGGCTGGACGGCTTTCCACCTGGGCTTTCCCTGAGCACCGGCGTCTGTTGGGACCACCACCCAGGAACGCTCGGGGCCTCATGCTGACCAAATGCTGACTTACCTGATGAGCCATCAGCCATGTAGGAGGCTTCTCGGCAGCATGGAACTCGCGAGCAAAGAGGAGTCAAGGCGCCGACATCAGCCCGCCAGGCCAAGGTCCATGTCACGCGCCCCTGCGCACTTGCGTGCGCCATTCCTCCCTTCCGTACGGTCAGCGCGATTGTGAACCGCTCGCGTACACCGTGAAGGAGAACTGTTGAAACCGACTGAGGAAGTGCTCCAGGACCTGACCCAGCCGTCGAACATCTCCATCCACTCCGACGACGCACTCGTCGGCACGGTGAAGGCCGCCGTCACGGCGGACGACACGAAGCGGAAGGAGAACGAGGACGAGCCGCTCCGCAGGAAGCCCGACCTCGCCTCGATCCCGCGGACGGAGCTGCCCCGTCAGTTCGAGGTGACCCTCTGGGACATCCTCCATACCCTCGCCCGAGCCACCGCTCTGTCGTGGCGGGGTGCAGGGCGAGGGCTGGCGGAACACTGGGGCGCGCTCAAGTACGCCCAAGCCCTGGCCGGCGGTCACGACTCCTTCCTCGGCCTCACCGACGAAGGCCACCGCATCGCGGACCACTACAAGTCGCTGCAGTCCGGCGAGCTCGGCATCGGCTTCGCGCTCACGCTCGCCAAGTACATGCTGGGCAGCCGCTTCCCCGACCACTCGGTGACGATCGTCCCCGCCGACACGGCGTTACGCGCGGGCTGGGCCCTCACCAGCAGAGACAAGGGCGAGAAGCTGAAGTACCGCTATCGCCCCCAGTACTTCGCGGAGGTCTGGCGGCCGGGCGAGCCGCCCCTCGTCATCCCCCTCGCCTGCAAGGGCAACCACGGGCGACTCCGCCACCTCCGCCGAGCAATTGGCCTCCGCCTCCGCCCACGCCGAAGCAGTCCACATCGGAGCGTGGAACGAGACCCCCAGCCTGCTGTTCAGCACACAGCTCCCGACGGACGGCGGCACGATGACCGTCCACGCCCTCCAGGCACGCGGCAGCGGAGGTCGGCTGTCCCCGGCGGAAGGCCGTGAGCCGAACCTGAACGCCCCACCGTTCCAGGCGAACGTGATGCCTGACATCCACCCGCCGGCCGAGGGCCCGGTGGCACCGGAACCCGTACGGGGCTGCCACGTACAGGCGAAGGACTACGCCTGGTTCCAGGAGTCACTGGCCCACACCACGGCGGCCGGGCTCATGGCCTTCACGGGATCCGGCACGCCACCGCCCGGCACCTGACGGATCGGCAGGGCCGCAAACGGTTCACCGGCCTCGAGCACGCGGCCGGCATGAGCGTCCGGGACGCCGCCCACACTCTCTTCGGCAACGAGTACGTCGGCACCGATCACGTCTTCCGTCTGAACGGCCCTCGCGTCGAGGCGTTCTCCGGCGTGGACGCGGAGGTCTTCCGTCTGCTCGCCCGGGGCGACGTCGAGGAGTACCGCGCCCTCGTCCACGCGAGCCGCCATGTCCGCCCCCGCGTCACCTTCGACAAGGATTGGGGCGGCCCTGTCTCCGTCCACGCCGACGGCTCGGTCTTCGCTTTGCGGCTGCTGCCGGGGCAGGACGAGGAGCCGCCTCCGGACTCCGACCGCTGACATGGGAAGGCCGCCGGGGCCAGCTCATCTCATAGCCCGCCCCGGCGACACCTTCAGGACGAGATCGCCTGGGAATGGCGATGTCTCGCCCCTGCTTGAGTGGCGGAAACGGCGCTCGACAAGGACCTGAACGGCGAAGGCGAGACGGGAAGCCCACCCGCAACCGGCCAGGGAGCCGGCCGGCGTTGCGGACAAGGCGACCTCCCGAAGGGGGATAAGGGGCGGGCAGCTGCGGAACAGCGACCGACGGCCGGGGGAACGGCCGCGAGCGAGTGGCCGTGCGCGGGCCGATGCCCCCACACCGCAATGCGCTACGCCCTCGCAGAGAAGCCCTCGGACAAGGCGGCCGACCGAGGCTGGAGCGCGAGCCTGACCTTCGCCGCAGATCGTGTACGGAACGGTCGGGCCGGGCGACGGCTCCCGACCCCTCACCGTTCACGACCGGCGCTCCCGGATTCCGCGTCGTCGGTGTCTCCCGTGGTCAGTCACTGTCCGCCGTCTCTGCCCTGGCGCGCTGCCCGGCCCTGCGGGGTGCGGCTCACCGGGCCGAAGGCGTCCCGGTCGTCCGAGAATCCTTGGAAGGCAAAGGCCGCCGCGCCGCGGACCGCTCCCCGCGGTAGGAAGCTGAGACGGAGGGTGACGGCATGCATGGGCTGGGCGAAGGGGTGATCCGCGCGGGCGGCCCGGGTCTCGTTCAGCTGGCGCTCGCCGAGGTGGGCGGCGACCTGGTTCCCCAGGACGAGGACCTCGGGGCTCAGGATGTTCACGAGGCTGCCGATGGCCGCGCCGAGATAGGTCGCCGGCCGCCGGACCACCTCCCTGGCGACTCCCTCTCCCTCCGCGGCTCGGGCCGCGAGGCCTTCGAGCAGACGGTGGTTCGAGTGAGCCGCGTCGAGGAGGGGGTCGTCGGGGAGAGCCGGAGTGTCAACGCGATGCCGGGGACTCCTACGTAGGCCTCGACACATCCCCTGTTTCCGCAGCGGCAGGTGCGTCCCTCGTACACCGGGCAGATGTGTCCCCCCACTCCCCCGCGCTATTGGTGAACCCCCGGTACGGCGAACCGTCCAAGGTGAACCCGGCGCCGACTCCGGAACGGAGGGGCACCATCGCCAAGTGGTCCGTGTCCCGCCCCGCACCGAACCACACCTCCGCGAGAGTGCTGGCCTTCAGCGGGTTGTCCAGGTGGACGGGGAGGTCGAGGCGCAAGCCGGGTAGGTCCTTGATAGGCACGTCCTGCCACGCCCAGTGGGGTGGGGACGCCCCGTTCCCTCTCCACGAGACCGGGAACGCCGATGCCGGCGCCGAGCACGTGCGCGTGGGAGTTCCGGTCGTGTCCAGAGCCGCCCCCACGCTCGCGTCGATCAGGTCCACGACCTGTTCCGGCGAGACCAGGTCCGGAGCGATCGGACGCTCGTCGACGGCGAGTTCCGCCAGAGCCAGGTCGAACAGTTCGGTACGCACCGAGGTCCCGCCGACGTCGACACCGACGAGTGCGCCGCGGGACGGAGTGCCCAAGGCCGACGATCACCCCCGCGTGTCAGGACGTCATCTTCGGCTTCAGGGCCTCCCGTCCTTCCGCACCTCCGCTTTGCGGTTCGCCGCGCTCCCTGCTGTTCCAGTGGACCGTCGGCGATCGACTGGCCACTCCGGTACGCGGCGCGTTCGTCGTCGGCTTGTCGGCCGCGAAGGCCGCCGGCGTCCGCACGTGTCGCCCTTGGCCTCGGCGGCCCGCAGCCCGTTCTGATCAGGCGACGGCAGGACTGCTCAAGAACTCACGACCGCTCTCTCAGAGACACGGCTTCGGTTGCGGCGTCTCCGTCTCGTTCCCGTCAGGACGACTGCCGTGACACACGCGGCGGCTACGGCGAGGACGGGACCTCCGACGGTGATCACGTGCTGCAGCGAGGCCGTCGCGGAGTAGCCCGTTGCCGCTTCGGCTCCCGCCCACAGAGGTGCGGCGAGGAGGCTGTGGGGCGCGATGCGGCGGTAGGGCACGCGGGTGGCCCCCGCGAGGTGGGGGGTGAGCGTGCGGACGACGGGAACGAAGCGGGAGAAGAACACGGCCTGTCCCCCGCGCCGCGCCATGAGGGACTCGGCCTTGTTCCATGCCGCCGCGGGCATGCGGCGGCCGAGGCCGCCTGTACGCAGGCGGCTGCCCAGCACGCGCCCGACGCGGTGTGCGAGGGCGTCGCCGAGGGCTGCCGCCGACGCGGCCGTGGCGATGACCAGGGTGAGGTCGAGTGTCCCGGCGCGGGCCAGTGCGCCCGCGGTCACGAGCAGGGTGAGGGTGGGGACGAAGGCGCCGATGACGAGCAGCGACTCGGCGAGCACCGCGGTGGCCAGGAGGGCGTAGGCGGCGGGCGCGGGGATCTGTCCGAGCGTCGCGGTGAGCGTGTTCACCGGGGCCTCCCCGCGGCGGCGTGGTGCTTCGCCCCGGGGCGGGTCGCGGGGCGGCGCAGTTGCCAGACCCTCGCGGGCGGCAGGTTGCCCCAGACGCTCCAGCAGCCGGTGGCGTAGCGGCGGTGGTAGTGCGCGAGCAGTTCCTCGACGGCGCGGTGCCGTCGGGCTTCGGTCGGGGCTGCCAGGGCCCGGGCGTACCGGGTGCCGCGGTAGGCGAAGTAGGTGAGGGTGCCGCCGGGGTGCAGGAGCTCCAGGTACCGATTCATGATCGTTTCGACCTGTGCCGGGGTGAAGTTGGTGAAGGGCAGGCCGGAGACGATGACGTCGTAGGAACGGTCGACGTCGAGGTGTTCGACGAGGGTGTGGTGGACGCGGACCTGGTCGCCTCGCGTGGCGAGGGCCGGGTGGCTGCGCACGAGGTGGCGCAGTCGGGAGGCGAACCGCGGGTTCGCCTCGACGACGTCGAGGCGGCTCCCCGTGGAGAGCAGGGGAACGAGGGTCCGGGTGACGGCTCCGGTGCCGGCTCCGGCTTCCAGAACGTTCAGGGGCCGTGTGGGGTGGTCGCGCACGGGGTCGGTGAGCAGACGGGCCAGTGCCCTGCCGCTGGGGGCGACGGCACCGGTCGTCGACAGGTCTCGGAGCGCTTCGACGAGGAAGGCCCAGCCCTCGGCATGGCACTGCGCGAGGTCACGGTCGTGCGAGGTGGTGGTCCTGTTGTCCATGGCTTCGACGCTAGGAAGGTCGCGAGCCGCGCAGATCGGCCCTTGTGCCACGTCGTTCTCCGACGAAAGTAGGAGGGCGGCGCAGCGGATCGTCGGAGGGGGCGGAGCGGGCCCTGTGCCTACGCTGAGCCCGTGAACACGGAACGCCGACACCGCTGGGCCTTCTACGGCCGTCTGGCCCTGGTGGGGCTGCTGACCTTGGCGGCCGTCCAGAACGGCGCGTCGAGTGCCGGCGGCGAGTACGTCTCCGTGCGCAGTGCGGTGGCTCTGGCGTGCGGTGCGGCCCTGGCGCTTCCGCGGGGGCCGTGGTGGCTCGCCCCGGCGCTGACGACGGCGGGCGCGGGGGTGTCGGGATGGACCATGCTTCCGCTGCTTCTCGTCGCCCTGTTCGATCTCTCCGCGCGTCGGCGGACCGGGGTCGCGGTGCTCTGTGCGGTCCTGGCACTGGCGGGGAACGCCGTGTTCCGTCCGGTGGTCTCCCTGTGGAGTCCGCAGCAGTACGGCTCGACGCTGTTCTTGCTGCTCGCCGTACTGGGCGGGCAGTGGATGGGCAACCGGCGCCGCCTCGTCCTGGCCCTGAACACGCAGGTGGAGCAGTTGCGCATCGAGCGGGACCTGCGCGAGCAGGCCGCGCGCCTGGCCGAGCGTTCCGCGATCGCCGCGGAGATGCACGACGTCCTGGCGCACCGCCTGAGCCTGATCGCCCTCCACACCGGTGTGCTGGCGGCCCGGAAGGAGACGCTGCCCGGGCCCGTGGGTGACCGGCTCGCGCTGCTGCGTGCTGCTTCCACCGACGCGCTGACCGATCTGCGGGACGTCCTGGGCGCGCTGCGCTCTGCCGACGCCCCGGCGGCACCGGACAGGTTGCGGCCGGCGCTGCGCGACGTCGAGGAGTTGATCGAGCAGGCCCGGGCCGCCGGGCAACGGATCGACATCGTGATCGAGGGCACGCCGGATCAGGCGCCGGCGGCGCACCGGCTGGCCGTGCTCCGGCTGATCCGGGAGGCCCTGACCAATGCCCGGAAGCACGCCCCCGACGCGCCCGTCCGGGTCCGTATCGACTACGGTCCGCCCGCCACGGTGATCGAGGTCGTCAACCCTCCCGGCAAGAGCGCCCATGCCGTGCCGTCTGGCTTCGGCCTGGTGGGGCTGCGTGAGCGGGTCGAAGCCCTCGGCGGACATCTGAGCGCCGGTCCCGGCGGTGCCGGAGCCTGGCGCCTGGCGGCCCGCATCCCCCACCCCGTCCACGAGCAGAACGGTCCCCGTACGTGATCCGCACCATGATCGTCGATGACGACGCGCTCGTCCGCCTCGGACTGACCGACCTTCTCGGCGGCGATGAGGGCATCGAGGTCGTCGCCGAGGCCCACGACGGTCTCCAGGCAGTCGAGCTGGCCACGGCGCACCGCGTGGATGTCGCCCTCGTCGACGTCCGCATGCCGCGCATGGACGGCATCACTGCCACCTCGCTTTTGCGCGCCCTCCCCCATCCTCCCAGGGTCATCACGCTCACCACCTTCGATCTCGACGAGTACGTCTACAACGCCCTCGCCGCAGGGGCGGACGGCTTCCTGCTCAAGGACACCGACCCGGCCGAGATCCTGCGGGCCGTCCATCTCGTGGCCAACGGCTCCGCGATGCTGCACCCCAGTGCCGCCCGGCGCCTCATCGACAGGTACCACCACGTCGGCCGCCCCCAGGCCGTCCAGGCCCAGACCCGTATCGACGCGCTCACGCCGCGGGAGAGGCAAGTGCTGGCGCTGGTGGCCGACGGGGCCACGAACGCGGACATCGCCGGGGCGCTCGGCATGCGGGAGAGCACCGTCAAGTCGCACGTGAGCCGGATCCTGGTCACCCTGGGCGTGAGCAACCGGGTGCAGGCCGCGCTCCTGGCCCATGACGCGGGCCTCATGCCGTAGCGGCGGAGCAGCCGGGGCCCGGGGTGGCGGAGGACCGGGCCCTCTCGCGGTGGCTGGAAGCGGCCCTGTCGGCCCGTCAGGGCCGAACGGCCGGATCGAAGCGGGCGAGGAACGCGTCCGCGTGCCGCGCACCGCCCTCGGCCGCCAGCTCTTCCATGGTCTGCGGTGCGCGCACCAGGGCGAACGTGACGGCTTCCTCGCGGTGCAGGAATCCGTAGACTCCCGGCCTCGGCAGGCTGTTGTACGCCCAGGGCGCCGAGAAGTAGTAGGCACCCGTGTCGTGCAGCACCACGAGGTCGCCTTCGGCGAGTTCGGGCAGCGGGCGCTCGTGCGCCACCACATCTCCGGTGAAGCAGAGCGGGCCGGCGATGTCCTGGGGCACGACGGGCGTCGTCCGGGGCGTGCCGTCCGGGGCGTGGGCGGTGATGCGGACCGGCCACGCCTCGGGCATGAACACCGTCCGGGCGGCCACCTGCGCTCCGGCGTGGGTGAGGGCGATCCGTCGGCCGCCGGAGGTCTTGACGTATTCCACGACGGCCGCGGTGAAGCCGTTCTTGGCGAGCAGGGAGCGGCCGAATTCCGTGACGATGCCGTAGCGGCCGTCCAGCAGGGCCGGTTCGGCGTCGGTCAGGGCCTGGACGTAGTCCTGGTACGTCGGGGTGACCTCGTCGTCGGCGAAGTTCACCGGCAGTCCCCCGCCGAGGTCGAGGCTGGTGACCTGGCGCCTGCCCACGCGCGCGTTGATCTCCTCGGCGAGCCGGTGGAGGGCGGCGAGGCCCTGCGCGATGAGCGGCAGCGGGCAGCCCTGCGAGCCGACGTGGGCGTGGAGGCGGGTCAGCCAGGGGCGTCGCAGAAAGGCCTCGTGGACTCGGTCGCGGACACCGGGGTCCTCCAGGGCCACCCCGAACTTGGAGTGCGGCGTCGCCGTGCTCATAGCGGCGATGCTGCCGCCTCCGACCTGCGGGTTGATCCGGAGGCCGACGACGGACCGGGAGTCTAGGGGACGCAGGGTGTCGATGCGGTCGAGCTCGCCGAGGTTGTCCGCGTTCAGCGCGATGCCCCGGATGAGGGCCTCCGCGATCTCGGCACGGGTCTTGGCCGGGGAGTCGAGGACGATGCGTTCGGGTGGGAATCCCGCGGCCAGGGCCAGGCGCGTCTCCCCCGGGCTGGCGACCTCGCACCCCATCCCGGTGTCGGCGAGCAGCCGCAGCACCGGAACCAGCGGGCACGCCTTCACCGCGAAGGCGTGGAGTACGTCCGGTATGGGGGCGAAGGCGGCGTGGAGGGCGGTGACGCTGTCGCGTACGCCTTGGACGTCGATGAAGCCGGCGACCGGTCGCTCGTGTCCCAGGAGTCCCTCGGCCGTCGCCTGTCTCAGGATGTTCCGGACTTTCTCCTGGTGGGACATGCTGGTCTTCTCCCTATGGGTGGGCACGGCGCCCGGTCGCCCGGGGGTGTTCGGGTGCCGGAGCGGGCGGGTCTGTGCGCCGGCCGGGGCGTCGGGCAGCACGTCCGGGTGGACGGTGGCCGATCGCGGGCGGTGCGGCGGCCGGGGGCCGGTCATTCGACGTCCAGTCGCAGGACGTCGTCGATCGTCTCCGCGCGGACGAGGAGGCGTGCTGTGCCCTTGCGGACGGCGACGACGGGCGGACGGGGCTGGCAGTTGTAGTTGTTCGCCATGGAGCGGTGGTAGGCACCGGAGGCGGGAACGGCGAGGAGGTCCCCGACAGCGAGGTCGGCAGGCAGCTGAGCGGAGTCCACGACGATGTCGCCGGACTCGCAGTGCCGGCCGCAGACGGTGACCGTCTCGAGGGCGGTCCGGCCCGTCGTCGGACCGGCGGGGGCCACCGTGTAGGAGGCGTCGTACAGGGCCGGGCGCATGTTGTCGCTCAGGCCGCCGTCCACGGACACCCAGGTGCGTAGTCCGGGCTGGCGCTTGATGGTGCCGACGGTGTAGAGGGTTACCGTGGTGGGTCCCGCTATCGCCCGCCCGGGTTCCACGGCGAGCCGGGGCATGGGCACGCCCACGGCACTGCAGGTCTTGCGGACGCGGTCGATGAGCACGGGGGCCAGGTCGCGGACGTCGAGGGGGTGTTCGTCGGGAAGGTAGGCGATGCCCAGTCCTCCTCCCAGGTCGAGGCGCGGCAGCACGGTTCCGTGGGTGCGTGCCGTGTAGGCCATCAGCTCAACGAGGCGATCGATGGCCGACTCGAAGACGTCGGGGCACAGGATCTGGGAGCCGAGGTGGCTGTGCAGGCCCACCAGTTCCAGGCCAGGCTCGTTCAGGACCCGGGAGATGGCACGGTGCGCGCTGCCGGTGGACAGGGAGAAGCCGAACTTCTGGTCGTCGGTGCCGGTGGTGATGGACGCGTGGGTCCGTGCCTCCACGCCCGGGGTCACCCGGATCAGTACCTGCTGGCGCACGGCGTGGCTGCGGGCAACCGCGGAGAGCCGGGATATCTCGTCCTCGGAGTCGAGCACGACGAGCGAGACGCCGTAGGAGACGGCCTCGGCAAGTTCGTCGGTCGACTTGTTGTTGCCGTGGAAGATCAGGGAGCTCCCGGGGACGCCGGCGCGCCGTGCGATGCGCAGCTCGCCAGCGGAGCAGACGTCGAGACCCAGGCCCTCTTCCGTGAGCCACCGGGCGACCTGGTGGCACAGGAAGGCCTTTCCCGCGTAGAAGACGTCGTGGCCGGCGAAGGCGTCGCGCCAGGTCCGGCACCGGCTTCGGAAGTCCTCCTCGTCGAGGACGAAGGCGGGGGTGCCGAACTCCTCGGCGACGTCGCTGAGAAGGACGCCCCCGATCCTCACGCCATGGGCTCCGCTCACGCTCGTGGCGGGCCAGAGGTGATGGGGCAGCTGCACGATGGGTCCTTTCGGAGGGGCTCAATAGGTGGTCAGGAACCGGTGGAGGACGCGGACACCGAACTGAAGGCCGGTGACCGGCACGCGCTCGTCGATGCCGTGGAACATGCCGTAGTAGTGCAGCCAGGGGTCGAGGAGGAGCGGGGTGAACCCGTATGTGCTGATCCCGATCCGCGCGAAGGCCTTGGCGTCGGTGCCTCCGGACTGGACGAACGGCACCGGGTGTGCCCGGGGGTCCTGGCTGCGGAGCGCTTCGGCCATCGCGGCGAAGGCCGGGCCTTCGTGGTCGGCCGAGACGGCGTCCTCGCAGTTGATGAACTCTCGTGTCACCTGCGGGCCGAGGAGGCGGTCGACGGTCTCCAGGAAGGTGTCCCGGGCGCCGGGGAGGTATCTGCCGTCCACCTCGGCGTGGGCGCGTGACGGGATGACGTTGACCTTGCCGCCGGCGGTGAGCACGGTGGGGTGGGCGGTGTTGCGGACGGTGCAGTCGAAGAGTTCCCCCAGCTGTCCGAGGCGGGCTGCCTCGTCCTCCAGCCGGGAGCGGTCGATGCGGAGGCCCAGGGCGCGGTCGAGGGAGTCCAGCAGGGCCTGGACGGCGGGGGTGAGACTGGTGGGCCACCGGTGGGCGGAGAGACGCGAGAGGGCGTGGACGAGTGCGGCCACCGGATTGTCGTCCCCGGGGCCCGAGCCGTGCCCGGCCGTCCCCCGGGCGGTGAGGCGCATCCACGCCGTGCCGCGCTCTCCGACGGCGATGGGGTAGACCCGTGCGTCCTGTTCGGCGTGGACGGGGCGCGTGGTGACGGAGAAGCCGCCGGACTCGCTGATCGCCTCGCGGACCCCGGCGAAGTGGTCCCGGTGCGCGGTCACCACGTGGCGTGAGCCGTACTCCCCCGTCGCCTCCTCGTCCGCCAGGAAGGCGAGGACCAGGTCGCGGCGTGGCCGGTGCCCGGTACGGGCCCAGGCGCGGACGAGGGCCAGGGTCATGGCGACGGCCCCCTTCATGTCGACGGCGCCCCGCCCCCACAGGCAGCCCTGGTGCAGGGCGCCGGACAGGGGGTGCAGGGTCCAGTCGCCGGGGTCGGCGGGAACGGTGTCGAGGTGGCCGTGGACGAGCAGCGGCGGCAGTGCGGGGTCCTGCCCCGCGACGCGGGCGAGGACGCTCGTGCGGCGGTGCCGGGGTTCGGTGAGCGTGGCGGCGATGCCGGCGGCGTCCAGGGCCTCGGCGACGTGCTCGGCCGCCTGCCGCTCACCTGGGCCGGTCCCGTCACCGGGGTTGGCGGTGTCGATGCGCAGGAGGTCCGAGCAGAGGTCGGCGACGTCGGTGGCGTAGCCGGCGTGCAGGCCATGCGGGGGTGCGGTGGTCACGGGTTCTCCGCGGAGGGTCGGGCGGGCAGGGCGGGGGCGGGGGCCGCCGGTCAGTCGAAGTGGTCTTCCATGGCGGCGCCCGCGACGGTGGTGCAGACCTTGAAGGTGCGGGCGGCCGTCGTCGCGTCGGGGGCCGTGAACGCGATGCCGCGCGGGCCGTTGCGTTCCACGGTCGGTACGGCGCCCACCGCCTCGGCCAGATGAGGCGCGTGGAAGTCGAGTTCGAAGCGGTGGGAGCGGGCGGAGGGACTGCCGGCACCGGCTGTACGGGGGCCGTCGCCGCGGGCGGCGTGTGCGCGGAGGGCGGCGAGGGCCTGGGCGCGCAGCAGCTCGGCGCTGCGGGCCGGCGGCAGGCACAGGGCGGCGTAGCGGCTGACGCATTCCTTGACGGCGACGACGCGCGCCTCGGGCGCCCAGGCCCGGGATGCCTCGCAGGTGAGGTCGTCACCGGTCACCAGCACGACGGGGACGCCGTGTTCCTCGGCGATGAGGGCGTTCATACGGCCCTCGTCGGCGGGTTCGCCGTCGATGCGGAACGCGGTCGGTCCGGTGCCGAGATAGGTGTGGGACAGCACGCCCCGCTCGCCCGCGCCCGTGTGGTAGCCGAGGAAGACGACCGCGTCGGCGCGGTCGATCCCCTCCATCATGCCCAGCGGTTTGTGCCGGCCGGTGAGCAGGCGGGCCCGGGGGTCGACCGCTTCCAGGAGCAGGTTGCGCTGGGTGTAGTGGGCGTCGTTGACCAGGACGTCGCTCGCGCCGCCGGCGAGGAGTCCGTCGATGACGGCGTTGACGTCGCCGGTGAGGAGCGGGCGCATGCGCTCCCAGGCGGCGGTGCCCGGCTCGACGTCGTCGGGGCAGGTGACGCCGGTGACGCCTTCCATGTCGGCGGAGATGAGGACGCGGGTCACTGTGGGGGCCTCTCTAGGAGGGTGATGCGGTGCAGGGCGGTGTCGAGGACCGCCTCCGCGCCGAGGGGGACGGTCAGCTGGCGCGGTCCGTGACCGGCGGGCAGGCCGGCGGCGACGGGGACGCCGATATCGGCGAGGCGGTCGCGCAGGACCGCCGCCACCTGGTCCGGGGGGCCGCAGCCGGTGAAGTCGCCGAGGACGACGGCCGCGGCGCGGTGCAGGGCACCGGTCCTTCTGAGCTGTGTCAGCGTCCGGTCCAGGCGGTAGGGGTCTTCTCCGACGTCTTCGAGCAGGAGTACGCGGCCCTCGGTGCGCGGTGGGGTGGAGGTTCCGGCCGAGGCGGCGAGCATCGTGAGGTTCCCGCCGGTGAGGGGGCCGGCGGCCCGTCCGGCGACGAGGACCGGCCCGGTGAGGGGCAGGGAGCGCGGCGGCGGGCCGAAGAGGGCCGCGTGCAGGTGGTCGGCGGTGGGGGCGTCCTCGTGGAGCGGACGGCCGGCCGGCATGGGCGCGTGCAGCGTGACCAGGCCGAGACGCTCGCCCAGCGCCTCGTGGAGGCAGGTGATGTCACTGGACCCGACCAGGAACTTGGCCCCCGCGCCGGCGAGGGCGCGGTAGTCGAGCCGGTCGACCGTGCGCTGCGTTCCGTAGCCGCCCCTGGCGCAGACGACCGCTCGTACCGCGGGGTCCAGCCACGCCTCGGTGAAGTCCGCGAGGCGCTCGTCGTCGGAGCCCGCGAGGTAGGCGCGGTGGACGCCGAGCAACCGGGGGGTGATGCGGACGCGCAGCCCCCAGTTCTCCAGGAGTTCCCGCGCCGCGGCGGCCCGGGGCGCGTCGACCGGTCCGGCCGGGGCGACGAGCGCGACGGTGTCGCCCCACCGCAGGAGAGGGGGGTGGACGCGGAACGGGCCGGCCGGGCCGGGCGCGGTGGTGCGGCGGGGACCGGCGTCGGCCGTCATGGCTGCCCCTCCGGGTCCGGGGAGGCGGGCGTTTCCCCGGACGGCGTGCGGTCGCCCGGAGGCTCGAAGATCCGCTCGTAGAAGCGGATCTCGGCGTCCAGGGCCGCGCGGATCGTCTCGGCGCGCCGCCAGCCGTGCCGTTCTCCGGGGAACTCCCCGTGCTCGCACGGGATGCCCGCCGCGCGCAGCGCTCGGGCCATGGCGGCGGACTGGTCCGGATCGACGATGGCGTCGTCCAGGCCGTGGAGGAGCAGGGCGGGGCCGCAGGCGTCGCCGGCCGCGAGGACCGGGGAGCGGTGCTCGTAGAGCGCGGCGCACTGCGGCAGGGGGCCGATCAGCCGGTCCAGGTAGCGGGACTCGAAGTCGTGGGTGGTGGCCGCCCAGGTGAGGGGGTCGGTGATGCCGTAGAAGGAGACCGCGCCGGCGAAGGTGTCCGTCCGGGTGAGGGCGGCGAGAGCGGTCCAGCCTCCGGCGCTTCCGCCTCGGATCGCCAACCGGCCCGGGTCCGCGAGTCCTTCGGCCACCAGGGCGCGCGCGACGGTCACGCAGTCCTGGACGTCGACGACGCCCCAGGCCCCGTTCAGGCGCTCACGGTAGGCACGGCCGTAGCCGACGGAGCCTCCGTAGTCCACGGTGGCCACGCCGATGCCGCGACTGGTGAAGTACGCGATCTCGAGGTCGCGCACCATCGGGTAGTCGCCGGTGGGGCCGCCGTGGACGAAGATCACCCAGGGCGCCCCCGGTCCGCCAGGCTCGGTGTGGTCGGGGTGGGTGGGCGGATAGGTGTGGGCGTGCACGACGGCGTCGTCTTCCGCTGCGGCTCCGTGTGCCGGCCGCGTCGCGTCACGAGGGAAGGTCCGGGCGGTGGGGCGCGGCAGCCAGGCCAGGTCGACGGAGGGACCCGACGGGGCGGAGACGGTCCGTACCGGGTGCTCGTCCGCGCCGGTGGGGACGAGGGGCGCGGTGAAGACGCCGTAGGGAGCGGTCGGGCTCGCTCCGACGGAGACGACACGGGTCGCGTCGGAGTCGATGCTGTGCACGAAGTCGGTGTAGGGGAGGTTCAGTTCGCTCATGACGGGTCGGCCGGGGGGCGCGTCGGGGTCCACCAGGGAGATCCGCCGGTGGGCTCCAGTGCCGTGGACGGCGACGGCCCGGCCGTCGGGCAGCGGGGCGAACCACGACGCGCCCGGCTTCCAGAGGGCACCGCCGAACTCCTCGTCGGCGGCGCCGACGGCCCGCGCAGGGCCTTCGTGTGCGGGCACGATGTGGAGGTTCCACCACCCGTCGGGGTCGGTGACCGCCCACAGGTTCTCCGCGTCCCTCCATTCGGCCTGCACGACGGACTCCCGGGGCCCGCCGGCCCGGACGGTGTGGGCGCCGGCCGTCCCCCGGCTCGTGAGGGGTGCGACGCAGAGCTCGGTGCCGTCCCACGGCATGTTCGGGTGGTCCCAGCCGATCCACGACAGGTGCCGCCCGTCGGGGGCCAGCCGGGCACAGGTCAGGAAGTGATGGGTCGCGACGAGCGTTCGCTCGGTGCCCGAGTCGAACGACACGGCCACGACGGCACGTTCGACCGTGCGCACCCCGTCGAGGCGCGTCTCGCGGACGGCCCACACCTCGTCCCCCGAGGGCGGTACGTACAGGTCGCCGTAGGTGACGTCTTCGCGGGCCGGGGTCAGCGGACTGGGGGCGCCGCCGGCGTCCGGGTGGTGAAGGTAGAGGCGCCGGTCGCTCCAGTGGGTGAAGACCAGGCCGTCGGACGTGGGGCGCCAGGAACGTCCGCCGTACTCGTGCAGGCTGTTGCGGGCGTCGAATCCGGGCGGGAGTACGTCCTCGACCGTGCCGTCCGGCTTCGCCCGTACGACGCACCGGCGCCCGGCCTCGTGGGGCCGGGGTTCGTCCCACCACACGTCGTCGCCCACGAGGGAGACCCAGCCCGGTGTGCCGTCCTGGCGGGCGACGGCCGCCGCGGTGATGTCGGAGTCCCAGGCCCGGAACGCCGGGGGCGTGGGGGGGACCAGGGAGGAGTGGTTCATCGGAGTTACCGCCTTGTGCCCATGCGTGGGCGTCGAGAAGGTCGTCACGGGGTCCGGGCAGAGACCGGTGCGGGCTGAGGGGCGGAATGCGCCGGATGGTCGGCCGCGGGCGGCCCGGCTCGCCGCTGCCGCGACGGCGTGCGTGCGGGAGGGTGCTCGGAGGTCCGCGTCAGGAGTGCGGCGGAGCCGTTCTCATGACGTACACGTTAGGGAGGCGACGCACGGCGCGGCGATCAACAAAAGGTCCTGCCGTCCGACGGGGGGCACGACATTTCGTCGCTCGTCCGTCGCTGCGCCGGTGACCCGCCGGCGGCTACCAGTTGGGGTCGAGGTCCGGCACGTTGGCGGGCAGGGGCAGGTCGTCCGGACGGACGAAGTAGACCACTCCCCCGCCGCCGGACGCCGACAGCCAGACGTGCTCGAACTCGCCGCGCGGGTAGACCCGGCGGACTTCCTCGTCGGTGGCCGACAGGGGGTCGTTGACGACGACGTCGCCCTCCGTCGTGAAGCCGCAGACGATCTTGATGCTGCCGGCGGGCGAGTAGCCCGCTCCAGCGAGTTCTCCGATGCGGAAGCTCTGGGCGGTGGCGATGGGGATGCCCGCGCAGATGAAGGCTTCCAGCTCGCTCAGCGAGCGCAGGCGCGTAACCGTGCCGAGGAGGCCGTAGCGCGCGGGATGGGCGGCGTTGAACGCCCAGTTGCCACATCCCTTGTAGGCGTAGTCGTAGACGGCGCGGGCGGTGAAGTCGACGTGGGGGGCCGTGTCGGCGGGGTCGATCCAGGTCATCTCGCCGGGGTCGGGCCCGTGCCCGAAGTACTCCACGAGCATCGCGGTGCAGGTCGGCGCCGACCACGCCTCGCCGCCGCCGTCCCACTGCGGGCTGTGCCCGGTGTGCAGTTCCTGGGAGCGGGTGGGGACGTCGAGGACCCTGCCCCAGGCGCCGGCGGGACCACTCACCCCTCGCGGGGGGCCGGGGGGCGTGGCCGACGCGGCCAGGTGCAGGGCCTGGACGGCCGGCCCCTCCGTGACCCCCTTGGCGCGTGCGAGCCGGACCTCCATCTCGTAGGAGCGGGCGGGTCTGCCGGGGGCTGTGGTGAACACGTCGACGTCGGCCGTGCCGAAGGGTCCGGACTGACCGGGGACGGTCGTGCGGTGCACCCTTTCGTCGCCCGACGCCCAGTGCGCCATGACGTACCACGGGGAGGTGTCCCCCTCCACGTCGCGCACCCTGAGCCGCACGGCGAGGCGGGTGCCGGGCGGGGTGAGGGCCGTCCAGGAGGGGATGAGCTCCTCGGCCGCGAACGGCAGGTCGCGCCAGCCGGTGGAGAAGGTGGCGTGGTCCCATTCCAGAGTCGCGTGGCCGTGCTGGTCCACGAAGGTCTCCGTGCCCTCGGCGCGCTCCAGGCGCAGGGCCCCGTCCGACCAGACGGTGCCGCCGAAGACGGCGTCGGCGCAGTGCGCGGCTTCCGACCAGCGGTGGAGCACCGCCTGGGGCAGGAACGGGTCGTTGCTTCGCCCTCGCTGCTCGCCTGTCACGGTCTTCCTGCCGCTCTCTCGTAGCTCGGTTCGGCCCAGCCTGACGCCGGTGCGGGGACGGGTCCCACATGGTAGCGGCCCGGGGTTCCTGATCAGGCGCCCCGGGCCGCCGCGGATCCGGCCGGTGCTCAGTTCGGCACGGACGGCATCCTGGAGGCGGGCGTGAGCACCACGTCGTCCTCCTTGACGAACATGATGCGGTGCCCGAACTGCACCTGGTGGTACCGGAGTGCGCCGCGGACCACGGTGTGACCCGCGAGTTCGAAGGTCTTGGCGTGGTAGTACTCGCCGTTCACCGTCTGGCCGACGCTGTAGGACTGCCCGGGTTGCAGCGTGTACGGGAGCGGCACGAGGGGCTGCACCGGGATGTCCGCGGGATAGGCAGCCGGTTCCGGATAGGCGCGCCCGTAGAGCGGGGCGCTCGCGAGCCCGGGACGCAGTCGGGCTACCGGCCCGTTGGCGGGCAGGGTCCGGGCATGGGCGGGTCCCTCCTTGAACCAGCCCTTCTGCCCGAGGTACCAGAGTGCCGTCCAGCCGCTCCGGCGCTCCGCGACCACGTACTTCTGGCCGGTGCTCACGCGCGCGGCGTGGTTGTAGACGGACCAGGTGCCGGGTGAGGGACGGATGCCGATGTCGGTGACCAGCGGGGCGTCGTCCCGGGGTTCGGTGCGCAGGGTGATCGACGCCGACCCGTGCGCGGGGCAGAGGTCCGCCGGGGTGTCACCGCAGTAGTAGGGCTCGGTGTTGGATCCGTAGTCCGGGTGGACGGTGACCAGCGGCGAGGTCGTCCTGCCCTGGGCCTTGAAGGGCTTGCCCAGGAGGTCGAAGTAGTGGTCCCAGTCCCAGTAGGGTCCGGGGTCCTGGTGCATTCCGGCGATGTTCGCGGGCGTGGTGCCCGGCACGTTGTCATGCCCGATGACGTGGGCGCGGTCGAGGGGCACGTCGTACTTCTTGGCGAGGTACCGGACGAGGCGGGCGGACGTGCGGTACATCGCTTCGGTGTACCACTGGCCGCCCTGGGCGAGGAAGCCCTCGTGCTCCAGCCCCACGGCCTTGGAGTTCACGTACCAGTTGCCGGCGTGCCAGCCCACGTCCTTGGCGCGGAGGTGGTTGGCGATGTGCCCGTCGGCGGAGCGGAGGCTGTAGTGCCAGGACACGTAAGTGGGGTCCTGGACCAGGCGGAGCGTGGTGTCCCAGGTGGCCTCGGTGTCGTGGATGACGATGTAGTCGACGGCCTGGTTGTGCGGGCGGTCCGAGATGTCGTGGTTGCCGAAGTCGCCCGGTTCCTCTGAAAGCATCTGGTAGGGGGCGGGCGTCCAGTCGCAGCCGAGGTCTCGGGGACATTCGGCACCGGGAGCCGTGCTCTTCAGGTGCAGCCGTTCGAGCTGGCGGGTGTCGGGCCGGACGGGCGTGGCCGGCAGGGTGACGGCGGTTCCGTCGTCGGTGCGTCGTGACGCGCCCGTGGTGATGAGCCGGAACACGTCGTCGGCGTAGCGGCGTGCCGCGCCCGCCTCGGTGGCGCCGGAGTAGGCGGCGACGGCCGCGTACCACTGTGCGGGGTCGGTGCTGGGGGCGAGGCCGGCGGCTCGCTGGTGGTCCGCGAGGAGCGCGGCGCCGCCCTCGATGTTGGCGGCGGGATCCACTCTGAGGCGGTCGGCGGGGAGCCCCGTGAGGGCGGCGGCCCGGTCAAGGGTCTGCAGTGCGGGAGGGAGGCGGGCGGGGTCCTCGGACGTCTCGTGCCGCGCGAGGGCCGGCCGGGAGGCGTCCCCGCGCGGGTCCTCGTCGCCGTCCGTGTGGTGGTGGTGGTGGTGCGTCGTGGCGAGCGCCGCGCGGGCGTCGGTCAGGTGCATGGGTCCGAATCCCGCGTCGACGCTGGGCGCGCCGTGGTGGGCGTCCCAGCGGCTCTGGAGGTACGACACCGCCAGGAGGACCGGCTCGGGTACGCGGTGGCGTTCGCCCGCCGCGCGAAAGAGGTCGGTGCGGGCCGGGGCCTCGGGCCCCGTCGGCGTGGTCGTGGCCTGGGGTGCGGAGGCCTGTGCGGGGGGCATGGCGAGCACGCCGCTCAGGAGGACCGTCAGGGCTGCCGCCGCGCCGGCTGCGCGCCGGCGTGGGGTGGGTGTGTCTGTCACGCGTTCGTCCTTCATGTCGTGGTGTCCACGGGGAAATGACAGGCGGTCGGGTGATCGGCTTCTTCGCGCGGGCGCAGGTCGGGTTCCACCCGGCACTCCTCGCGCGCGTAGGGACAGCGGGTGCGGAACCGGCAGCCCTCGGGTGGTGAGGCGGGGGACGGCAGGTCGCCGTCCAGCAGGTGGGTTTCGTCGGCCGTCCGTCGTCGCGGGTCGGGGACGGGGGCGGCGGCGAGGAGGGCCCGGGTGTAGGGGTGGCGCGGCGTCAGGTAGATCTGCTCGCGGGTGCCGGTCTCGACGATCTTGCCCAGGTACATGACCGCGATCCGGTCGCAGAGGTGCTGGACGACGGCGAGGTCGTGCGAGATGAAGACGCACGCCAGGTCCAGGTCCCGGCGCAGGTTCTGCAGCAGGTTGAGGACCTGCGCCTGGACGGAGACGTCGAGGGCGGACACGGGTTCGTCGCACAGGAGCAGCCGTGGTCCGAGCGCCAGCGCCCGTGCGATGCCGAGGCGCTGGCGTTGCCCGCCGGAGAACTGGTGGGCGTAGCGGTCCCGGTGGGCGGGGTTCAGGCCGACCGTTTCGAGGAGTTCGGCCACGCGCCGGGCGCGGTCGGCCCGGGGGACGGCGTCGCGGTGGACGGCGAAGGGCTCGCCGACGATCTGCCCGGCCGTCATCCGGGGGTTGAGCGAGGTGTAGGGGTCCTGGAGCACCATCTGCACCTGCCGGCGCAGGGCGCGCAGTTCCGGGGCGGACAGGGAGAAAGGATCCCGCCCGTCGATCCGCACCGTTCCCGATGTGGGTCGATCCATGGCCATCAGGAGGGAGGCGAGGGTCGACTTGCCGCACCCGGACTCGCCGACGATACCGAGCGTCTCGCCGCGACGGACGGCCAGGTCGACGCCGTCGACGGCCCTGACGGCGCCGGTGCGGCGCCGGAGCAGCGTGCCCTGGGTGAGAGGAAAGTGGCGGGTGAGCGCCGTGGCCTGCAGCAGGGGCGCGGGCGTCTCAGCCGACCGGGGCACGGTGGACCTCCTCGGCGAAGTGGCAGGCACTGCGGTGGCCGGCGGGTGACAGGGTCAGGAAGGGCGGTGCGTGGCCGGCGCAGCGCTGCTCGGCCCGGGGACACCGTGGGTGGAAGGCGCATCCCCGGGGGACGGCTGTCGGCAGGGGTGGGGCGCCGGCGATGGGGACGAGGGGTTTGCCGAGGCGGTCCAGGCGGGGCACGGAGTCGAGCAGCCCACGGGTGTAGGGGTGGCCGGGGCGGGCGTACAGGTCCTCCGCCGGTGCGGTCTCGACGGTCCGGCCGGCGTACATCACGGTGATCCGGTCGGCCGTCTCGGCGACGACGCCGAGGTCGTGGGTGATCAGCAGCAGGCCCATCCGGGTCTCGCTCTGGAGCTCGCGGAGCAGGCGCATGATCTGGGCCTGGACGGTGACGTCGAGGGCGGTCGTGGGCTCGTCGGCGATGACGACCTCGGGGTCCAGGGCGAGGGCCATGGCGATCATGACGCGCTGACGCATGCCGCCGGAGAACTCGTGCGGGTAGTCGTGGACCCGGCGCGCGGCGGCCGGGATGCGCACGCGGTCCATCAGGGCGACGGCCCGTTCGAGGGCCGCCTTGCGTCCCATGCCCCGGTGCACCCGGTACATCTCGGCGAGCTGCTCGCCCACCGTCAGCACGGGGTTGAGGGCGGTCAGGGCGTCCTGAAAAATCATGGCCAGGCGCGTGCCCCGTACGGCCCGGTGCCGTTCGGGCGGCATCGCGAGGAGGTCGTCGCCGTGCAGCCGCGCGGATCCGCGGACGATGTGCGCGGGCGGTGTGTCGAGGAGCCCCATGACGGCCTGTGCTGCGACGGACTTGCCCGATCCCGATTCCCCGAGCAGGGCCAGGGTCTCGCCTTCGCGCAGTGTGTAGGACAGGCCGTCGACGGCGCGGGAGGTGCCGCGTCTGGTGCGGAACTCGACGCAGAGGTCCTCGACCTCCAGGAGCGGATGTGCTGCGGACGGCATGGGCGCTCATTTCAGGCGTGGGTCGAAGGCGTCGCGTACGGCGTCACCCAGCAGGATGAAGCTCAGGACGGTGGCGGACAGGAAGAGTGCGGGGAAGAACAGCAGGTGGGGTTGGTCGAGGACGAAGGCCTGGGCCGCGTTCAGCTGGAGCCCCCAGGAGACCTGCGGGTACTGGAGGCCGACCCCGAGGAAGTCGAGTGTCGCCTCGCCGGAGATGACGGCTCCGACGTTCAGCATGGCGACGACGATGACGGGGGTGATCGCGTTGGGGAGGATGTGGCGCAGCATCAGGCGCAGGGGCCGGGCACCGAGCATGCGGGCGGCGCGTACGTAGTCGGCCTCGGCCAGGGCGATGACCTGGGAGCGCATGATGCGGGTCATGGTGGTCCACCCCAGCGCAGTCAACACGAGGATCATGGCGCCGAGGCCGTGGTCGGGGAACGCGACGAGGATGACGGTGGCGCCGAGCACGAACGGCAGGCCGAAGAAGATGTCGGTCACGCGGGAGACCGCTGCGTCGAGCCAGCCGCCGTAGAAGCCGCAGAGCAGTCCGAGCACGACGGAGATCAGCAGGGACGCCGCCGTGACCGCCAGGCCCGCGATGAGGGAGGGGCGGGTGCCGTGGATGACCTGGGTGAGGTAGTCGCAGCCCTGCAGGTCGAATCCGAAGGGGTGTCCGGCGGAGGGGCCCAGCTTGGAGTTCGCGAGGTCGCACCGCTCTCCCCCCTCGGCGAGCAGTGCGGTGGCGAGGCCGGGCGCGAGGGCCATCGCGGTCATGAGGAGGAGGGTGATGACGGCGGCCCAGACCGTGGGGCGCCGGCGCAGTTCGAGCCACGCGTCCCAGCTGAGGCCGGCCCGCCCTTGGGCCGGCGGACTGGTGGCGTCCGGCTCCGCGGACGTTCCGGCTGCCGCGCTCGCGACCTCCGCTGTCCTGGTGGTGTCAGTCATGACGGATCCTCGGGTCGAGCAGCCCGTAGAGGAGGTCCACGAGCAGGTTGGCGAGCAGGAAGACGAGGACGAGCGCGGTGGTGGTGCCGACCACGACGGGCCCTTCGCGGAGCTGGATGGACTGGAAGAGCTGCTGGCCGACGCCCGGCAGGTTGAAGATGTACTCGGTGACGACGGCGCCGGCCATGAGCCCGCCGAGCTCCAGGCCGAGGAAGGTGACGACCGGGATGAGGGAGTTGCGCAGGGTGTGCCGGACCACGACGCGGCGCCGGCTCAGGCCCTTGGAGTGGGCCGTCCGCACGTAGTCGGCGCGGAGGTTCTCGATGAGAGAGCTGCGGGTGAGCCGGGCGACGTAGGCGAGGCCGAAGGAGGCCAGGACCAGACCGGGGAGGAGGTAGGCCGTGGGCCATCCGCCCTCGGTCCCGGCCACAGGGAGCCAGCCGAGTTGGACGCCGAGGGCGAGCTGGGCCAGGTAGCCGACGACGAAGACCGGGACGGAGATGACCAGGGTGGTGCCGAAGAGGACCGCGCTGTCGTCCCACTTGCCCTTGCGCAGACCGGCCCAGACCCCGAGGGCCATTCCGAGGACGACCTCCAGGATCCAGGCGGTGAGGCCGAGCTGGAGCGTCACCGTCCATCGGTCGGCGAGCAGGTCCGACACCTCGCGGCCGGTGAAGGTGGTGCCCAGGTCACCGCGGAACAGGCCGGTCAGGTAGTGCGTGTACTGGACCCACAGGGGGTCGTCGAGGTGGTACCGGGCGTGCAGTTCCGCGAGCACCGCCGGCGGCACGGGTTTGTCACCGGCGAGTCCCTGGATCGGGTCTCCAGGTAGCACGAAGACGAGCGTGTAGATGAGAAAAGTGGTCCCGAGGAGTACGGGCACGGCGTGCAGCAGGCGGCGGATGACGAATCTCCACACGGAGGGATTCCTCAAGGAGTAGGTCTGCGGGGCACGCCGGAGGGAGTGACGCGCAGAGGGTTCGGATACGGCGTCACTTGTTGACGGTCACGCGGTCCAGGTGCAGGCCGGCGGCGTAGGGGTCGATGACGACGCTGCCGATCCGGTCGGTCCAGGCCGACTGGTCCTGCCAGTTCCACAGCGGGATGTAGGGCAAATCGCGCAGTGCGATGTCCTCCGCCCGCTGGTAGGCCGCGATGGCGTCGGCGCCCTGGGCGGCGTTGCCCTTCGCCACGAGGGCGTCGAACTCCTTGCTGGCCCAGCCCGAGCGGTTGCCGGGGTAGTAGAGGCCGTCGAGGTAGTTCTGGATGCTGGGGTAGTCGATGACCCAGTTCTGCCGGAAGGGTCCCTTGTTGCGGCCTTCGTTGAGCAGCGAGGACAGGTCGGCGGGTGCCATTTTGCGGAACCTGACGTCCTGGATGCCGAGGTTGTCCTTGAGCTGGTTGGCGACCGCGGTCATCCACTGTTCGTAGGTGGTGTCGGCATTGGAGAAGTAGAGCTCGAGCGTGCCGTCGAATCCGCCGGCGGATTCGAGCAGCTGCTTGGCAGCGGCCGGGTCGTAGGCACAGGTCCGGCCGCACGCGTCGGGTCGGTGTCCGGGGATCATGTCGCCGACGACCGATGTGGCCGGCTTGTAGACGCCGTTGTAGATGGCCTGGGTGATGCCCTTGCGGTCGATGGCCATGGAGATGGCCTTGCGGATCCGGGGGTCGGCGAACCGCGGGTCCTTCACGGGCAGACCGAGGTAGTCCATGGTGCCGCTGGGACGGATGGAGAAGCGGTCGCCGAAGAGGCGCTTGGCCTGCGCGGAGTTGGCGGCGGGGATGGTCGTGAGGACGTCGACGTTGCCTGCCTGGAGTTCCGTGAAGGCGGTCTCGCGGCTCGTGTAGATCTTGAAGTCGATGTCGTCCGCCATGGGCTTGCGGATGCCCCGGTAGGCGGTGAACTTCTTCAGCCTGATCTTCTGGTTGCGCTCCCACCTGCCGTCGAGCCGGTACGGGCCGTTGCCGATGGGGGCGACGTCGACCGCGTCGGGGTTCACCGTGGCGGCCTTGGGGAGGGGGGCGAACGCGGGGAACGACAGCAGCATGGGGAACTGGCCGAAGGGTGCCTTCAGGGTGACCTGCAGGGTGGTCTCGTCCAGCACCTTCAGTCCGCTCAGCGTCCGCGCGGCCGGCTTGGCGCCCTCCTCGGACGGGTTGAGCGCGTCGTAGCCCTTGATCTGGGCGAAGTAGTAGTTGGCGTCCCAGCCGTTGGGTCCGTAGGCGGCGGCGTTCCACGCGTCCGCGAAACTGGCGGCCGTGACCCGTTCGCCGTTGTGGAAGGTGGTGCCCGGTCGGAACTTGACGGTCCAGACGATGTTGTCGGCGCTGGACCAGGAGGCGGCCGCCAGCGGCTTCACGCTGCCGTCCTCGGGGTCGAGGGAGGCCGGCGGGTCGAAGAGGCCCTGCAGCACCTGGAGGGAGTAGCTGCTGGTGGTCCGTCCGGGCAGCAGGTGATCGGGTTCCGTCAGCGCCACCGAGTAGGCACCGCCGGGTATGCCGGGCGAGTTCTTCGACTTGGTCGGCCCGGACGGACCGCACGCGGTCGCAGCGAGGACGACGGTGACGAGGGCGGTGGCGGCGAGCATGGTCGAGCGAGTGGGCTTCATAGGACGCTTGCTCATTTCGTGGAGACGGTTCGGTCCGCGGCGCACCTGGAACGGCGTCTGTCGGGCCTCGTGGAGCGGGGCCAAACGGTAGGGATCCGGCCGACGGGGAGACGATCGACGGATTGTCCAGACCTCTTGCGGTCCGATGGACATCAGGTCGTTACCGCCCGGGGTCCGCGCGAGCCGAGCATGGGTGCGGCCCGGCGAAACGGCGGCGGCACCCGGACAGCGGCTGCGGACCCGCGAAGAGCGGCCGCGGCCTTCGGTACCGCCCCGGCAGCAGTACGCGCACTTGCCGGACGTCGCATCACCGCGGGGTGCGACGGTGCGGCAAGAACGAACGCCGGTGTGACCGAAATTGCATGGCCAGGGCGAAACAGAAGATACATAACAGCACCAGAATCGACCAGAGTTACGTACATTACTCACCTGGACAGTCGGCCGCGTTCGTCGCCGGTTCCGTGGGACCACGGAACCGGGCGCCCCGTCGAACCGGCGCTGCCGTACCCCGCTCACACCTGCCTACGGAGGCTGACATGGCGTCAAGAACCGGCGTCGGTCGCCCGTTCCGCTCGCCCCTCGGACGGCGCGCGGTGCTCGCGACTCTCGCAGCGGCCGGCACCACCGCACTCGCTCCGCTGCCCGCCCGGGCCTCGGCTCCCCCCGCCGCCCCGCCGGCCCCGCGGCGGATGCGGGGGCTGTGGATCGCGTCCGTGACCAACATCGACTGGCCGAGCCGCACGGGGCTCGATCCGGCGGCGCAGCGGGCGGAGTTCACCCAGCTCGCCGACGAGGCCCTGGCCTGGGGCTTCAACGCCCTGTTCGTACAGATCCGGCCCACCGCCGACGCCTTCTGGCCCTCGGCCCTCGAACCCTGGTCCCAGTGGATCTCGGGCCAGCAGGGGCAGGACCCCGGGTACGACCCCCTGGACTTCATGGTCGAGACGGCCCACGCGCGGGGTCTCGCGTTCCACGCCTGGTTCAACCCGTACCGGGTCTCCCTGCAGCCCGACCCGGCCGCACTGGTCCCCGAGCACCCGGCTCGTCTGCACCCGGAATGGACCGTCTCCTACGGCGGGAAGCTCTACTACGACCCGGGCGTGCCGGCCGCGCGCCGGTTCTGTCAGGAGGCCATGCTCGACGCCGTCCGGCGCTACGACGTCGACGGCGTCCACTTCGACGACTACTTCTATCCGTACCCGGTGGCGGGTTCGGACTTCCCCGACGACGTCACGTTCCGGACCTACGGGGCGGGCTTCGAGGACAAGGCGGCGTGGCGCCGCCACAACGTGGACCTCATGGTCCGCGAGATGCGCGACGCCGTTCGCGCGGTGCGCCCCCACGCCCTTTTCGGCATCAGCCCATTCGGCGTCTGGCGCAACGCCACCACCGATCCGCTCGGCTCCCGGACCTCCGCGTTCCAGTCCTACGACGGCCTCCACGCCGACACCCGCGGGTGGGTCCGGCAGGGATGGCTCGACTACATCGCGCCGCAGGTGTACTGGCACATCGGGCTGCCGGTGGCCGACTACGGGGTCCTCGCACCGTGGTGGGCCGACGTCGTCCGCGGCACGGACACGCAGCTGTGGATCGGACAGGCGGTGTACAAGTCGGGGACTCCGGGACAGCCCGCGCCCTGGCAGGACGGCCGCGAACTCACCCGCCATCTCACGCTGAACGCGACGCTTCCCGAGGTGGCGGGGGACCTCTTCTTCAGTGCCAAGGACGTCCGTGCCGACCGGGTGGGCGACTTCGCGGCGATGCGCCTGGCGCATTGGCGGACGCCGGTGCTCGGCCCGCTCCCCGCGCGGCTGGACAGCGGGCCGCTGCCCCGCCGGCCACGCGTCCGGGTGCACCGTGACGCCGGCGCGGAGGGGACCGCGACCCTCACGATCTCCTCAGGCCCGACGGGCCACGGACCGCACCCGTTCCGCTACGCCGTCCACCGCCTCCCCGACCGTCCCGGCCGTGGTCCCGACCCCCGGGAGGCCGTCCTCGTCGCCGTCGTCCCCGGCGGGAGCCGGACCGTGTACACCGACTCCGCGGCTCCGGAGGGGTGCTGGTACGTGGTGAGTGCCGTGGACCGCGTCCAGCGCCAGGGGAGACCGTCCCACCCCGCGCGCTGAGACCGTCCCGCCCCCACTCGCCGAGACCGCTCCCGATGCCCGTCGCCTCCGCCGGCGACGGGCGCCGGGGCATGCTCCGAAGCGACGCACGGCCCTGTCGGCCGCGGCGCGGCCAGGGGTCCGGCGGCCCTCGGCACCAGGTCGACACGCGGACCCCGTTCATGGACCATGCCTCCCATGCCTCTCACCGTTCGTGATCTGCTGGCCATCCCCTCGCTCCGGCTGCGCCTGGTGGCCGGCGGTGCGGGCCTCGGCCGGGTGGTCGAGGCGGCCCACGCCACGGAGAACACCAGGCCGGCCTCCTGGCTCGAGGGCACCGAAGTGGTCATGACCAACGGCCTGTTGCTCTCGCCCGACGAGACCGGTTGTGCGACCTACGTCGACGAGCTCCGGGCGGGCAGGGCCGCAGCCCTCATCGTGGGGGTGGGCGCCGGTCTGCCCCTGCCGTCGGTCCCCGAGGCCCTGAGCCGGCACGCCGAGCGCATCGGCATACCCTTGCTCGCCGCGCCGCCGGATGTCGCCTTCGCCGCCATCACGAAGGCCGTCTTCGTCGCCCGCGCCGCCGAGGAGCGACGTCTCCTGGAGCGGACCCTGCGCACCCAGCGGCGTCTGTCGTCCGCGGCCGCCTCAAGCGACGGACTGGCCGGGCTGCTCACCTCGTGGGTCCAGGCGGTCCACTCCGGGGTGACCGTCTGTGACGCCTCCGGGCGCCTGCTCGGCTCTGCCGGGACCGACGGACAGCAACTCCTGGCCGACGCCGCTCCGGTGATCGACACCGTCGCGCTGCACGGACTCCGCGGGAGCGGCCAGGCGGACCTGCCATGCGGGCGGCTCGTCGTACAGCCGCTCGGCACGACACGGCTGCGCGGCTTCCTCCTCCTGCTCGACGCGGACGCCCCGGAAGCGCGCCTGCTGATCAGCGTCCTGGTCTCCCTGCTCTCCGTGGAACTGGAGCGCCGGCACCTGGCGGACGAGCCGCAACGCCGCCGTCGGGCGGCCGTTCTCGCCCGGCTGTTCCACACCGACATCACCGCGGAGCAGGCACGGGCGCTGCTGCGGACGGCCGACGTCCACACCGCGACCGTCCGGGCGGTGACCGTTCAGGCGGCCGGAGAGCCGGTCGAACTCGCCGCGGATCTCGCCCTGACGGTTCCAGGAGGGCTCGCGCGCGTGACCGGCGACCGGGTCGAACTGGTCGTCGCGGAGGACTTCGACACGGCGGCCGTGCTCCGCCGGTTCGCTCCGGGCCGACCCGCGGGGATCGGTCCCGCCGTGACACCGCAGCACGCCGCCCTGTCGCTGCGACAGGCGATCGCCCTCCTGTCGTCGAGCGTCGAACTGGGGCGTCCGGTGAGCGCGTCCGAGGCCGGTTCCGTGCGACTCCTGCTGAGCCTCGGGAGTCCGGCCACGCTCGCCGCGTTCGCCGACACCGTGCTGGCGCCGCTGGACGCCGCGGACCCCGGCGGGGAGCTCCTGGAGACGCTGCGCGTCTGGCTAGAGACGAACGGCTCGTGGGCGGAGACCTCCAGCCTGCTGGGCCTGCACCGGCACACCGTGCAGAACCGTATCGAGAAAGTGGCGCGGCTGACCGGAAGACAGCAGGACCGGGCGGAGGACCGGGTCGACCTCTGGCTGGCCCTCACCGCGCGAGCGGTGGGCACGCACCTCTCCGACCAGCAGAGATACGGCAACGCCTTTCCCTCACAGGGATAAACGGTCCAAGCCGCCGGTGTCCGGATCGACATCACGTCGATTTCAGGACACCGTCGCCCGTTCTTAACGTACGCCTGCCGGTCGGGGCTCGGATCGCGCCACGTGAACGGGCCTTCCCTCACCGCCCATCCGGGCTCCTTTGAGGGACTGGGACCGGTGTCCGTACCAGCAGAGAGGACCCCCCGTGGTCTCACCGTCCGCCCCCTCGGCGTACCGCCGTCCCAGGAACACGCGAACGATTCTGGCCGCTCTCCTCGCCGCGCTCCTCTTCGGCCTGCTGACGGCCGCACCCGCCCAGGCTGCGCTTCCGGCCTGGCCGGTGCTGCAGAAGGGCGACGCCGGGAACGACGTCGCCAGCCTGCAGTTCCTGCTCCGTCAGCGCGGCGGGAACGTCACGGCCAACGCCGGGTTCGACACCCAGACCCGCGCCGCCGTGATCTCGTTCCAGCAGAGCCGGGGCCTCTCGGCGGACGGCATCGTCGGACCGGTCACCTGGACCGAGCTCGTGGTGTCGGTCGCACCCGGATCCACCCAGTCCGACGCCGTCCGGGCCCTGCAGTTCCAGCTGCGCGAGCACGGGTACTCCCTCGCGGCGGACGGCGTCTTCGGCGCGCAGACCACCGCGGCCGTGGAGGACTACAAGGCACGGCACCATCTCACGGGTGGGACCACCGTGGGAGCGACCACCTGGCAGCACCTGCTCGGGAGCCTCCGCACATCCGGTCCGCTGGGAACCTACGCCTTCGTCATCCCCCGCGAGGCCGTCTTCGACGGCCGGGAGAGCCTGCTCTGGCCCCACCACGACTACCCCGCCGCCGACATCGCCGTGGAGACCGGCACGCCCGCCTATGCCGTCACGGCCGGCGTGGCCCGCGTCAACGGGGGGCTCGACGACTCGTGCGGCCTGGGGGTGGCGGTCGACGGCGACGACGGCATCACCTACCAGTACTGCCACCTGGACAGCCGCGGCGTCACCACCGGCACCCGGGTGACCGCCGGTCAGCTGATCGGCCGCACCGGCAACACGGGCAACTCCACCGGCCCGCACCTTCACTTCGGCATCTTCCGCCAGGGCGACTCCGTGTGCCCGCAGCAGATGCTGCTCGCCCTGTACGACGGGCTCGTCCCGCCCTCCCCGTGGACGCTGCCCGACTCCGGCTGCACCAGCTGACCGGGCCCCCTCGGCAGCGAGCTGCCACCCCGGACCCCGTGGCCTCCCCGCCCGGACCACTCGTCCCGGCACAGGCACGGCGGACCCGCGCGACGCCCCCTCCACGAAGGAGCCGTTCCATGACCGAGGCACCGTCGCTCCCCCGGGCCCGCGCCGAGATCGACCTCGGCGCGCTGCGCTCGAACCTGCGCACGCTGCGCGCCGCCGTCACCCCGCGCGTCCGGATCATGGCGGTGCTGAAGGCGGACGCGTACGGCCACGGCGCCGTTCGCTGTGCCCGGGCGGCGCTCGACGCGGGCGCGGACTGGCTCGGCACGGCCACCCCGCACGAGGCGCTCGCCCTTCGCGCTGCGGGGATCACGGACGTACCCCTGATGTGCTGGCTGTGGGCCCCCGGGGACCCGTGGGACCAGGGCATCGAGGCCGGACTCGACATGTCCGTGAGCGACATGTGGGCCTTGGAGGAGGCCGCCCGGGCGGCCAAGGCACTGGGCCGGGCCGCCCGGATCCAGCTGAAGGCCGACACCGGTCTCGGCCGCAACGGCTGCCCACCCGCGGACTGGCCCGAGTTGGTCAGGGCGGCCCTGATCGCCCAGGCCCGGGGTCACATCGAGGTGACCGGCCTCTGGTCGCACCTCGCCCGCGCCGACGAGCCGCACCACCCCTCCGTCGCCGCCCAGCTCGGCGTCTTCCGCTCGATGCTGGACCACGCCGAGCGGGCGGGTGTCCGGCCGCGGGTACGGCACCTCGCGAACTCCGCGGCCGCCCTCACCCTGCCCGCCTCCCACTTCGACCTGGTCAGGCCGGGCATCGCCCTGTACGGCCTGTCACCGGGACCCGAGCTCGGCACCTCCGCCGAGCTCGGTCTGCGTCCCGTCATGACGCTCAAGGCGAGCCTCGCACTGGTCAAGCAGGTGCCCGCCGGCCACGGCGTCGGCTACGGGCACCGGTACGTCACCCGGGACACCACCACCCTGGGGCTCGTCCCGCTGGGCTACGCGGACGGGGTCCCCCGACATGCCTCCGGACGGGGGCCCGTCCTCGTCGGCGACCGCGTACGCATCGTGGCGGGGAGCGTCGCCATGGACCAGTTCGCGGTGGACCTCGGCGGAGACACCCCGCCGCCGGGAACCGAAGCCGTGCTGTTCGGCCCCGGTCTCCGTCGGGAGCCGACGGCCCAGGACTGGGCCGCGGCCGCCGGCACCCTCTCGTACGAGATCGTCACCCGCGTCGGCGCGCGCGTCCCGCGTGTCGCCGTCGACGCCGCGGACGAGCACACGTGACGCGGAGAAGGACCGCTACGCAGCTCCAGTAGCCACGTTCCGCACCTCCGCAAGACCGTTCCGCACCTCCGGAGGACCGTTCCGCACCTTCACCAGACAGGAGAACCAGCATGCGCATCCGATCCATCCTGACCTCTCTGGCCGTCGTCTCCGGCGCCCTCTTCGCCCCGGGCATCGGCGTCCTCACCACGGCCGGCGCCGCCCACGCGGTCACCAAGATCAGCCACGCCACCGCGACCTCGATGTTCAGCGCCTCCGGGATCACCTGGTCCTCGTCCGGCAACTGCTCGGACCGCTACAACTCCACCTGTACGTCCTTCGAGCAGCTCAACCTCGCCACCGCCCAGGGAGCCCAGACCCTGAAGAGCGCCAGCGGCTGCGCCCTCAACATCACCGGCGGCACCGAGACCGGCCATGCAAGCGGCACGTACTCCCACTGGAACGGCTACAAGCTGGACTTCGGCAAGGCCAAGTGCCTCGCCACCTACATCCAGAACAACTTCACGTACATCGGCGTGCGCGGTGACGGCGCTCCGCAGTGGCAGTCCGCCGGCGGCAACGTCTACGCCGACGAAGGCAACCACTGGGACGTCACCTTCTACAACTGCGGCGGCTGCTGAGCCCACGCCCGCCTGCAGGCTGCCGCGTCCGCGGCCATGACTGCCGGGAGGGGCGGCACCGCCCCTCCCGCACCCCGCCCCCTCATCTGGAGGAGCTTTGAAACGTCGGATGTCCCGCCGTGCCACACTGCTGGCGGCGGTCGGCAGCGCACTCACCCTGTCTCCACTCCGCTCGACCCCCGCGCACGCCGCCACCCCCCTCAGCCCGGGGCTCCCCCGGCACCCGTACGTGACGAGCCCTCGCGAGGCGGGGGCGGTGTACGACGCGCGCACCGCCACCCGCCGGTACGCGGAACCGCTGAACGCTGCGGTCGACTGCGCCAAGGTCACTGGGGGGCGCGGCTGATGGCCACCTTCGTGACCCGCTCCCAGTGGGGCGCCCGGGCGCCACGGGACGTCAGCACCAGCATCACCCCGGGCCAGGGCGGCGTGGTCGTCCACCACGTCGACGCCGTGAAGGTCGCCGAGCCCTCCCACGCCGACTGTGCCGCTCAGGTCAGGGGCATCCAGGCCTTCCACATGGACTCCAACGGCTGGTCCGACATCGCGTACAGCCACCTCGCCTGCGTCCACGGCTACCTCTTCCAGGGACGGGGCGAGAACGTGCGCACCGCCGCCCAGGGCACCGCACAGGGCAACGACGACTGGTACGCCGTCTGCGCCCTGACCGGGGGCACCACCGTCGACTACGACGTGATCACGGCGGGACTCGTCGACGCCGTCCGGTACGGGATCAACCGTCTGCGCGTGTCCGGCGGCGCGGCGGCCGCCATCGCCGGCCACCGCGACCACCACTCCACCGACTGCCCGGGCGCGCTCTACGGCCGGGTCATCAACGGCGAGCTCAACCCTGGTGGCGGTCCCCTGCCCTACCCCGGGGTCAGCTTCCGGCAGCCCCCGGCCACGGTGCACGCGAGCGTGGCGACCTGGCAGTACCGGATGAACAGCGCGCACGGCTTCTCCCTCACCGTGGACGGCCAGTACGGGCCCGGCTCGGACGCGGCCTGTCGCAGCCTCCAGTCGCGCCGGGGCCTGAGCGTGGACGGCGTCGTCGGGCCGGCCACATGGGGCGCCACGTTCGCCTGACCCCGGGACGCGGGCCGCATCGTCGGCCGCCGGTGCCTGGCACCGGCGGCCGACTCGCGTGCCCGGCGTCTGCCCGGGGACGGAGCGGCCATCGCGTGTCCTCGAACGGACCGTTGCGGCAAGAACTCCGCATCCGGCCGCACGCGGCCACGGCAGGGGGCGGCTCCGGCGGACTTCACCCCTGCGTGTAACGTGCGATACATTCGGGCATCGGGTAGGCCGTTTCTGTAGCGATGGGCGGCCGGGTCGCCCGAGACCATGGACGGCTCGCCTGAGCCGGCGCTGCGTGCAGGAGGGACCGACATGGGCGGCACACTGGCCGACGAGATCCGCAGTCGACTCGGGGAGCTCAGCCCGGCCGAGCGCAAGGTCGCGCGGGTCCTGCTGGCCGGATATCCCGCGGCGATCTTCGAGACGGTCGCCACGATCGCGGATCGGGCCTCCGTGTCCGCTCCCACCGTGCTCCGCTGTGCTTCCCGGCTCGGCTACCGAGGCTTCCCCGACCTGCAGGCGGCCCTGCGTGCCGAGCTCGACGCGCGGCACGCCTCACCGATCACGTTGTACGAGAGCGCGGGTGCCGCGAAGGCGCAGGAGCCGTCCGCAAGGCAGGGGGTAGAGGAAGACGAGCCGCTCGCGGGGCGGTCCCTCGCCCTCGTACAGCAGGCCTTGTCCCAGACCTTCCGCGAGATCTCCCCTCATGAATTCGACCTCGCGGTCAAGCTCCTGAGCGATCCGCGTCGCCGGATCCACCTGACCGGCGGCCGTTTCACCCACCTGCTCGCCGAGTACTTGGGGCTTCACCTGATGCAGTTCCGCGACCAGGTCGCCTTCGTCCCGGACCGGGACGTGGAGCGGGCGGCGTTCCTGACGCAGCTGGCGCGTCGCGACGTGACGGTCATCTTCGACTACCGGCGCTACGAGGACGACAAGGCGGTCATCGCGGAGCTGGCGCGAGAACGCGGCGGTAAGGTCATCGTCTTCACCGATCCGTGGCTGTCCCCGAGCGCCGGCCACGCCGACGTCGTCCTCACCAGCCAGGTGAACTCCGACTCCCCCTACGACAGTCTCACGCCCACTCTTGCCCTCATCGAGTCCGTCGTCGCCGCCACCCTGGGCGAACTGGGCGCCGAGGCGCACCAGCGGATGAAGGACGCCGAGGCCGTCGCGAGGCGCACCGGACTCCTGTGAACGATGCCTCCGGACTCAGTCGAGCGCTCCGTTGACCGTCGCCTTCGGGATCGCGATGTTCGGGACCTTGTACTTGCCGAGGATCTTCAGGTAGGAGCCGTCGTCCATCAGCGACTGCAGGGCGGCCCGCACCGCCTCCTTGAGGCCCGCGTGGTCCTTCGTGATGCCGATCCCCATGGGTGAAGCGCTGTATTCGCCGACCGCGGCTCGGCCCGTCACCGTGGAGAACGCGTTGCCTCCGTCCGCGGTCGACGCGACGTACGCGGCCGTGACCTCATCCAGGTAGTCCGCGACGACCTTGCCGCTGCGCAGGGCGAGTTGGGCCTCGGAGTCCTTGGAGAAGGTGAGGATCCGGATGGGCGGGAGGCCCTTCGCCTCGCAGAGCCGCTGGCGCTGCTGCAGGAGCTTCTGGTGATTGGTACCGGTCTGCACGCCGACCGGCTTGCCGCACACGTCGGTGACGACGGTTATCCCGGCCGGGTTGCCCTTGGCGACCAGCCAGCCGGGGCCGGCGTTGAGGTAGTCGACGAAGTCGACGGACTTCTGCCGCGCCTTCTTGTCGGTCATCGCGGACATGACGGCGTCGAACTTGCCGGCCTGGACGGCGGGGAGGATGCCGTCGAACTTCTGGGCCTTGAAGTCGAACCGCACGCCGAGCCGGGCGCCGATGGCCTGCCCGAGGTCGTAGTCGATGCCGGTGATCTGCTTGCTGCCCTCGTTCGCGTACATCTCGAAGGGCGGGTACGGGATGTCCGTGGCCACGCGGACGGTGTTCGTGGTCCGGATGCTCTCGGGGAGCATCGCGTGGAGCTGCGGGTCGGGCTCGACCGTGAGGTCCGGAAGGACGGCGACGGGGCCGGGCGTCGGCCGGGAGTCGGCGGTGGTGGTGCCGGTGGTGCAGGCGGACACGGCCAGGGCGGCGACGGCGGTGAGGACCACGGCCGGAGTGACGTGCGAGCGCATGACGGTTCTTCCTTCGATGGGCGTGGCGGCTGGAGGGGGACGCGACGGGCCGCGGGCCGCGTCGGAGTCGGACGGGGTCAGACCAGGTCGACGCGGCGCGCGGTCTCCTCGCCCCGCTTCATGTGCTGGTGCGCGCCGTCGCCGAGCGAGGTGACGAGAGCGGCCACGAGGGTCTCGATGACGGCGAGGGTGGGAACCAGACTGTCGTAGGGGGAGTGCGCGTCGACGCGGTGCGACAGCACGACGTCGGCGTGTGTGGTGGTGGGGGAAAGCCACATGTCCGTGAACACGATGACCTTGCCTCCGCCGTCCTTCGCCAGTTGGGCGATGGCGAGTTTGTCGTTCTCGTAGCGCCTGTAGTCGAACACGACGACGACGTCGCGCTTGGTGAGCGTGGCCAGGAGCGCCGTGCGCTCCACCTTCCGGTCGGGCAGGAAGCGGATGTCGTCGCGCAGCTGCATCAGGTGCAGGCCGAGATAGCGCGCGAGCAGGTGGGTGAAGCGTCCTCCTACGAGGGTGATGCGGCGTCGGGGGTCGGACATCAGGGTGAGCGCACCGGCGAAGTCGTGCCGCGGCATGCCTGTGAGGGTCTGGGTGAGGGCCTGGGTGAAGAGGGCGTTGCTGTGCGCCACGAGGCCGTCCGTCGAATGTCCGTAAGCTCCGTCGCCGGCGGTCTCGTAGAGCGACAGCGGTGAGGCGCTGCGCTCGTCGAGTTCCTTGCGCAGCCCGGCCTGGAAGTCGGGGAAGCCCGTGTATCCGAGGCGGGTCACGAAGCGGAGGACGGTGGGTGCGCTGACGCCGGCGCGTTCGGCGATCGTGGCCACCGTCTCGAATCCGGCGGACGGGTAGGACGCGAGCAGGATGCGGGCGACCTTCCGCTCGGCGGGCGCGAGGATGCCGAGTTTGCGTCGGATGTCTTCGGCGATGGGGCTGGGAACCACGGGACGCTCTCTTCGGTCCTGCGCACGCCGATCGGTGTCGCGCGGGTGGTACGGGGCGGGGCCCCGAGGCGTCCACCGGACGCGCACGGGGCCTTCGCTCAGGAGGGTGGAGCGGGAGTCACCTGGGCGTGATGCTGATCCTCATCCCGATCAGCGTCTGCGCGGTGGCGCCGTCACCGGTCCAGGCGGAGAACCCTCCGGCCTTGCTGAAGGTGACGTCGAAGCGCGGGCCGAACTCGAAGGTGGTGGCGTTCGCGGTGTTCTGCGCGCGGGTCGAGGCGAGCGCACGGGCGGTGGTGCGGAAGGAGTAGGGGGCGCCGTCCGGGTTGGCGGAGGAGTAGAAGACGTCGGTGTTGGCGGGCACCGGCGTCGTGCTGCCGGGTGTCAGGGGCCGCTTGCCCGGTGCGGGCCGGGGCGTCCAGGTGAGGGCGTCGTACCGGTCGTGGTCGGTGAGGTAGGTGTAGCGGGCGCCGCGCAGGGTCCAGCCGGGGGCGGATGTGTGCGCGCGGGCGCCGCGCAGGTCGAGGACGGCGACGCCGTTGGGCCCGAGCACGGTGAGGTGCTCGCGCGGGGTGCCGGGATGGTCGACGACCAGGGCGGTGTTCTCCTCCAGGGCGTAGACGCGGTCGTGTCCGGTGTCCGCGGCGAGGCGCAGCGCCCGTCCTTCGCGGCCGTAGGCTCCGGTGTGGGTGTCGATGAGTCCGGAGCGGAGGAAGCCGAAGCCGCCCTCGGGGATGTAGGCGAGCCGGGCCGGGTCCTCGTAGTAGCCGGGGGCGCTGCCGCCGCGGAGGCCCTCGTAGGATTCGCCGCCGCTGACCATGTCGGCGCCGGAGGCGATCTGGGCGCCGGCGGAGGATCCGGCGACGACGGCGCCGTGGGCGAGCTTGGTGCGGATGGCGGCGAGGACCTTGGAGTCGGTGTGCCGGTCGCCGTGCAGGAGGGTGGTGAGGTAGCGGTGCTGGTCGCCGCCGCCGAAGAAGAAGCCGCTCATGGAGTTGATCTGGGCGACGACGACGTCGGAGTCGGCGTTCGCGACGTGGTCGATGTCGAGGGGGATCCACTGGGCGTCAGCGGCACCGTGGCGCTTGAAGAGGTCGGCGTAGTAGGCACCGTTGCAGGCGGAGTTGCTGCACAGGTCGGGGTCGCCGGCGTGAGGGTCCTGGCTCTCGGGAACAGACGCGGCAGTGATGACGCCGATGCGGGCGGCGGGGCCGCCGGCACGCTTGATGATCTCCCCGTACACCTGCTTGTTGTCGTCCTTCAGACCGCCGCCGACGAGGACCAGGGAGCCGTGCGGCTGCTGCGGGCGCTCGCTCAGGGCGTGCACCGTGGGGGCGGTGGTGAGGAGGGCGAGGGCGATGCTGCCCGCGAGGACGGTGCGGCGTGCCGTGCCGGAATGTGCGCGCATGGGGCTCTCCATGAGTGAGGTGGTGGGGTGACGGGGCCCGTCGACCGGCTTCGGGCCCGGTCGCCGCCGGCATCGCGCGGGGAGGGCGATGCCGGAGGGACTGCGGGGTCAGGCGGTGTTGCGCGCGTCGCCGAGCGTGGCGACCAGATCGGCGAGCAGCGCGATGCGGTGCGGGACGCTGGAGACGTCGAGCCATTCCTGCGGGCTGTGGTCCGCGCCCCCGATGGGGCCCAGGCCGTCCAGGATGGGCACGCCCATGCCGGCGATCAGGTTGGCGTCGCCCACTCCCCCGGTGGCCGCGGCGCCCAGCGAGACGCCGACGGCGGAGGCGGCCCGGCAGGCGCTGTCGAGCATGCGGCGCGAGGCGGGGGTGTCCTCCATCGGCGGGCACAGGTCGAGCTGCTCGACCTCGACGGTGGTGCCGGGCACCGCGGGGTGGTCGGCGATCTCCTGGATGGCCTGGGTGACGCGCCGTACGTCGGCCGTCGTGGCGGCCCTGACCTCGATGCGCAGTTCGGCCTCGGGGCAGACGATGTTCGCCCTGGTCCCGGCGCGTACCACGCCGACGTTGACGGTGACGTCGTCCCAGTGCCCGTTGAGGGCCTGGATCTGCACGACGAGGTGCGCCGCGGTCAGTGCGGCGTTGGCGCCGCGCTCCGGTTCGATCCCGGCGTGGGCGGCGCGCCCCGAGACGGTGAGGCGGAAGTCGGCCACGCCCTTGCGGGCGATGACGAGGTCGCCGTTCTCCCGGGCGCATTCGAGGCCGAGCCCGTAGTGCATGCCGCGGGCGGTGTCCTCGATGAGCTCCCGGCTGGCGGGCGAGCCGATCTCCTCGTCCGGCGTGGCGAGGAGGACGAGCTCGTCGTAGGTGTCCACGCCGTGGTCGTGGAGGAGTTCCAGGGCCGTGAGGCCTGCGAGCAGGCCTCCCTTGTCGTCGCTGACCCCGGGGCCGTTGGCGATGCTTCCGGTCAGGCCGAAGGGACGCGTGGCCGCGGTCCCCTCCTCGAAGACGGTGTCCATGTGGCCGGCGAGGAGGATCCGCTGTCCGCCGTCGGACTCGGCGAGGGCGCCCTTCTTACGGGCGACGAGGGCGTCGCCCGCCTGGAAGCCCTGCCGACCCGGCGGGAAGGTCACGCGCTCGACGGCGAAGCCGATGCCGGTGAGCCGGTTCTGGACCCAGTCGGCGACCCGGTTGACCCCGTGGGGCGTGTACGAGCCGGAGTCGATGGAGACGAGCTCTTCGAGGTCGTGCAGGTAGCGGGCCTGGAGGGAACGGGCGCCGTCGAGGAGTTCCGCGGCGAGCTGCCGGCGCGGAGGGGCGCTCACAGGACCTTGGACAGGAAGGCGCGGGTGCGTTCCTGCTCCGGTTCGACGAGCACCTGGCGGGGGTCTCCGGCTTCGACGACGACTCCTTCGTCCATGAAGACGGCGGTGTCGCCGACCTCGCGGGCGAAGCCGATCTCGTGGGTGACGACGACCATGGTCATACCGTCGGCCGCGAGCTGTCGCATGACGTCCAGGACGTCTCCGACGAGCTCGGGGTCGAGGGCGGAGGTCGGCTCGTCGAAGAGCATCAGCTTGGGCTTCATGGCGAGCGCCCGGGCGATGGCGACCCGCTGCTGCTGGCCGCCGGAGAGCTGGGCGGGGTAGTGATGGGCTCGGTCGCCGAGGCCGACCTGCTTCAGGAGGGCGTGGGCCTGCTCGCGGGCGTCGGCCTTGGACACGCCGCCGACCTTCACCGGTGCCTCGGTGACGTTCTCCAGGGCGGTCATGTGCGGGAAGAGGTTGAACCGCTGGAAGACCATGCCGATGTCCCGGCGGCGTTCGGCGACCTCGCGTTCCCGGAGTTCGTGGAGCTTGTTGCCGTTCTGGCGGTAGCCGACGAGTTCGCCGTCGACGGTGAGCTTGCCGCCGTCGATCTTCTCCAGGTGATTGATGCAGCGCAGGAAGGTCGACTTGCCCGAGCCGGAGGGGCCCAGCAGGCAGCAGACCTGGCCGCGTTCAACGGTGAGGTCGATGCCCTTGAGGACTTCGAGCTTCCCGAAGTGCTTGCGGACGCCTTCGGCGCGCACCATGGGGGTGCTCATCGGTTGTGCTCCTTGTTCTTCTTGCCCAGCCGCTCCACGGTCCCGCCGAGCAGGCGGCGGAACGGCGAGACGTGTCCGGCGCGGGTGGTGCCGCGTCCATAGCGCCGCTCCAGCCAGGCCTGGGGCACGCTGAGGAGGGTGACGAGGGCCAGGTACCACAGGCTCGCTACGACGAGCATCGGGATGACCTGGTAGTTCTGGGCGTACACGTCCTGGATGTTGGACATCAGGTCGTGGGCGGAAATGACCGAGACCAGTGCGGTCATCTTCAGCATGTTGATGGTCTCGTTGCCCATCGGCGGAATGATCACGCGCATCGCCTGGGGCAGCACGATCCGGCGCATGGTGAGCGCGGGGCGCATGCCCAGCGAGTGCGCGGCCTCGGCCTGTCCGGGGTCGACGGACTGGATGCCGGCGCGCACGATCTCCGAGGCGTAGGCGGCTTCGTTCAGCCCGAGGGCGAGCAGGGCGGCGATCGCCGGGGTCAGCAGGGTGTTGGTCTCGGCCTGGAAGAAGGTGACCTCGGTGAAGGGGATGCCGATCTTCACGTACTTGTACAGGGCTGCGGCGTATCCCCAGAAGATGATCTGCACGAGCAGGGGGGTGCCTCGGAAGACCCAGACGAAGGCGTTGGCCAGGCTGTACAGCACGGGGCTGGCCGACAGGCGCATGACGGCGATCAGGGTGCCCAGGCCCAGGCCCAGGAGCATGGCGGCGGCGGTCAGCCAGAGCGTGGTGGTCAGACCGTCGAAGATGAGGTCGGCGAAGAGGTAGTCGCCGACGACGTCCCAGTGCAGGTTGTCGTTCTTCGCGAGCGAGCCGATCAGGCCCACCAGCGCCAGGAGCGAGACGACGGCAGCGATCCACCTGCCGTAGTTGCGGACGGGAACGATCTCCAGATCACGCATGCCCGTCGCGCCGGTGGTCGTGCGGTCGGCGGGAGACTTGGTGTCGATCATGCTCAGTCCACCGACGCGTTCTTGGTGGCTTCCTCCACGAGGATGGAGCCGACGCCGTACTTGTTGTAGATCCTCAGGAGGGTGCCCTCGTCGATCAGGGACTGCAGCGCCTTCTGGATCGCGTCCGTCAGCTCGGGCAGCTGCTTGCTGATCGCGATGCCGTTGGGAGTGGCGTCGTAGCCGCCGGACGCGGCCGGGTCCTCCACCAGGTCGAAGGCCTTGCCGGCGTCGGCGGTCTTGGCGACCCAGCCGGCGGCGGGCTTGGTCAGGACCTGGGCGACGACCTTGCCGGAGCGCAGGGCGAGCTGGGCGTCGGAGTCCTTGGGGAAGGTCTGGATGTCGATCTTCCCCTTACCCGCCTTTCCGCAGGCGTCCTGATGGGTCTTCAGCAGGTCGAGCTGATGGGTCGCGGCCTGGACGGCGACCTTCTTGCCGCACAGGTCGTCCAGCGTGGTGATCTCGGCGGGGTTGCCGTCGGCGACCAGGACGCCGGAGCCGGACCGGGAGTAGTCGACGAAGTCGACGACCTTCTGCCGCTCCTTGTTGTCCGTGATCGCCGACATCGCCGCGTCGAACTTGCCGGCCTGGATGGCCGGGACGATCCCGTCGAACTTCTGCGGCGTGAACGCGAACGTGACGCCGAGCTTCGCTCCGAGCGCCTGGCCCAGGTCGTAATCCAGGCCGGTCAGTTCGGTCTCCCCCTCCTTCACGAACATCTCGAACGGCGGGTATGGCACATCGGTCGCCACCCGGACGGTACCGGCTTTCTTGATCTTGGCCGGAAGCAGGTCGTGGAGCGCCTGATCCTTCTTGACCTCCACGCCGGCGACGACGACCTTTCCGCCGCCTGCCGCGGCGGTGTCGTCACCGCCTCCGCAGGCGGAGAGCGTGGCGAGGGTCGTGGCCGTCAGGGCGGTGGCTACGACGCGGTGGGCAAGGCGAGCGTTCATCGCGGTGGAACCTCTCAAGGGGGAACTCTGCCGACGGATTCCAGCCGTCAGCCGCACATGAGTGAAGTTACAGATCAATCAGCGGATTGACTAGATGTACTTCACGTTACGTTCACGTAACGCGGCCGCTTGCCCGCACCTGCGGGGCTCCTTACTGGAGATTCATGACCCCAGGACGGTCACAGCACACCAAAGTCGCCGTACATCTTCCCGTCAGAGGCGATGACTTGTATGTTCCGCTACCAATCCCGTCGGTTCTCGGCCAAGCGATATCCAGCCGACCGACGAGGCAGCCCTTCCCCTCCCTCAGGAGCCCTCATGTCGTCACGCCTGCCCCTCGGTACCACCGCCGCAGCGGTCGCGCTGCTGTCGGTCGCCCTCACGCTCACCGCCCAGGAGCCCGCCCACGCCAGCGCGAACAGGATCCGTCTCGGCAACGCCTCGGACGTCACCCGCACGTCCTGGAACGGGCCGGCCTTCACCATGAACGGCGCCGGAGCCGTCATCCCCGCCTCCATGGGCCGGGCCGTCAACGACATCACCGGCGGCACGGGAACGATGGACGTGGTCGTCCTCGCGGGCTCGGCGCCGACCTCGGGAAGCGCGACGCCCGAGTGCGACACGGTCATGACCCTGACGGGCGTGAACTCCTGTACGACCTGGACGCTCACCGCCGCCACCGACGGCAACAACAGCCAGGTCAACGCCGACGTCCGCAACGCCGAGTTCGTCTACTTCGCCGGCGGCGACCAGTGCAAGTACTCCGCGTGGAAGGGCACCGCGCTGGAGGCCTCCGTCGAGTCGGTCGTCGCCAAGGGCGGCGGATCCGGCGGCGGCAGCGCCGGCCACCACATCAACAGCCCCATCGTCTACGACGCCTGCAACGGCAGCGTCACCAGCGCCGAAGCGCTCGCCAACCCCTACGACCGGTACATCAGCTTCACCACCGGCATGTTCCAGTGGCCGAACTACGCAGGCGTCATCAACGACTCCCACTTCGTGACCCGTGACCGTATGGGCCGCACCATGTCCTTCCTCGCCCGTGCGGTGAAGGACGGTCTCGCCTCCGGCGGCGCGGCCTGGGGCGTCGGTGTCGAGGAGGGCGGCGGCTCGCTGTACCTCGACCGCAACGGCATGGCCACGCAGTACGGCAAGGACGCCTACGTCGTCCTTGCCGACCACCAGCCCGAGCAGGCCGTGGACCGCAAGCCCCTGACGTACTCCGGATTCAAGATCTGGCGTTTGACGCCGGGCTCGACCTTCGACTTCAAGAACCGGCCCACCTGCGGCTACTACCTCCGCAGCGTGAACAACGGAGTCGCCGACGCCAACCTCTACACCGGCACCCCCCAGACGAACTGCGGCAGCCAGGGCGGCGGCAGCACGCTGGCGGAGACCGAGCCGAACGACACCCGGGACGCCGCCAACGACGCCACGACACTCGCGTCGCCCGGGACCGTCACGGGCTCCATGAAGTCCACGACCGACCGCGACTACTTCAAGCTCAGCATGAACTCCGGCCAGACCGCCTCGGTGAACTGCGCCGTGCCCAGCGCCTACGACGCCGACCTGTACTGGCTCGACTCGACCGGCAGCACGCTCGAGCGCTCCGTCAACAACGGCGCGGGCTCGGACGAGTCGGTCTCGTTCACCCGCACCGCCGCAGGCGCCGGCACGTACTACCTTGAGCTGGAGGCATACGCCGACTCGGGAACGGCCTCCTACAGCTGCAGCGTGACCAAGAGCTGACCCCTCCCTGCGGCACCGCCGCACGCCGCACCTAGCTCTCCACTCCTCAAGGACGCACGGTGGCCCTGACCGACAGTCGACTGCCGGTCAGGGCCACCGTTCTGCGCGGCGCACGGGGCGGGGAGGCGGGATCTCCGGGCACCGGCGCAGTGAGGCGGGGCGCCCCTGACACGGGCAGGGCGGAACCTGACGGGGCCCACCCGGAGGGCCGTTTCTTGTCGACCGGGAACCAGGCGCCACCCCTTCTCGACAGGTTGAGGCGGGCCTCCTTCCGCGTCGCCGGTCAGTAGGGATGGGCGAGGGTCCACGGGTCGAGGCGCGCTTCCAGTTCCTCCTCAGGGAGCAGTCCCCGGTGCCTGGCGAGTTCCCTCACTGACAGGCCGGTGTCGAGACTCTCCTGCGCCAGCTCGGTCGCACGCTGGTAGCCGATGACGGGATTGAGGGCCGTGGCGAGACTCGCCGAGCCTTCGACCAGCTCGCGGAGGTGCTGCTCGTTCGCCTCGATGCCCTGGACACACCGCTCGGCCAGCAGGCGGCTCGCCGCGTCGAGGCGGTTCATGGAGTTGAGCAGCAGGTGCACGATCAGCGGCTCGAAGGCGTTGAGCTGGAGCTGGCCGGCCTGGGCTGCCGCGCAGACGGAGGCGTCGACACCGATCACCTCGAAGCACACCTGGTTCACGGCCTCCGGGATGACGGGATTGACCTTGCCGGGCATGATGCTGGAACCGGCCTGGAGAGCAGGCAGCCTGATCTCGCCCAGGCCCGCTCTGGGGCCGGAGCACAGCAGCCGCAGGTCGTTACAGATCTTCGCCAGCCGGACCGCGTACTGCTTCAGCGCGCTGGATAGCTGGAGGAAGCCGCCCATGCCCTGCGTGCCCTCGATCAGGTTGCAGGCCGGGCGCACGGGGAGGCCGGTGATCGCGGCCAGGTGCGGTACCACCGCCTGGGCGAATCCCGCCTCCGCGTTGAGACCGGTCCCGATGGCCGTCCCGCCCAGATTGACCTCGAGCAGGACGCCCGAGGCCCGGGTGATCACTTCGGCGTCGTCCCGGACAGTGAGCGCGAAGGTGTCGAACTCCTGTCCAAGGGTCATCGGCACCGCGTCCTGGAGCTGCGTCCTGCCGAGCTTCACCGTCTTCGCGAACGTGCCGCCGCGCTCTGTGAAGGCACCGGCCAGCTCGCTCATGCCGTCGAGGAGCCGGCCCGCGGCCGCGTGCAGGGCGAGCTTGACCGCGGTCGGGAAGGCGTCGTTGGTGCTCTGCGAACGGTTGACGTCGTCATTGGGGTGCAGGTGGCTGTAGGCGCCGCGCTCGCGGCCGAGCAGCTCCAGCGCGCGGTTCGCGATGACCTCGTTGGCGTTCATGTTCGCCGACGTGCCGGCCCCTCCCTGGAACACGTCGACCACGAACTGCTCATGGAGCCGTCCCTCACGAATCTCCTCGCACGCCCGGATGACAGCGTCCGCCTGGTCAGAGGTGAGCACGCCGAGATCCCGGTGTGCCGCGGCGGCGGCAGCCTTGACCGCCGCGAGAGCCTCCACCAGCTCGGGATGCGCCGACAGGGCGATGCCGGTGAGCGGGAAGTTGTCGCGAGCGCGCAGCGTGTGGATGCCGTAGTAGACGTCTTCCGGAATCAGGCGGTCACCGATCAGGTCGTGCTCTGTGCGCTGCGAACTCACTTTCGCGGCCTCCGGTCTCTCTGGGGCAGCACACCCTGCCCCCGAGTACCGATCATTACACCTAAGCACCCATGAGCGCCATATGGAATGCACGTTACTTTCGGAGGGGCCCGTCGACAGGCAAAGGGCGGACGTAGGGAACGCCGACGAGCGGGGCGGTATACAACAGCCGCCCCTCAACGCGGTCACGCCCTCCTGGCAGGACCGGCCGACCACCCGTCAGAGGCCGCGGCCGATCCTGGAGCGCATGACACAGGAGCAGCGTTCGGCGCTGCAGGCATACCGCAATCACATGGCTTCGTACGGCAAGGGCAAGGGCCGCAACGCGGGCCGTTTTCGTGCCGCAGCGCACGACGCGATGCGGACGGCGCAGGGAGCGGTGCCTGCATGGGTGATGCCCATCTCTCAGGTGGCGGAGATGGTGGCGCCCAAGCGCGACGCCTTCGACGTCGTCATCGTCGATGAAGCCAGGCAGGCATGGACGCGCTGTTCCTGCTGTGGCTCGCTCCCCGTGTGATTGTCGTCGGCGCGCGCCTCCGATCAGTGGCATGGGCCGGCTCCAGGCGATCCAGGACCGGCTCCTCTCACATCTGCCGGACATGCCGCCCATGCTGCGCCAGCTCTACACGCCTGCCACCAATCTCTACCAGCTCCTGTCCACGTTCTTCCCGAAGGTGATTCCGGCGCGACCAGCGGCGCGAACGTGAACTCCAGCGGGTGGACTGGACGTTCTGACGTATACGCGAGAGCGAGTTCCGCTTTGACCCAGACGAATCACTGACCGGGCTATGGGCCGAGCTGAACCGGCGGGGCATCCATCCGGCCACCTTCGACGACGCCCACTCCCCCACCCGATCCACCGCGCCCTCACTGCCGACCCTGGGGCGAAACTACGGAATCGTCCCTTTCTCATCCGGGAGGTGGCCGCCGGAACTCCTCGTGCGTGCATTCGCGTGGACCGCTCTTGCTGTACGGAATCTGCGATATCCCGGAGACTGTCGCATCAGGCTGCCTTCCAGAGGCCTGCGTCGAGGATCCGGGCGGCCTTGGTGATACCGCCTGGCATCAGGTGCCGGTAGGTCCGGTACGTCTGCTCGATGGACTTGTGGCCCATCCACTCCGCGACGTCGGTGATCGGGATGCCGCTGCCGAGGGCGTTTGAGGCGAAGTAGTGCCGGAAGCCGTACATCCCGACGCCTTCCTCAGGCGGCAGGTCCGCGAAGAGCTTCCTCACCCGACGACGCTCCATGCCCTCGGTGAAGTGGCCGCCCGGGCCGCGCAGCAGGTTGCCGCCCTTAGAGGTGCCGTGCTTCGTGGTGCCGTGCTTCTTCGCGTACCGCTCGATCGCCTCCCTCACCGACTCCGGCAGAGGCACCTCCCGGAACTCCCTCGCCTTGCGGTGCTTCAGCTTCGCCGGCCTCAGCGTGTTGGAATGGATCTGCTCCGCACGCGGTACACGTCCTGCGCCACGACATTGTTGACGTTCACTGCCCGCGCCTCACCATTGCGCAGGCCGCACCCGCCATCATCGCGATCTCCAGAGCCAGACCCTCGTCCGCGACCACCAGCGCTTTCCGGCTCCACCGGCCCTTGCGAGGTCTGCCAGCCCGCCTCTCGCTTGCGTGCCGACCCGCCGCCGCCACGGGCCATCGGCCCAGGGCCCCCTCCGCGCCGACCAAGATCCGGGCCATACGCGGACCAGCAACCTGCAGCTTGACCGAATCGTGCCCGTTTCAGCTGGTCAGCGGCCACATCAGGCGTGTACCACCAGCACACGCAGAACCCACTGTTCCCTCAAATCTGGAAATCAGGCTGCTTCCCAGAGGCCGGCGTCCAGGATCCGGGCGGCCTTGGTGATGCTGCCCGGCATCAGGTGCCGGTAGGTGCGGTACGTCTCCTCGATGGACTTGTGGCCCATCCATTCCGCTACATCGGTGATGGGTATGCCGTTTCCGAGGGCGTTCGAGGCGAAGTAGTGCCGGAAGCCGTACATCCCCACGCCCTCCTCCGGCGGAAGGTCAGCAAAAAGCCGGCTCACTCGCCGCCGCTCCATTGGCTCTGTGTAATACCCACTAGGGCCGCGCAGCAGGTAGCCGTCCTTCGTGGCGCCGTACTTCTCTTCGTACCGCTCGATCGCCTCCCGCACCGACCGCGGCAGCGGCACCTCGCGAAACTCTCCCACCTTGCGGTGCTTCAGCTTCGCCGGCTTCAGGGTGTTGGAGTGGATCTGCTCGCCTACCCGGTAGACGTCCTGCGCCACGACGTTGTTGACGTTCACCGCCCGCGCCTCACCATTCCGAAGGCCGCACCCCGCCATCATCACGATCTCCAGCGCAAGGTCCTCGTCGGCAACAGCCAGCGCCTTCTTCACGTAGACGAGGGACGGAATGGCGACCGTTCCCCGGACGTATTCTGGTTCTTGGACTCCCTTCACCGGGTCGTCCGCCATCGCCCCCTTGGTATAGGCATCCCGCAGGATGGTCTTCAGGACCCGGAAGATGTTCACCTGGTTTCCCCGGCCGACCCCGTCGTTCTCCATTTCGTCCAGGAAGCGTTCGACCACCATCGGTGTGACCGAGTTCAGCTTCCGCGATCCCAGGCGCGGGACGATGTGGACGTTGATCGAGCTGTCGACGTGCCAGCCGGTGGAGTAGTCCGTCATCCTGCGCTGCCGGGGCCGCCACTGCTTGGCGTACTCCTCGACCGTGAGCTGACCGAGCTCTCGGCGTGCCGCCGCCACGGACGGCGCCGTGGTCTTCTTCTCCGCATAGAGCTGGGTGAGGCGTTCGATCGCGTCGTCCTGCGTGTCGTATCCGGACTCCTCGCGCTGCTTGCCGAGCGCGTCGCGGAAACGGATCGAGTACGGGTGGGGGCAGCGGGTGGGCTTCGCGCAGCCGCAGTCCTTGAAGAAGGACCCCATACCGCGGGCGAGCTGTCGGGCCATGTGACGAACCATCCGATCCAGCCCAAGAATCATGCTCAGGCACCTGCTGCGGGTCGAAGGCCGGCAAGCGGGGACAGCATGCGGACGCATGCTGACCGTTTGCTGACCTGAGGGGGGCACATGATGCCCCTGACCTGCGGCAACGCCAAATAGTCAGATCTTGGACTTGAACATTGTCCGGAACATGAAGAAACTCCCGAAATGTCTGCTCCCTGCCTGCTTCCTGCAGGTCAAAGGCGGTCTTCGGAGCGTACAACGCATCGCGTGTTGGGTCAGCTGTCCCCAGGTGTTGCAGGGCTCACGCCGACCGCTTGCTGACTCTTCCGACGTACCGTCAGAACGGTGCAGCAGCTCTTCCGCACCCGGTGATTTCCGCGTCGGCCCCTTTCCTCCAGGCCCCATGTCTTCGGCGTACTCGGCCATGGCCTTCGCCCTGCGCGCCCTCGTCGTGCAAGGTCAGCGCGTCGGTGACTCGCGCAGTGCCCTGGGTGGTGACGAAAGTCGTCTCCAGGACGTTCATGCCGGGCAGATCGGGGCGTTCGCTGCGGTACGGCACCGCCGGTTCGAGGAGGAACCGGCCGCGACCGAGAAGTCGGTCAGGCTGCCGTGCCGGCGGCCCATTCCGCCGGGGCCGAAACGGTCGTCGGCGCGGCAGCCGGTTCCGGCCCCCCTGCCACAGTCGGGCTTGACGTGACGACGGGGCCTACCGCGGACCCTGGGCCGGGCCTTCGGGCGACCCGAGCCCCTCGTCTTCGCGCCGGTCGAGAAGGATGACCGCCACATCGTCCGCCAGGCGGCCCTGAGTGTGGCGGACCAATGCCTGGCGCAGGCCCTCCAGGAACGCCTGCCGGGTGTGTTCCCGCATGGCCACCATGGCCTCGGGCAAGTCGAAGAAGGTGCTGTCCCGGTCGCGGGCCTCGATGACGCCGTCGGTGCACAACAGCAGCCGGTCCCCCGGTCCGAACGGATAGCTGTCCGTCCGCCCGGGAGGACCGCTGATGAATTCCTCGAGACCCAACGGCGGCAAAGGGGCGGTGGGCATCAAGGACCGGACCGTGCCGTTGCGCAGCAGCAGCGGCGGCGGATGGCCCCGGTTGATCACCTCAACGTGGGGGTTGTCCGGGACCTGGGCCACGAGCGCGGTGACGAATCCCTCGAGAAGGGCGTCGTCACTGCCGGCCACGCCCGCGACCGCGACATCCCGCCGCAGGGCCGCTTCGCAGTGGTTGACGACCTCCACGAGGTCGTCCTCGTAGTGCACGGACTCCCGGAATGCGCTCAGCACGACCGCGGCAGCCCGTACGGCGGGCAGGCCCTTGCCCCGGACATCCCCGACGATCATCCGGACCCCGTACCGGGTCTGGACCGCGTCGTACAGATCGCCGCCGATCTGCGCGCCCGTCTCAGCCGCCAGGTACATGCTGGCCGCCCCTACGGGGCCCAGCTGGGCGGGCACGGGCCGCAGCAGGACCTCCTGGGCGGCCGTGGCGATCCGGCGGACCTGGTTGAGCTCTTTCTCTCGGCGCGTGCGCGCGGTGCGGCTCATCATGAAGCTCGCCACCGAGACCAGGAACAGGGCGAGGAAGTTCGTGTAGACCTGCTGACCGCCCCAGGCATGGTTGTAGGTGGCGGTGGTCACGCTGACGCCGACGGCCACTCCCGTCGCCGCGAGCGTGCCCTTGGGACCCATCGTCACCGCTGCCAGAGCGGGTGTCGCCACCAGCAGGGGTCCGGTGTACACGACGTGCGCCGGCGTGAGCTCGACGAGGAGCACCAGCAGGGCGACCGCGAAGGGCAGGCACTCCGCGAGGGCGAAAAGGACCTGGTGGTGGCCGTCAGCTCCCGGTCCCGGGGTCGAGCGCGAAGGCGCTCTCATGAGTACAGCCTGCCTCGCCCGGACGTATGGCCGCCACTCCGGTTCACCGGTCCCCGTGGGCGTCCGGTCGTTGCCGGAATCGGTGATCGCTCCTGCTCGGCGACCGTCGCTCCCCGCTGCCTACGACCCATAGAGGTTAGAAAATGGAGTATGAGCAACCTACTCGAACATTTCCGGCGTTGGCTGCTCGGCTGGACCACGAGCTCTTCCTCTCCCCCTCGGCCTCCTCCCTCAGGACACCACCAGGAGCGTCAGGAGCACCCGCCGTCCCCCAACGGAAGGGCGCGGCGGCCGCAGCGTCTGTCCTCCCTGCTGAGCGTGCGCAGCGTGGCCGGCGAGGTGTTCCTTCTGCAGCTGGCCGTCGTCGTGCTTCTCGTCGCCGCCGCGGTGGTGGCGCTCGTGGTGCAGGCCCGGAGCGCGGGCATGCTGGACGCCCGGCACCGTACGCTCGCCGCCGCCGGAACGTTCGCCGAATCTCCGGGAATCGTCGCGGCCCTGCGCAGCCCCCATCCGAGCGCGGTGCTACAGCCGAGCGCCGAGGCGGCCCGGAAGATCGCCGGGGTCGACGGCATCAACGTGTACACGCTCGACGGGGTCACCCTCACCCACAGCGACCCGGAACAGATCGGGAAACACGTCGTCGGCCCCTTCGCCAGGGCGGCGGCCGGCACCTCCTTCACCGAGACGTTCGAAGGGTCCCTGGGACGGTCCGTGGTCTCGGTGGTCCCCGTCAAGGACTCAAACGGCTCCGTCATCGCCGTCGTCTCCTCCCCGGTCACGGTCCAGAACGTCCAGAGCATGGTGAACCGGCAGCTGCCGGTCGTCCTCGGCAGCGCAGCCGCGGTGCTCGCCCTCTCCGCGGGCGGGACAGCTCTGGTGAGCCGTCGGCTGCTGCGCCGGACGCATGGCCTGGGACCGGCCGAGATGACGAGGATGTACGAGCACCACGACGCGGTGCTGCACGCGGTGCGGGAGGGCGTACTGATCGTCGGCGGCGGCGGACGGCTGCTGCTGGCCAATGACGAGGCGCGGCGGCTGCTGGATCTGGCGGCGGACGCGGAAGGACGACCCGTTACGGACCTGGGTCTGGAGGAGGGGATCGCCGAGCCGATCGCATCGGGTCGTTCCGCGACCGACGAACTGCACATGGCGGCCGATCGGCTGCTGGCGGTGAACGTCCGGCCCACCGCCCCCTACGGGCAGGCCGGGACCGTCGTCACGCTGCGGGACACCACCGAGCTGCGGGCACTCACGGGCAGGGCCGAGGTGGCCCGCGAGCGGCTGAAGTTGCTCTACGACGCGGGGATGCAGGTCGGAACGACGCTGAACGTGGAGCGCACCGCGGAGGAACTGGCGGAGGTGGCGGTCCCACGGTTCGCCGACGTGGTCACGGTCGACCTGCTGGACCCGGTGCTGCGCGGCGAGGAGCCGCCCGAAGTGAGCACCGAGATGCGCCGCACCGCCGCCGTCGGTCTTCAGGGCGACCACCCGCTCTACCCCGTCGGCGAGCTGATCCGGTTCGTTCCCACCAGCCCCATGGCGGCCGGGCTGGCCGGCGGCCATGGGGTCCTGGAGGCGGACCTGCGCGCCACCCACGGCTGGCGGACCCAGGACCCGGCCAACGCCCTGCAGATCCTGGACCGCGGCATCCACTCCCTGATCGCCGTGCCCCTGCGGGCCCGGGGCGTGGTGCTGGGGATGGCCGGCTACTGGCGGACCCAGGACTCCCCGCCCTTCGACGAGGAGGACGTGTCCTTCGCCGAAGAGCTGACCGCCCGGGCGGCGCTGTCCGTCGACAATGCCCGCCGCTACACCCGCGAGCACACCATGGCCGTCACCCTGCAGCGCAGCCTGTTGCCCCAGGGCGTACCGGAGCAGTCCGCCGTCGAGGTCGCGCACCGCTATCTGGCTGCTCAGGCCGGTGTGGGCGGTGACTGGTTCGATGTCATCCCGCTGCCCGGCACCCGGGTGGCCCTGGTGGTCGGCGACGTCGTCGGTCACGGTCTGCACGCCGCCGCCACCATGGGCCGCCTGCGCACCGCCGTGTACAACTTCTCCACCCTCGACCTGCCTCCGGACGAGCTCCTGAGCCACCTGGACGAGCTCGTCGCCCACATCGACACCGACGAGCAGGAGTGGCAGGGGGTCACCGGAGCCACCTGCCTGTGCGCCCTCTACGATCCCGTCTCGGGGCAGGTGACGGCCGCCACCGCCGGGCATCCGGGCCCCGCTCTGATCCGTCCCGACGGAACCGTGTCCTTCCCCGAGGTGCCGGTCTCCCCGCCGCTGGGCCTGGGCGAGGGCCTGCCCATGGAGACCATGACGGTCACCCTGCCCGAAGGCTCCCGGCTGGCACTGTTCACCGACGGGCTGATCGAGAGCCGCGACCGCGATCCGGACGCGGGCCTGGCAGCGCTACGCGCCGCTCTGGCCGGGCCCGGGCGCACCCCGGAGGAAACCTGCACCGTGGTGATCGACGCGATGCTGCCCACCAGGCCCAGCGACGACGTCGCGCTGCTGGTGGCGCGCACCCGCCGTCTGGACCCCGCGCGGATCGCCGAGTGGGACGTGTCCCCCGACCCCGCGGCGGTGTCCCCGGTGCGCAACGCCTGCGCCCGCCGACTGGCGGACTGGGGCCTGGAGGACATCGCCTTCACCACGGAACTCATCCTCAGCGAACTGGTGACCAACGCCATCCGCTACGGCACCGAGCCCATCCGGGTGAGGCTGCTGTACGACCGCAGCCTGATCTGCGAGGTCTCCGACGGGTCCAGCACCTCCCCGCACCTGCGCCGGGCCGAGGCCACCGACGAGGGCGGCCGCGGCCTGTTCCTCGTCGCGCAGTTCGCCGAGCGCTGGGGCACCCGCTACACCGCTCGCGGCAAGATCATTTGGAGCGAGCAGGCCCTCCACGACGGGGCCGCACCACCCATGATGGATCTGGGGGATGCGCTCCTGGCCGAGTGGGACGACGAGGCGCTCTGAGAACGCGCAGGTACGGCAGCCGGAGGGAAGGCAGCTGGCACCACCGGCTGGGACTGCGCTGCCGAGGCCACCGAACGTACGCTGGTCTCGATCAGTACGCGACCGCCCGTTATGGAGCCTTTGTGCCCGTACCCCGTCTCCGGACAGCCTCCCTAGCCGCCTGTCTGGCCCTCGCGGCGGCGCCCCTCGGCGCCTGCGGAGACAAGCCCGCCGCCGGGCCCAGAGCACCCGCGGTGGCCACCTCCGCCGCAGACGCCGGGGGCATGGCAGCACTCACCGCAGCGGCGGAGAGGGAGGGCTCGCTCAACACGATCGCGCTCCCGAGCGACTGGGCCAACTACGGCGCGCTGATCGACGGCTTCGAGAAGAAGTACGGGATCAAGGTCTTGGTGGAGAACCCGGAAGGTACCAGCCAGGACGAGATCAACGCTCTGAAGGAGCGCGGGGGCGAAGGCCGCGCCCCCGACGTGATCGACGTGGGGGGCTCGTTCGCGCAGTCCGCAGCCCGGCAAGGTCTGCTCGCTCCGTACGAGGTCGCCTCGTACGACCAGATCCCCAAGGAACAGAAGGACCCGAAGGCACGCTGGTACAACAACTACGGCGGCTACATCTCGATCGGCTGTGACGCCAAACGCGTCGACACCTGCCCCTCGACCTTCGCCGATCTGCGCAAGCCCGAGTACAAGGGCCAGATCGCGCTCAACGGCGACCCCACCAAATCCGGCTCCGCCTTCGCCGGCGTGTATGCGGCGGCCCTGGCAAACGGGGGTTCCTTCGACGACATCCAGCCCGGTATCGACTTCTTCGCCGAGCTCAGCAAGAACGGCAACTTCATCCCCGTCGAATCCACCCCGGCCACGATCGCGAACGGCCGGACCCCGATCAGCATCGACTGGGACTTCCTCAACCTCGGTTACGCCGACGAGTTCCGCGAGAAGGGCGTGGACGTCGACTGGCGGACCGCCATCCCCTTCGACGGCAGCTTCGCCCAGTACTACGCGAACGCGGTGAACAAGGACGCCCCGCACCCCGCGGCAGCACGTCTGTGGCAGGAGTACGTCTTCAGCCCGGAAGGCCAGAACATCCGGCTCGGCGCCTATGCGCGCCCCGTCCTCATGGACGCCATGGAGAAGGACGGCACACTCGACAAGGCCGCCGCGGAGAAACTGCCGACGGTCGAGGGCACGCCGACGTTTCCGACAGAGGCACAGACAGAGAAGGCGAGAGAGACCGTCAACCGCGGCTGGGCCGAGGCCGTCCTGGGCTGAGGACCGGGCGGTCCTGGCCGGGCGGCCGAGTTCTGCACGCTCCCGACCTCGACCCAGCCGCCGGCTCCCACCATGTCCGGCTGACGTTGCGGATGATCAGCCCGTCGGGCCGCTGTCCGCACCGGCGGACGGCTCGCGTACATGAATGGGGCGACCGTCCCTCGCCTCACACGCAGGAGTAGCTGAAGGTGCCCTCGCCCTCGATCGGTGAGCCTGCGGGGCCCAGGACCTGGAGCCGGGCGGTACCCCGGAACAGGCCGGGGCCGCGGACCGTCCATTGGAGATGGACGGTGACCTTGTGGTCGCCGCGGCGGACTGTGTGGGTCAGCTCACCGGACTCCTGCCCGTCGCTGCGCAGCCAGCGGTAGGTGATCGGCCCGCCACTGCCGTCGGTGGTCATGACGCCGATCAGGTCGGCTGTCTGGCCGCAGCTCAACCGCTGCGTGGGTGCTTTGACTTCGACCGTGGCGACAGTCGGGCCGGACGTCGGGCGCAGGAGCAGCCACAGCACGACGGCGAGCGCGGTCAGCACCGCGGCCGCCCCGAGCCGACCGGCTCGCCGTCGGCGAAGGCGACGGCGTCCGGGGACGGGCGCGGCGACCGGCCACGCGGCGCGGAGGCTTTCCTGCTCGCCGCGGGGAACTCCGGGGCCGAAGCGCAGCAGAATGTCGCGGTCGCCGACTCCGGCGGGCGCCGAGGCAGGAGACGATCCGGGACGGCGATTCCTCTTGCCGAGGACGGTTGCCTGCTCGTCGGTGGCAGCGGCGGACCGCGAAGCCCGACCACGGCGGCCGAGGGCGGTGGCCTCGAGGTCGGTCCCTTCGGTGCCCGTCGCGGCGGGGTCGGTCGTGTCAAGGCCGGTCGCCTCGATGGCGGTCGCGGCGGGGCTGGTCGCGGCGCGGTCCCCCGGCTCACGGTCCCCCGGCTCGCCGTGCTTCGCCTCCGGGCCAGGGGCCTCGGAGCCGGGCGTCACCGGGCCGGGCGCCTCGCGGTTCACCACCGTGCGGCCCGTTGCCTCCGGCGGGGGCGCCTCTCCTCGGTCACTCGCGTCGGCACCCATCGCTCCCCGGCCCGCCGCCTCCGGGCCGACGGCCTCGGAGCCCGCCGCCCCACCGCCCGTCACATGCGGCCCGGTTGCGTCACGGCCCGGCGTGTCGCGGTGGGCCGGCGACACGGTGAGGTCCGTCAAGGCGGCGGCTGCCGCCGCGCGCAGCGCGGTCCGGCGCAGGAAGTCCGCGGGAAGTGCCGCGCGCCCCGAGACGAGGGTCGCGCGGGCGGCTCCGAGGCCGTCGGACTCGGCGGTGCCGGAGCAGCGGGCGAACAGGTCCGCTGCCTCGGTGCCGACCGCTGTCCAGGCGTTGCCGAGCCTACGGGCGAGAGCCGCCCACGCGGTGATGTCGTCGTGACACGCGGAGGCCGTCGGTGTGCCGGACAGTGCCGTGCTCAGCGCCACCTCGGCGAGCAGGGCGGTGCCGTCCGGGGCGAGTACGACGTTGTCCGACGTGAGCGCTCCGTGGGCGAGCCCCGCCGCGTGCAGGGCGAGCAGTGTCTGCGCGGTCTCGTTGAGGATGCTCGCCGCGCTGCCCGCATCCGCCTGTGCACGGTTGGCGGTCAGGACATCGGCGACCGTGGGAGAGGGCGGGCGGGCGACGATCAGCCACACGTCCCCGGCTTCCTGCACCAGGTCGACCGTGGCCGGCACACCCGGCAGCCGGAGCTTCGCCACGGCGACCACCGCGGCCGCAAGGCGTGATCGTGCACCCTCGGGAGCGAGCAGGGCGCGGTCGATCCGCAGCACGCCGAGCGGCGGATCGCCGGCGGGGCCGGGCAGCAGGGCGTGCCAGGTGCCGAACCGCCCGTCACGTGACCAGTCCGACAGGGCACGCCCGGCGACGGTAGCGGGCGTCGCCGATGTCGCAGATCCCGCGGGTGTCGTCATCGCGTTCCGTCCTCCTCGGTGGTCGCTGTCGCTCAGCACGGGGGCGCGTCCGCGGAGGCCGTCTGACGTCCGCTCGCGGACTGCGGGCTGCTGCTGACGGCGATGTTCCAGGTGCCTCTGCACGGGTGGTTCGAGAAGTCGCCCGTGAGGGTGACGGAGTACTCCGTGCCGCCCGACAGCCGCCGGCTCTGCGAACCGTGGGGTTCGGCGGGCGTGTTGGCGTAGAAGTCCGCGGTGAGCGTCAGCGCCCCGGTGCCCGTGGTACGGACGGTCACGTCGGCGATCAGCGTGCTGTTCGGTCCCCGGCGCAAGGAGGCGATGGCGATGGCGATCGTGCCCGGTGTCGGCGGTACGGGGGAACTCTCCGTCGGGGGCGGAGCGGGGGTCGAGGGGCCTGGTCCGGGTTTGCCGCCTGAGGGAGGGGTGGTGGTCACGGGGGGAGTGGTGCCCGTGGAGCTGCCGGTCGGGGAGGCGCTCGGCGAGGGGCCGGCCGAGGCGGTGCGGGACGGTGATCCGGTCGGTGTCGGCGTGGTCGCACTCGGCGAGGGGGCGAGGGATGCGGAAGGACCGGAAGGCGAGCCGGAGACGAAGGCCGAGGACGGTACGGAAGTGGCGGTCGTCGTCGTTGTGTCGGGCGTACGGGCTGTCACGACCGTCACCCCTCCGGCGACCACCGCGAGTCCGGCCACCCCGACGGCCGCCTTCCAGATGTGGGGCTTGAGCCGTCCGAGTACGGTCAGCGCCGGTGTGGCCTCGAATACGGCCGACGTCGTCGCGAACGGGAACAACAAGGCGAGCAGGGTGGTGAGTTCGGCGACTCTGCGGCGTCCCCGCTCCTCCCAGTCCGCGCCGAACGCGTCGGTGGCGGTGCGTTCGAGGTCGGCGAGGAACGCGTCGATGCCGGGCCGCTCCGCCGGGTCCTTCGCCATGCCCCTGCGCACCAGGTCGCGTACCGGCTCGGGTACGTCGTCCACGGCGACAGGCGCTCGCAGGTGCTGGAGCCGCAGGGCCGTCACGTCGTCGCCGCGGAACGGCCGCCGGCCGGTGAGGCACTCGAAGAACACGGCTGCCGCGGCGTACACGTCGCTCGCGGGCCCCGCGGGCTCGCCGTCCCACTGCTCGGGAGCCATGTAGGCGGGCGTGCCGGCGGCCTCCGTCTCGCGGCCGGTGCGTACGGCGATGCCGAAGTCGGCGAGCGTGCTCGAACCGTCGCTGCGGACCAGCACGTTCTCCGGCTTGTAGTCGCGGTGTACCACCCCGGCCGTGTGGGCCGCGCCGAGCCCGAGGAGCGAGCCCTTGAGCAGGACCAGAGCCGCCTCCGGGCCGGTGGCCCGGTGCGCGCGCAGCAGTTCGCGGAGGCTTACCCCGTCCACCGCCTCCATGACGATGGCGGCGCCCAGGCGGGCCTCCACATACTCGTACAGCCGCACCACGCACGGGTGCCGCAGTTCGCCGAGCAGCCGTGCTTCGGCGCGGAAGCGGGCCAGGAACTCCTGGTCGGAGTGGAGCCGCTCGCTCAGGTACTTGATCGCCACGGGTACGCGCGTCGCCTCGTGCCGCGCCAGTACGACGCGGCCCCCGGCACCTTCGCCGAGCGTGCGGACAGCGACGTAGCCGGGCACGGCCCAGCCGCCGTCACCGTACGGAGCATCCTGTACGTCCCTCATGCCGCCCCCTCCACGGCCGCGCCGTCGACCAGCCGCGCCGGACGCCGTCCGCCCTCCGCGCGACGCCGCTTCACCACTCGTATCAGCCACCGGACCGGGGCCGCCCATACGGGGAACGCCACCAGGCCGACGACCACGGCCACGATCACCGAATCCCACGGCGCGTCCACCCGTCCCTGCAGCCATTCCCCGAGCCGGGAGCGCCAGGCCAGCAGGGCGAGTACGAGGAAGCCGTACGTACCGACGATCACCGCGAGGCCGTACGCGGCCATGCCCGCCTGACGCGCCGCGGGCCGACGGCCCGCCCGCAGGTCCTTCCAGAACCCCTTGCGGAAGTAGGCACTCGCCTCCTCACGCAGGCGTGGCAGGCGCAGCGCGTCGGTCAGCGCCTGATAGCCGTCCAGCGGCATCAGCGGATTGAAGTTGTACAGGGTGTTCAGATACAGCCCGAAGGCCATGTGGAAGAGCGTGGCGGAGACCGGTCCGACCGGCAGGTACGCCGCGCCCACGGCGCACCAGCCCGCCAGGGCCGCGGTGGAGATCGGGCCCGACAACGCCACCACGACCCGCGACCAGCGGGAACCGAACCACATGTCGCTCGTGTCCACGAACGCGAACGGCATCCCCATCATGATCATGAAGCCGCCGCGCCGGACCTTCCGGCCGTACGACTTCACCGCAAGCGCGTGTGCCAGCTCGTGCACCACCAAGGCCGAGATGTACCCGACGGCCAGCGTCACCGGGCCCCAGACCCCGGCTCCGCCGAAGTCCAGCAGGTGCTGCCGCCCCTGTGCCACGCCGAAGAACGCCACGAGGCCGCCGACCACCGACAACCAGGTCAGCGTCACTCCCGTACGGGTGAAGAACCGCCAGCCGAAGCCGCCGTAGAGCCGGGTCACGGCGCCGTCGAGGCCGGGTACGGACACCTCCAGTTTGAGCAGGGCCCTGTACACCGCCCGCCAGAACCGGCGCCAGCCCTTGGTCTCCTCCTCGTCCTTCTGCCCCGGCAGACCGCGCAGGAGACCCGCTCCCGCGAATGCCGCGAGGGCAGCCTCGATCCGTGGCAGCGCCAGCTGACCGAAACGGTCGGCATAGGCGAACAGCAGGTCCCGTACGGTGGCGTCGCCGTCGATGGCGTTCCACAGGAACACCTCGCGCTCGTCCAGCTGGAGGTACACGCCGGTACGCGTGTTGCTCAGCACCGAATGCGGTTCGGCACGGCCGTCCGCGGGCACCTGCTTGAGCGCCCACCCGCTGCGGCGGCGCGGCCGCGCGGTGAGCGGGCCGGTCGCCTCCGGCACCTCCTCCTCGGGGACGGCGGCGGGCAGTTCGGTGAGCTGGGTGCCGACGACCATGGTGCGCGAGCCGATCCGGGCGTCGCGCGGCTGCTCGAACACCATGCGGACGTCGCCGACGGACAGCTCGACGCCGTCGGCGAGCCGCGTCGACCCTCCGTGCAGGTTCACTCCGGCGACGGCGGTGCCGTTGAACGAGTCCAGGTCCTCGATCCGGAAGCCCGACCCGTCACGGACAACCCGGGCATGACGGCGCGACACACTGCCGTCGGACAGGACGACGTCGTTGTCGGCGCCCCGGCCGAGGGTGGTGACCTGACCGGTCAGTGGTACGAGGAGGGCGGGGTCGTCGACGCCGCGCAACTGGGGCGCGGCGAACGACGTCGGCGCCGCGCCACGGCGGAGCGTGCCGCAGCGCAGGCAGTAGGGGAAGTCGCGCCGTACGTGGACGCGACAGGCGTGGCAGAGCATTCCGGTCGGTCCGCCGTCTCAGGAACCGGTGAGGAACGAACCGCCGGACCGGCCGCCGGGTGCGGCGTTGCCGGGTCCCGACGGGTGGAGGTGGCTGCCGAGGCGGTCGAAGCCCGGAGCGCCCGGACGGAACACTCCGCCACCCGTCCCGTCGGAGTCGGGGGCGGGGGTGTCCGCGTGACCGCCGCCGCGACCGCCCCCTTCACCGCCGTCTCCCCCGCCGCTGCCACCGCCGGTGTCGCCACCGTCGCCACCCTCGCCGGGGGTGCTGGGGCCATGGCCGGGCCGGCGCTCGTTCTCCTGGCTGCCACCGGTGTTACCGCCGCTCCCGCCGGAGTCACCGCCACCACCGCTGTCGCCACCGCCGGAGTCGCCACCGCCGTTGCCCCCGCCCGAGTCACCTCCGCCGTTGCCCCCGCCACCGTTTCCGCCGTTGTTCCCGCCGCCGTTGCCGGAGTCGCCGCCGCCGGGGGTGCTGGGGCCATGGCCGGGCCGGCGCTCGTTCTCCTGGCTGCCGCCGCTGTTACCGCCGCTCCCCCCGGAGTCGCCACCACCACCGCTGTTGCCCCCACCGGAGTCGCCGCCGCCGTTGCCCCCGTTGTTCCCGCCGCTGTTCCCACCGCCGTTGCCGGAGTCGCCACCGTTGTTCCCGCCGCCGTGGCCGGGCCGGCGCTCGTTCTCCTGGCTGCCGCCGCTGTTGCCTCCGCTCCCCCCGGAGTCACCGCCACCACCGCTGTTTCCACCGCCGGAGTCACCTCCGCCGCTGTTACCGCCGCTCCCGCCGGAGTCGCCGCCTTCGCCCCGTTCATGGACGCCGCCGGGCCCGAAGCCATCGGGGCCGTCGCCCTCACCGCCAAAACCGCCTTCGGACCCACCGCCGAATCCGCCGCCACCGCTGTGGCCGGGGCCGCCGATGCCGCCGAAGCCATCGC
>NZ_JBHXTV010000001.1:101593-775375 GCF_042671585.1 Streptomyces sp. NPDC127129
GCTCTCACCGCCGCCGTGACCCCCGAAGCCCCCTCCCAGGCCACCTCCGAAGCCACCTTCATCGCCGCCACCGAATCCACCGCCACCACTGTGGCCGGGGCCGCCGATGCCGCCGAAGCCATCGCTCTCACCGCCGCCGTGACCCCCGAAGCCCCCTCCCAGGCCACCTCCGAAGCCACCTTCATCGCCGCCACCGAATCCACCGCCACCACTGTGGCCCCCGAAGCCACCTCCGAACCCGTCACCGTGGCCGTCGCCGAATCCTCCGCCGAAGTCACCGCCAGGGCCACCAAGGTCGCTGCCACCGTCACCGAAGCCGCCCGGCCCGTCAACGCCCAGGCCGCCGGGACCGTGGTCGCCGAAACCCGTATCGGCGTCTCCGAAGTCCCCGAAGTCCCCGAAATCGCCCGCGCCGCCGAAGTCGCCGCCCGGGTTGCCGAGGTCGCCCAACAAGGAGCCCCCGTCACCGAAGGACGTGTTGGCGACCGCATCGCCGAGCAGACTGCGGAAGTCGTCCGTTGCGGCGTCGATGTCGCCGGTCAGGTCCCGGGCGTCGCCCGCCTCGCCCGCGTCGGCCGTGTCCACGTGCGGCGCTGTGCTGTCGGCGGCCGCGGCATCCTGCGCCCCGGCGTCGACTACAGCGGGGTCGGGGGACACGTCGTGGTGCGCCAGGGCGTGTGCCGCGTTACCGAAGAAGAGCGACGACTTGGACAGCCGCGCGTCGAGGGTGGCCGGCCCGTCGGCCGTACTGGAGTCCACGCGGAGCCGACGCAGCTCGGTGACCTGCTCGGGCGTCAACCCGAGTCTTCGTGCCACCTCTTCGATGTCGCCATCGAGTTCGGCCGCGAAGGCGGGGTCGACCGCCAGGCGGGTCATGGCATCACGATAGGCGTTGTCGGTCATGGCCCCTCACGTTCTCCGTCGTCTGCGCACGCTGTGTTGATCCCGGCGGGAAGTGGAGGGTCCCCCTGGTCGGCGGCATGGATGCCTTTCCGGCCATCCCAACCGATGCCTGCAGGACCCTTATAGGCCGAATGCCCGACCCCCGCAAGGCCCGCGGTGCTCATCGACCAGGTGATCCAGTCCCTTCTGTCAGAGGTCAGCACCGCTTTCCGGACTTCGTGCGCCATGCAGACGCAAAGCGCTGGACACCTCGCCCGAGGCGAGTTCCGGCCAAGGTGTACACGCGTGGCTCTCCGTGGTGTCCGTCACGTTTGCACAGGCAAGCAGAGTGACACCGGAGCCGGCGTCCGGTAAGGCTCGCGACGAGGGCGACGAGGAGGGCGGCGCGGCCGGTCCGCGGGGATCTGCTGCACCCCGCGCCCGGCCACGCGGGTTGGGTGCCGACTTTCGCCGTCCAGTTATGGGGAATCCGCAGGTCCTGGCCCCGATCGGATGAGTTGCCGTACCGCTTAATGCGTCGGTCGGGGCCCACCGTCCCGTACGCCGGTGCCTCGAGCCAGCGCTGCCTGGGGTAGCACCAAGATCCGGACCATGCCTGGACCAGCTTGCCTGCCAGGAATGCGGCTCGGGCTCCCGACGTGAATCCGTTGCGACTGGCAGGCGGCTCGGGAACAGAGCGGCAAGTCGCCAGTGGGCGAAACCGGGGATTCTCGCGACCCTTGTCGTCCCCGGCTGTTGGCGCTCAGCGCTCCCAGAACCCCAGAGACTCGCGCCCAAACCGTCGCTCGTCAGCAGCCCCGACGAGGAGGAGTGGCGCGTTCACGGATGGGGGATCCCTCAGAGGGCCACTGAACGCAAAGCTCGGCCCATGCCCGCGCCCGGCATGATCAGGCAGGGCCTTCGTGCAGGGTGGCCTCGCCAGTGACCCGGATGCCGATCCGGCCGCCCTGTCGTACCTGGAGCGGGCCGGGGGCGCGGACATCGATCTGCTGGTCCAAGCCGTCGACAGAGACGGTGACCATGGAGTCATGGCCGTAGAAGCGGACGTTGGTGACGGTGCCCTGTGCGGTCGCCTGGTCCGGGCCGGTGAGGTGGAACTGCTCGGGGCGGAGAAGGACGAGTCCGTCGCGCAGGCCTCCAGGGGCGGCGACGAGGGGGATGCGGCCCAGTGGGGTGGTGGCAGTGTTCTCGTCGGCCGTACCGGTGACGAAGACGGCGTCGCCGACGAAGGAGGCCACCCAGGGGTCGGCGGGGCGCTGGTAGAGCTCCTCGGGGGTGGCGCATTGGGCGACGCGGCCGTCGCGGACGACGGCGACGACGTCGGCCGTGGAGAGAGCCTCCTGCTGGTCGTGGGTGACGAGGACGGCGGTGGCGCCGCTGTCCCGGAGGACGGCGCGAACCTCTGCCCGCACGGCGCCGCGCAGTCCGCTGTCGAGGGCGCTGAACGGCTCGTCGAGGAGGACGACATGGGGTTCGGGGGCGAGGGCGCGGGCCAGGGCGATCCGCTGCTGCTGGCCGCCGGAGAGTTCATGCGGCATCCGGTCGCCGTAGCCGCCGAGACCGACGAGCTCCAGCATCTCCCCGACACGCTTCGCGCGGGCGCCGCGCTCCGCTCCGGTCAGGCCGAAGGCGACGTTGCGGGCAACGCTCAAGTGCGGGAAGAGGGCGCCTTCCTGCGGGACGATGCCTATGCGGCGGCGCTCCGGCGGGAGGTGGACGCCGGGGCCTGCGAGAGTACGTCCGGCGACGGTGACGGTGCCCGCATCGGCTCGCAGGAAGCCGGCGATCACGCGCAGCAGGGTGGTCTTGCCGCAGCCGGACGGCCCCAGAACGGCGGCGAGGTGGCCGCCCTGGACGGCGAGGTCGAGGCCGTCGAGGACCGTGGCGCCGGGACCGTACGCCTTGGCCACGCCGCTGACCTGGAGGTCGTTCATGTGCGGTGCCTTCCGAGAAGGTAGGAGGGGACAGCGGCAAGGAGGATGAGGGCGGCGGCGTAAGGGGCCGCCGCGGCGAAGGATCCGGTACCCGTTTCCGTCCAGAGACGGGTCGCCAGGGTGTCCATGCCGGTAGGACGCAGCAGCAAGGTGGCCGGCAGTTCCTTCATGCAGACGACGAAGGTGAGGGCCGCGCCGGCGGCGACACCTGGTGCAGCGAGCGGCACGGTGACTTCGCGCAGCACGCCGAAAGGCGTACGACCCAGGGAGCGGGCCACATCGTCCAGTACGGGTGGCGCCTGGAGTACCGCGGCGCGGGTGGCGGCCACGGCGACGGGCAGGAAGAGCACCGCGTAGGCGCAGATCAGCAGAGGTGTCTCCTGGTAGACCGGCCGGGCGTAGCGGACCGCGAAGAAGACCAGGGCAAGCGCGACGGTGATGCCGGGGACGGCGTGCCCCGCATACGTGGCTTGCTCCAGGAGATGGGCGAGCCGGCCACGGTGGCGGGCCGCGATGACGCCCACCGGCAGGGCCAGCAACGTGGTGAGCGCGGCGCCGGCGGCGGCGACGCCGAGGGTGGTGAGCGCGGTACCGGTGAGCGTGGCCGGGTCCCAGGTCGCGGAGGAGCCGACGGCTAGCCAGTAGCCCAGAGTGGCCAGGGGGAAGCCGACGGCGGCCGCGACGACGGCGCCGCACCAGGCGAGGGCGGGCAGCCGCAGTCGGCCGAGCGCGGCGGGGACGGCCCGCCGGGCGGTTCCCGCTCCGGTGCGCGAGTACCCGGCCCGGCCTCGCGTGCGGGTCTCCGCGGCGACGAGCGCAATGGTCATGAGGACGAGTACGGCGCTGAGCGCGGCCGCCGGGGTGCGGTCGAAGCTGGCGCGGTAGGAGGTGTAGATGCCCCGGGTGAAGGTGTCGTACCGCATGAGGGACACCGCGCCGAAGTCGGAGAGCACGTACAGCGCGACGAGCAGTCCGCCGCCCGCCGCGGCCGGCCGCAGCTGGGGCAGGGTGACGGCCAGGAAGGTACGCAGCGGTCCGCGTCCCAGTGAGCGGGCGACCTCCTCGTGCCCGGGGTCGGTTCCGCGCAGGGCAGCGGCGACCGGCAGGTACACGTAGGGGAAGCTCGCGAGGGTCAGCGCGAGGGCCGATCCCGTGAATCCCGACAGCGAGGGAGCCGCGGAGAGCCAGGCGAAGGCGGTGACGTAACTCGGTACGGCCAGGGGCAGGGTGACGAGGACCGACCAGGCGCGGGCGCCGGGGAGGGCCGTGCGCGTGGTCAGCCAGGCGAGGGAGATACCCAGGAGCAGGCAGACGGCGACGACGGTGGACGTCAGGCCGAGGCTGCGCAGGAGCAGTTGACCGGTCCGGTCGCCCGCGACGACGTCCCAGGCGAAGGCGGGACCGCGTTCGAGGGCACGTACGGCAAGGTAGCCGAGGGGCAGGACGGCGAGGGCCGCCGCCAGGCAGGCGGGCACGATCAGGACCCATGAGGGTCTGGCGGCGCGATCGGTGCGACCGTCGGCACGCTTCCGCCCGGCGGGCGCGGGGGCGCTCGCCGGGCGGGAATCGTGACGCGTCCGGACGGGGGAATCCGGTGAGGTCACGTCAGACCAGTCCGGCTTCCTGGAGCATGGCCAGGGTTTCCTTCAGCGAGTCGAGCTTGCCGAGGTCGATCTTCGGCGGCTGGAGGGTCTCCAGGGGCGGCACGCTCTCGGCGGTCTTCACGCCGGCGGCCAGCGGGTACTCCTTGGTCTCCTCCGCGAAGTACGTCTGCGACTCGGCGGAGAGGAGGAAGTCGACGGCCTTCTGCGCGTACGCGGCCTGCTTCTCGTCGGCGCCCTTGAGGATGCCGACGCCGGCCACGTTGACGAGGCCGCCCGGGTCACCCTTGGGCAGGTAGTGGATCTTGGCCTTCATCTTGTCGGCGCCCTTCTCGGCCACCTGCTCGTACCAGTAGTAGTGGTTGAGCAGGCCGAGGGAGACCTCGCCCTTGTCGACGGCTTCGAGGACCTTGAGGTTGCCCTCGTACACCTTGGGCTCGTTGGCCTTGAGGCCCTTGAGCCATGTGCGGGTGGCCTCGTCGCCCTCCAGGACGCGCATGCCGGTGACGAACGCCTGGAAGGAGGCGTTGGTCGGCACGAAACCGATCTTGCCCTTCCACTCGGGCTTCACGAGCTCGTGGACGCTGTTCGGCGGCGTCGGGACCTGGTCGGGGTTGTACCCGAGGACGCGCACGCGCCCGCTGACGCCGGTCCAGTCGCCCGCCGAACCGCGGTAGGCGGTGTCGACCTTGTCGAGGGTGGCTGCGGGGAGCGGTGCGAGTCGCTGCTCCTTGGAGAGCGCGCCGAGGGCTCCGGCGTCCTGGGAGAGGAACAGCCCGGCCTCGGTGTTGTCGCCCTCCTCCAGGAGCTGCGCGGAGAGCTCGGCACTGTCGCCGTAGCGGACCTCGACGTTGGTGCCGAGGCTCTTCTCCAGCTTCTCGATGAGCGGCTTCACCAGGTTCTCGTTACGGCCGGAGTAGATGACCAGTCCGGCCGGTTCGTCGCTGCCGCAGCTCGCGAGCGCGGGAACGAGGAGGGCTGCCGCGGTGAGCGCGGTCAGCGTGCGAGCCAAGGGGCGGCGCATGTGGGGTGATGCCTTCCTGCCATGCCGATCGCTGCCCTCGCCCACGGCAATTGGGTCCTGCGACGAGCGACGAAGAGCTACTGGGAGAACCTGTGAATACGGCATTGATAAGGTAAAGCTAACCTAATGGTCAAGGCAGGGTTTGATAACGGACCGGTCGCGAATGGGCATCCGGTGACGACACCCCCTCTTCTCGATTAGGAAAGCCTTACCTACGATGCGCCCGTGACGCTCCTGCCTGCCCCGCCCGCCGGTGGCCACACCCTCCCCCTCGCCCACGGCCTCGCGCTGCACGGCGACCGCACCGCCCTCGTCACCTCCGAGGGCGCGGTCTCCTACGGCGAGCTGGCCCGACGGGTCGCTGACACCGCAAGACGGCTCGGCCCGGGGCGCCGCCTCGTGCTCCTGCCCGGCGCCAACACGGTCGGCGCGCTCGTCGTCCACCTGGCCGCGCTCGCCTCGGGCCACCCGGTCCTGCTGGTGCCTGGAGAGCACTCGGAGGCCGTGGCGGCGCTGACCGCCGCGTACGACCCCGACATCGTCGTCCACCCCGGCACGGACGAGTGGCGGATCGAGGAGCGACGGACAGGCTCCGCCCACCGCTTCCACCCCGACCTCGCCCTGCTCCTCAGCACGTCGGGCTCGACCGGCTCCCCCAAGCTCGTCCGGCTCTCGTACGACAACCTCCAGGCGAACGCCGAGTCGATCGCCACATACCTCGGCATTCGTGACACCGACCGGGCGGCGACGACCCTGCCGATGCACTACTGCTACGGCCTGTCCGTCATCCACAGCCACCTGCTGCGCGGCGCCGGCCTCGTCCTCACCGAACTCTCGGTCGCCGACGCCTGCTTCTGGGACCTCTTCCGCACCGCCGGCGGCAGCGCCCTCGCAGGTGTCCCGTACACCTTCGACCTCCTCGACCGAATCGGCTTCGCCGAGATGGACCTGCCGCACCTGCGGTACGTCACCCAGGCCGGCGGCCGCCTTGCACCCGAACGGGTCACCCAGTACGCCGAGTTGGGCCAGCGACGCGGCTGGGACCTCTTCGTCATGTACGGCCAGACCGAGGCGACCGCGCGCATGGCCTACCTGCCGCCGGAACTCGCGGCCACGCATCCGGGAGCGATCGGCGTTCCCGTTCCCGGCGGGTCGTTCAGGCTCGAAGCCGTGGACGAGACCTCCGGGTCCGGGGCGTACGTCGGCGAACTCGTCTACTCCGGCCCGAACGTCATGCTGGGCTACGCCCACACTCCCGACGACCTCGCCCTCGGCCGTACCGTCGACGCCCTGCGCACCGGCGACCTGGCCCGGCTCACCGACGAGGGCCTGTACGAGATCGTCGGCCGCCGCAGCCGGTTCCTGAAGATCCTCGGCCTGCGGATCGACCCTCAGCAGGTCGAGACGACACTCGAAGAACGCCACGGCCTCAGCGCACTGTGCGCAGGGGACGACGAGGGGCTCGCCCTCGCCGTCGTGCGCGAGCCGGGATGGGACGAACGGCGGATCCGAAGACGTGTGGCGGACGAGTTCGGCCTGCCCTCGCGTGCGATACGCGTCCATCTGCTGCCCGAACTCCCCCGCCTGCCCACGGGCAAGCCCGACTACCAGACCGTCCGCACCCTGGGCCGACCGGACGAGGTCGGAGTCCCGCCCGGTGGCACCGGCGCCGACGACCTGTGCGCCCTCTACGCCCGGATCCTCGACCGTACGGATGTGACACCTGACAGCACCTTCGTGGGGCTCGGCGGCGACTCCCTGTCCTACGTCGAGATGTCGCTCCACCTCGAAAAGCGCCTCGGCCATCTCCCTGCGAGCTGGCACACGACGCCGATCAGCGAACTGCGGGTTCCCGAGCGGAAGACCTGGGGTGGACGCAGGTCCCTGGAGACCAGCGTCGCTCTGCGCGCGGTGGCGATCGTGTGCATCGTCGGCTCACACGTGCGGCTGTTCGAGCTCCGGGGCGGCGCGCACCTGCTGCTCGCGGTGGCCGGTTTCAATTTCGCCCGCTTCCTGCTCACCTCCGCCGAGCGGCGCGAACGCATCCGCCGGACGGGGCGGAGCATCGCGCGCGTCGCCCTGCCCTGCGTGGCCTGGACCGCCTTCGCGATCCTGATCGGCGCCGGCTACAACCTGAGCAATCTCCTCCTGCTTCACAACGCCCTCTTCCCCCAGGACATGGGGCCCGGTCTGCACCTGTGGTTCGTGGAGGCACTCGTCTACATCCTGCTCGCCACCCTGGCGCTGCTGGCCCTGCCCGCCGTCGACCGGGCCGAACGGCGCTTCCCGTACGGCCTCCCCCTCGCCCTCGTCGCACTCGGCCTGCTCACCCGCTACGAGCTGGTCGGCCTCCCCGAGCGCTCCCAGATGACCGACGCCGTCACCGTGTTCTGGCTGTTCGCCCTGGGCTGGGCGGCCGCGAAGGCCCGCACAACGCCCCATCGCCTGCTCGTCACTCTCGCCGCGCTCGCCACGGTCCCCGGCTTCTTCCCCGGCGAGCCCCGGCGCGAGGCGTTCATCCTCATCGGATTCGCCCTGCTGGTGTGGTTCCCCACTCTTCCCAGCCACCACCGGGTCAACCAGGCGGCGGGGCTCCTCGCCGCCAGCTCGCTCTCCATCTACCTGACGCATTGGCAGATCTACCCGATCCTCGACGGCGTCTCCGAACCCTTGTCACTGGTCACGGCCCTCCTCTTCGGCATCGGTTACGCCAAGGGGGCGGACCATCTGGCCCGGAGGCTGGCAGCGCTGCCCCGCCTGGCCGCACTGCGCATGGGATGGCCCAGCTCCCGCCGGAAGCACCGCTGAGCTCCTTCCACGGTTTGCGCGGCAAACTGACGTGCGCGGGGCGCAGACGCCTTGGTCCCGTTTCAGGTCGCTCTGGAGACGCCCGGCCATCATCGCGGACAGCAGTACGCCGCCGAGGCTGGAGAAGCTGTCGTACGAGGCGTTGACCGCGCCGTCCGCCGAGCCCGTGGTGGCCACGCCGAAGAGAGCCGCGCCTCGGGCCTCAACGGCCTCGGATAATCGACGGCAGCGGACCCCGGCGTGACGCCGGGCCCGCTGCGGACTGGTGGGCGGTCAGTTGCAGCAGTCGCAACCTGGGCGGCAGCCGCAGGCGTCCGTCTCCTGTCGCTGGGCGGGGACTGTGGCGGCCGGGGCCGCGCAGCAGCCCTTGCCCTGCCAGGCGTCGCGGCCTTCCTTGACGGCGATGGCGGCAATGACGAGGGCCGCGATCGGGTCGGCCCAGGACCAGCCGAGGGTGGCGTTCAGGATCAGGCCGAGCAGGAGCACGGCGGACAGGTAGGTGCACAGGAGCGTCTGCTTGGAGTCCGCGACCGCGGAGGCGGAGCCGAGTTCGCGGCCGGCGCGGCGCTGGGCTGCGGACAGGAACGGCATGATCGCGAGCGAGAGGGCGGCGATGACGATGCCGGGGATGGAGCGGTCGGCCTCCCCGGTACCGGTCAGCGCGCGAACGGCGTCGAAGGAGACGTAGGCGGCGAGCGCGAAGAAGGAGACCGCGATGATGCGCAGGGTGCGCTTCTCGCGAGCTTCCCGTACGGCGTGGTCGCGGGCGGAGAACTGCCAGGCGACCGCGGCGGCGGAGGAAACTTCGATGATCGAGTCGAGTCCGAAGCCGATCAGGGCGGTGGAGGAGGCGATCGTGCCGGCGGTGAGGGCGACGACCGCTTCGACGACGTTGTACGTGATCGTCGCCGCGACCACGAGTCGTATCCGGCGGGTGAGCGCGTCGCGGCGGGCCGGTGAGGGACCGAGGGATATCGATATCTCGGCGGTCATGGTCAGCAGCAGCCCTTCGTTTCGGCGTCCGGGCAGGTCCGGTCGGTCTCGACGGCGACCACGGCGGTGCGCAGATCGTCCAGCGCGTGGCCGAGGCGTTCGTCGGCGAGCTCGTAGCGGGTGCGGCGGCCGTCGGGGACGGTGATGACGAGGCCGCAGTCGCGCAGGCAGGCCAGGTGGTTCGACAGGCGGGTCCGCGAGACGCCGAGCGCGTCGGCGAGGTCGGCCGGGTAGGCGGGAGCGTCGCGCAGGGCGAGCAGGATGCGGCAGCGGATGGGATCGGCGAGCGCGCGGCCGAACCTGGCCAGCACCTCGATGTCGGAGGCAACAGTCAGCACGGCATGAAGATACATGCATCACTGAATTCAGCAAAGCCTGAACTGAGCGACGAGGCGTGGATGTAACGCCTGCTACATTCATGGTCGTGACGAACGCTGAGCAGGCTTTCCGGTGGCTGATCCTGGTGATCAAGCTGCCCGCCGCCCCCTCCCGGCACCGCGTGGCGGTGTGGCGGGAGCTGCGCAAGATCGGCGCCCTTTCCCTGGGGCAGGGCATCTGGGCGGTGCCGGAGGTACCGGTCTTCGCCGAAGGGGTCCGGCGTGCCCTCGAACTCACCGACAGTGCAGGCGGACAGGGCGTGACGCTGCAGGCGTCCGGCCGCTCCGACCAGGACGCGGCCCGGTTCCGGGGGATGTTCACGGCCGCACGCTCCGCGGACTGGACGGAGTTCCTCGCCGACTGCGTCAAGTTCGAGGAGGAGATCGCCAAGGAGATCCGGATCGCCAAGTTCACCCTTGCCGAGCTGGAGGAAGAGGAGCAGAGCCTGGAGCGGCTGCGCCGCTGGCACCGCGACCTGACCGCTCGGGATGTCTTCGGGGCACCCGAGGCAACCGAAGCCGGCCGACGGCTCAAGCAGTGCGCCGCCGCCTGCGAGGCCTATGCCGAGCGGGTCTTCGACGCGCTCCACACCACCGACGAGGACCTTTCATGACCGCGCAGCCCATAGCCTCGGCCGCTCCGAGACGAGCCATGTGGCCTCTGTACGCGGCCGGGTTCACCACCGCCTTCGGTGCCCACGGCATCGCCGCCAACCTCGGCGGCTTCTCCGAGGACGCCGTCACCTCCCTGCTCGTCCTGGGCGGACTGCTCGCCCTCTACGACGGCGCCGAGGTTCTCCTCAAGCCCGTCTTCGGTTCGCTCGCCGACCGCGTCGGCGGCAAGCCCGTACTTCTCGGCGGCCTCATCGCCTTCGCCGCCGCTTCCGCGCTGTACGCGATCGCCGACAGCCCCGGCTGGCTGTGGGCGGCACGCCTGGGCCAGGGCGCCGCCGCCTCCGCCTTCTCCCCCTCCGCATCCGCGCTGGTCGCCCGCCTCAACCCGGCCGCCAAACGCGGGCGCGCCTTCGGCTCGTACGGCTTCTACAAGTCCATCGGCTACACCCTCGGCCCCCTCCTCGGAGGCCTCCTCGTCTGGGCGGGCGGTCTGCGCCTGCTGTTCACGGTGATGGCCCTGTGCGCGGCGGCCGTCGCCGTCTGGGCCGCACTCGCGGTGCCCGTCGTGCCGCCCCTGCCGCGCAAGCGGCAGACGGTCGCCGACCTCGCCCGCCGCCTGGCCGACCGTTCCTTCCTCGCCCCGACGGCAGCCCTCGCGGCCGCCACCGCCGCCCTCTCCGTCGGCGTGGGCTTCCTGCCAGTCACCGGCTCCGCGGCCGGACTCGGCACCGTCGCCACCGGCGCCGCCGTCTCTGTCCTCGCCGCCACCGCCGCAGTCGTCCAGCCGAAGGCCGGCCGGGCCCTCGACGCCGGACGCCTCACCACTCGCACCGGACTGCTCGGCGGACTGCTCATCACCGCCGCCGGACTCACGGCCGCCATGCTTCCCGGCCTGGCAGGCGTCCTTCTCGCCGCCGCTCTCATCGGGACCGGCACCGGGCTGATCACCCCGCTCGGCTTCGCCGCCCTCGCCGCCTCCACCCCCGAGGAACGCATGGGCCAGACCATGGGATCGGCGGAACTCGGCCGCGAACTCGGCGACGCAGGCGGCCCGCTGCTCGTCGCCGGTGTCGCGACCGTCTCGACCCTCACCACCGGCTACGCGGCCCTCGCCCTCCTGCTGGCAGTCGGTCCGCTGCTCGCGCTGGCACTCCGTACCCGCACTGCGCCCGCGGCGGAGTAGCCCGGAGCGATCTTCAAGCACCTTCGTTCGCCGGCAGGGAGGGATGGCCAGGCCCTTGACGTCCGTCGCCTCCACGGGGGGCTTGCAGCCGGTACCGAGGTACAGCGGGCTACCAAGTGCCGCGCCTGGACCCATTTCCTGGGCCTACTTCGGCAGTTCGGCGGTCGGCCGATGCGCTCGGCGGTCGGCTGGTCGACTGTCTGGCCCGGGACGTCGGGGGGCCGGTTCGTCCAGGTGCGGGCGTTCGCTGCGTCTCGCAGGTATCGCCGGGCTGATCGCCGCCGGCGCCGCAGGCGAAGCCCTGCGGCAGGCCGAGCGCCGAGCGGACGAAGCCGAGCGCACCCGCGAGGAGACCGCGCGGCGCCGCGCCGACGCGGAGCGACTGCACATCGCGAGGGAGCTGCACGATTCGCTCACCCATCAGATCTCTGTCATCAAGGTGCAGTCCGAAGTCGCCGTCCATGTGGCCCGCAAGCGAGGTGAACAGGCGCCGGAGGCCCTGCTGGCGATCCGGGAGGCCGGACGTGAGGCGGCGAGGGAGCTGCGTGCCACGCGGGAGGCGCTGCGCGACGACGACACGACCCCGCCGCCCGGGCTCGGCCACGTCCCTGAGCCGGTGGAGGGGGCCGGCAGGGGCGGGCTTGCGGCGACGCTGACGATCGAGGGGCAGCGGCACGACGTACCGGCGGCGGTGGGCCGGACCGTCTACCGAATCGTTCAGGAGTCGCTCACCGACATCGGCCCTGTTCTCCCGAAGCTGCCGTGAAGTGACAAGTAGCTCTCTGTAGCGGATCTGGGGTGCGCTTGTCAGCGTTTTCGATCTTCTGGGTTCATCGGGGGCCGTGCTCGGCGACGTTGGTCCGGTCATGACGACCGGAAGGAGCCCGGGGTGCGGCAGGAATGGGAGCCGGAGGACCTGATCGAGGTCTGGACGCTGCTGGAGGAGGACCAGGAGCGGCTGCGGAACAAGTCGGGGGCGAACCGGTTGGGGTTCGCGCTGCTGCTGAAGTTCTTCGAGGTGGAGGCCCGGTTCCCGGAGAACGCCGAGGAGATCCCGGCGCCGGCGGTGTCGTACGTTGCCCAGCAGGTGAAGGTTCCCGCCGAGGAGTGGGCCGCGTACGACTGGGCGGGGCGGGCGATCAAGCGGCACCGGGTGGAGATCCGGGGCGCGTTCGGCTTCCGCGAGTGCACGGAGGAGGACCAGGCCCAGCTTGCCGAGTGGCTGGCGGTGGAGCTGTGCGGGGTGGAGCTGTCCCGTGACCGGCTGGCGGAGGCCGTGGTGGCCCGCTGCCGCAAGGACAGGCTGGAGCCGCCCACGCCGGGGCGTATCACCCGCCTGGTGGGGTCGGCGGTCAAGACCTTCGAGGAACGGTTCTGCGCGACCACGGTGGGCCGGCTGTCGGCGGCGACCCGGTCCCGGCTGGATGACCTGATCGCCGAGGACGCCGACGCGAGCGAGGACAGCACGGGCGGCGGGGGCACGTTCTTCACCGAGCTGAAGGCCGACCCGGGCGCGCTGGGGCTGGACAGCCTCCTGGCGGAGGTGAACAAGCTCCAGCGGGTGCGCGCGCTGGAGCTGCCGCCGGAGCTGTTTGGGGACGTGTCGGAGAAGCTGGTGGCCGCCTGGCGGGCACGGGCGTCGAAGGAGTACCCCTCGGACTTGCGGGCGGCGGCCGGCCCGGTGCGGTACACGCTGCTGGCCACGCTGTGCCACGTGCGGGAGACGGAGATCACCGACTCGCTGGTGGAGTTGTTCATCCAGCTCGTGCAGAAGATCAACACACGGGCGGAGAAGAAGGTCGAGGGCGAGTTCAACAAGGAGATGAAGCGGGTCCGCGGCAAGGAGGGCATCCTGCTGCGGCTGGCTGAGGCGGCGGTCGCGGAGCCGGGCGGCACGGTCCGCAAGGTGATCTATCCGGTGGCCGGGGAGTCGACGCTGAAGGCGCTGGCGGCGGAGGCGGCGGCGAACGAAGCCCGTTACCGGGCCCGGGTGCGTACAGTGCTGCGCTCGTCGTACTCCAACCACTGGCGGCGGATGCTCTCGCCGCTGCTGAACGCGTTGGAGATGAAGTGCAACAACACCGCCTACCGGCCGGTGATGGACGCGATCGACCTGCTCAAGCGGTACCTGGACCAGCCCATCGCCAAGGAGGGTGCGTTCTTCGACGAGGCGGAGAAGATCCCGCTCGCGGGGGTGGTGCGAGATGAGTGGCGCAAGGCGGTGGTGGACGAGCGCGGCCGGGTGGAGCGCATCCCGTACGAGCTGTGCGTGCTCGTGGCGCTGCGGGACGCGCTGCGGCGGCGGGAGATCTGGGTGCCGGGCGCGAATCGGTGGCAGAACCCGGAGGACGATCTGCCACCGGACTTCGAGGACAACCGCGATGTCCACTACGACGCGATCCGCCAGCCGCAGGACCCGGAGAAGTTCATCGGGGCCCTTCAGAAGCGGCTGCGCGAGGCTCTGACCCGCTTCGACACGGCGCTGGAGGTGGGCACCACGGGCGGGGTGGACATCGTCCGCCGGCACGGCGAGCCGTGGATCAAGGTCTCGCCGCTGGGCAAGCAGGAAGAACCGGAGAACCTGGTCGCGCTGAAGGCGGAGATCGAACGCCGCTGGGGCACCATCGACCTGATCGACATCCTCAAGGAGGCAGAGTTCGCCACCGGCTTCACGTCCGAGTTCACCTCGGTCGCCACGCGGGAGGCGGTCCCGAAGGCGGTGCTGCGGCGCCGCCTGCTGCTGGTGTTGTTCGCCCTGGGTACGAACATGGGGATCAAGCGGGTCGCGGTCACCGGCAGGCACGGCGAGAGCGAGGCCGTTCTGCGGCGGGTGCGGCACCTGTTCGTCAACCGGGCCAACCTGCGCTCCGCGCTGGTGCGGCTGGTCAACTCCACCTTCGCCGCCCGCGATGCCGCGTGGTGGGGCGAGGGCACCGCCTGCGCGAGCGATTCCAAGAAGTTCGGCTCCTGGTCCAGCAACTTCATGACCGAGTGGCACCAGCGGTACCGCGGACCCGGGGTGATGATCTACTGGCACGTCGAGAAGAAGTCGCTGTGCGTCTACAGCCAGCTCAAGTCCTGCTCGGCCTCCGAGGTCGCCGCGATGATCGAGGGCGTGCTGCGGCACTGCACGGACGTGGAGATCGACCGGCAGTACACCGACACGCACGGCGCCTCCATCGTCGGGTTCGCCTTCGCCCACATGCTCGGCTTCAACCTGCTGCCCCGGCTGAAGAACGTCGGCTCCGCGCGGCTGTACCGGCCGACGGCCGGGAAGGACGAGAAGTGGCCGAACCTGGCGCCGGTGCTGTCGACCAAGACGATCGACTGGGACCTGATCCGCCAGCAGTACGACCAGATCGTGAAGTACACCACCGCCCTACGCCTGGGCACCGCCGAGGCCGAGCAGGTCCTGCGCCGCTTCACCCGCGGTGGGCCCAAGCACCCGACGTACCGGGCGATCGAGGAACTCGGACGGGCGGTACGTACGGCGTTCATCTGCGACTACCTCGCGGACGCCGGCCTGCGCCGCGAGATCAACGACGGCCTCCAGGTCGTGGAGAACTGGAACAGCGCCAACCACGACCTGTTCTACGGCAAGGACGGCGACCTGACCGGCTCCGACAAGGAGTCCCAGGAGGTGTCCATGCTCGCCCTGCACCTGCTCCAGTCCGCGCTGGTGCACGTCAACACCCTGCTCCTCCAGGACATCCTGAGCGAGGAGAAGTGGCAGAAGCGGCTCACCGACGCCGACCGGCGGGCCCTGTCCCCGCTGTTCTGGACCCACGTGAACCCCTACGGCCGGTTCGAGCTGGACATGAACTCCCACCTCGCCCTCGCCGCCGCGGCGGCGGCCACGGTGCCCGGTCCTCGTGCCGAGCCCGAGGCGGAAACCGCACAGTCGGCGGCGGCCGGTGCGGCCGGGTCGGCATCCTGAAGACCCGGCCGCACCGCCCGGCGTCGCCGGAGGGCGCTGGATCGTCGACTCGTACTACGGGGCTGTGAGGGTGTCGAGCCGGGCGGCGAGATCGGGGTGGGCGGCGGCCAGGTGGGGGCGGGCGGCGGCCAGGGGGCCGGTGAGGTCGGCCGGATCGTCGTGGGCGAGGGCCGCGTGGAGCTCGCTGACGTGGCGGCGGGCGGAGGCAGGCAGGTCGGTGAGGGCAGTGATCTGCCCGGCGAGGCGGCGCAGGTCGGCCGCGTTGCGGCGCGCCCAGGCAGCGGTCGTGCGGTCGGCGGCCCGGGCCTGGCGGGTGGCCGTCACGCGCTGCTCGCCGGTGGTTCCTGCAGGGCCGGGGCGGCCGCGCAGGTATTTGCGTTCGGCGGCCTGACGGCTGGCGACGCCCAGGGGCGGGGCGAGGTCGGCCCAGCTGGCGCCCGCGTCGCGGGCCACCTCGATCAGGCCGGTCTCCCAGCCGGCGAGCTGCTCGCGGACCTGCCGCAGCAGCATCAGGGAGGCCAGGGCCTGCTCCGGACCCGGCCCGGCACCAGGAGTGTCGGGTGCCTCGTGCCGGGCTTCGCGCAGGGCGGCGTCTATGGCGTTCAGGGCCGCTGCGGCGGCGAGGAAAGACGCCGGACTGTGGGCGTCGGCGGTGGTCGGCGTCGGCTGGTCGGCCGGGTTCACGGGCACCTCCCTCGTGTTGTCATCAGGTCGACGACATCATGTTTGTCATCCATTGGATGACATGTTACAACGGTGTCAGTGCAGCGCATTGGCAGCAACTGCCTGAACCTGCTGGAGGTGTTTTCACGATGTTGATGCGCACTGACCCCTTCCGTGAGCTGGACCGGCTGACGCAGCAGCTGCTGGGTCCGGGTACCTGGTCGAAGCCGTCGGCGATGCCGATGGACGCCTACCGCGAGGGTGACCAGTACGTGGTGGCCTTCGACCTCCCCGGCGTCAGCGCCGACGCGATCGACATCGACGTCGAGCGGAACATGCTCACCGTCAAGGCCGAGCGCCGGCCGGTGGCGAAGGCCGACGACGTGCAGATGGAACTGTCCGAGCGGCCGCTGGGCGTCTTCTCCCGCCAGATCGTGCTCGCCGACACCCTCGACACCGAGCACATCCAGGCCGACTACGACGCCGGCGTGCTCACCCTGCGCATCCCGATCGCCGAGCGCGCCAAGCCCCGCAAGATCTCCATCGGCGTCGGGACCGGCCACAAGGAGATCTCCGGCTGACACCGGCCGGACCGGTGCGGAGGACGGGCACCTGATCTCCCCCTCCATCCCGCCCTCCGCACCCCTACGGGCAACCGAACAACCAGAAGGGGTGGCGGCCGAGATGACTCTGCGACACGAAGCCTTCCTCGACCACGTCAAGGAACGCGGCGAGTACGACACTCCGGAGGAAGCCGAGCGCGCGGCCCGCGTGGTGCTCGCCCTGCTCGGCGCGCACCTGGTCGGCGACGTCCGCGCCCGGCTCGCAGCCCGCCTGCCGGAGGAATTCGCCCTGATCCTGCTCAACCCGCTCCAGAGCGCCGAACCGCTCCCCCCGGAGCGTTTCGTCAGGGCGACCGCGGCCTGGATCGAGGGCGCCACCGAGCACACCGCGACCTGGGACGTCAGCGCCGTACTGTCCACGGTCGCCGACACCGCCGGCGACGACCTGATGGGCGAAATCCTGCTCCAGCTCCCCGCAGGCTACGACCTCCTCTTCGGCCGCCCCCAGCCCACCTGATCCCTACCTCGGTGCCACACACCCGCACCGCTCCACGAAAGGCATGCACCGCAGTGATCACCGACGTACGCGTACCGCTTGAGCAGCAGCAGCCGTACTCGACGGCGTATGAGCAGATGCTGGAGAAGGTCCGCTACGAAGGCGCCTACCCCACCCGCGAGCGAGCAGACGAAGCCGTCCGCCTGGTCCTTTCGGGGCTGGGACGTCAGCTGACCGGCGACGAACGCGTCGACCTGGCCGCCTGCCTCCCACTGGAGGCCGCGCGTGTCCTGACCGCGCAGATCCCCGACCCCCAGCCGCTGACCGGCTGGACCTTCGTCAAGGACCTCGCCGCCCGCTCCGGCGCCTCCCTGGCCACCACCCGGTGGGACACCGGATCCGTCTTCGCCGCCGTCACCGTCCACGCCGGCGCCGACCTGATCACCCGCATCCTGAACCAGCTCCCCACCGGCTGGGCCCTGCTGTTCGGCCAGGCCGAACTCAACCCGGCCGCGTAAACGGTTCGTGCCCTTCCAGCGCCAGGGAGGGTTGGACGACGGTGCACGGCCCGCGCACCCCGCAGGGACAGGCCGCCGCAGCCCCGGCGTGACAGCCGGGCTCCGGGCGGGGCCGGAGCCGGCTGAATACGACGTTGCCCGGGACGCCGAAGCGTCCCGGGCAGTATGCGCGGGCGCCAGCCGCGAAGCCACTTGGGTAGTTGCAGGTCTTCGCCGTCTCAGGCTGAGGCCGGCGGAGCGGATGACTCGGCGGCGCGGCGGTATTCGGCGTTGATGCGCTGGGCTTCTTCGAGCTGGTCTTCGAGGATGACGATGCGGCAGGCGGCCTCGATCGGGGTCCCGTGGTCGACGAGCTCCCGGGCCCGGGCGGCGATGCGCAGTTGGTAGCGGGAGTAGCGGCGGTGCCCGCCCGCGGAGCGAAGCGGGGTGATCAGGCGGGCTTCGCCGATGGCGCGGAGGAAGCCCTGGGTGGTGCCGAGCATCTCGGCGGCCCGCCCCATGGTGTAGGCGGGATAGTCGTCGTCGTCGAGACGGCCGAAGGAGTCGTCTGCTGTCATTGCACCTCTCTGTGGAACACGCTTGAGGGGCCCTGGTGTCTTACGACACCAGGGCCCCGAAGGAACTACACCATCTGCCGGCCCTGGTACTGCGCCGGCATTCTGTTTCCGCCGACCCGACTTGGGAGCTGTCGGGTGCGCGGGGATCGCGGTTGCTTGACCGGAGACCACCTCACTATCGATGTCCTGCGGTACCCGGGCTCAAGACTTCCGCCCGGGCGATCCTGATGGCGCCTGGCTCCTCCGTTCTTCCCTCGTTGATCAACGGTGTACTACCGGTACTGCGAACTGCTCAGCGGCCTGTGACAGCGCCACCCTTCGGCAGCCAGCCCCGTCGCCCGTCCTGCGTCTGCTCTGGCTTAGAACCCCACTGCCGAACTCCCCGGTGCGCGCGTCCGCAGCCGACGCCTTCACCGAGGTACTGCGCACTGACTTCACTGCTGGGTACTGCGTCAACTGCGGTACTGCTCACGGCGGCCCCTGATCACTGCGGGCCACCCGGTCCGGTCGCCAGTCCCGTCGCCGTCCTGCAACAACCCTGGCTTCGAAACTCCGCCACCGCACCGTCCTGCCAACTGCAACTGCAGGTACTGCTGCCGGCAGTTCGTCTCTGCCAGGCCCTGCTGACTTCCTGGGTACGAGAGAAACCATAACCAGGCCACCACCTAATGTCTACTTCAGCCACCATAGATTTTCGTGTGTTCGACGATGAGGTAATCGAGCTCGAACAGCGATGACACAGGGGTTGGCGGACCACAGGCCGGGCGCAAGCACCGTGCAGACAACCGGGCATGACGATGCAGAGGCCAGGTGACCTGATGGACACGATGAGCGTCACTGTCGTACCCGCCCGATCCGCGATGTCCGTCGCCGTCGCACGCGACAGCGCCCGGACTTCCTCGCGGATCTCGTGGATCCGATCCCAGCCGAGGCCGCCGACACCGTTGGTCCTGGTCGTCTCGGAGCTCGTCACCAACGCCCTGCGCCACGGCGGCGGCAGCTGCACCCTGGACCTGACCGCGCATCCGGACAGCATCGAGGTAGCCGTGCACGACCGCAGCCCGCAGGCGCCGCGCATGCGCACCCCTGACCTGAACGGCGGCACCGGAGGCTTCGGCTGGCCCATGGTCAACCGCCTCGCCCACACCACCTCGGTCACCCGCCGGCCGTCCGGCGGCAAGACGGTCAGCGCAATTCTCGCCCGGCAGCGCCAAGGCGCCTCGGTACCGTAGACCGCTCCGGCCGATCTTTGAAGGCCCTGCGGTCACCCCTCGCGGGACGGTCGGACTGCTTCGCAGAAACGGTCCTTTGCGCGAGCAAGATCAATCGCAGGCCGCCGGACCCCCACCGATCCCGGATTCGTTCGCAGAACCCGTTCTCACTCAAAAGCGGGACGGACCCCCTTCTAAGACTTGCATTGTGCGAAAATCCGGGCCCATGACGCCCCCTCAGCACCCATCCCCGGCCGACCGGTCGGACGCGGACGACGTCGAACAGCACGCCTGTCCGAAGTGTGACTCACAGCCCGGCTCGCCCTGCCGCTCGCGCGGCGGCGCGGTCGCCTCCGCCTACCACACCCGCCGCTTCACCCAAGTGCCCCGGCTGAAGAAGGCGCTGCGGGTGCCCACCCCGGCCGACCGCGGACCGGGCCGGCCGTGGCGCCCGGGCACCCCGCCGCCGACGCCGGCCGACCCGGACCTGCCGAGCGCGGACATCCGCATCGGCTACGCGCGGTGCTCGACCCTCGGGCAGGAACTCGACTCCCAGCTCGACGCGCTCAGCAAGCGCGGCATCCCGAGGGACAAGATCTTCAGCGAGAAGATCAGCACCCGCGTCCGCGTCCGCCCCCGGTTCGAGGAGGCGCTGAGGACGGCGCGGGAGGTCAAGGCGCACGCCCCGCACTGCCGGGTCATCTTCACCGTGTACGAGATGAAGCGGCTCGGGCGGGACGCCGCCGAGCTGACTGCGCTCGCCGACCACCTCACCGCGCACGGCCTGGTGCTGGAGATGCTGGCCGGGCCCCTGCCCGGCATCTACGACCCCACCGGGCCGGGAAAGCTGCTGTTCGCGTTCTTCGCGGCGATGGCGGAGACCGAGCGGGAGAACATTCGGGAGTCGACGCTGGAGGGGCTCGACACCGCGGCCCGCAAGGGCAAGCACGGCGGCCGGCCGCCGGTCATCACCGAGGACATGCTGCATACCGTGCTGCGGCGCCGCGCGGGCGGCGAGTCCGTCGAGCAGATCCAGTCCGATCTGATCATCCCCACCGGCAAGCGCAAGGGTCAGAACCCCTCTGTCGCCAGCATCTACCGGGCACTCGCCGAGCACGAGAAACGGGCGGCGTACCCGGAAGCCGTCGAACAGGCCCGCGCCGACTTCGCCGCCCTCACTGGCAGCGAGGTTCCTGAACCTCGCACAGAAGCCAAGGCCCTAACGACACGCTGAGTTACTTGTCACTTCGCGGCAGCTTCGGGAGAACAGGGCCACATCGCCCGTCACGCCGACGCCACCAAGGCATCGGTCTGCATCGCCCACCGTGCGGACGTTGTCGCCCTGCGGGTGGACGACGACGGGCGGGCCACGCCGGACACCGCCCCGCCGCCCGGCATGGGACTGCTCGGGATGCGAGAACGCGTCACCGCCCTCGGAGGCCGATTCCAGGCAGCACCGCGCGGCGAGGGCGGCTTCACCGTCCAGGCCGAACTCCCGCGGTACGCGTCGCCGCACGTGGCGACGCGCTGCTCGCGCCCTCGATCACCCGCAAGCTGATCGACCGGTACGTCACCCAGCCGCTCCTCACCGACACCAGCACGGCGCTGGAGGAGCTGACCAGCCGCGAACGAGAGGCCGTCGTCCTGGTCGCGCATGGCTTGTCCAACGACGAGATCGCCCACCGCATGGTCATCAGCCCGCTGACCGCGAAAACCCACATCAACCGTGACATGACCAAACTGCACGCTCGCGATCGGGACCAACTCGTCGTCCTCGCCTACGAATCCGGCCTGTTGACCCCGCGCAACACCTGACAACCACGGTCCCGGCAACAAGCCTGACGGGTCACCACCCGAGTTGCGCCCGAATGAGCGTGTCCAAACGCTGCCAGGCCGGCGACGAAGCATTGACCGTCGCCTGGATGAGGGCGGGGATCTTGGAGGCCGTGTCCAGCTCGGGCAGTTCGTCGGGGCCGCTCCCGTAGCGTTCCCGGGTCGCCTCGACGATGCGGTGGGCGAGTTCGTCGATGCGTGGATCCCGGGCGTCCAGGTCGTGCGCTTGGTCGTAGTCGAGGAAGAGCTGCCGTAGTGCCGGGTCGGCGAGGGACTCGGACTGGTCGCGAAAGAGCGCGTCCGCGTGGCCGGGGTGGGTGGCGAAGACGAGGATCCACAGGTCGCGTTGGAGGTCCACCCAGCGCGGGGTGAATCCCCAGTCGGCCAGCCGCTCCAGGTGTGCGGCGACCTCGGCGGGCACCGGTGCCAACTGCCCGGCGGCAAGTCGGCGCAGTCGCCCCTGCGTCGCCCGCAGGTCACGGATGCGGGCGGTGAGCTCGTCGTCGATCCCGTGCAGCGCCTGCTGGAACTCCTCGTCGGTCGCTGATCTCAGGTCGCGGATGCGGGCCAGGGGGACGCCCGCCTGGGCGAGCGTCCGGATCTTGATGAGGTCGATGACGTCGTCGGCGGTGTACCGCCGGTAGCCGGAGGCGTCGCGGTCGGGCTCGGGGAGCAGTCCCTTGTCGTGGTAGACGCGGATGGTCTTGATCGACACGCCGACGTAGCCGGCCAGCTGCCCGATGGTGATCACCCGGCCATCGTCCCACTTGACCTTTCCCCAGGGGCAGGGTCGCACCATGGCGTCATGAAGAACGTGAACATCGATCGTGAGACTCTGCGCGAGCTCGCCGACGAGGGCAACGAGAGCGCCTTGGACCGGCTGGCCGACCTTGTCGACGCGGCCGGCGACCTGGAAGAACTGAGCGAACTGCTGGACGAGGGATCCATGCGCGCCGGGTTCCTCCTCACCCGACGCGCGTCCGCGGCCGGCGACCTGCGCGAGCTGCAACGGATCTCCGACGCCGGGTACGACGAGGCCGGGAGTGAGCTGGAGCGGCTTTTGAAGGCACCGGGTGACGAGTAGCGGGACCGAACCCGGCGCGCCCGTGTCAGGTGGTCGCCTCGGCCGCCAGGTCCGGGTGGGAGGGCGGAGAGCCGTCGGCCATCCGCAGGCTGACCGTCATGGTCAGGCCGCCGCCGGGGGTGTCCTCCGCCGTCAGGGTGCCGCCCATCGCCTCCGCGAAGCCGCGCGCCACCGCCAGTCCGAGACCGACTCCCTCGCCGCGCGGGGTGTCGCCGTAGCGCTGGAAAGCGCCGAAGATGCGGTCCTTGGCCTCGTCGGGGACCCCGGGGCCGCGGTCGACGACCCGTAGTTCGACGCGATCGGCCAGAGCGCTCGCCGAGACGAGGACGGGCTGCCCGGGCGGGCTGTACTTGACCGCGTTCTCGACGATGTTGGCGACCGCCCGTTCAAGGAGGCCGCGGTCGACGGCGACCATCGGGAGCGTCTCGGGGATGTCGAGTTCCACGCTGTCCTCGGGGACGCCGAGCAGTGCCATCGGGACGACCTCGTCGAGGTCGGTCTCCCGGATGACGGCGGTGACCGTGCCCGTCTCAAGCCGGGACATGTCGAGCAGGTTCCCGACGAGGTGGTCGAGACGGTCGGCGCCCTCCTCGATGCCTTCGAGGAGTTCGGCGCGGTCCTCCTCCGACCATTCCACGTCGTCGGAGCGCAACGACGTCACCGACGCCTTGATGCCGGCGAGCGGCGTGCGCAGGTCGTGGCTGACGGCCGCGAGAAGTGACGTACGGATCTTGTTGCCCTCCGCCATTTTCCGGGCCTCCTCCGCCTGGCCCACGAGCCGCTGTCGGTCGAGAACGACCGCGGCCTGGGCCGCGAAGGCGCCGAGCACGCGCCGGTCCTCTGCGGGCAGCACCCGGCCCGTCAGGGCGAGGGCCAGGTGGTCGCCGACCGGCATGTCCACGTCCGCGTCCTCCGGGCGACCGGCCGGCCGGTGGCCGACGACGGCGACGCAGGACCACGGCTCCGTCTCGTCGGGGCGTTCCAGGAGGGCGACCGACTCCATGGAGAAGGTCTCCCGGACCCGTTCGAGGAGCGCTTCGAGCGTCGTCTCGCCTCGCAGCACGCTCCCGGCGAGGAAGGACAGGGTCTCCGACTCGGCCCGCAGGCGGGCCGCCTGGTGGGTGCGGCGTGCTGCCAGGTCCACGACCGAGGCCACCGAGATCGCCACCCCCACGAAGATCGCCAGGGCGACGATGTTGCGCGGGTCGGCGATGGTGAGCTGGTGTATCGGCGGGGTGAAGAACCAGTTCAGGAGCAGCGATCCGACGGCCGCGGAGGCCAGGGCCGGCTTGAGTCCACCCAGGAGAGCCGCCGCGACGGTGAGCGTGAGGTAGAGCAGGACGTCGTTGGCCAGGCCCATGTCGGGGACGGCGGTGCTGAGCAGGAGTGTGAGGAGGCCCGGACCGGCAAGGCCGACGAGCCAGCCCCAGATCGTCCGGGACCGTCCGAGCCGGGCGCCCCCAGGGCCGGGCAGCCGGCGGCCCTTGGCGGCCTCGTCATGGGTGACGATGTGGACGTCGAGGTCCGGCCCGGATTCCCTGGCGACCGTACCGCTGACACCAGGGCCGAAGAGGTACTGCCAGGAGCGGCGCCGACTCACGCCCAGCACGATCTGCGTGGCGTTCACCCCGCGCGCGAATTCGAGCAGCCCGGCGGAAACGTCGTCACCGACGACATGGTGGAAAGTGCCGCCGAGGTCCTCGACGAGGGTCCGCTGGACCGCCAGCTCCTTCGGGGAGGCCGAGGTCAGACCGTCGCTGCGCGAGATGTAGACGGCGAGCACCTCACCACCCGCGCCCTTCTCGGCCAGCCGCACCGCGCGGCGTATCAGGGTCCGCCCCTCCGAGCCGCCCGTGAGTCCGACGACGATCCGTTCCCGGGAGCCCCAGATCTTGGAGACGCGGTGTTCGGTCCGGTACTCCTGCAGGTACTCGTCGACCCGGTCGGCCGTCCAGAGCAGGGCCAGCTCGCGCAGGGCGGTGAGGTTGCCGGGCCGGAAGTAGTTGGACAGGGCCGCGTCGACCTTGTCCGGCTTGTAGATGTTGCCGTGCGCCATGCGGCGGCGCAGCGCCTGGGGCGACATGTCGACCAGCTCGATCTGGTCGGCGCGCCGGACGATCTCGTCCGGGACGGTCTCCTTCTGCCGGATGCCCGTGATGGCCTCGACGACGTCCCCGAGGGACTCCAGGTGCTGGATGTTGACCGTCGACACGACGTCGATGCCGGCCGCGAGCAGCTCCTCGACGTCCTGCCAGCGCTTGGCGTTCCGCGAGCCCGGAACGTTCGTGTGCGGCAGCTCGTCGACGAGCGCGACGGCGGGCCGCCGCGCCAGGACGGCATCCACGTCCATCTCGGTGAAGGAGGTCCCCCGGTACTCGATGGTCCGGCGCGGGATCATCTCCAGGCCGTGCAGCATCACCTCGGTGCGGGGCCGGTTGTGGTGCTCCACGAACGCGACGACGCAGTCCGTCCCGCGTTCGACGCGCCGGTGCCCCTCGGAGAGCATGGAGTACGTCTTGCCGACCCCCGGCGCCGCTCCCAGGTAGATACGCAGCTTTCCGCGTCCCATGTACTGCGTCTCTCCTACGGTTCGAACCGGTAGCCCATACCGGGTTCGGTGATCAGATAGCGGGGATGCGACGGGTCCACTTCCAGTTTGCGTCGCAGCTGGGCCATGTAGACCCGCAGGTAGTTCGTCTTCGTGCCGTAGCTCGGGCCCCATACCTCCTGGAGCAGTCGGCGCTGGCTGATGAGCCGCCCCGGGTTGCAGATCAGTATTTCCAGCAGGTGCCATTCGGTCGGGGTGAGCCGTACGTCGCGTTCCGCACGCCGCACCCTCTTGGCCACCAGGTCGACCGTGAAGTCGTCGGTGCTGACCCGGCCCCCCGCGACCGGTTCGGGCGTGGGCGCCTCGGCCGAACGACGGGTGGCGGCCCGCAGCCGGGCCAGGAGCTCGTCCATGCTGAAGGGCTTGGTCATGTAGTCGTCGGCGCCGGCGTCGAGTGCACGGATCTTGTCCTCGGAACCACTGCGCGCCGAGAGGACGAGCACGGGCGAACGGCTCCAGCGGCGCAACGCCTTGATGACGTCGACGCCGTCCATGTCCGGAAGCCCCAGGTCGACGATCAGCACGTCCGGTGGTTCGGAAGCGGCAAGGGACAGTGCCGTGGCGCCGTCCGGCGCCACATCCACCACGTATCGGCGCGCTTGCAGGTTGATCACCAGCGCTCGTGCGAGCTGCGAATCGTCCTCGACCACCAGCACCCGCGTCATCGGCGTGCTGCCTTCCTCTTGTACGTGCGGTTCGTGTGGCTCTTGTATTTCGTGTGGTTCGTGTAGCTCGTGCCGTCCGACGTGCTGCGGGAGCCGGCGGACCCGGGGCACTCCCGGGTCCGCCGGCTCCCATGCCGCTTCGATAAGGCCATCAGCCCTTGGTCAATTCCTTGAGCGCGATGTTGAGTTGGAGGACGTTGACCCTGGGTTCGCCGATGAAGCCGAGGATGCGGTCGTCGGTGTGGTCGGCGACCAGCTTGTCGACCTGGGCGACGGTGAGGTGGTTCCTCTCCGCGACCCGGTGGACCTGGAGCTTGGCGTACTCCGGGGAGATGTGCGGGTCCAGGCCCGAACCGGAGGAGGTGACCGCGTCGGCGGGGACGTCCGACGGCCTCACCGTGTAGCCGCTCACCGAATTGTCCTTGACCACGGCGGCCTTGGCGTCCTTGACCCACTGGATCAGGTCCGCGTTGTCACCCGACCGGTTGGTCGCGCCGGAGAGGATGATCGAGTACTGGGTGTTGACGCTGTTGGAGCCGAGGCCGTTCGACGGGCGCGGCTGGAACCACTTCAGGTCCGGGGCCGCCGTCTCCTCGCCCTCCTTGAGCGGCAGATTGTAGGTCTGGCCGATGAGTTCGGAACCGACGACCTTCCCCTCGCTCTTGATCTCGGATCCGTTGGCCTTGTCGTGGAAGGCCAGCTGGGAGATGCCGGTGACGGCGAGCGGGTAGAGGACACCGGTGATCACGGTCAGGACGAGGAGGGCGCGAAGTCCCGCCCACAGCACTCGGCCGGTGTTCGCTGCTGAGTTGTTCATCGTGGATCAACCGATTCCGGGGATGAGGGAGAGGAGCACGTCGATGATCTTGATGCCGATGAACGGGGCGATCAGGCCGCCCAGGCCGTAGATGCCCAGGTTGCGTCGGAGCATCGAGTCCGCGCTCGACGGCCGGTAGCGGACACCCTTGAGGGCAAGCGGCACCAGGGCGATGATGATCAGGGCGTTGAAGATGACCGCGGAGAGGATCGCGGACTCGGGCGAAGTCAGGCCCATGATGTTGAGCTTGTCGAGCGACGGATAGGCGACGGCGAACATCGCGGGGATGATCGCGAAGTACTTCGCCACGTCGTTGGCGATGGAGAAGGTGGTCAGCGCGCCCCGGGTGATGAGGAGCTGCTTGCCGATCTCGACGATCTCGATGAGCTTGGTCGGGTTGGAGTCGAGGTCGACCATGTTGCCGGCCTCCTTCGCGGCCGACGTACCCGTGTTCATCGCCACGCCGACGTCCGCCTGGGCCAGCGCGGGGGCGTCGTTGGTGCCGTCGCCGGTCATCGCGACGAGCTTGCCGCCGGCCTGCTCGCGCTTGATGAGGGCCATCTTGTCCTCGGGGGTGGCCTCGGCGAGGAAGTCGTCGACACCCGCCTCCTCGGCGATGGCCTTCGCGGTCAGCGGGTTGTCACCCGTGATCATGACCGTCTTGATGCCCATGCGGCGCAGCTCGTCGAACCGCTCCCGCATGCCCTCCTTGACGACGTCCTTGAGGTGGATGACGCCCAGGACGCGGGCGCCCTTGTCGTCCTTGACCGCGACGAGCAGCGGCGTACCGCCGGCCTGCGAGATCCGGTCGGTCAGGGCCTCGGCGTCGTCGGCGACCGTGCCGCCCTGCTCACGGACCCAGGCGACGACCGAGCCGGTCGCGCCCTTGCGCGTCTGCTTGCCGTCGACGTCGACACCCGACATACGGGTCTGGGCGGTGAACTCGATCCACGTGGCACCGGCCAGCTCGCCCTGGTGGCGCTCGCGCAGACCGTACTTCTCCTTCGCCAGAACCACGATCGAGCGGCCCTCGGGTGTCTCGTCCGCGAGGGACGAGAGCTGGGCGGCGTCGGCCAGTTCGGCCTCCGTCGTGCCCCTCACGGGAACGAACTCCGAGGCTTGGCGGTTGCCGAGCGTGATAGTGCCGGTCTTGTCGAGCAGCAGCGTCGACACGTCGCCGGCGGCCTCGACGGCACGGCCCGACATGGCGAGGACGTTCCGCTGCACGAGCCGGTCCATGCCCGCGATGCCGATCGCGGAAAGCAGGGCGCCGATCGTCGTCGGGATCAGACAGACGAGCAGGGCCGCCAGGACGATCAGGGAGGTCTGCTCGTCGGCGCCCGCGTAGATCGCGAACGGCTTCAGCGTCACGACGGCCAGCAGGAAGACGATCGTCAGCGAGGCGAGCAGGATGTTGAGCGCGATCTCGTTGGGCGTCTTCTGCCGGGCGGCGCCCTCGACCAGGTTGATCATCCGGTCGATGAACGTCTCGCCCGGCTTAGTCGTGATCTTGATGACGACCCGGTCGGAGAGCACCTTCGTGCCACCCGTGACCGCGCACCGGTCGCCGCCGGACTCGCGGATGACGGGGGCGGACTCGCCGGTGATGGCGGACTCGTCGACCGACGCGACACCCTCGACGACGTCGCCGTCGCCGGGGATGATGTCGCCGGCCTCGCAGACCACCAGGTCGCCGATCTTCAGCTCGGTACCGGGCACCCGCTCCTCGTTCGTGCCGACGAGGCGGCGGGCGACGGTGTCGGTCTTGGCCTTGCGCAGGGTGTCGGCCTGGGCCTTGCCGCGGCCCTCGGCGACCGCCTCCGCCAGATTGGCGAAGATCGTCGTCAGCCACAGCCAGACGGTGATCGCCCAGCCGAACCAGTCCCCCGGGTTCCTGACCGCGAGCACGGTGGTGACGACCGAGCCGACGAGGACCACGAACATGACGGGCGACTTGATCATCACGCGCGGATCGAGCTTCTTGATCGCGTCGGGGAAGGACTTGATCAGCTGCTTGGGGTCGAACATTCCCCCGCCGATCCGCCCGGGAGCGTGGTGTCCCCCGGACAGGTCGCCGTGGGGCGCCTTGGTCGCAGTCGTGGTGGACACGTCGTCCTCGTGCTTCTTTACGTCGTTGGTCATGCCGCGAGCCCTTCGGCGAGCGGTCCCAGCGCGAGGGCCGGGAAGTAGGTGAGACCGGTGATGATCAGAATGGTGCCGACGAGGAGGCCGGTGAACAGCGGCTTCTCCGTCCGGAGCGTGCCCGCGGTCTCGGGCACCGGTGTCTGCTCGGCGAGCGAGCCGGCCAGCGCGAGGACGAACACCATGGGCAGGAACCGGCCGAGCAGCATCGCGATGCCGATCGTCGAGTTGAACCACTGGGTGTCGGCGTTCAGACCCGCGAAGGCGGAGCCGTTGTTGTTGGCGCCGGAGGTGTAGGCGTACAGGATCTCGGAGAAGCCGTGCGCGCCGGAGTTCGTCATCGAGTTCGACGGCGTGTCCAGCGCCATCGCGACCGCCGTGAAGCCGAGGACGAGGGCGGGGGTGACGAGGATGTAGCAGGCCGCGAACTTGATCTCGCGGGTGCCGATCTTCTTGCCCAGGTACTCGGGGGTACGGCCGACCATCAGACCGGCGATGAACACCGCGATGATCGCCATGATCAGCATGCCGTAGAGGCCGGAGCCGACACCGCCGGGCGCGATCTCGCCGAGCTGCATGCCCAGCATGGTGATGCCGCCGCCGAAGCCGGTGTACGAGGAGTGGAAGGAGTTCACCGCTCCTGTGGAGGTCAGCGTGGTGGCGACCGCGAAGATCGACGAGCCGCCGATCCCGAACCGGGTCTCCTTGCCCTCCATCGCGCCGCCGGCGATGTCGAACGCCGGACCGTTGTGGGCGAACTCGGTCCACATCATCAGCGCGGTGAACCCGAGCCAGATCGCGGCCATCGTGCCGAGGATCGCGTAACCCTGCTTGAGCGAGCCGACCATCCGGCCGAAGGTGCGGGTCAGCGCGAACGGGATGACGAGGATCAGGTAGATCTCGAAGAGGTTGGAGAGCCCGTTGGGGTTCTCGAAGGGGTGGGCGGAGTTGGCGTTGAAGTAGCCGCCGCCGTTCGTGCCCAGCTCCTTGATGACCTCCTGCGAGGCGACCGCGCCGCCGTTCCACTGCTGCGAGCCGCCCATGAACTGGCCGACCTCGTGGATGCCGGAGAAGTTCTGGATCGCACCGCAGGCGACCAGGACAAGCGCGCCGACCACCGAGATCGGCAGCAGGATCCGGACCGTGCCCCGGACCAGGTCGGCCCAGAAGTTGCCCAGCTCACCCGTACGAGACCGGGCGAAACCACGCACCAGCGCGACCGCCACGGCGATGCCCACGGCCGCGGAGACGAAGTTCTGCACCGCCAGACCACCGGTCTGCACGACGTGGCCCATGGCCTGCTCGCCGTAGTACGACTGCCAGTTCGTGTTCGCCACGAAGGAGGCGGCGGTGTTGAACGCCTGGTCCGGGTCGATCGAGGCGAAGCCCAGCGACCCGGGCAGCGACCCCTGCACCCGCTGGAGCAGATACAGGAACAGAACACTCACTGCGGAGAAGGCCAGGACGCCGCGCAGATACGCCGGCCAGCGCATTTCGACGGTCGGGTTCGCACCGATCGCCTTGTAGATCCACTTCTCGGGCTTGTAGTGCTTCTCCGAGGAGTACACCCGCGCCATGTAGTCGCCCAGCGGCCGGTACGACAGACCCAGGGCGGCGATCAGCGCCAGAAGCTGGAGGACTCCAGCAAGAACAGGACTCATATCCGTACTCAGAACCTCTCCGGCTTGACGAGGGCGAGGACGAGATAGCCCAGCAGAGCGACGGCCACAAGGAGACCGATGATGTTCTCGGCACTCACAGCTTGGCCACCCCCTTGGCGATGAAGGCCACCAGCGCGAAGACCGCGATCGTGGTGACGACGAAGGCCACGTCGGCCATCGTGAGCTCCCGGATGCAGGAAGAAGGAAGAACGGATTCTCGGACGAGATGAGGAAATCGCCTTTCGGCCACGGATCGGCTCTCGTTAACGGCCCTCTTACGCGGCGCAGCACGCTCTTGACGCGTCCTCTACGGCTCCCTGGCTCCCGACGCGGAACCAGGTCGCTCCCCGGCCGTTTCACGTCTGCGCACCCGGCGGGTGGTGGCTGTACCCCGGACATGAGTACGTCCAGTCCTTGGCGGCTCGTCGCCAGGACGACCCGGTCCCCGGCAGGCAGCACCCGGCCGTGCACCGGACGCCAGTCGAAGCCGGGCAGGCGGTCGAAGCGGAACCCGCCAGGGTGTCCCCGGTGGGCACCTGGGGCACGGTTCCCGCCCCCACGACAAGGACCCGCCACTCGTTCTCCGGGAGGCATCATGGACCGAGCGCGCCGCCGCCTCCGGGTGTCCGGCCACGTCGACGGCCGTGAAGAGGGCGAACCCCGCTCGACCGGCATCACGCCCAGGACGTGGCGGCCCATCATGGCGGCGGTGAATGGCGATGAGCTGGTGGCCGCCGCCGTCGGCGAGGGCCCTGCCGCCACGCGCCGAGGGTCCCGGACGGCGCACGGACGAGGCCCGTTCTACTGGCGTCTCAGACCGCGCTCGGCAGCGAAACGACCATGGTCAGGCCGCCGCCCGGGGTGTCCTCCGGGGTCAGCGTGCCGGACATCGCCTCGGTGAGACCGCGAGCGAGCGCCAGTCCGAGGCCGACACCCGTGGTGTTGTCCGTGTCGCCCAGACGTTGGAATGGCTCGAAGACCCGCTCCCGATCGCTGGGAGGGAGTCCAGGGCCTCTGTCGATGACCCTCAGTTCCACCCGGCCGGCGAGCGCGCTCACCGTGAGCAGGATGGGCTGGGTGGGTGGGGTGTATCGGCTCGCGTTTCCCACCAGGTTGGCGATCACTCGCTCGAGAAGCGGCGGATCGGCGAAGACCGGCGGAGCCTGCTCGAAACCGTGCAGGACGGGTCGGGGTGTGTCGGAGGGCAGGGCGTCGAGTGCCGCGGGCAGGACTTCTTCCAGGGCCGTGGGGCGGAGGGAGAGGTTCAGGGCGCCCGCCTGGAGGCGGCTCATGTCGAGAAGGTTGTCGATGAGCCGGGCCAGCCGGGCCATGGACTCGTCGGCGGTGGCGAGGAGCTCGTCGCGCTCGTCCGGAGTGAACTCCACGTCGGTGCTGCGCAGGGAGGCGACGGCGGCCCAGCCGGCGGCGAGGGGTGTGCGCAGGTCGTGGCTGACGGCCGCGAGCAGAGCCGTCCGCATCCGGTCGGCGGCCCGTACGGGCTCCACGAGCGCGGCGGCCTCGGCGAGCCGGGCGTGCTCGGCGGCCGCGGTGACGTGGGCGGCGAAGGCCGCGAGGACGCGCCGGTCCGAGGACGGCAGGGTTTTGCCGCGCAGGACGAGGAAGTGGCCGTCGCCGACGGCGACCTGGCTGACGGCGGGATCGCCCGTGTGCGCGGCGGTGAGCTGTGCGGCCGGTACGAGTTCGGCAGAGTCGGCACCGAAGATCTCGCGAGTACGGGCAAGCAGGGCCGGAACCGTGTGGTCACCGCGGACCACCGACCCGGCGAGCGAGGAGAGGGTCTCCGCCTCGGCGGTGGCCCGGGCCGCACGTCTGGACAGCCGTAGGGAGCGGTCGACGGCTCCGGCCAAGACGGCGGCGACGAGGACGAACACGCCCAGGGCGAGCATGTTGTCCGCGTCGGCGAAGGTGAAGGCGCCCACCGGCGGTATGAACCAGTAGTTGAGCAGCAGCGACGCGGTGACGGCGGCGACGAGTGCCGAGACGACTCCGCCGAGGCAGGCCACGCCGACCACGGTGGCGAGGAACAGGAGCGCCTCGCTGGTCAGGTTGAACACGCCTCGCGTGTGGTCGAGGAGCAGCGTGAGCAGGACCGGCAGGCCGAGCCCCGCGAGCGGCCCGGCGACCCGACGCGAGACCGGCAGCGTACTGCGGCGGGAGGGGAGCAGCCGGCCGTGGCCCGCCCGCTCGTGGGTCACCGTGTGGACGTCGATGTCGCCGGAGAGCGCGACGGTCGTCTCGCCGATGCCCCGTCCTGTCAGGAAGCGTTCGAGTCGGCCGCGCCGGCTGGTGCCCAGGATCAGCTGGGTGGCGTTCTCGGCCCGGGCGAACTCCACCAGGGCCGTGGGGACATCGTCCCCGACGACCGTGTGGTAGCTGCCGCCGAGGCTCTCGGCGAGCCGCCGCTGCCCGGCGAGGGCCGCGGACGAGGCACCCGCCGCCAGACCGTCGCTGCGCACGACGTGCACGGCGAGCATCCGGCCCTGGGCGGTCCGGGCGGCGATGCGGCTCGCGCGCCGGATCAGGGTGTCGCCCTCGGGGCCGCCGGTGAGGGCGACGACGATCCGTTCGCGGATCTCCCACACCCCGCCGATGCCGCGCTCGGAGCGGTACTTCCGCAGGGCCTCGTCGACGCGGTCGGCCACCCAGAGGAGGGCCAGTTCGCGCAGGGCGATGAGGTTGCCCGTACGGAAGTAGCTGGCGAGGGCGGCGTCGACCTCCTCGGGCGGGCGTATGTTGCCGTGGGCCATCCGGCGCCGCAGTTCCTGCGGGTCCATGTCCACCAGCTCGATCTGGTCGGCACGGCGGACGACCTCGTCGGGCACGGTCTCGTCCTGCGGCACCCCGATGATCTTCTCGACGACGTCGCTGAGCGACTCCAGGTGCTGGACGTTGACCGTGGTGACGACGTCGATGCCGGCGGCGAGCAGCTCCTCGACGTCCTGCCAGCGGTGGGCGTTGCGGTGGCCGGGCGCGTTGGTGTGGGCGAGGTCGTCGACGAGGACGAGACCGGGGGCGCGGCGCAGGGCCCGGTCGAGGTCGAGCTCGGGGTGGACACGGCCGCTGTGGACGGCGCGGGCGGGCTCCAAGGTCTCCAGGCCGGCGAGCATCGCCTCGGTGTACGGGCGGCCGCGGCACGCGGCGATGCCGACGACGACGTCGGTACCGCGTGCGGCTCTGCGCCGACCCTCGTCCAGCATGCGGTAGGTCTTGCCGACCCCGGTGGCGGCACCGACGAAGACCTTGAGTCGCCCCGGACGGACCTCCGGGTCGACGGGCCCCGACGGCGCGGGCAGGTTCAGAACTTCTCCGGGCGGATGAGCGCGGCCACGAGATAGCCGACGATACCGACGGCGACGATCAGTCCGACCACGTTCTCCACGCTCATGAGCGCTTCACTCCCTGGTGAGTCCCTACGGGTGTCCTGTTGCGAGGAAACCCGGTGCGCGGCGCGCGTACGAGCACCTTGACGGGTCCCTTGCGGGGCGCCGTCGCATGCTGACGGCGTCTTGGCGGATCTCTAGCGCGCAGCCGCTCGGTCAGCGGAACTCGGCCAGGCGCGGACGGGAGTTGACGGCCTGGGCGTCCATGTCGTTGAGGGCGAGGTTGAGGCCGGCGGCACTCACGGTGCGCGGGGCGTGATGGCCGGTGACGGCGCCCCAGGTGTCGGAGGCGCCGAGTCCGGCCGTGATCAGCAGCCCGGCGCAGGCTGCCGTGAGCAGCAGGATCGCCGTACGCAGCAGGCGCAACCGGGCGGGCAGCGTGCCCCACGAGCGGCGCCGCAGCGCGCGAAGGCGATTCCTCACACGTTCGGCGGCGTTGACGGCGGGGCCGGCGGACGGGCCGTCCGGTCCGCGACCCCCTCGTGGTCGCGGACCGGGACGGCCCACCGGTCGCACAACCGTCGCGGGTGTGATGGTGACGGTCCGGGCCGTCGTTTCCGGACCGTGCGCGCTACCGGTAGCGGTAACCACGCATCCCTCCCACCTCAGCACCTCGGACGGTTGTCCGATCCCCCGTGGTGAGGAGTCTGTGGTTCGTTTCGGCCACCGTCCGACGACGTTGACGTGGCCCTGACGCTCCATCGGTCCGATTTGACGTGGCCTTGACGGCAGGAGCCAACGTCCGTCAGAGAGCCGTCAATTCGGGCGTTCCGGCGCCGCTTCGGGCTTCCCGTGGCCCTAGTTTTCTTCTCGGTCGCTCACCGGCCCGTGGACGTCAGTGGCCTGATCGTCCCCGGACAGCGGGGGCACGGCTGCCCCTCCCATCCGGCTGCCGTGCCCCCGCACCATGAGCGTCGCTGTCCGTCCGCAGCCGTCTGGTGGGCGCACGGGGCATGCCCCGTGCGCCCACGGGCGCGGAGGAGGACGGCCCTACCGTGCTCTCCCGGCCGGCGCCGATCGGGCGGTCGGGCTCATCAGAAGGTCTTCCGCGATGCATTCCCGCGCGCCTCACCAGGCGCCCTCCGCTCCCTCGACGCCGTCGGCCCCGGCCACGCCGCCCCGCTACCCGGCCCCCGCACCGAAACGGCGGCGCTCGGCACAGGGTGGGCTGCTCGACCCTGTACAGCTGGTGAAGTGCTTCCCGGATGCCGTACGCAAGCTGCATCCACGGGCCCTGGTACGGAATCCGGTACTGCTCGTCGTCGGCGTCGGTTCGGTGCTCACGACACTGTCAGCGGTCTTCAACCCGTCCGTGTTCACCTGGGTGATCAGCGTCTGGCTGTGGCTGACGGTGATCTTCGCCAACCTCGCCGAGGCCGTGGCGGAGGGCCGTGGCAAAGCCCAGGCCGAGTCACTGCGCAAGGCGCGCACGGACACGGTGGCACTACGCCTGAAGCACTGGCGCTACGGCACGGACCTCGACCGGGCAGAGACGGAGGCTGTCGCCGCCACCGACCTGCAGCTCTTCGACTTCGTGCTCGTCGAGGCGGGCGAACTGATCCCGGCCGACGGCGATGTCGTCGACGGCGTCGCGGCGGTCGACGAGTCCGCCGTCACCGGGGAGTCCGCTCCGGTCATCCGCGAGTCGGGCGGCGACCGGACGGGAGTGACGGGCGGTACGACAGTGCTGTCGGACCGGATCGTCGTACGGGTCACCTCACGCCCCGGCCACTCCTTCATGGACCGGATGATCGCCCTGGTCGAGGGCGCCTCCCGGCAGAAGACACCGAACGAGATCGCGCTGAACATCCTGCTCGCCGCGCTCACCGTCGTCTTCGTCCTGGTCGTCGTCGCGATCCAGCCCATGGCCGCCTACTCCGGCGCCGCCCCCTCCACCACCGTCCTCGTCGCCCTGCTCGTGACCCTGATCCCGACCACGATCGGCGCGCTGCTCTCCGCGATCGGCATCGCGGGCATGGACCGGCTCGTACAGCGCAACGTCCTCGCCATGTCGGGACGTGCCGTCGAAGCCGCGGGCGATATCAACACCCTCCTCCTCGACAAGACCGGCACCATCACCCTCGGCAACCGGGAGGCCGCCGACTTCGTCCCGCTGCCCGGCGTCGAAGAGTCACAGCTCGCGAACGCAGCACAGCTGGCCTCGCTGGCCGACGAGACGCCCGAGGGCCGGTCGGTGGTGGTGCTCGCCAAGGAGCGGTACGGGCTGCGGGCCCCGGCCGAGGGCGAGTTGGCGAACGCCCGGTTCGTGGAGTTCAGCGCCCAGACGCGGATGAGCGGCATCGACCTGCGCTGGGACAACGGCGCCGCGTGCCACATCCGCAAGGGCGCGGCGGCACAGGTGATCGCCTGGGTCGAGATGTACGGCGGCAAAGTGCCCGGCGAGGCGCGCGCCTGGAGCGACCAGATCTCGGGAGCCGGCGGCACTCCCCTCCTGGTCGCCGTCAACGACTGGGACGGCCCCCGCGTCCTCGGCATCGTCCACCTCAAGGACGTGGTGAAGGACGGCATCAAGGAGCGGTTCGCGGAGCTGCGCCGCATGGGCATCCGTACGGTCATGATCACCGGCGACAACCCGCTGACGGCGCGCGCCATCGCTCACGAGGCCGGGGTCGACGACTACCTGGCCGAGGCGACCCCCGAGGACAAGCTCGCGCTCATCAAGAAGGAACAGGAGGGTGGAAAGCTCGTCGCGATGACCGGTGACGGCACCAACGATGCGCCCGCGCTCGCGCAGGCGGACGTCGGCGTGGCCATGAACACGGGTACGTCGGCGGCGAAGGAGGCCGGCAACATGGTCGACCTCGACTCCAACCCGACCAAGCTCATCGAGATCGTCGAGATCGGCAAGCAACTCCTCATCACCCGAGGCGCCTTGACCACCTTCTCGATCACGAACGACGTCGCGAAGTACTTCGCGATCATCCCGGCCATGTTCACCGGCGCCTATCCGGGCCTGGAGACGCTGAACATCATGGCGCTGCACAGCCCGACCTCGGCCATCACCTCAGCCATCATCTTCAACGCCCTGATCATCGTCGCCCTCATCCCCCTCGCCCTGCGCGGCGTCCGCTACCGGCCCGCCTCCGCGCACGACCTGCTGCGCCGCAACCTCACGGTGTACGGCCTCGGCGGACTCGTCCTGCCCTTCCTCGGCATCAAGGCCATCGACCTGATCGTCTCCACCGTCCCCGGCCTCGGGTGAACCCGAGGGCTGGGGTGAACCAGCATCAAGCGGGCGTCAGGGAAACGCTGTTCACCTTGCCCGGGGCTTCCGTTGCGGGTTCGATGGGAAGCATGAACAGCGCATGGCTCCTGACCGACCGGCCGCCCCATCGGGCGCCCCGTCGTGAGCCCCGCTGTCCGGAGACGTCCGCCCACCGCTGACGTACCTCTGCTTCACCCCGGGGCGTCGTGACATCCCTTGTCCGACGCCCCTTCTTCGTACCCGTACACACCTTTCATCCCTGAGGGACTGACCAGTCATGTCCGTATCCGACCTTTCCTCCCGTACGGTCCTGGTGACCGGTGCCACCTCCGGCATCGGCCACCAGACCGCGCGGCTCCTCGCCGAACGCGGCGCGACGGTGCTCGTCCACGGCCGCACGGCCGAGGAGGCGCACGCAGCCACCGACCGGCTCGTCACGCTCGCCGACGTCGACGGGTCCCGGCTGTGCGCGTTCGGCGCGGACTTCACCCGCCTGGAGGAGGTCGAGCAGCTCGCCGCAAGGGTCCTGGCCGAGCACCCGCGCATCGACGTCCTCGTCAACAACGCGGGCATGGCCGCGCCCGAGCGCCACACCGTCACGGCCGACGGCAACGAGATCGCGTTCCAGGTCAACTTCCTCGCCCACTACCTGCTGACGCACCTCCTGGAGCCTGCGCTCACCGGCGGTACGGGCGGCCGGGTGGTCAACGTCTCGTCCTCGCTGCACCGCACGGGCTCCATCCAGTGGAACGACCCCAACCGGGTCCGCCGCTACTCGCGCCTCGCCGCCTACGCCCAGTCGCAGCTCGCCCTGACCGTCTTCGCCGCCGACCCGCGCGTCACCGCCGTCTCCGTCCACCCCGGCATCTGCACCACCAGCCTCCTGCCGTTGTACGCGCACGAGGGCGTCGCGCCGGCCGAGGGCGCGGCCCATGTCGTACGGCTCTGCGACCCTGCCGTCGAGATCGTCAACGGCGCCTACTACGACCGCGACCACCGCGTCGCCCCCGCACCCGCCGCCTCCGAGGAGCGCACCGTCAAGCGCCTCGGCAAGCTCGCCTACCTCCTCGTCGGCCAGAGCGCCTGACGCCCCGCACACCGTGCGCGGCCTGCACGACCTGCACGGCCTGCACGACCTGAAAGGAACCCGTACCGCCATGTCCAAGCGTGCCCGCAAGAAGAAGGACCGCCGCAAGAAGAAGGCGAACCACGGCCGCAGGGCCGGCGCCCGCTGAACCCCCGGGGGCGGCCCCCATCACGGGCCGCCCCTCTTCCTTCCGCACCAGGAGGTGTCCGTGATCCCGCACGCGTCCCACCAACCGCCCGCCCCCGCCCGTGTGTTCCTCTCCGGCGCACCCGGCACCGGGGCACTCGCCGAGCACGTCCTCACCACCGGCCACGGCCAGTGGTGGACCGACCGGGCGGAGGAGCCCCGCGTGGTGGCCGTGACGTGCGGCGGACACGCCCTCCTGGCAGGCGACCCCAGCGCCGTCACCCCGGACGAACTGGCCCCACTCGCCCGGCACTACGTCGACACACCGGGCCGCTTCGTCCCCGTCCTCGGCGCCGCCTTCGACCAGCTCGTCCCCTGGGAGCGAATGCTCTACATCCACCGCGTCAAGGCCGTCGCGCCCCGCGTCCCCCGGGGCGTGACCGTCCGCCGCCTGAACCCTGATGACGCGCCGGCGCTCGCGGCGCTCGACCCGTCCATGGCCTGGATCCACGAGAGCTGGGAAGGACCCGCCGCCCTCGCCGCCTCGGGCCTCGGCTGGGTGGCGGTCCGCAAGAGCCGGGTCCTCGCCGTGGCCTGCAGCCGGTACCTCGGCCACCGCTACGAGGATGTCGCCTGCGCAACCACGCCCGACGAACGCCGCCAGCACCTCGCCCTGGCCTGCGTCGCCGGGCTGACCGCCGACATCGCGGCACGTGGCCACCGCGCCAGCTGGAGCTGCTCCCGCGACAACCGCCCGAGCCGTCTCCTCGCCTGGACGGCGGGCTTCCGGCTGGACCACGAGTACGTCCACCACGTCGCCGGTCCCGTCAGCCGCGCGTCAAGGTTGGCCGAGGCCGCATAGGTACCGCGTCAAGACGGACCGGCTGCGACCTGCAGAGCTTCTAGCGTCCGTTCCATGGAGCCACGATTCGTCCCGCAGCCGGAGCCCGGCGACCGTACGGTCCAGGACAGCGAGTGGGCCGGCGAGGCCCGCGCCGCCGTCGGCTGCGCGGGCCTCCTGCTGACCCTGTCGCTGACCGTGGATGCCGGGGACGACGGGCTGACCCTGTCGAGCGCGCTGATGTGGATCACCCTGTCCGTCGCGCTCTTCGTGATCCTGCTGCCCGCCAGGGTCGTCGCGGCACCGGCACGGGTGACCGTCCAGAGCCTGTGGAGCCGGATGAGTGTGCGCACGGACCGGCTCGCGGCCGTCCGCTGGCCGGACGGGATCGAACAGCGTGTCGTGCTGACCGACACGGACGGCGGCCGGGCCCAGGTCGAACTGCGCGTCCTGCTCGCCAACCCGGCCCTCTGGCTCCTGCTGGAGGCCGACGCGCGGAGCTCCTACGAGAACGGCGCCCTCCGGGAAGGCGCCCGGGACCTCGACCGGCTGACCCGCCGCGTCGAACGGGACACCGCCCACGCCGTCTTCACGATCTCCGGCCTGCACTGACGCTGTCGTCGTCCAGGGCGGCGGCGGCCTGAGCCGCCAGGTCGGCCGCGACCAGGCGTGCCTCCAGCGGCGGCGGTACGGAGCCGGGTTCCGGAGTCAGCAGGAAGCGGCCCTGGTACCGGCCGTGGACAAGGGCGCGCAGTTCGGTCTCGCCCTCTGGCCAGCCCTGACGCTCCAGGTCCCAGATCCAGCCGTCCACCTTCACCGTCCCGTCCGGGTCGAGCCTCGACGGACGCCCGATGAGCGTGCCGTACTCGAAGCGGCACGCCCTCAGCTCCAGTACTTCGATGAGTTCGTGCCGCACTCGTTGGACGACGTCGTCAGAGGAGGACGTGCTGGAGCGGGCCAGGCGGGTCGTGCCGTGCAACCGCTCCAGGTGCGTGGCGTCCGTGACCGCGACCCGCTTCATCGTCCGGGCGCGCGCGGCCGGCTGGGAGACGATCAGCCCGACGGCCAGGAGCAGCACGGCGGTCTCGATGTCCGCCCGGTCCTCGATGTGGAAGCTCTGGTACGGCTCGGTCAGGAAGAAGTCGAACCACGCGGCGGCCGACAGCGCGGCGAGCGCACCGGCGAACCGGTTGCCGAACGCCGACACGGCGACGACCACGACGACCAGCAGCAGCGCGAGATTGGTGTGCGTGACGGACGTCCGCAGCGGCACCAGCACAAGAGCCACGGCGAACGGTGCCAGGGCTCCGGCGGCGACGGCGGCCGTGTCCCGAAGCGGAATCCTCATGGCCCACCTCACAGGATCCAGCCCCGCTCACCCCCGACACGTCAAGCCTCCGCCCAGTGCGGCGTAGGGGGCACCGGGCGGAGGGGACTTTGACGGATTCCTGACGTCGACCAGCGGAATCGGTCAGCGGCAGAAGGGATCAGCAACGGAAGCGGAGGCGGCAGACGACGGCGTTCGTGTCACGGCGGACTGCATGGGCGACGACCGCGCCCCGCTGGTTCTGCAGGGCTCGCTGCCACAGGTGCTCGGGTTCGGCCTCGACGAGGACGGTGACCCGGGTGCCCGGTTCGGTGGCCTCCAGGTCGCGTACGTACGCCGAGATGGGCCGGCCGAGCCAGCGGCGCTCGGAGGGGAGCCTGACGAGGGGCACGCCCGGGTTCCACAGGGCCCAGTCGCGCTCCAACGCCTCGGTGGCCTCGCGGTCCTCAGGGTCCGGGTGGCAGACCGTCACGGCCCTGACCTCGTCGCCGAGGGAGACGGCGGCGGTAAGAGCCTCGCTGGTCAGGCGGGTCAGGGAGGAGACCGGGACGAGGACGAGGGAGCGTTCGCGGTGCGGGGGTTCGGGGATCCTGCCGACGCCGAGGCGCTCGCCGATCCTCCCGTACGCCCGGTGCACGGCCTCGAAGGTGAGCACGAGGACCGGCAGGGCGATGACGATCAGCCAGGCCCCGTCGTGGAACTTGGTGGCGGTGACGACGACCGCGGAGACACCGGTGAGGACGGCGCCGAGACCGTTGAGCAGGGCCTTCGCGGCCCACTTGGGTCCGCGCTCCCGGTTCCAGTGCAGGACCATGCCGGTCTGGGCGATCGTGAAGCCGACGAAGACGCCGATCGCGAAGAGCGGGACGAGCGTGTTCGTGTCTCCGCCGGAGAAGACGAGCAGTCCGGCCGAGACGACGGCGAGCCAGATGACACCGTGGCGGTGGACCTGACGGTCGGCCTTCAGGCCGAAGACGTGCGGCAGGTAGTTGTCGCGGGCCAGGAGCTTCAGCAGGACGGGAAGCCCGCCGAACGAGGTGTTCGCGGAGAGGGCGAGCAGCACCATGGTCGCGAACTGGACGACGTAGAAGGCCCAGTTGTGGCCGAGCGAGGCGTCGGCGAGCTGCGCGAGGACGGTGACGCCCTCGACCGGCTGCAGCCCGAAGCGCGAGATCAGGACCGAGAGCCCGATCAGCATCACGCCGAGGAGCGCGCCGAGCGCGACCTCCGCGCGCATCGCCCGGCGGGCCGCGGGGGCGCGGAACGACGGCACGGCGTTGGCGATGGCCTCGACGCCGGTGAGGGCGGAGCAGCCGGAGGCGAACGCCTTGAGGAGGAGCAGCGCGCCGATGGTGGTGGCGTTGTCGGCGAGGACGGAGGCGTGGCCGGCGGACGCGGCCGTGGAGACGGGGGCGTCGCGGAACAGGCCGACGACGATCAGCACCAGGATCGCGCCGATGAAGACGGCGGTCGGGACGATGAACGCACGCGCCGAGTCGACGATGCCGCGCAGGTTCACGCCCGTGATCAGCACGAGGACCGCCAGGCAGATCCACAGCCGGTCGCCGTACAGCTCGGGGAAGGCCGAGGTCAGGGCGGCGACACCGGCTGTCACGGCGACCGCGACGTTCAGGACGTAGTCGAGGACGAGCGAGCCCGCCGCGACCAGGCTCGTACGACGGCCGAGGTGCGCCTTGGCGACCGCGTAGGAACCGCCGCCGTCGGGGAACGCGGCGATGACCTGTCGGTACGAGGCCACGAGGACGGCCAGCAGGCCCGCGATGGCCAGTGTGACGGGCAGGGTGAAGCCGAGCCCGTATCCGCCGGCTGCCGCGAGGACCAGGACGATGGCCTCGGGGCCGTACGCCACGGAGGCCATCGCGTCGAGCGAGAGCGCGGCAAGTCCGGTGACGGCTGTGAGCTTGTGGCGCGCTCCGGTATCCGGGGGGTCCTCGACGACGGGCGTGGCACCGTTCTCGGTGGTCAGAGCGGACATGCGGGTGGTCTCCTTCGTACTCAGGTCCGCTCAGGGTGTGCCCTGGTCAGCGCGCTCCCCATCGTTCCTGGCGGGTTCTTGGCGCCCGACGGCGCTCTCTTCACACCTTCTTGACGCGGGCACTCAGGAACCGTGGGCCCCTACGGGGCTACGGTCATGTCATGAGCCGAAACTTCGCGCGGACACCCACCGACAGCCGCATGCGACGCATGTCGCTGTCGCTCGCCGCCGCGGCTCTGGCCGTCTCCGTCCTCGGAGTCGCATACGACGCCCTGTGGCTGCTCGGCGTAGGAGCCTGGCTCCTCATCGCAGCCGTTCTGATCGAGCTCGTCTACCGCCCATGACCGCTCCATCGGTGCCCTGCCGTCAAGGTCGACGCGCTCCCTCGGAGGCAGGCGCCGACATCTCCCGGTCGCGCTGATCGCCCGCACCCTCGATCAGTCAGCCTCGGGGATGAGCCCGACCGGTGCATCTTGACGCTTTCCTGACGCGCCCGGCCTGATCGGTCGTTGACGCGTTGCTTACGCTGGCCCGGCCCGTCCGCACGACGGCGAATCCCCTCATCCAGCAGCAGCTCAGGAGTACTCCCATGGCCACCACACCGGACGCGCGCACCGGACGACTGCGCGCGTGGATGCTGGAGGGCCTCTCCGACATGGGGAAGGGCAAACCCTCCCGGCCCAAGGAGTCGGCGCCGGACGCCGGGCACAAGGGGCAGCGCTGGTGGCGGGTCATGTGCCTGACGGGCGTCGACTACTTCTCGACCCTCGGCTACCAGCCCGGCATCGCGGCCCTGGCCGCCGGCCTGCTCTCCCCCATCGCCACCATCGTCCTGGTGATCGTCACCCTGGCCGGCGCGCTCCCCGTGTATCGGAGGGTGGCGGAGGAGAGTCCGCGCGGTGAGGGCTCGATCGCGATGCTGTCGCGGCTGCTCTCCTTCTGGAAGGGCAAGCTGTTCGTCCTGACCCTCCTTGGCTTCGCCGCGACCGACTTCCTCATCACCATCACCCTGTCGGCGGCCGACGCCTCCACCCACCTGGTGGAGAACCCGCACCTGGAAGAGGCCCTGCACGACAAGCAGGTCCTGATCACCATGATCCTGATCGCGATGCTCGGCGCGGTGTTCCTCAAGGGGTTTCTGGAGGCCATCGGCGTCGCCGTCGTCCTCGTGGGCGTCTACCTCGCACTCAACGCGGTCGTCGTCGTGACCGGTCTGTGGCACGTCGTGACCGAGGGGCACGTGGTCACGGACTGGACCGCCGCCCTGACCCAGGAGCACGGCAACGTCTTCGCCATGATCGGCGTCGCCCTGATCGTCTTCCCCAAGCTCGCTCTGGGCCTGTCCGGCTTCGAGACGGGCGTGGCGGTCATGCCGCACGTCGAGGGTGATCCGGCCGACACGGAGGAGAAGCCCGCCGGGCGCATCCGGGGTACGAAGAAGCTGCTGACGACGGCCGCGCTCATCATGAGCGTCTTCCTGATCTGCACGAGCTTCATCACCACCGTCCTCATCCCGCACCAGGAGTTCGAGCCCGGCGGCAAGGCCAACGGGCGCGCCCTCGCCTACCTCGCGCACGAATACCTCGGCAACGCGTTCGGCACTGTCTACGACGTGTCGACCATCCTGATCCTGTGGTTCGCAGGCGCGTCTGCGATGGCGGGTCTGCTCAATCTGATGCCGCGCTACCTGCCCAAGTACGGAATGGCTCCCCACTGGGCCCGCGCCGTGCGCCCGATGGTCATCGTCTTCACCCTGGTCGCGTTCCTCGTGACGTGGATCTTCGACGCGGACGTCGACGCGCAGGGTGGTGCGTACGCGACGGGTGTCCTCGTCCTGATCTGCTCGGCCGCGATCGCGGTGACCATCGCCGCCCGCAAGGCCGGCCAGCGGGGCTGGACCATCGGCTTCGGCGTCATCTCCGCCGTCTTCCTGTACACCACGGTCGTCAACGTGATCGAGCGCCCCGACGGCGTGAAGATCGGTGCCTGCTTCATCGCCGGCATCATCCTCATCTCGCTCCTCTCCCGCCTCGGCCGGGCCTTCGAACTCCGCGTCACCCACGTCGAACTCGACGACATGGCGGAACGCTTCATCCAGGACATCTCCCGCCGCACCCCGCGCTTCATCGCCAACGAGCCCGACAACCGGGACGTCGCCGAGTACCGCGACAAGATCGAGCAGATCCGCGCCGACAACGACCTCCCCACCACCGAGGACTTCGTCTTCGTCGAGGTGACGGTCACGGATCCGTCCGAGTTCGAGGCGGGCCTGACGGTGCGGGGCGAGGTCCTGCACGACCGCTTCCGCGTCCTCGCCGTGGAATCCTCCTCCGTCCCCAACGCGCTGGCCGCCCTGCTCCTCCACTCCCGCGACATGACGGGCGTCCGCCCCCATGTCTACTTCGAGTGGACCGAGGGCAACCCCTTCGCCAACTTCCTCCGCTTCTTCCTCCTCGGCCAGGGCGAGGTCGCCCCCGTCACCCGCGAGGTCCTGCGCGAAGCGGAACCCGACCGTGACCGCCGCCCCCGCGTCCACGTCGGCTGACACCGGAGTCAGCCCGGAAGCCCTGGCGGAACCGGCGGGGCGTGGTGTGCGGCACGGTCAGGCGGTCCGGGCCTCGTGCCCGACGTCGCGGACGGCCGAACCCGTACGCGGCGCCCGGGCAGAATGCGGGCAGCCTTGGTGATGCTGCCCGGCATCAGGTGCCGGTAGGTCCGGTACGTCTCCTCGATGGGCTTGTGCCCCATCCACTCCGCCACGTCGGTCATCGGGATGCCGCTCCCGAGGGCGTTCGAGGCGAAGTAGTGCCGGAAGCCGTCCATGCCCACCCTCTCCTCCGGCGGGAGATCCGCGAAGAGCTTCCTCACCCGGCGCCGCTCCATGCCTTCGGTGACGTAGCCACCCGGCCCACGCAGCAGGTAGCCGCCCGTCGTGGTGCCGTGTTTCTCCTCGTACCGCTCGATCGCCTCCCGCACCGACCGCGGCAGCGGCACCTCCGGAAGTCCCCCATCTTGCGGTGCTTCAGCTTCGCCGGCCTCAGCGTGTTGGAATGAATCTGCTCCCGCACCCGGTACACGTCCTGCTCCACGACATTGTTGACGTTCACCGCCCGCGCCTCACCGTTCCGAAGGCCGCATCCCGCCATCATGACGATCTCCAATGCGAGATCCTCTTCGGCAACCGTCAGCGCCTTCGTCACGTAGGCCAGAGACGGAATGACGACCTGCGCGCGCACGTATTCCGACTCGCCGTTCCTGATGCGTCCCCTGGCTGTGGGTACTCCGACCGGCTTCGCCTCACACCCGCCGAGTCCGGCCCCTGGCGTTGGTGACGCCGTCTCCGCCGAACGGCCACAGCGCATCGGCGCCGGCCGCTGCCGGTCAGCCGGCGGAGTCGGCCGCTGCGAGGTCGAGGGCGATGTCCGTGATCATGTCCTCCTGGCCGCCGACCATCTTGCGCCGGCCGACCTCTACGAGGATCGCGCGGGTGTCGAGTCCGTGCCGGCGGGCGGCGGCCTCGGCGTGGCGCAGGAAGCTGGAGTACACGCCCGCGTAGCCGAGGGTGAGGGTCTCGCGATCGACGCGGACCTCGCGGTCCTGCAGGGGACGTACAACGTCGTCGGCAGCGTCCATCAGGGGGAACAGGTCGCAGCCGTGCTCCCAGCCCATCAGGTCGGCAACCGCGACGAACGCCTCCAGCGGGCAGTTCCCGGCTCCGGCGCCCTGGCCGGCGAGGGAGGCGTCGACGCGGGTGACGCCGTTCTCCACGGCGATGACCGAGTTGGCGACGCCCAGGCCGAGGTTGTGGTGGGCGTGAATGCCGATCCCGGTGTCCGGTTCGAGAACGTCGCGGTAGGCGCGGACGCGATCGCGGACGCCGTCCATGGTCAGGCGACCACCGGAGTCGGTGACGTAGACGCACCCCGCTCCGTAGGACTCCATCAGCTTGGCCTGGCGGGCCAGTTCGGCGGGTTCGGCCATGTGGGACATCATCAGGAACCCGGCCACGTCCATGCCCAGGTCGCGGGCGGCCGCGATGTGCTGGGCGGAGATGTCGGCCTCGGTGCAGTGGGTGGCGACGCGGACCGAGCGGATGCCGAGGGCGTGGGCCTGCCGCAGGTCGTGCAGGGTGCCGATGCCGGGCAGCAGCAGCGTGGTGGGCACCGCGTGGTGGACGCTGTCGCAGACCGCTTCGATCCACTCCCAGTCGGTGTGCGCGCCGACGCCGTAGGTGATGCTGGAGCCGGACAGGCCGTCGCCGTGGGCGATCTCGATCGCGGCGACCCCGGCGGCGTCCAGCGCGGCCGCGATGGTGCGGGCCTGGTCGACGGTGTAGCGGTGGCGCACGGCGTGCATGCCGTCCCGCAGGGTCACGTCCTGTACGTACAGGGCGGGGGGCTGATTCGCGGTCATCGGGAGACCACCTCCGTGAAGGGCTGCGCGGCGGCCATGCGCTCGGCGGTGCGCAGGGCGGCCGAAGTCATGATGTCGAGGTTCCCGGCATAGGCGGGCAGGTAGTGGGCGGCGCCCTCGACCTCCAGGAAGACCGAGACCTTCGCGGCGCCCGTGGACCGCGTGCCGGCGGGCAGCAGCGAGCGCAGGGGGTCGTCGTCGGCGACGCACTCGAACTGGACCTTCTGCTTGAGGCGGTATCCGGGCACGTACGCCTGGACCCGGGTGACCATCTCCTCCACCGAAGCGGTCACCGCGGCGTCGTCGCACTCGCCGACCAGGCAGTACACGGTGTCGCGCATGATCAGCGGGGGTTCGGCCGGGTTCAGGACGATGATCGCCTTGCCCCGGGCGGCGCCGCCCACCTTCTCGATGGCCGACGAGGTCGTCTCGGTGAACTCGTCGATGTTGGCCCGGGTGCCGGGACCGGCCGAACGGGAGGAGATCGAGGCGACGATCTCGCCGTAGTGGACGGGCGTCACGGCCGCGACGGAGGCCACGATCGGAATGGTGGCCTGGCCGCCGCAGGTGACCATGTTGACGTTCGGTGCGTCGAGGTGGTCGTCGCCGTTGACCGGCGGGACGACGTACGGGCCGAGCGCGGCGGGCGTGAGGTCCACGACCCTGCGTCCCAGCGAGCGCAGTACCTCGTCGTGGCGGCGGTGCGCACCGGCCGAGGTGGCGTCGAAGACGATCTCGACGTCCGCGAACTCGTCCAGCTTCACCAGGCCGTCGACGCCCTCGTGGGTGGTGGCGACCTTCAGGCGGCGGGCGCGGGCCAGGCCGTCGGAGTCGGGGTCGATCCCGACCATGGCGGCGATCTCCAGGGAGTCGGAGAGCCGCAGGATTTTGATCATCAGGTCGGTGCCGATGTTGCCCGACCCGATGACGGCGACCTTCGTGCTCATGCCGCTGCTCCTTCCGTGGCAGCGGACGCGAACGCGGCCGTGACCGTGCCGAGTCCTTCGATGTGCGCGGTGAACTCGTCGCCCTCGGCGGCGACGGCCATCGGGCCGAGCGCACCGGTCAGGACGATGTCGCCGGCCCGCAGCGGGTCGCCGAGCCCGGCGAGGGTGGAGGCGAGCCAGAGGGCGGCGGTGAGGGGACTCCCCAGGCAGTCGGCTCCAGTGCCCTCGGAGACCGTCTCGCCGTTCTTGGCGAGGGTCATCGCCACGGCCCGCAGGTCGACGCGGTCCAGGGGGACGGGGGTGCCGCCCAGGACGTACAGGCCGCAGGAGGCGTTGTCGGCGACGGAGTCGACGATGGTGATGTCCCAGTCGGCGATGCGGCTGTCGACGATCTCCAGTGCGGGCAGCGCGAACGCCGTGGCGCGCAGCAGGTCGGCGAGGGTCGGGTCACGATGCGGCAGATCCGTGCCCAGCACCAGGGCGACCTCGGCTTCGACCTTCGGCTGGAGGAGTCGGCCGGGGGCGATCGGGCGTCCCTCGGGCACCGCCATGTCGGCGAACAACGCGCCGAAGTCCGGCCGGTCCACGCCGAGCTGCCGCTGCACGGCGGGCGAGGTCAGGCCGATCTTGCGGCCCACCAGCCGCCGCCCGGCGGCGATCCCGCGTTCCACGTGCAGGCGCTGCACGGCGTACGCGGCTTCGACGTCCGCCTCGGTCAGGAGCGAGCGCACCGGGGCGCAGGGGACGCCGGTGCGGGCGGCCTTCTCCAGGACAGCGGCGGCCTGGTTCACGGCGTCGGTGGGCTGGAGAGGGCTCACGGTCGCCTCCGGCGGGGACGACTGCAGCGGTGCGGACATGCGGGTACCTCCGGGCGGAGAGTGGCGAGGGTGTCGGAGAGGCGGCGGGGCCGTCCGTCGATCCACGACAGGTATAGGCGTACGGTTCGAGCAGCGGCAAAATACGTTCCATGACACGGAACAGCACGCAGGGGAACATGCTCGACAAGGCGGCTGCCGTCCTCGACTGCTTCCGTCCGGACGGCGGTACGTTCCGTCTCACGGAAATCACCGCCCGTACGGGACTGACCAAGACGACCGCGTTCCGCCTCTGCGCCGACCTGGTGCGCCTCGGCCTGCTCGAACGCACCGGAGAGGCCTACCGGCTCGGCGGCAAGCTCTTCGAGCTGGGCTCGCTGGTGCCACGCCGGCTCGACCTGCGGGAGGCCGCGCTGCCGTACCTCCAGGACCTCTTCGAGGCAACCCACGAGACCGTGCACCTCGGCATTCGGGAAGGGCACGATGTGGTCTACGTCGAGCGGATCCACGGCCACCAGACCCTGACGCTGCCCTCCCGCATCGGGGGGCGTCTTCCCCTGACCTGCACGGGCGTCGGCAAGGCGCTGCTGGCCTTCTCCGGATCCGAACTGGCGGACGAGGTGCTGGCCGGGCCCCTGCCCCGTCTCACCCCGCACTCGGTCACCGATCCGGCACGGCTGCGTACCGCCCTGGAGCAGATCCAGGTCTCCGGTCTCGCATACGAGGAGCAGGAGGCCGCCCTCGGCGTCAACTGCATCGCCTCGCCCGTCTTCGACGGGGCGACGGCGGTGGCCGCCCTGTCCGTCGCCGTGCCGCGTGGCCGGTTCCACCCCGCCCAACTGGCGCCCGCCGTACGGACAGCCGCTCTGGGCCTGTCCCGCGTGCTGCGCTCGGGCCGCGGATCGGTGGACAGCACCTCTTCCTGAGCCGGCACCGGACGCCCGGCCCGTGGGCAGCGGGCGCACCCGGCAGGCTCTCACCTCCGCAGATCCCCCTGCCGCGATCCTTGACGCCCACTCCCGCCCCTCTTACCGTAGCGGTCATTCCAGTCACTGTAGTGAACACTACAAGAAGCCGGTGCGGTCACCGCCGCTGCGCCGGTCACCTGTGGCTGCCCGGTGTCCGCGTCGATCCTCCAGCGGACGCACCTTCCCCCCATCCCCGCTTCGGTGAGGTGTTTTCATGGCTGCTCCAGGACAAGCCGACTCATACGGCATGAGACGGCGCGGACTGCTCAAGGCGGCGTTGCCGCTGTCTGCCACCGCGACAGCCCTCGGCGCTTGGCCGGCGACCGCGAGCGGCAGCGCCCCCTCCGGCGCTCCGGTACGCCGCGGCAGAGACCGCATCGACGTGCACTGTCATCTGATTCCGGACTTCTACCGCCGGGACCTGGCGGCGCACGGCATCACCGAGATCGGAGGCGTGCCGGTCCCCGCGTGGAGCCCGGACCTCGCGGTGAACTTCATGAACCGCTACGGCATCCAGACCCAGGTGGTCTCCGTCTCCGAGCCGGGCGTCACCTACCTGTCCTCCATGGCGGACCGGGTGGCGATGGCACAGCGTCTGAACACCTACACGAGCCGGGACCTGGTCCACACGACGTCCGCGCGCCTGAAGGGCCGATTCGGCGGATTCGCCGTCCTGCCCCTGGGCGACACCGTCGACGAGCAGGACGTCTCCCACGCCGTCACCGAGGCACGGCGGGCGGTGCGGGACCTGAAGTTGGACGGCGTGGGCATCTTCAGCAGCTACGGCGGAAAGTACCTGGGCGATCCCGTGTTCGCCCCGCTGATGAAGGCGCTCGACGACCTGGGCGCCATGGTGTTCATCCACCCCTCGACCCCGCAAAGCTACCCGGACCTCGGATTGCCGCCGTTCTTGTACGAGTTCACGTTCGACACCACCCGCGCACTGGTCAACATGCTCTACAAGGGCGTCTACCAGCGGTACCCGCGCATCCGGTGGCTGGCCGCGCACGCCGGCGGCACCCTGCCGTACATCTCCTACCGCACCAGCCTGCTGACTCTGACCCCGGCGATCGCGCAGCAGGTGGGGGCCGCCGGCTTGGACGACAGCAGCCCGCACTTCCGCAAGATCTTCTACGACACCGCCCTGTCTCCAGCACCCCAGGCGATGAAATCCGTGCGCGAGCTGGCCGGAACGGAGCGCGTTCTCTTCGCCACCGACTGGCCGTTCACCAGCGCTCTGTTCCTCGCGGCAGGAGACCCCGCCCCACAGCTGAACGAGACCTTCTCGCCTGCTGAGCGACTGGCTGTCGAGCGCTCCAACGCGCTGGCCCAGTTCCCCGCACTGGCCGCCAGGATCGGGGCCAAGCCGGCCTGAGCCGGGCGCGGCAACGGTGAGCCCGTTCTGTTGCCGTAAGCGAGTGCGCGGCGTGTGCCGCGGCCCGGCCTGGCTGCCGGGCCGCGGCACACGTCATTGCTCTCGCACTCCGACGAGAACCCGTTCGCGCCAGCGGAGGTCCGCCCCGGGTTCTTCCACCGGCCGTCCACGCCGTCCGACGGCGCTGCCCACCCACCCGAGCAGGAATCCCGCGGGAATGGCCATCACGGCGGTCGACTGCATACCGATGAGGTGGAAGTCGTGTCCCGACAGCAGCGAGGTGGGCGCGCCCGAGAAGGAGAGGGAGCAGACGTACAGGGCGGTCGTGCAGAAAATACCGCCGTACACGGTCCACAGCAGCCCGGTCCGGTTGTACCGGCTCCAGAACAGTCCGTACAGACAGGCGGGCAGGACCGTGGAGGCGGCGAGAGCGAGTGCCAGATAGGTCAGGGACTGAAGGTCCCGTCCCTGGGCCATCGCCGCCAGGAAGATGCCGATCCCGCCCACGGCTCCTACGGCCCATCTGGCCGATCGGAATTCCCGACGCTCGGACATGCGTCCCGCGCGTGCCACGTGCGCGTGCAGGTCGTGCGCCAGGGCGGCCGCGGCGCTCAGGACGATACCGGCGACCACCGCCAGTACGGTGACGAAGACGGAGCAGGCGACAGCGGTGTACAGCACGCTGCCCGCAAGTCCCGAGCTACCGCCTCCCAGCTCCCCGGCCAGGAGGAAGAGGGCCGTCTGGCCGCTGCTGTCGACGGCACGGATCTTCTGGCCTCCTACGATGCCGGCGGCACCGAGGCCCGCGATGACGACGCAGAGGAAGAAGACGGCCATGATGGCGATGGCGTAGCGGGTCGCTCGGCGGGCGGTGGCGCCGTCGGCGGCCGAGTTGATTCTCATCAGGACGTGCGGCATGCACGCGCCGCCCAGGACGACGGACAGTTGGAGGCTCAGGAAGTCGAGGCGGCCGACCGCGCTGTCCCCCAGGGCGTGACCGGGTTCGAAGTAGCGGTCGTGAAGCCCGCTCCCCCGCTCGGCCGCGGTCAGCAGGGCGCCCGGGTCGAAGTCGTGGTGCCGCAGGACCAGAAGGGCGAGGAGCACCATGGTGGTGAACACCACGGCCACCTTGACGATCTGGACGAGGCTCGTCCCTCTCATGCCGCCGAGCACCGCGTAGCAGATCATCAGCGCTCCGACGAAGACGGTGCAGACTTGTTCGGCCCCCAGGCTGGTCAGTCCGAGCAGCAGCGCCGTGGCGCTGCCGGCTCCGGCCAGTTGAAGGACGAGAAAGGGCAGGCAGACGGCCAAGGTGGCCGTGGCGGCGGCGATACGGGACGACGAACCCGGCGAACGCAGCGCGAAGATGTCGCCCAGGGTGTAACGGCCGGCATTGCGCAGCGGACCGGCGAGGAGCAGGAACACCCCGACGGCCAGGCAGCTGCTGACCGCCAAGGAGATGCCGTCGTATCCGACCACGGCCACCAAGCCGGACACGCCCAGGAGCGTGGCGGCCGATATGTAGTCCCCGGTGAGCGCCAGCGCGTTCTGCACCGGCGTCAGTGACCGGTTGCCGGTGTAGAAGTCGGCCGCGGTGTCGTCCTCGGGGCCGGCCAGAACGCACAGCAGCAGGGACAGGACGATGAACGCCAGGAAGCCGATCAGCACCATCGTCCGGTCGTCGGAGCCGCCCGAGACCGACGTGAGCCCCGCGGCGAGCGACAGCTCGGTCATCTCCGCCTCCCCTGCGACGAGTTCGGCCATTCGGACGTGGTCCCTGCCGGGCCCGGCTGGGGCGGTGACGGGTGCAGGAGCTCGGCAGGATGTCGCATCAGGTCGACGAGCGGATCGGCTCGGCGGCTGAGCGTGCGGTCGTACCACCATGAGGACAGCAGCAGAACGGCCAGCTGCAGAGTGCCGAAGACGATGCCCAGAGGCATCCTGCTGGCCGGGCGGGTGGCGAACAGCTCGCCGAGTGTGCCGGACAGCGCTACGGAGACCAGAAAGGCGGCGCCATTGACCGCCAGGAACCGCCGACGCGCTTCGAAAAGTGTGCGAGGCACTTCCTGCAGAGCGCTCGCGGCAGCCTCGTGGGACCGGTCGTATGGTGGGGGCCCGCTGTCGGGCCTGGGAGGCGGAACGGACATGGGTCGGGGTCCTCTCGCGAGGTGGATGGTCACTCACCGGGGCCCGGCATCACGGTTCCCGGCGTCCCGTGACGGGAAGCACGACGGGCGGTGTGCCGAACGGACCGAGCAGTGCGGGACGGCGACGGGCAGGCATGGGGAACCGCGGACGTCCGGGATTGCCGGACCCGCAGGATTTCGCCCGTGATCGGGCCGTGAGGCCGGGTGCCTGTGGGAGCCCCAGTGCGAGGGATGTGCGACCGGGCGAGAGGGCCGGCGGCGGTGTTCCGCCGCGCTGCCGGGGATCGAGCGAGTGCGGTCACCCCGCCGGGCGGCGGGGTGACCGTGCCGGTTCAGTCGTCGGGGATGCCGGCGCCGCTGAGGGCGGGGACGGTCCTCTCCGGCCGGGCGAGGGAACGGGCGCCGAGCCGGAACTGGTCGAGCTTGTCGACGATCGTCTGGCCGACGGGTTTGTGGCCCCAGATGCTGATGCCCTGGTGGGTGGAGGGCTCCCAGGTGCTCTCGTCGATGACGACGGGGTTCCAGCCGACCTCCCACTCGAAGCCCGAGGGAGTGCGGGCGTAGTAGGAGAGTTCCTTGTCGTTGGTGTGCTGGCCCACCGACAGGGCCATGTCGAAGCCGAGTTCGTGTACGCGCTCGTAGCTCTGGGCCAGGTCGTCCAGGCTGTCGGCCTGGATGTTGAGGTGCTGGACGCGGGTGCGGATCGGGTCGATCGGCAGGCCGCGGAGGGCGGCGATCGCGATGGAGTGATGGCGTTCGTTGACGCGCAGGAAGCGGATCTTGAGCTTGACGCCGCTGATCGTCTCGTCGATGTAGTCGGTCAGGCGGGCGTCGAAGACCGTGTTGTAGTAGCCGCGCATCAGGGTGGGCTTGGCGGAGGTGATCGCGACATGTCCCATCCCCGCGTCGCCGGTGACCCAGCCGGAGGCGACCATCCGCAGCGGCTCGGACGAGATGAGCGGAGTGGTGTAGATCTCCTGCACGATGCCCTTGGGCCCGGGGAAACGCAGCAGGCGTTCCACGCCGCGCAGGGCCGCCTCCTCGTCGGAGCCCCGCACGACAGGAACCCCGTGGGCTCGGATGCGGGCCTCGATCTGCTCGAAGGAGGCGTGGTCGTCGATGTGCCAGCCGATCGCCACCACGTCCTCGGCGGGACCACGCCGGATCACGAAGCGGCACTCCTGGTCGTCGAGGCGGAAGCGCATCACGTCACGGGAGATGTCGTCGTGGTGCATGCCGATGGCGTCGGTGCCGAACCGGCGCCAGTCGGCGAAGCGGTGGGACTCGACGACGACGTAGCCGAGGTGGACGGAGCCGAAGACCGAGGGCGCGGTGTTCATCGGCGGCCCGCCAGGAAGTCGGCGCAGAGCCGGTTGAACAGCTCGGCACGCTCCCACTGCACCCAATGCCCCGTGTTGGCGACCTCGTACAGATCACAGTTGGGCATGCGCTCGGCCAGCATCCGGCCACCCGACGGCCGGTTGACCTTGTCCGCGGCGCCCCACAGCACCAGGGTGGGCACAGCCAGCCGGCTCAGGCGCTTGTCGCGGGTGAAGTCCATCTTCCACAGCGCGCCGAGCGACTTCGGACGCCTGAGCGGCGGGGCGGCGACGACCTCGGGGTCGATGCTGTCCCGGTAGCGCGCGTCGATGATCGAGTCGGGCACGTGGGCGGCGTTGAAGACCAGGTAGTCGCGGATGAACTTCTCCAGCTTCGGCCGCGAGGGCCCGTCCCCCGTGTAGTAGTTCAGCAGGCTGTTCAGGCCGGGCGTGGGCAGCGCACGGGTGGTACCGATGCCGCCGGGGCCCATGAGCACCATGCGGTCGACCCGCTGGGGGGTGTCGAGGGCGAGACGCAGGGCGCAGGCTCCACCGTAGGAGTTGCCGACGAAGTGGGCCTTCTTCAGGCCGAGCTGGTCGAGCACGCCGCGGATGCCGGTGGCCAGGGCGCCGAAGGGGTCGGCGGGGTCGATGCCCTTGCTGCTGCGGCCGTAGCCGGGGAGGTCGGGCACGATGACCCGGAACTCCTGGGACAGTTCCACGATGTTGCGGCTGTAGTTGGAGACCCCGGAAGCTCCGGGGCCCCCACCGTGCAGCAGCAGGACGGGAGCTCCCCGCCCCGTCTCGGCGACGAAGATCTTCTTGCCGTCGACGTCGAGCAGGTGCTCCTGCATCGCGGGGACTTCGGTGGGTGTGGTCATGATGTCCTCACTGAGCGGTGGTCGTGGCCGGCCGTGACGCGGGGGCGAATCCGGCCGGAGGCGGCGGGAGCGGGGCACCGACGGGGGCGGCGGCGTAGACGTAGGCGTCGGGGCGCAGGGCCACTGTGGTGACACCGTGCTCGGTCAGCCAGGGGAGCAGGACGCCGTCGCTGTCGACGACCGCGCCGTCGGCCGGGCGCGAGCCCACCGGCAGAACTGCCAGCGACTCGACGCCGAGGCGCTCCCACGCGGGCTGCGAGGTGGGCCGGCCGAGAGACAGCAGCAGCCAGCGGCCGCCGAGCGCGTCGTCCAGCCGTACGCGTTCGCCGTCGGGACCGGTCACCCAGGGCTGCGGAATCTGGTGCCCGGTCGCCTTGGTGCGCGGGCCGGCCTGCAGGCCGGCGTCGTAGCGGGCCACGGGAATCCAGTTCGAGTCCTGCAGCCAGTCGCCGAAGCCGGGTATGCGGTCCAGGGCCCGCAGGGCATCGTTGCGGACGCGAGCGACCGGGCGCCGACGTTCAGTGATCATGCGGCCGACGAACACCGCTCGCTTGGTGACCTCCCTGACGTGCGGTTTGCGTTCGGTCTCGTAGCTGTCGAGGACGCTTTCGGGCAGTTCACCGTGAAGGACGGAGTTCAGCTTCCAGCAGAGGTTGGCCACGTCCCGCACGCCGGCGGCCATGCCCTGGCCGATCCACGGCGGCATGGCGTGCGCGGCGTCGCCGGCGAGGAACACCCGGCCGACGCGGAAGCGCGAGGCGAACCGGACGTGGTGGCTGTAGACGGTGGCGCGCAGAACCTTGATGCTGTCGCGGCCGATCCCGTACCGGGAGATCAACCGGTACACGGCGTCTTCGGTGACCAGCTGCTTCTCGTCGTCTCCGGGCAGGAGGGGGAACTCGTAGCGGTGGTGGTCCAGTGGGGTCGGACAGTCGACGGCCGGGCGGGCCGGGTCGCAGTGGAAGCGCAACTTGTCGTGGTCGGGCCAGGGCTTGAGCATCTTGGTGTCGATGACGATCCAGCGGTCCTCGTACGTCCGCCCTTCGTACCCGATGTTGAGCTGCGCGCGGGTCAGGCTGGAGCCGCCGTCGGCCGCGATCACGTAGGAGGCGCGCAGCCGGTGGACCGAGTCGTCGGCCGTGCCGACCACGGTCAGCTCCACCCCGTCGGCGTCCTGGCGCAGGCGCAGGCACTCGTGGCGCAGCAGGATCTTCACGTTCGGGTAGCGGTCGACGCCGTCACGCAGGACCTGCTCGAGGGCCGGCTGGTAGATGAACATCTGCGGCGGGTGGCCGTGGCCGCGTGATGTGGGGGAGGCGCTGAGGAACGTACGGCCGTCGGCGTCGACGAAGTCCACCGGCCGCTCCGTCAGCATGTCCTGCTTGAGGCGCTCGGCCAGGCCGATCCGCTGCCAGATGCGGACGACCTCCTCGTCGGTGGAGATGGCTCGGGCGCGCGTGAAGATCTCGGCGTCCCGTTCCAGGACGACGACGCGGAGCCCCATCGCGCCCAGCAGGTTGGCCGCGGTCACGCCCGTGGGCCCGTACCCGATCACCGCCACGTCGTAGGCGCTGTCCTCGGCCTCTGCTCCGGCCGCGGTCTCGCTCATCAGGCCACCTCACTGTCGATCATGCTGCACGATTCTTACCGTAGTGTTCACTCCAATTGGAACGAGTGCTACGGTAGGCTCATCGCTGGATAGGGTCAAGCAGCCGGCGAGAAGCGCACACCAGAGGGGCACCTGCCATGACAAAGCCGCAGACGACCCGCAAGAAGCGCGCGAACGGAGTGGAGTCGCGGCAACGCATCCTCGACGCCGCCGTCGAGATCGCGGGCGAGCGGGGATACGAAGGCACGTCGATCGCGGCCGTCAGCACCAAGTGCGGACTGCCTGCCAGCTCGATCTACTGGCATTTCAAGGACAAGGACGACTTGATCGCCGCAGTCATCGAGCGCAGCTTCGAAACGTGGCTCGCCGCCGTAGAGCTTCCGAGCGAAGAGACGGGAACCCCGCTGGAACGGGTCACCGCCATGGCGGGAAACGTGGGCAAGTCGCTGATCGACGCCCCCGACTTCCTCCGTCTCGGTCTGATGCTCGCGCTCGAACGGCGTCCAGCCGAACCCCGCGGCCGGACAGTCTTCCTCCAGGTCCGCGACATCGCGCGCGCGAAGATCGCCGACATGGCCCAGGCACTCGTCCCGGACCTCGACGAGGACTCCGTGCACACCCTGACGACCTACGCCGTCGCGGGCGCCGACGGGCTCTTCGTCCAGCGGGAGATCAACGGTGACGACGTCGACCTCGTGGCGATGTTCGAACTGCACGCCCAGCTGGTCTACGAGGCGGCGACGCGCCTGGCGGCGAGGAGCAGGACATGAGGCCGGCGGCCACCCGGCGACGTATGGAGGCCGCCCGACTTCTCCGCGAGGCCGAGCGCCGCACGGCCCCGGTCGAACCGCTCACCACGAGGTGGCCCGCGCTCGATCTCGCCGATGCCTACGCAGTCCAGCAGGACAACATCTCCCACCGCCTGGCCACCGGCTCGACGGTGATCGGCCACAAGGTCGGTCTCACCTCGGCCTCGATGCGAAACCTGCTCGGCGTGCACGAGCCGGACTTCGGGCATCTGCTGGACGACATGGTCCACCGCGACGGCGGGACGGTACGCGCCGCCCGATACTGTGCCCCACGCGTCGAACCCGAGATCTGTTTCCGCCTCGCCCGGCCGCTGCACGGCCCTGGCATAACCCTCAGTGACGTACTGGCCGCGACCGATGCGGTCGCGCCGGCACTGGAGATCGTCGACAGCCGCATCCGCGACTGGCGGATCACCCTGGCCGACTCCGCCGCGGACAACGCCAGCTCCGCGGGACTCGTCTGCGGCTCCTGGACGCCGATGGCGTACGCACCCGACCTCGCGGCGGTGAACGTGGACCTGCTCGTCGACGGAAGCCGCGTGGCAACCGGCAGCAGCAATGAGGTCATGGGACACCCGGCCGCCGCGGTCGCCTGGCTGGCCAACGCTCTCACCGCCTACGGCAAGGGGCTGGACCCCGGGCACGTGATCCTTCCCGGCGCCATCACCACAGCCCCCTTCATCAGCGCCGGCCAGAAGGCAGAGGCCCGTTTCGGAGCCCTCGGCTCCGTGTCGGTGTCCTTCATCTGACGAGGGCCCGCCCCCTCTGATACGTCGCGAACCACACCGGCGACTCTGTGCCCATCCGCGCTACCCCAGATCTCTCCTTCCGGGCTCCCAAAGGCCCTGGCGCCACCGCCGAACCGGGCTTCTTCGCCTCCCCGGACACCGATGCCCATGGCGCCGGCCGGGTCGGCAGTGCACGGTCGCCGGCCGGAAGAACTCCCCGCCATAACCCGTAGAACGCATGAAAGGCCCCTTCATGTCCCCTTCGGCACAGCGCATCGACGTCCACCAGCATGTGGTGCCCGACTTCTACCGCGACGAGCTCGCCGAGGCCGGCATCGCCGACGCCGGCGGCCGCGCCCTGCCCGCCTGGAACCCCCAGTCCGCCCTGCAACTGATGGACCTGCTCGGCACCACCACGTCGATCCTCTCCGTCTCCACTCCCGGCACCGGCTTCCTCACCGCACCCGCCGAGGCCGCCGACCTGGCCCGACGCCTCAACGACCACTCCGCGGCCCTGGTCTCCGACCACCCCGGCCGCTTCGGCTTCTTCGCCACCCTCCCCATGCCCGACGCCGACGCCTCGGCCACCGAGGCCGCGCGCGCACTGGACGAGCTGGGCGCCGACGGCGTGACCCTGCTCGCCAACAGCCGTGGCACCTACCTCGGCGTGGACGGCCAGGACGCGCTGTGGCGGACGCTGGACGACCGAGGCGCGGTGGTCTTCATACACCCGGCCGAGCTGCCCGCTCCCGCGGTCGACGGCATTCCCGCCTTCGCCGCCGACTTCCTGCTGGACACCACCCGCGCCACCTATCTTCTGGTCCGCAACGGCTTCCCGCGCCGCTACCCGAACATCCGGTTCATCCTCAGCCACGCCGGCGGCTTCGTGCCGTACTCCTCACACCGCATGGCTCTGACCATCGCCAACGACACCGCACGCAGCCCGCTCGACGTACTGGACGACTTTCGCTCCTTCTACTTCGACACCGCCCTGTCCTCCAGCCCTGCCGCCCTGCCCACCCTGCTCGCCTTCGCCCGCCCCGGACACGTCCTCTTCGGCAGCGACTGGCCCTTCGCCCCCACTCCCGCCGGGCAGTACTTCGCGGGCGGCCTCGACGGCAACGTCGACGCGGCCACGCTCAAGGCCGTCAACCGCACCAACGCCGAAGCGCTCTTCCCCCGCCTGGCCGCCACTCCCCCGACGCCGCCCCGGGTCCTGCCGGCCCCGGTGCGCCTGCGCCACGCGGCGCAGCGCACCGCCGCGCGCCTGGTCTTCAAACTGCTCCAGCCCGGCACCGACTGAGACGAGTTCCTCATGTCCACCAGCCCCCACCGCACCTCCGACAACCAGCCCGAAGACCGGCAGGACGCCATCGCGACCGGCCGGGCCGGCCACAATGGCGTCCTCTTCGCCATGTGCCTGTCCCTGGTCCTCGTCGTCGCCTCCGTCTCCGCGCTCAACCTCGCCCTGCCCGACCTCGCCATCGACCTGTCGGCCACCAACGCCTCACTGACCTGGATCGCCGACGGCTACACCGTCGCCCTGGCCGCTCTCGTCCTGCCGCTCGGTGCCATCGGCGACCGCATCGGGCGCCGCAACGTCCTCGTCGCGGGCACCGTCGTCTTCGGCATCGCCTCCCTGGCCGCCTCCTTCGCCGACTCCACCACCACGCTCATCGTCTGGCGAGTCGTCATGGGCCTGGGCGCCGCGATGATCATGCCGGGCACCCTGTCCACGATCACCGCCGCCTTCCCTCCCGAGCAGCGCGTCAAGGGCGTTGCCACCTGGTCAGGATTCGCGGCCGCCGGAGCCATCATCGGCATGCTCGCCGCAGGGGCCCTGCTGGAGTGGTTCTCCTGGCGGTCGATCTTCATCACCAGCGCCGCGACCGCCCTCGTGGCCGCCGTCACCGCCCTCCTCCTGTCGCCCGACACCAAGGACGAGCACCCCTCCCCACCCGACGTTCCCGGGGCCGTCTGCACCGCTGTCGGCATCGGCACCCTCGTCTTCGCCATCATCGAAGGCAACGAGCAGGGCTGGACGGAGCCCGTCGTGATCGCCGCCCTCATGGTCACGGTCCTGACCTTCACCGCGTACGCCTGGCTCGGCCTGCGGCGTGAGCACCCCCTGCTCGATCCCGCCCTGTTCGGCATCCGCGGCTTCCGGGCCGGCGCGATCGTCGTCCTTGTACAGTTCATGGCCGTCTTCGGGTTCTTCTTCGTCGGCCTTCAGTACCTGCAGCTCATCCTCGGCTACAGCCCGCTCAAGGCCGCCGCGGCCCTCGTACCCGTCGCGGTCGTCGTCCTGCCCACCTCCCAGGCCACCCCTCACCTGGTGCGACGGGTCGGGATGAAGGCCACCATGACCGTCGGGCTGCTCCTGCTGAGCGCCGGCCTGTTCGTCATCTCCCGGCTCGACGTCGGCTCCGGTTACCTGCCGTTCCTCGGCGGACTCGTCCTGGCGGGCTTCGGCATCGGCCTGTCCGGGGCCGTGGGCACCTCTGCCATCACCGGCTCGCTCGGCCGCGGCCAGCAGGGAGTCGCCTCCGCGATGAACGACACCACCCGCGAGGTCGGCTCGGCCGTCGGCATCGCCCTCATGGGCTCGATCTACGGCAGCCACTACCGCTCGAACCTGCCCGACTCACTCGACCAGCTCCCCTCCGAAGCCGCCGAGGCCGCACGCGACTCCGCCGCGGCGGGCCTGCACGTCGCCGATCAGCTCGGTGCCCGGGGCGCGGCCCTGGCGGACGGCGTCAAGTCCGCCTTCATGGACGGCCTGTCCGCCTCGCTCGTCGCCGTCGGCGTCATCGTTCTCGCCGCAGCCGTCGGGTGCCTGCTCCGCGCGCCGAAGACACCACCGACGTCGGACTGAAGTGCTGGCGACCAGACGTCCCGCGGACCTCTGGTCGCACAGGGCCTTCGGCTCCGAACGGCGCCGCAAGCTGCAGCAAGGGCGCACCTCAGCCGCTCTCGTTCACCCCGATGGCACTGTCCAAGGCACCGCACGCGAGTCGGTGGACCCGTGCGGCCCCTCCCGTTGCCGAGTTGGGAGGCAGCGAGACAGCCCCACGCGGCTTCTGGCAGTCCGTGCCTGCCGGGAACCCGACCGCAACCCTCCCCGTCAGCCCGACCACTCGAAGGACCGCAGGTACCCGTCATGCAGTACCCCCTCTACGACGCGTGGGCCGGCCTGATCGGCGACCGGTACGCGCTGCGCGAGATGATCGGCCGCGGCGGCATGGGCGAGGTCTGGTCGGCCGACGACCTGGTCCTGCACCGCGCGGTCGCCGTGAAGCTGATGCACACACAGCTCGCCCTCGACGACATCGCCCAGAGCCGCTTCCAGCGCGAGGTCCGCGCGGCAGCCTCCCTCAACCATCCATGCGTCGCAGCCGTCTACGACGCAGGCTGGCTTCCGACAGCGCCCCCGCGTCCCTTCCTGGTCATGGAGCACATCACCGGACACACCGCTGCCGAACGGCTGAGGTCGGCCCCACCCTCGACGCAGGAAGCGGTCGCCTGGGTCGCGGGAACGCTGGAAGCACTCGCCTGCGCCCACGCGGCCGGTCTGGTCCACCGGGACATCAAGCCGGCCAATGTCATGATCACCGCCGACGGGCTGGTCAAGGTCATGGACTTCGGGATCGCCCACATCTCCGATGGGCACGACAAGAGCGTGACTGGCACGGGCATCTCGGTCGGCACCACCGCGTACATGTCCCCCGAGCAGGCCCAGGGCCGGCCCGTCGACGCCCGCTCCGACCTCTACTCGACCGGCTGCATGCTCTACGAGCTCCTCACCGGCCGCCAGCCCTTCACCGGGGACAGCCCGTTCGCCATCGCCTACCAGCACATGTGCGCGGACCCGCCGGCCCCGAGGGACCTCGGAGTGGAACTGCCCCGACACGTCCAGACGGCCCTTGCCCGCGCCATGGCCAAGAGCCCCGAAGACCGGTTCGCCGACGCTGCGGCCATGCGTGACGCATTGCTCACCCCCAGAAGTCACGACATCGCGCCTCCTCAGGACACCACGCTCGCGGGAGCGCCGACCTTCCCGGAGGAAGCGGCGACAACAGCGCTCAGGTCCTCCAGGCGATCCCGCGGTCCCCAACGGACGGCACTCGCGGCGTTGGCCCTCCTCGGCGCAGGCGCAGTCGTCACCGCTGTCCTCACTGCGGCTCCGGATGCGACGCACGCCACCGGTCCCAGCACGCAGTCCTCGCCTTCCTCCTCCGCAAGCCCTTCGCCCGAGCCAGAGCCCTCCGCCAGTGGTCTGGAAGGCACCACCCGTCCCAGCAGCGGCGCCGGCCCGATGAGCCCTCATGCATCGACGGAGCCCACGACCCCAACCGTCGCCGTCCCCGGAAACCTGGTCGGGAAGACCCTCGCACAAGCCAGAGCAGACCTGGCCGAGCTGGGCCTGAACATCGCACTCACTCCGCGCTCCAGTGGCGTCAGCACCAGCACCGTGATCGCAACCATCCCATCTGCCGGTACGCAGTTGAACCGCGGCGACACCGTCCTCCTCGCCACCCGGACCGATACGGAGGCACCCACGAGTGCCACTCCAACGAGCGGATCGGCAAGCAGCAGCGCCAGCGCCGCAAGCAGCAGCCCCAGCGCCTCGGCGTCGCCTACGACCGCCAGCACCGACCCGGTGATCCGCCGACCGCCGATGCACCGCTGACAGGCCGACGCCGCCGCGACCGACCGTCATTTCCCGCGGCACTCGCCTGATGGGCGATCAGATGTTGTGACGGCTCGCGTAGACGCGCGGCGCAAGGCCGCGAGGTCTCTAGAAGGAGAGAGCATGAACGGACCAGAGAACGGCCGGGCAATGCGGCGCGCGCATCGCCGGAACGTATTGATCGCGACGGCCCTGGCGCTGCTCGCCGCCACTGGCGGCGAGGTGTTGGCCACGCAGTACGCGCAGGACCGCATCGCCGACTCGGTTCGGCGGGACATCGGCCTCGACTCCGCTCCCCAGGTGCATCTGAACGGCTTTCCCGTGTCACTTCAGCTGGCTCGAAAGGTGATCACCGAGGCGGACATCGACGCCGCACAGGTTCCAGCCGCCCTGAACGGCCGCGTCCTGACCATTCAGGATCTCGCCATCCATCTGCACGGAATACGCCAGGAGCAGGGCGGACGGGAGCGGGCCGACGAGGCCGAGATCACGGCGACCATCACGTACGAAGACCTCTCGGCCTTCTACGGGGTCGACATCAACCGAGGCAACGGCAACGACCAGGTGGTAGCGACCACTCAGGTCCCGCTGCTTGGACAGGTCTCGGCCTCCGCACACCTCGGCGTCGCCGGCTCGAGAGCCATCGGAGTCAACGACGTCCGGCTCTCCGAGAACGTGCCTCCTGCCGCACGCACCCTGCTGGAGAAGGCATTGGAGCGTCAGGCCCCGCTCGACAACCTGCCCGAAGGGCTCGCACTCCGGTCCGTGGCCGTCACCGACGAGGGCATCGTTGCCCTGATGACCGGGCATGATGTCGGGCTGCAGCCCCGCATCGCCTAGAACCCGGCCCCGGCCGCCGTGACGGGCGATGAGGAACAGGCCTCGGCCCCCTTCGTCGGACCAACGGGCCCGGCGCAGCCGCGGCTGGGTGTTGCTGGGGTCGTTGACGCGGGACGATCTGAACGTACAACGCATCGCGTGCCCCGGTCAGCCGCCCCCAGGTGCTGCAGGGCTCACGCCGGCTGACCACCGGTCAGCCGCCCGTCCGGCGTCGTGCTGTCGTGTCGTGCAGACTCGGCGGCACGTACCCCGCGTCGCGTGCCGAGAGGGTGGTACCCGGCGGGACGATCTTGTCGATCTCGTCCAGCACGTCCGGTGGGAGCGGGCTGTCCGCCGCGTCGAGCTGCTCGTCCAGCTGGGACAGCGTGCGCGGGCCGATGATCGGCGCGGTGACGGCCGGGTGGGAGAGCACGAAGCCGAGGGCGAGCTCGATCAGGGTGAGCCCGGCCTGTTCGGCCAGGACGGCGAGCGCCTCGACGGCCTCCAGTTTGGCCGCGTTCTCCCGGCTGTCGACGTCGAAGCGTCCCGGCTGGCGGGCCGCGCGGCTGGACTCCGGCTGCGGCCGGCCGGCTCGGTAGCGCCCCGTCAGCCAGCCGCCGGCCAGCGGGCTCCAGGGGATGACCGCCAGGCCGTACCGCTGTGCCACCGGGAGTACCTCGGCCTCCACGCCGCGGGTCAGGATCGAGTAGGGCGGCTGCTCGGACACCACCCGCTCGCGGCCCCGCCTCTCGGCGGTCCACTGCCCTTCGACGATCCGGGACGGCGGGAAGGTGGAGGTGCCGAGGTAACGGACCTTGCCCTGGCGGACGAGGTCGGAGAGCGCGCCGAGGGTCTCGTCGAAGTCCGTGTCGTCCTCCGGACGGTGCACCTGGTAGAGGTCGATGTGGTCGGTCCGCAGCCGCTGGAGGCTGTCCTCGACCGCGCGGAAGATCCACCGTCGCGAGTTGCCGAACCGGTTGACGTCCTCCCCCATGCGGCCGTGGAACTTGGTGGCCAGGAAGACGTCGTCACGGCGGCCTGCGAGCGCCTCGCCGACGATCACCTCCGACTCGCCCTGCGAGTAGACGTCCGCCGTGTCGATGATGTTGATCCCGGCGTCGAGGGCGCGGTGGATGATGCGCACCCCGTCCTCGTGGCTCGGGTTGCCCCGGGCTCCGAAGTTCATCGCGCCGAGTGCGAGTGCGCTCACCTGCACGCCTGTGCGGCCGAAGGGCCGGTACGGGATGGTCATGACGTTCCTTCCGTGGGAATGGACAGCCGTCCGGACGCTGCTCCGGATTCGGCGAGTTGGTCGACGCTCGCCGCGGCGCCGGCGGCGCGGAACGCGTCCCACAGCCGGCGGTACGGGCCGTGGGCCGCGAGCAGTTCCTGATGGGTGCCGACCTCGGCGACCGTGCCGTCCCGCAGAACGATCACCTGGTCCGCGCGGGCGGCGGTGGTGAGGCGGTGCGCGACGACGAGGGTGGTGCGCCACCGGGTGAGCGCAGCCGTCGCGGCGGCCACCCGGCGTTCACTGGCCAGGTCGAGGGACGCGGTGGCCTCGTCCAGCAGCAGGATGTCCGGGTCGACGAGTTCGGCCCGCGCCAGCGCGAGCAGTTGCCGCTGGCCCGCGGAGAGTCCGCGGCCGCGTTCTCCGACCTCGGTCAGATAGCCGGACGGCAGCCCGGCCACCATCTCGTGTGCGCCGACCGCGCGCGCCGCGGCCTCCACCTCCGCGTCGGTGGCGCCGGGGCGGCCGTACGCGATCGCGTCGCGCACCGTCGTGCCCAGCAGGTACGTCTCCTGTGGGACGACCCCCAGCCGACGCCGGTATCCGGCTGGATCCAGTGCGCGCAGGTCGGTGCCGTCGACCCGTACGGTGCCGGTCGTCGGGTCGTAGAAGCGGGCGACGAGCTTGACGATCGTCGACTTGCCCGCGCCGGTCGTCCCGACGAGAGCCACCGTCTGCCCGGCGGCGATGCGCAGGGTCACTTCGTGGAGCACCTCGCGGCCGCCGTCCCGGTAGGCGAAGGACACCCGGTCGAACTCGATCTCCCCGCGCAGCTCACGCACGGGCAGGGGGCGTGCGGCGATGGGCGTGCCGACCGGTTCGCGCATCAGGGTGCGCAGCCTGCCGAGGCCCACGACCGCCTGCTGGTAGCCGTCGAACGCCTGGGACAGCTGCTGGATCGGCGAGAAGAACAGCTCGACGTAGAGGAGGAACGCGATCAGGGTTCCGGCGGTGAGCCGGCCGTCGCGCACCTGTCCGGCGCCCATCACCAGCACCGTGGCGGTCGCGACCGTGCTCAGGAACTCGACGAACGGGAAGAACGTCGCCATCAGCCGCTGGGCCCGCAGCCGGGCGTCGCGGAACGCCCGGGCCAGCTCGGCGAAGTCCCGTGCGTTGTGCGCCTCACGGCCGAAGGCCTGGGTGACCCGGATCAGGGTCACGTTCTCCTGGAGGTACGCGTTGACCGCGCTGACCCGCTCCCGCGCTTCGAGGTACGCGGGCAACGACCGCGAGCGGAACAGCGCCGTGGCGGCGGCCAGGAGCGGCAGGACGAGCAGCAGGGTGACGGCGAGCCCGGCGTCGATCACCAGCAGGGCGACGAGCACACCGAGGACCGTCAGCACAGAGACCACGAAGGTCGCCAGACCGGTCTGCAGGAACGCCGACAGCGCGTCCACGTCCGTGGTCATCCGGGTCATGATCCGGCCGGCCGGCTCGCGCTCGTAGTAGTCGAGGCCGAGCCGCTGCAACTGGGCGTACGTGCGCACCCGCAGGGTGTGCAGCAGGCGCTCACCCGTGCGGCCGGTCACCCGCACCTGCGCGATGTTGACCAGCCAGCCGAGCAGCACCACCGCCGCCGCGACAGCGGCGATCAGGAGCAGCGCCGTCGGCGCGGACCGGGCGACGCCGTTGTCGACCCCGTGCCGGACGAGTACCGGGACGGCTATCTGCGCGAGGGCGTCCGCGCCCACGAGCGCAAGGCCGGCGAACAGCGGCAGGCGGAACGCGCGTACCAGCGACGCCAGCCCGAAGTCCGGGTCCCAGGCGCGTGCCTGCTCGGGCGTGACCTTCGGGTCGGCGTCCACGTGCGGCAGTGCGGCCAGCTGGTCCTGGAGTTCCTCGCTCGGCGGGGCGCCGCCGAGCAGCCCCGCCCCGTGCCCCGTCCGGCCGGGTCCGGACGTCGCGGCGGCCTGCGCGTAGGCGGCTGCGACCCGCACGCCGATGTCCCGCCCGGTCGTGGGTGTGTCCCGGCCGCCGCGCCAGAGCTCTTCGGTCACGCCGCGCGGGCGGGGAGCCTGTGCTGCGGACGCCTCGTCCACGCCGAGTTCGCCGGGTTGTTCCTCGGTGGACAGCAGCGACCGGTAGAGCGGACTGCGCGCCTGGAGCTCCGCGGCCGTTCCGATGTCGACGATCCGGCCGCGCTCGAGTACGGCGACCCGGTCGGCCAGCTCCAGCGTCGACGCCCGGTGGGCGATGATCAGCGTCGTGCGCTGCCGGGCCGGTTGGCGCAGCCCGGTGTGGATGGCCGCCTCGACCTGGGCGTCGATCGCGGAGGTGGCGTCGTCGAGCACGAGCACGGCGGGGTCGTGCAGGATCGCCCGGGCCAGCGCGATCCGCTGGCGCTGTCCGCCGGAGAGCGTGAGGCCCTGCTCGCCGATCACGGTGTCGTAGCCGTCCGGCAGCGCGGTGATGAATCCGTCCGCCTGGGCCAGTCGCGCCGCGTGGTGGATCTCCGCGGGCAGGGCGTCCGGGCGGCCGTAGGCGATGTTCGCCCCTACGGTGTCGGACAGCAGATGGGGCTCTTCGAACACGAAGCCGATCCGGGCCCGCAGACCGGCCGACCGCAGCTCACGTACGTCGATGCCGCCGACCCGGACCGTCCCGGCGGCCGGGTCGTAGAACCGCGGCAGCAGCGATGCCGCCGTGGACTTGCCCGAGCCGGCCGCACCGACCAGCGCCAGTGTCTCCCCCGGTTCGACCCGCAGGGTGAAGCCGTTCAGGAGCGGGTCGGCCGTCCGGTCGCGGCCGAACACCACACCGTCCCACTCGAGGGCAGGCGGCCCGTCCGGCACGTCGACGGCGTCCGGTGCGTCGGTGATGCCGGAGGGTGCGTCGACGATGTCGAGCACCCGTTCCACTCCGGCGCGCGCCGGCTGCCACACGGTGAGCAGCATGGCCACCTGGCGCACGGGGGTCACGAACGAACCGAGGTACGCGGTGAACGCCACGAAGGTGCCGAGGGAGATCCTGCCGTGCAGCGCCAGCCAGCCGCCCAGTGCGAGCACGGCGACCTGCCCGAGGGCCGGGACGGCCTGGAGCGCCGGGTTGTACGTGCTCGTGAGCCGGGCGACGCGGACCCGCGAGGAGAACAGGCTGCGCGACCGCCGCTCCAGCTCGGCCAGTTCGCGCTGCTCCTGCCCGAACCCCTTGACGACGCGGACGCCCGCGACCGCCGCCTCCACGGTCGACGCGACCTCTGCCGCCTCCTGCTGCGCATGCCAGTTGGCAGGAAAGAGGTCACGGCGGCTGCGGAAGGCGATGAGCCAGAGCACCGGCCCCACGACGAGGGCGACGAGGGTCAGCAGCGGCGAGAGAGACGCCATCAGTGCCACCGACATGGCGAACATCAGCGCGTTGCCGAACATGTTCGGCAGGAACTGCAACAGCATCTGAATGAGCGTCACATCGGAGATGGCCCGGCTGACGACCTGCCCCGTGTGCAGATCGTCCTGCTGCTTGCCGCCGAGGCGCAGCAAGGCGGCGAAGGCGTCGTTGCGCAGGTCGTACTGCACGCCGAGGGACACCCGTCCCGAGCGGTACCGGCGCAGGAAGCTCGCCCCGAACCGCAGCACGCCGATGGCGAGCAGCAGCACCACCCAGGGGGTCAGTTGCGCCGTGGAGGCCTCCACCCCGTCCACGACATGGCGCAGGACGAGCGGCAGTACGGCCGTGGCGACCGCGGCGACCAGCGCGGCGCCGTACGCCCAGGCAAGGTCGGCGCGGTAAGCCAGGCAGTACCGGGCGAGCCGACGTACCCATCCCGGAGTGCCCGGCCCGGGGGATGCCTGGGACGTACGGTCCGCGGTCCTGCACGGGGTGATCGTCACGCGGACTCTCCGACGGCCGGTGAGGTCGTGAACGAGTCCGCGGGGCGGGGCAGTCCGTAGTGCTCACGCAGGGTGGTACCGGTGTAGTCGGTGCGGAACCTCCCGCGTTCCTGAAGGATCGGCACGACCCTGTCCACGAACACCTCGAGTCCGGACGGCAGGACCGGCGGCATGATGTTGAACCCGTCGGCGGCGCCGTTGTCGAACCACTCCTCGATCGCGTCGGCCACCTGGACCGGCGTACCGGTGAACGTCCGGTGCCCGCGACCGCCGCCGAGCCGGCCGATGAGCTGTCGCACCGTCAGCTTCTCCCGCCTGGCCAGGTCCACGATCAGGGTGTACCGGCTCTTGGAGCCTTCGATCTCGTCCTCGGACGGCAGGTTCTCGGGCAGCGGGGCGTCCAGGTCGAGAGCGTCCGGATCGAGCTTGAACAGCCGGGCGAGTTGCCGCTTGGCGAACTCGGGGCTGATGAGCCGGTCGAGTTCACGGTCCAGGTCGGCCGCCTCGGCCTCGGTGTCGCCGATCACCGGCACGATGCCGGGCAGGATCTTGATTCCGTGCGGATCGCGTCCGTTGGCCGCGGCGCGCTTCTTCAGGTCGGCGTAGAACGCCTGCGCCTCCTGGAGGGTCTGCTGCGCCGTGAACACCGCCTCCGCCCACCGGGCGGCGAAGGCCTTGCCGTTCTGGGACGAACCGGCCTGCACCAGCAGGGGATGGCCCTGCGGTGAGCGGGGGACGTTCAGTGGGCCGTCGACGCGGAAGAACCGTCCCGCATGGTTGATCCTGCGGACCTTCGCGGTGTCGGCGTGGATGCCGGCGCTCTTGTCGGCCACAATCGCGTCGTCGGCCCAGCTGTCCCAGAGTCTGGTGGAGACGTCGAGGAATTCGTCGGCGCGTTCGTACCGCTCCTTGTGCAGGGGCGTGTCGTCCAGGCCGAAGTTGCGGGCCGCGTCCGCGCCGGCGGTCGTGACGATGTTCCACCCGGCCCGCCCTGCGGACACATGGTCGAGGGAAGCGAACCGGCGGGCCAGGTTGTACGGCTCGTTGTAGGACGTCGAGGCGGTCGCGATGAGACCGATGCGTTCGGTCGCCCCGGCGAGCGCCGTCAGCAGCACCGTCGGCTCGAGCCGTCCGGCCGGCCTGCGTGCCGGGTCGCCCTGCTGGCCCGGGCTGTCGGCGAGGAACAGCGAGTCGAGCTTGCCCCGTTCGGCGATGCGGGCCAGGTTCTGGTAGTGCGCGACGTCCCAGCCGGCGTACGGGTCCGACTCCGGCAGCCGCCAGGCGGCCTCGTGGTGGCCGACACCCATCAGGAAGGCGTTGAGATGGAGTTTCTCGGCTCGCTTGCTCATGGCTGTTCCTTCGAGCGGTGGGCGGGCAGGGCGCCGAGGGCGCCCAGCAGGGTGGTGCGGTAGTGCTGGAATCGCGGGTCCCCCGGGCTGCGTTCGGCGGGCAGGTCGATGCGCAGGTCCTGGGCGAAGGCGCCGTCGTCGAGGACCAGCACCCGGTCGGCGAGGGTCACCGCCTCGTCCACGTCGTGGGTCACGAGCAGCACGGCGGGCCGGTGCGTTTCGTACAGGCGGCGCAGGAGCCGGTGCATACGGATGCGGGTCAGCGCGTCCAGGGAGCCGAAGGGTTCGTCGGCGAGCAGGAGCTCCGGTTCGCTCACCAGCGACCGGGCCAGCGCGGCCCGCTGCTGCTCCCCACCGGACAGTTCGTGCGGCCAGGCGGACTCCCGCCCGGCCAGGCTGACTTCGTCCAGGGCCGCGCGTCCGCGTTCTCGGGCGTCCTTCCCGGGCAGACCGAGGACGACGTTGTCGAGGATCTTCAGCCACGGCAGCAGCCGGGAGTCCTGGAACACCAGCGAGACCCGCTCCGGTACGAGGATCTCCCCCGAGCCGACCGTACCGTGGTCGAGACCGGCGACCGCGCGCAGCAGCGTGCTCTTGCCCGAACCGCTGCGTCCCAGAAGTGCCGTGAACTCGCCGCGGGCGATCGTCAGGTGGATGCGGTCGAGCACGCGGCGGTCCCCGAAGGACCGGGTCAGGTCGGTGATGCGGACGGCGGCCGAGTCCACGTGCTCGGCCACCGGGGCGCCGCTCAGGCGGTGATCGTACGTCGCCACGACAGCACCCTCCCCTCCACCAGGCGGACGAGGGCGTCGGAGGCGAACCCGAAGGTGCCGTACAGCACCAGGCCGACGAGGATGATCCCGGACTGCGCGTACTGCTGGGCCTGGAACATCATGTAGCCGATTCCCGACGTGGCATTGATCTGCTCGACCACGATCAGGCCGATCCAGGCCGCGGTCACGGCCAGCCGCAGGCCGGTGAAGAAGCCGGGCAGAGCGGCGGGCAGCACGACCTTGCGCAGGAACTGCCAGCGGGAGAGCCTCTGCGCCTCGGCGAGTTCCACGAAGCGCGCGTCGATGGAGACCAGCGCCGCGTGCGTGTTGATGTAGATGCTCACCAGCACACCGAGCGCGATGACGACGACTTTCATCGTCTCGCCGATGCCGAGCCACAGGATCAGCAGGGGCAGCAGCGCGAGGTTGGGTATCGAGCGCTTGACCTGCAGTGTGCCGTCCACGAACGCGTCACCGATGCGGGAGAGCCCGGACGCGAGTGCCAGCACGAGGCCGGCCGCGACCCCGATGAGCAGGCCGAGGAGTGCGCGGCTCAGCGAGGTCTGCACGCTGTCCTGCAACCGCCCGCTGGTCCACAGCTCCTGGGCGGAGGAAAGGACCGATGAGGGGGACGACAGCTTGCGCGGGTCCAGCCAGCCGGCCGCCGAGGCGGCCCACCAGGCCACGATGATCAGAAGCGGGCCGAGGAGCCGGCCGAACGGGACCGACTTGCCGCGGCCGAGGCGTCGTTGGAGCGCGGGGACCAGACCGCGGGCTTCCGGGTCCGGCGGCGGGGGCGGGGGCGGCGGTGCGGAGGCCGGCGGGACCTTCTGTGACACGCCGGTGACGGCGGCCGGGCCTCCGTCCGTCCGGGTGGAGATGTCGACGTTCATCGGGGCTCCTGGGATCGGGGGGCGAGCGAGCGGAACGTGCTGGAGTGGAAGACGAGGGGATCCACGGCCTTGTCGAGGCGCAGGTCGTGGACGCGGAGCACGACGATGTCGTGGTCCCCGGCGCGGACCTCGTTGTCGACCGAACACTCGAGCCAGGCACCGGCACCGCGCAGCAGGACCGCGCCGTCCGGTGTGGTCTGCCACGCGGCTCCGGCGAATCGCTCGTCACTCGGACCGGCGAGCCGGCGGCAGAGCGGCCCGTGTTCCGCTCCGAGCACGCTGATGCCCAGGCGCTCGGCGCGGCGCAGCACCGGCCAGGTACGTGAGGTGTGCGCCATGCTCACGGAGACGAGCGGCGGCGCGAGTGACACCGTCGTGAACGAGCTGGCCACCAGCCCGACCGGTGCCCCGTCGATCAGGGCGGCGATCGCCGTGACGCCGGTGGGGAACGCGCCGTACACGGCGCGCAGGGATGTCGTGTCGTGCAGCACTGCCGTCATACCGGAGCCTCCGTCGGGTGGGCGGCCGGCGGCCGCCGGGTGATGCCGGTGGGCGATGTCGGATCGGTTCGGCCGGGCGCCTTCAGCAGGGGGAGCAGCCCGTCGCCGACCCGGGCGATCTCCTGCTTGTACGGCGTGTCCGACAGCACGAAGTGGGTCACGCCCAGCGCCCGGTACCTCCGCAGAGCGTCGGCGACCTCCTGCGCGGAGCCGACCAGCCACGTCGTACCGGCGCCGCCGCCCCCGTAGCGGCCCGGCGCCGTGTAGAGGCAGCTGTCCAGGACGTCACCCCGTGCCGCCAGGTCGAGGAGACGCTGCTGGCCGACCGCCGTACGTCGCCGGAACGCCTCCTCGGCTCCTGGGCCGCTCTGCGCCATACGGGCGACCTTTTCCTCCGCCGCACGCCACGCCTCCTCCGTGGTGTCCCGGACGACGGTCGTGATGCGCAGCCCGAACTCCAGCGGACGGTGTCTGCGCCCGACCGTCTCGGAGAGCGCGCGCAGCCGGTCGATCCGCCCGGCGATGCCGTCCAGCGGTTCACCCCAGAACAGCTGGACGTCGGCCTCCTGCGCGGCGACCCGCTCGGCGGCCGCGCTCGCGCCGCCGAAGTACAGCCGGGGGTGGAGTCCCTGTTCGGCGCCCCAAGGCCGCGGCCTGACAGTGGAGTTGTCCACGCGGTAGTGCTCTCCGTGGAACGTCACGTCCTCCTCGTTCCACAGACGGCGGACCAGCCGGAGGAACTCGAGCGTGCGCTCGTAGCGGCGCGACCGGTCGAACTCGCCGTCGCCGTACGACGCGGCGTCGTCCAGCCCGCTGACGATGTTGACCAGGACCCGGCCCCGGCTGAGCCGGTCGAGCGTGGCCGAGGCCGAGGCGAAGTTCGCGGGGTGCCAATAGCCGGGCCGAATCGCGATGAGCGGCTTGAACGTCGTCGTGCGGGCGGCGAGGGACGCCGCGACGGTGAAGGTGTCCGGTCGCCCCCAGCCGGTGCCCAGCAGGGCCCCGGCCCAGCCGTGGTGCTCGACCGCACGCGCCAGCTCCGTCGAGTGGTCGAGCGTGTCCCAGCCGTCGAGGGCGTCGTCGCCGCGATGCCCGGGTTCCATGGTGTTCGGGATGTACCAGAGGTACTCGCCCATCTCAGGCCTGCCCGCGGTACTCGGCGGGTGCGGCCTGCGCGGCGATGTGCTCGAACCGTCGGTCGAACAGCACGCTGACGTCGAACTTCCTGACGAAGCCCGCGCCGGACATGAGGTCGGCGATCGACTGCTCCCAGGCGATGGAGGAGTCCCAGTCCGTCGGATAGAGCGGCTTCTTGCGTGATGTGACGATCCGTTCGCCGTCGTCCCTGGTGACGCCCTGGTCCTTGACGTAGTAGGAGTCGATCCATTTCCCGGGGTTCTCCCAGGACCAGTTGTTGCCCTTGACCCAGACGGGGATGAACGCCTGGATCGCGGCCGCCTTACGGTCGTCGGCGAGCACCGACGTGGGCGCCCACAGCAGACTCAGCAGGTCCTGTACGTCGGTGGGCAGAGTCCGCGCACCATCCTTCTCGTACTGCTTCAGGTACTTGGTCAGCGACGGCTCGGTCAGCGGGGCGAGGTCGACCTGCTTGCCCTGAAGAGCGGTCAGGAACTGGGCGCTCGGCAAGGGCACCAGGGTCACGTCCTTGTAGGAGATCCCGTTCTCCTTCAGCCATTTCAGGATCGTGACGCCCTGCGCCTGCCCCTGGGAGAAGGCGATCTTCTTGCCGACGACGTCCTTCGCCGTCCTGATGTCGCTGCCCGGCCGGGTGGTCGGGATGTAGGTGACCGCCGTGTTGTGCGAGATGGCGACGATCTTGGCGTCGACGCCGATGTCGTGCGCCTGGATCGGCGGCATCCCGGCGTTGGCGGCCAGATCGAGCGCCCCCGCACGGAACCCCTGAATGGTTTCCGGCCCGCCGTTGAGCCGGACCCATTCGGCGGAGAACGGCAGCGGGCCGAGCGACGGCTCAGCGGCCAGCTGGGCCTGCGTCGTGCTCACTCCGACGCGGAGGGTGGTGCTCTTGTCGGGTGACGCGGCCGGAAGCGCGCCGAGCGTCGTGGAATCCGGCTCGTCGGAGGAGGCGCAGCCCGCGAGTGCCAGCAGCGCACCGCTGCCCAGGGCGAGAAATCCTCGGCGGTTCAACGGTCTTGAGGGAATGGTGGACATGACGGTACCGGGGCCCTTTGCTTGGTCGGCGCAACGACAGATGCGCGGTCTGGACGGGTTGCCGCCGACGCCGTGTGGCGGGGAATCCACATGCGGTGCCGGCGGCCTGTCTTCGGCGGTTCAGGAGGCGACGGCGACCCGGTGGTCGGCGGTGAAGGGGCGTCCGGCGACGAGTTCGGACTCGTGCCCGTCCGGCCCCACGGGGACGTCGCCGATCAGCGTGACCCGGTGCAGCCGGCGCTCGACGTCGAGGTGTTCCAGGTCGCGCGGGGCGAGGTGCGCGGTGGCGCGGTTGTCCCAGAACGCCACGTGGCCGGGCTCCCAGCGGAAGCGCACCGTGTACTCGGGGCGGGTGATCTCGGCGTACAGCAGGTCCAGGAGGCGCTTGCTCTCGCCGGCGGTGACGCCGACGATGTGGCTGGTGAAACCGGGGTTGACGAACAGAGCGCGCTCCCCGGTCTCCGGGTGCACCCGGACCACGGGGTGCACGGACACGAGCAGGTTGTCGTTGATGCGGCGGGCGTAGTCGCTGTCCTCGCCCACCGGCCGGCTGCCGCCGTAGCGGTGTTCGGCGCGAAGCGTGTCCACGAACGCCCGGACCGGGGCGGAGAGTCCCTCGTACGCGGCGACGAGGTTGGTCCACTGCGTGTCGCCGCCGACCTCCGGAACGGTCTCGGCGCGCAGGATGGAACCGGCGGGCGGATTCACCGCCGCGGTGACGTCGGTGTGCCAGCCGTCGAAGTAGCTGTACTGACGCTTGCGGTACTCGTCCCGGAAGTTCTTCCCGTAGCGCTGCTCGAAGCGGCGCGGATCGATGGTGAAGATCTCCGGGTGGTCCTCCGGCGGGGCGTCGTCGTGCGGGTGGGCGTAGGTGAGCTCGCCGAAGTGACGGGCGAACGCGATCTGCGAGGAGTGGTCGAGCTGCTGCCCGCGGAAGAAGACGACCTTGTGGCGGTGGAGGGCCCGCCTGATCCCTTCGACGGTCTCGGTGGACAGCGGGCGGGCGAGGTCCACGCCGTCGATGTCGGCGCCGATGTGACCGGCGACGGGGCGGACGGAGAGCGTGCTCATGTGGTGGTGTCCTTTCGGGCATGTCGAAGACGGCGGCGTTCGCCGCGACGGCGTCGGGGCGCGCGGAGTCACCTGACGGGCGTGTGCTCGCAGGCGTGACAGACGTCGGGCCGGAGAGTGCGCGGTACCGGCCCGGCGACTGCTCCGGTGCCGGGCCGGGGATCGGTCCGGTGTCGGTCAGGAGACTGCTCCGGTGTGGGTCCGGAGACTGCTCCGGTGCCGGGCCGGAGTCCGAGGGAGGTGCGCGGCGGTCAACGCCGCGGTGCGGACGCGCGAAGGCGCGTCGGCGGAATGCCGGTCAGCGGGCGCGACAGCCCAGTCCGGCGAAGTGGTGCGCGCGGAAGGCGTTCACGGGGTGCCGGCCTGCGGCTGCCCGGATCGTGGCCCTCTGCTGTGCGTCCATGAGTGGAGTCTGCTGCCACGGTGCCGGTACGGACAATGTTTTGTGGCGGTACGGAAGAAACCCCGCCGCCCTTGGGGCACGCCCGTTCCCGCTCATCGGGCGCTGCCGGCGGTGCGCAGTCCCAACGGGTCCCGGTAGACGGCCGCGAGCACCGGCGCGGTGGCTGCCACCGCGAGCGTGTCCGTACCGAAGGATCCGGTACGCACCTGGTCTCCGTCGCTCTCCAGCTCGTGGATCAACTCGTCCAGCAGCTGCGGGAGATGGATGGTGGCGGACTCGGTCAGCACCAGGGCGTCCGGACTGATCAGGTCCAGCAGCGGCTGCACCGCGTGCGCGATGAGCCGCAGCCGGGCGCGGCACAGGTCCATCGCACGGGCGTCGCCCGCCCGAGCGGCGCGTACGAGCAGTTGCAGGTCGGGGTGCGGGATGATGCCCGCCGCGACAGCGCGCTGCGCGACGGCGCGGTCGGAGACGGTGGCCTGCAGGCAGCCGGTACGACCGCACGGGCAGGGCTCCGTCGAACCTGGAACGGGCAGGTGGGCGATGCCTCCGGCGCCGTACTGACGGCCCTGCAGCAGGATGCCGCCGGTGGCGATCGCCGCGTCCACGGCGTTGCCCACGAACAGGTGCACCAGGTCGCCGCCGCGGACCGTTCCGAACAACAGTTCCGCGCGGGCCAGCGCCCGCGCATGGCCTTCCACATGAACCGGCAGCCCCAGCGTCCGTTGCAGCGTGCGCCGCAGCGGGATGTCACGCCAGCCGAGTGCGGAGTTCTCGACGAGGACCCCGGCTTCCGGGTCGACCCAGCCGCCGGTGACCACGCCCAGCCCGAGCACGGAGCGCCCGCCGGCGTGCCGGCGCAGAAAGCCGGGCAGCCGGGCGGCGACGTCGCGAAGGACCGCGCCGTGCTGCGGCTGCCTGGGCACACGCTCATGCGCGATGACGCCGCCGCGCAGATCGGTGAGCGAGAACGTGAGCCGCGGTACCGCGATGTGCACGCCCACCGCGACGTGATGCGAGGTCTGGATGTCCAGCGGGATCCGGGGGCGTCCCGGCCGGGGCCGCCGAGAAGGCTCGGGCGGTTCCCAGACCAGCCCCATCGCGAGCAGTTCGGCCGCGTGCCGCGACACGGCAGCCGCGCTGAGCCCCGTCTCCCTGATGATCGCGGTGCGCGCCAGCGGGCCCCCCTGCAGTACGGCCCGGAGCACGGCGGTCGCGCCGTCGGGCTGATCGGCGGCAGGTCTGCCGCCCGGCGTCGCGATGAGTGCTGGTCGCATCGATGGTCCTCGGTCCGGGGTCGGTCACACGGCGGCACGGCGGTTCGGCGGCCCCGGGAAACCGAGGGGCTACCGGTGCCGGGGACAGTTCGACGACCTCATGCCCCGATGCTCGCAAGCGCCATGGATCCGGTCAACGATCGGGCGTTACGGCGCAATGACGGCTCTGCGAAGCCTCAGAGGCCGACCAGCCGGAAGACGAAGAAGAGTGCGATCAGAGCGCCGCCGACGACGATGACGGAGACCCACACCATCGGGTGCTCCCACATGCCGCCGTCGGCACGCTCCTGATGGGCTGAAGACGTGGAACCCTCCGCGGGCGGAGTCTCCTGAGGGGGTACGAGCGGCTCGGTCATGGCTGCTCCTTTGGGCGAACGGGACGGCGGAACACCGCCACACCATCACCGTCCTTCGATGTGACCGGCCACGCCAGGCGCGTCGATCGCGCGTCGATTCCGGTCCTCGGCCGCTGTCGCCCGGGGACGCGGTGGGCTCCCGCCGACGCCCCGGCCCGTGGGCGAGGACTCGGGCAGCAAGTGGGCCGTGGACGCATCCGCCAATGCCCCTGGTACCGAAGAAGTGGAATGCAGGCGTTTCTGCGTCGAAGGCGCGGTGGCGGAAGGTCTGACGGGGTACACCCTGCGAGGAGGCGGGCACCTACCGGCATCGGGGCCCGCGAACGCACTAGCGAGAAGGCGATTTCACGCGATGGCCGATGACGCGTACCTGTTCCTCCTGCCCGAACGACACCCTCGACTCGGCACGGCGCTGGCCGCCGTCGGCGATCTGGAATGCTCCGGAACCCCAGCGGTCCACGGCTGGCTGCAGGCTCACGGCGTCTCGGCGTCCTCGGAGGAGGTCAGGATCCTCCCCTTCGACGCCGAGGCGTTCATCCCCGAGGACGCGGAACGGCTGCCGATTCCCCTGAGCGAGGACGAGGCGGTGCGGGTGGCCCAGGCGGGCGCGCCCCAGTCGGTCACCGACATGGAGACCGAGCTCCTGCAGTTCCGGGAGACCACGCAGGATTGGCAGGCACTCGTCCACCGGGCGCTGACCGCGGGCATCCCCGCGCCGCGCATCGCCCGGCTGACCGGCCTCGACCCGCAGGAGATCGGCCGCCTGGTGCGGTGACGGCTCCCCGGCATGCGTCGCGGCGGTCCTAGACGGGGTCCGTGCGGCCGAACAGGCCGGCGTGGCCCGGAGGCAGTTGGGTGAGGATGCGTCGCAGCAGCGCGTCGTCGGCCACGTCGGCGACGGTCGCGAGCACGGCCGTCACCGCGCGCCGGGCGTCCGCCACGCTGATGCCGTCGCGGTCGGCCACGACCCCGACGAAGCCCGACGGCGTCAGCGGGTCGCTGGCGGGGGCGGACTCGATCAGCAGCGGGCCGCACTGCCTGGGCAGGAGCGCGGCGAGGTCGGTTCGGTCGTCGCCGACCAGATGCGCTCCCAGAACCTCCAGGACGCTCCGCACCGCTCCGGCCGCCTGTTGGCGTTCGCCGTAGCCTGCGCGCTCCTGGACACGGTCGAGCAGGTCTTCCACGGACTCGTTCACGGCCGCTCCTCTCGTCGACCACCCGCGCATCCGTCCGCCGGGTACGGCCAGGTGGCAAGTGACCGGTCTGCTACCCCGTATCAGGCACAGCAATCGCTCATAGTCCTACATCTCGGACATCTCCGAGCGGGGGGCGACCAACGGCGCCTCCGGATCGCACGGTTCGAGGACTGCGTGCGACGGCTGCAGGACGCCGTCGGCCACGTCGAGGAGCGACCGGCCGTCCCGGGCACTCACCTCCTGGAGCCGGGCCAGGCCTTCGGAGGCGGCGCAGCCCTCCTGCGCGGCGACGTAGCCGGCTGCCCGATGGATCCGTTCCCAGCGTGCCGCGCGCGTGTCCGTGGCCCACAGCGGGCGCCGGACGGCCGCGCCGGCGTGCACGGGCCGCCAGCGCAGCAGGGCCTCCAGCGCGAGCCCGGCCGCACGCTGCGCCTCGGCGATGTGGGCGTCCGGCACCCGGCCGGGCTCGGTGAAGTACAGACAGATCACGCCGATCGGCGCGTGCGCGCTGTGCAACGGAAGCGCCAGCACGTGCCGCGCGCCCGGGAACTCGCCGGACAGGCCGGGTCCGGCGCCACTCGGACGTTCGCGCAGGTCGGGGACGTGAACGGGCCGCATCTCCAGGGCGGCGCTGACCGAGGGCCCCTCGGCCCGGGCGAACTGGGCGGCCTCCGCCTGGAGTGCGAGTTCGTCGGTGGCGTGCAGCAGCTGCCAGTGCTCGACGCGCGGCAGCAGCGAGAGCGTCGCCCGCTGGGCGCCCAGCGATCGCGTGAAGGCGGCGCAGAGCCGGCTGGGCAGCGCACGTCGCCCCACGGCCGCCGCGATCGAGACGTCCGGCACGATCGACAGTGATTCGTCCAGCATGTCCTCATCCCTTTCGGAAGGGCCGAGGAGTCGTCTACCACGGAACGGCCGTCTCATTCGTGTCGGATGCATCGACATGGCCCCGACCGACGAAAGGCACTACGTGAGGGCCTGCGTCGCGACCTGGTTGCGGTCGGTCATCGTCCTGCCCGGATCATGTCCGAACACTTCTCGCCGATCATCATCGTGGTGATGCACGGATTGACCGCGGGCAGGAACGGCATCACCGAGGCGTCCGCCACCCGTAGCCCTTGCACGCCCTTGACCCGCAGCTGCGGGTCGAGGGGGGAGGTGGAGTCGCCCTCGGCACCCATCCGTACGGTGCCCGCCGGGTGGTAGACCGTGTTGTGCGTCTGGCGGATGTAGGAGAACAGCTCCTCGTCGGTCGTGGCGTCCGGTCCGGGCGCCAGCTCCGCCCCCTTCCAGCCGACGAGCGGTGCCTGCGCCGCGATCTCCCGTGCCAGCCTCAACCCGTGGATCATCACCCGGATGTCGTGCTCGTGGGTGAAGTAGCGCGGGTCGACCTTCGGCTTGTCCCGGAAGTCACGGCTGCGGAGCCGGACCGTGCCCTCCGAGCGGGCACGGGTGACGTTCGGCGTGAGGCAGAAGGCGTTGTCGGTGGTCGGATAGCCGCGCCGGTAGGTGTTCATGTCGAACGGGACCGACCCGTAGTGGAACATCAGGTCCGGCCGGTCCAGGCCCGGTTCGGTGTCCGTGAAGATGCCGATCTCCCACCACTGCGTGGACGAGGTGACCATGGGCTGCTTCGCCTCCCACATGATCACCCCCTCGGGATGGTCCTGGAGGTGCGAGCCGACGCCGGGGGCGTCCACCCGTACGTCCACGCCGTTGTCGCGCAGATGGGCGGCGGGCCCGATTCCCGACAGCATGAGCAGCTTCGGCGAGTCGATCGCCCCGCAGGAGACGATCACCTCGCGCCGCGCCCGTACGGAGTCGACATGCACGGCGTCCGGCTGCAGGTACTCCACACCCGCGCAGCGCGCGCCGTCGAAGAGCAACCGCCTCGCCTGGACCCCGGTGCGGACCTCCAGGCGGGGCCGCTTGCCGAGGATGGGGTGCAGATACGACACCGAGGCGGAGGAACGGGTCCCGTCTTCACGGCAGTTGATCTGGAACCAGTTCGCGCCGCGCACCACCGTGCGGCTCGAGTTGAACGGCACCGTCGGAATGCCGGCGGCCGCACAGGCCTCCAGCAGCGCCCGGCCGCAGGGGTCTCGGGGCGGCACCGAGCGGATGGTCACGGGACCGGAGCGGCCGTGGTGGTCGCCGGGGCCGTCGTTGGTCTCCAGCCGCTGGTACAGCGGGAAGCAGTCGGCCGCGCTCCAGCCCGAGCACCCCATCGCGCCCCACTCGTCGAGGTCCTCCGCCGGGGCCCAGAAGGCGATGCACGAGTTGTGCGACGAGCAGCCGCCGAGCACCTTGGCGCGGGCGTGACGCATGAAGCTGTTGCCGTTCTCCTGCGGCTCCACCGGGTAGTCCCAGTCGTATCCGGACTCCAGCAGCGCCATCCACCGGTCCAGCCGCAGGATGTTCTCGTCACCCTCGTCGGAAGGGCCCGCCTCCAACAGGCAGACGCTGACACCGTGGTCCTCGGACAGGCGGGCCGCGACGACGGCCCCGGCGGTGCCGCCGCCGACCACCACGTAGTCGAACTCGGCCTCAGAGGGCTGTGCGGGCATGGTCTCTCCAGTGCGGGATGTCCCCGGGCGGGGGAAGGGGCGTGGATCAGGGGACGTCGGCACGGTGTTCGGCCAGCACGCCCGTACGGTGCCGCTGCACGAACCAGTAGTAGGCGAAGCCGCCGAGCGCCACGATGCCGACGAACAGGAACGCACCCCAGCGCAGGTACCAGTGCTGGGGCCCGGTCGCGTTGTAGACGTCGGCGCGGGGCCAGGCCAGGTTCAGGGACATGGCGGCGCCCCACAGCACCGCCAGGATGTTGATCGGCAGCCCGAAGCGGCCCAGTGAGAAGGCCCCCTCGCGCGGCTGCCATTTCCCGCGCAGCCGCTGGATCAGCATCGGGGTGGTGACCATCAGGTAGGCCACGTAGATCATGATGATCGCGATGCTGGTGATCACCGAGAAGATCTGCGGCTGGTTGATGTTGACGACCAGGATGACGACACCCACCACGCCGATCACGACGGCGGGGATCACCGGAGTCCGGAAGCGCGGGCTCACCCGGGCGAGGGCCGACCCGGCGGGCAGGTTGTTGTCCCGTGCCATCGCGAACATCAGCCGGATGCCCGCGGCCTGGACGGCCAGCACGCACACCGTGATCGCCACGACCACGCACCACAGGAAGATCTCACCGATCGTCGACCCCAGGGTCTCGAGGACCACGTACTGCAGGCCGCCCGTGGCCAGCTCCTCCGACTGCAGATCCGGCACCGCCATCAGCGCGAACAGCAGGATGAGGCCACCGATGACGAAGGACGCGATGAGCGCCCGCAGAATCGCGCGCGGCGCGTTGCGGCTCGGGTTGTGAGACTCCTCGCCCAGGGAGGAGGCCGTGTCGAAGCCGTACATCACGTACGCCGACGCGAGTGAGGCCGTCAGGAACGCCCCGAAGTAGCCGAGCGTGTCCCCGGCTCCCAGGCCCCACGTGTCGGTGAGGACCGTGCCGGGGCCACGGGTGATGTGCGCGGCGAAGAAGATGATCAGTGCCACGGCGGCGATCAGCTCGATGAAGACACCCGCCGAGTTGATCCGTGCCATCAGCTGTACGCCGAACGCGTTGACCAGCGTGGAGAAGAGGATCAGCACCGAGCCGAGCAGGACCGCGTTGGCCGCGGCGTCGTTCTCGCCGCTGCCGTCCCCGACGAACTGGAACCAGGGGTCGATCTGCGGCAGCGTGATCTGATAGGCGAGGGCCACGGCCGACAGGGTCACCATGGTGGCCGTCATCATCATCCAGCCGCCGAGCCAGCCCACGTGCGGGCCGCCCATCTTCTTCGCCCAGTTGTAGACCGAGCCCGCGACCGGATACCGCGCCGCCAGCTCGCAGAAGCACAGGGCCACCATCAGCTGGCCCACGAACACCATCGGCCACGACCACCAGTACGCGGGGCCGCCGAAGGCGATTCCGAAGTAGAACAGCTGGAAGGTACCGGTCAGGATCGAGATGTAGCTGATCCCCGCGGCGAACGTGTGGAAGTTGCCCAGCGTCCGCTTCAGTTCGGGCCGGTAGCCGAGCTCGGCCAGCGAGTCGTCGTCGTGCGGGGCGCCTTCGCCGGCGTCCTGCCGATCCTGGCCTGTCGGCTCTGCGGTCACTCGAACCACCTCTGCGGCTTGGGGGCGAGGTTGCGCCAGATGTGCTTGGTCTCCTGGTACTCGGCGAGGCCCGCCGGCCCCAGTTCACGGCCGAAGCCGGACTGCTTCATGCCGCCCCACTCGGCCTGCGGCACGTACGGGTGGAAGTCGTTGATCCACACGGTGCCCGCCCGGAGCCGGGACGCCACCCGGTGTGCGCGGCCGGTGTCCTGCGACCAGACCGCACCCGCGAGGCCGTAGACGGTGTCGTTGGCGAGGGCGACGGCCTCGGCCTCGCCGTCGAACCGCTCGACCGTGAGCACCGGGCCGAACGACTCGTCACGGACCACCGACATCCCGGGCGTGCAGTCGTCCAGTACGGTCGGCGGATAGTAGAAGCCGTCGGCGAGTTCTGGGGCCGTCGGCCGCGCCCCGCCGCAGCGCAGCACCGCACCTTCGGCGACGCCCGCGGCCACGTACGCCTCCACCTTGTCGCGGTGTGCTGCCGAGATCAACGGCCCCGTCCGCGCGTTCTCGTCGAACGGACCGCCCATCGGGATGGCTCCCGCGCGCGCCACGATCTCGTCGACGAAGGCGTCGTGCAGCGAGTCCTCCACGAGGAGCCGGGCACCTGCCGAGCAGACCTGCCCGGAGTGCAGGAAGACGGCCGTCAGCGCGTAGTCGACAGCCGCCTCGAAGTCCGCGTCCGCGAAGACGATGTTCGGGTTCTTGCCGCCGAGCTCCAGGGCGACCTTCTTCACCGTGGGCGCTGCCGCCGCCATGATCCGGCGGCCGGTGGCCAGGCCGCCGGTGAACGACACCAGATCCACGCGGGGGTCCTCGGTGAGCGGCGCGCCGGCCTCGGGGCCCGTCCCCAGGATCAGGTTTCCGACCCCTGGTGGCAGCCCCGCCTCGGTCAGCAGCCGCATCAGCAGGATCGCGGTGTGCGGGGTCAGTTCGCTCGGCTTCAGTACGAACGTGTTGCCCGCCCCGAGGGCCGGGGCGACCTTCCACGCGGTCTGCAGCAGCGGATAGTTCCATGGGGTGATGAGTGCGCACACCCCGACCGGTTCGTGCACCACCCGGCTGTCCGCCGCCGGGTTGCCGGTGGCGACGATCCGGTCGGCGCCGCCCGACGCGGTCAGATTGCCGAAGTAGCGGAAGCAGGCCGCGATGTCGTCCATGTCGTACTCGGACTCGACGAGCCGCTTGCCGGTGTCCAGGGACTCGGCCCGGGCGAAGGCCGCCTTGTCACGTTCCAGCAGATCGGCGACGCGCAGCAGCAGCCGTCCGCGCTCCGCGGCGGGCGTTGCGGGCCACGGCCCGCTGTCGAACGCCTCGCGGGCGGCGGCGACGGCCGCTGCCGCGTCCTTGGGACCGGCCTCGTCCACGGTCGCGACCAGGGTGCCGTCCGCCGGGCAGCGGATCTCCCGCGTGCGACCGTCGGCAGCGGCGGCCCACGTGCCTCCGATGAACAGCTCCGGCATCGCGCACCTCCGGGTCGATCGGCCGGGCACTGTCTGTGTGCTCCACTCGATGACACTAGGCAGCCTCGGCCGACCCCGCAGAACGAGGACGCCGGGCCGGTGGCGCACCGCGGGGCGGCGGAAGTCCCCGCACCGGAGCGACCAGTGCTCTGCGGCGGACGGCAATCGGGTGACCGAGGGGGACGGCCCCGGCCCGAGGGCGGCCGTCGGCGGGAACCTCTGCAACGGCCCGCCGGCCGGGCCGAGCTCAAGCCCACCACCCTCCCGCGCATTGCCTTCGCTCAGATTCATTGCAATGCGACGTTGCATTTGGCTACAGATCATTGCATCAATTCGCCTGTATCTAGCTGCAGATACTCACTTTGATGATTGACCGCGCCTTGAATGCAACGTAGCTTTCCAACAACCTCAAACACGTCATATCGCGAGACGAGGAATGGTCATGGGCGAGTCCCTCCACACCGTTGCGACCCTGCCGACGAAGCGGCCGGCCGGCTGCCCCTTCGACCCGCCCGCGGAGCTGATCGAGGCCCGCGGACACGGACCCATCAGCCGGTACACCCACCCCGGCGGGAAGCCCGGATGGCTGATCACCGGGTACGACCTGGTCAGGTCGGTCCTGGCCGATCCCCGGTTCAGCTCGCGCAAGGAGCTGCTGAACGTCGTCGACTTCGAGCTGCCTCCGGCGCCGCCCGGCGAGTTCCTGCTCATGGACGAGCCGCAGCACAGCCGCTACCGGAAGCCGCTGGTGGGCAAGTTCACCGTACGGCGCATGCGGATGCTGACCGAGCGCATCGAGCAGATCACCACCGACTGCCTGGACGCCATGGAGAGGACCGGGCCGCCGGCGGACCTGGTGACCGCGTTCGCCAAGCCCATCCCCACCATGGTGATCTGCGAGATCCTGGGCGTCCCGTACGAGGACCGGGCGTCCTTCCAGGAGCAGATCGACACGTTCATGGGCGGCGAGGTGAGCGACGAGGAGCTGATCGCGGCCTACACCGCGACCCAGGAGTACCTCGCGCGACTGGTGACCGCCAAGCGCGCCCACCCCACCGACGACGTGCTCAGCGAACTCACCGACAGCGACCTGACCGACGAGGAGCTGAAGGGGATCAGCCTGATCCTCCTGGCGGCCGGGTTCGACACCACCGCGAACATGCTGTCGCTGGGCACCTTCGCACTGCTGCGGCACCCGGCGCAGCTCGACGCGCTGCGCGCCGACCCCGCGCTCACCGACGGGGCCGTGGAGGAGCTGCTGCGGTACCTGAGCGTCGCCAAGACCTTCATGAGGACGGCGCTGGAGGACGTCGAGGTCGGCGGGCAGACCATCGAGGCCGGCACGACGGTCGTCCTGTCGTACAACACCGCCAACCGCGACCCCGAGCGCTTCGCCGACCCCCACGTGCTCGACCTCGGGAGGCAGGCCGCCGGGCATCTGGCCTTCAGTCACGGCATCCACCAGTGCCTGGGGCAGCAGCTGGCCCGCGTCGAGATGCGGGTCGCGTTCCGCGCGCTGGTGGACCGCTTTCCCACGCTGCGCCTGGCCGTCCCGGCCGAAGAGGTCGGCCTGCGCCCGGAGACCGCGGACATCTTCGGTGTGAAGAGCCTCCCGGTCACCTGGGACGCGAAGTGAGCACGGCGCGCCTGAGCGTGGACCGTGGGCGGTGCATCGGCGCCGGGATGTGCGCCATGACCGCCCCCGAGGTCTTCGACCAGGACGACGACGGCCTCGTGCTCCTGCTGTACCCCGAGCCGCCCGCCGCCGAGCGGGCGGCCGCACGGATGGCCGCCGGCGTCTGCCCCTCCGGCGCGATCACCCTCCACGAACCGGAGTCCGGCGGGAGCTAGCCGAGGCGGAACCTGAGCCGGCAGATCACCGCGTCGGTGTCCCGGCGCACGGCATGCGCGACGACCGCGCCGCGCTGGTTCTGGAGCAGCCGCTGCCAGAGGTGCTCGGGCTCGGCCTCCGGGATCAGCACCGTGACCCTGGTGCCGGGCTCCGCCTCGGTGAGCTTCCGTACGTACGCGCTGGGCCCAGTCGCGTACCAGGGCCTCGGTGGCCGCGCGGTCCTCCGGGTCCGGGTGGCAGACGGTCACCGCGCGGACCTCGTCGCCGAGGGAGACGGCGGCGGTCAGGGCCTCGCCGGTGAGCCGGGTCAGGGAGGAGACGGGTACCAGGACCAGGGACCGCTCGCGGTGCGGCGGCCGCGGGATCCGGCCGACCCCGAGACGCTCGCCGATCCTCCCGTACGCCCGGTGGACGCACGCGAACAGGCCGACCAGCACGGGCAGGGCGACCACGATCAGCCATGCGCCGTCGTGGAACTTCGTGGCCGTGACGACGACCGCGCTCACTCCGGTCAGCAGTGCGCCGACGCCGTGGAGCGTGCCCCACTGCCGTGTGGCGCGCCGGTGCAGGACCGTGCCGGCCTGGGCGATCGTGAAGCCGACGAAGACACCGATCGCGAAGAGCTGCACGAAGTCCCTCCCGCCCGCTGCCGAGCGGTCCTGGCGTGCTCGTGACGGCCCACGGCCCTGTCTCTACGCCGTTCTGACACTGCTGGAACGGGGCGCCGGCCTGGTCTAGCGTGGAAGTGAGGCACCGCGGCAGCGACAGACACCCGCGTCTGCCCATGGACGATCCCGCCCCGCGGTGTGCTCGATCGGCAGGTGAGGTCCATGACCAGCACGGCCGGCACGTCCGGTGCCACCACCCACGATCACGACGTGATCGTCGTCGGCGCACGGTGTGCGGGCGCGCCGACCGCCATGCTCCTGGCGCGTCTCGGTCACCGGGTCCTCCTCGTCGACCGGGCGACGTTCCCGAGCGACACGATCTCCACGCACATGATCCATCCGCCCGGCCTGGCCGCGCTCGAACGGTGGGGGCTGCTGGACCGCATGATCGGAACGGGCTGCCCCGCCATCGACACCTATGCGTTCGATCTGGGCCCGTTCGTCATCGCGGGATCCCCCGCCGGTGAGGGTTTCGAGGTCTCGTACGCCCCGCGCCGCACGGTTCTGGACAAGATCCTGGTCGACTCGGCCGCCGCGTCGGGCGCCGAGGTCCGGGAGGGGTTCACCGTCGAGGAGATCCTCTTCGACGGCGGGGCGGTCACCGGGATCAGGGGTCACGGCAAGGACGGCACGACCTCCACGGACCATGCCCGGATCGTCGTGGGCGCCGACGGACTCCACTCGTCCGTCGCGAAGGCGACGGGCGCCGGGGGCTACGCGGAGAAGCCGAAGATCAACGCCTACTACTACGCGTACTGGTCCGGGCTGCCGATGGACGCGACGTTCGAGGCGTACGACCGCGAGGACCGGGCCTTCGCGGCCTGGCCCACCAACGACGACCTGACGATGGTCATCTGCGCCTGGCCCATGCGCGACTTCGAGGCCAACCGCGGTGACATCGAAGGCAGCTACCACGCCACGCTGGCCCGCGCGCCGGCCTTCGCCGAGCGGATCTCGAAGGCCACGCGGACCGAGAGGTTCGTCGGCACCGCCATCCCCAACTACTTCCGGAAACCCTACGGACCCGGCTGGATCCTCGTCGGGGACGCGGGGTACCTGAAGGATCCCATCACCGCCCAGGGCATCCAGGACGCCTTCCGGGACGCGGAGCGTTGCGCCGGAGCACTCGACGACGTGTTCGCCGGCCGCCGGGGTTTCGAGGAGGCCATGCGTTCCTGCCAGGAGGCGAGGGACTCCGAGGTCATGAGCATGTACGAGTTCACGGCCGACTTCGCGACGATGGAACCGCCGCCGCCCGAGATGCAGGAGATGCTCCTGGCCGTGACCCGGAGCCGCTCGGCCCAGGACGAGTTCATCCGGGTGACGGCCGGTGTGACGCGGCCGGAGGAGTTCTTCGGTCACATGCAGGATCGGATGGAGCGGGAGCGTACGGAGCAGGAACCCGCGCAGCGCGAACCCATGGAATCCGGGCACCGGGCGCCTCACGCGGCCTGAGACCCGGCACGACGGACGTGTCCTGGCCGATTCCCGCACGTAAACCGCTCCGAGCCTAGTACCGTGGTGGGTAGGGCCCGGTGCCGCCAACTCCCCCGTTTGGCTGCGCCGGGCCCGCCCGCGTCCCGGCCTCCGAGGGCATGACAACCTTGTCCCCGCGCGTCAGCGATCCGGGAGGGGACATGGGGGGAACGGAAGGCGCCCGAGAGCTACCTGGACGGGTATGCCGAGGTGCTCACGGCTGTCTGCGCGACCGGTTGCCCGAACGGGCACCGGCCGCCGCCGCGGCCACGCCGATCGAGATCAACGACGTGGTCTGACGGGCAGCCGGACCGTGACGAGGAGGCCGCCGGAAGGGCGTGGGCCGAGGTCGAGGGTTCCGTCGTGGGCGCGGACGACGCTCTGCACGATGGCCAGGCCGAGGCCCACGCCGGCGTGTGCGTCGGTGCGTACGCGTTCCGTTCCTCGCTGAAAGGGTTCGGTGAGGGTCGGCACCAGCTCCGGGGGAAGGCGTCGGCCCGTGTTCTCGACCCGGAGCACGCTGGTGTCGCCCTGCGCCTCGGTGTGGACCGTCACCGTGCCGCCGGCCGGGAGATTGTGCACGACGGCGTTCTGGACGAGGTTCGTCACCATCCGCAGCAGTAGCTCCTCGGAGCCGTCGGTCCGCGCCTCCCCGCCGGTGACGTCCAGCGTGACCCGGCGCTGTTCGGCAAGGGGCAGCAGCATTTCGGCGGCTTCCTCGGCGAGGAGGGAGAGGTCGACGGGCGCGCGGGTGAAGGTTCCCCGGTCGCCGCGGCCGAGCAGCAGGAGGGCCTCGGTGAGGTCGATCGCCCGCGCGTTGACCGCGTGCAGGCGTTCGATCAGTTCGCCCCGGTCCCGTGTGGGGTCCTTGCGGGCCACGTCGAGGAGCGTCCGTGAGATCGCCAGCGGGGTGCGCAGCTCGTGGGAGGCGTTCGCGGCGAACCGCTGCTGCTCGGCGACGTGGGACTCCAGTCGCCGGAGCATCGAGTCGAAGGCGTCGGAGAGCTCACGGAACTCGTCCTGGCGGCCCTTCATACGGATGCGGTGGGACAGCGAACCGTTTCCGGCCATCCGTGCCGCGTCCGTGATCTGTGCGAGGGGTGCGAGCATCCGGCCGGCGAGGATCCATCCCCCGACGAGGCCGAACAGGAGCAGGAAGGCCATCGCCACGGCCGCGGCGGGGAAGAAGGTGCGCACGAGGAGGTAGCGGTTGGGCGAGACTCCGAGCAGGCCCTGGGGGTTGTCGGGGACGTAGCGCAGCAGGTACCCCCACACGACGGCCAGCAGGAGCGCACCGGCGACGGCGAGGAACCCGGCGTAGCTGAGGGTGAGTTTCAGCCGGACGCTGAGCCCGGGGCGTCTACGCACGCGTGCTGCCGGGGTGGGTGGTGCCGGAGCCGGTCTCGATGCGGTAGCCCACACCCGGCACCGTGGCGATGAGCCAGGGTTCGCCGAGCCGTTTGCGCAGTGCGGAGACCGTGATGCGTACGGCGTTGGTGAGGGGGTCGGCGTTCTCGTCCCAGGCCCTCTCCAGCAGCTCCTCGGCGCTGACGACCCCGCCTTCGGCGGCGACGAGGACTTCCAGCACGGCGAACTGTTTGCGGGTGAGCGCGACGTAGCGCCCGTCGCGGAAGACCTCCCGGCGGAAGGGGTCTAGCCGCAGGCCCGCGATCTCGCGGACCGGGGGCCGGGCGTACGCGCGCCGGCGGTCGAGGGCCCTCAGGCGCAGGACGAGCTCCCGCAGCTCGAACGGCTTCGTGAGGTAGTCGTCGGCACCGAGCCCGAAACCGGAGGCCTTGTCGTCGATCCGGTCGGCCGCCGTGAGCATGAGGATCGGGATGCCGCTGCCGGAGGCGACGATGCGCCGGGCGACCTCGTCGCCGGAGGGCCCGGGGATGTCGCGGTCGAGGACCGCGAGGTCGTAGGAGTGGACGCTGAGCAGTTCCAGGGCGGAGTCGCCGTCGCCGGCGATGTCCGCGGCGATCGCCTCCAGCCGCAGGCCGTCACGGACGGCCTCGGCCAGGTAGGGCTCGTCCTCCACGATCAGTACGCGCATGGGGGAAGCCTAAGTCGCAGGCCCGGCTGAGCCCGCCGCTGCCGGCACGGGCCGGGGCCGGTCCGACGGTGCCTGCGCCTTCGTGCGCCACCAGCGGCGTGACGCCAGCCCGGCCAGTACGGCGCCGGTCGCGTTGACCAGGACGTCGTCCACCGAGGAGACCCGGTCGAGCCGCAGGACGTACTGCGCGGTCTCGACCAGGACCGAGCAGCCCGCCCCGAGCGCCAGGATCCGCGGCACGAACGCCACCGCCGCGTACCGCACCGGGGCGAAGAAGCCCAGCGACGCGAAGACGAGCAGATTGCCGGTGATCCCGAGCGGGCCCATCGTGACCAGGTCCCGCAGCGGTACCAGGCTCACCCGGCCGGGGACGACGCCGGCCCCCGCGCCCGGCATCAGGATCAGCCACACGAAGGGCACCGTGCCGTGGACCATGCCCACCTCGGCCAGCGACGTCCGCCACGCTCCGGTGACGCCCGCGGCACGGCGTCGGCGCGCCAGGGCCCATGCCACGAGGACGGACAGGGGCACGGTCACGAGCGTCATGAGCACCACGCCGTTGAACGTGTCGAAGCAGCCGTGCCACCGCCCGGCCATGCACCTCGGTGCGGACATCAGGAGCGGTCCGCGCAGGGCGAACAGGGCGCTCGTCAGTCCGAGGACCGCCAGGCCGATGAGCACGGTCCTGCGCGTGCGGCGGGGCGGTGCCGGCAGGGATGCGTCGTGGTTCATGCCCTCATGGAAATCCGGGGGCCGTTGTGGTGGCGTATGCGATTTTCGATACGCCCGCGATACACGGCGCCCACGACGCCCGCTCAGCGGCCTTCGACGAGGGCATCGGCGAGGTCCGGCGAGAAGGTGCCGGCCGGTGGGGAGCCGGGCGGGCAGGCGGCGGAGTCGCCGTCCGAATCGCCGGGGTTCTTGATCCACAGAAGGTAGTCGGCACCGCCCGTGCCGGCCCGGGACGTCACCCCCAGCTTGCGCCCCGGCGGATTGCAGAAGCCGACGTGCCCGCTGGTCGGGACGCCGGGGGTCACATAGGCCCCGTTGCCGTTGCGCGCGGTGTCCACCACCCACCGGGCGTCGATGCCGAAGTCGGTCCTGAGCCGGTCGGCCAGCCTGGTGCCGTACGCCTGGGAGACATCCGTGGAGTCGAAGTTGGAGACACCGATCGAGACTCCGCGGGCCGCCGCGACGCCGGAGCGGTCGAGCAGCTGGGCCATCCGACTCAGGCCGATGCCGCCGGTGTCGTCGAGGTCCTGCCCCAGGGTCCAGGTGGCGTTGCCCGCGTCGAGGTAGGTCCGGACGAGGTCGCCCTGGGCCCGCAGGCGCTCGGTGGCGTGCCGGAGCAGGGTGAAGCGGGTTTCGAGGGCCTCACCCGCGATGCATGCCGGGTCGGCGGACTGGGCCACCGCGTCGGGCTCAAGGATCACGACGGCGGGGCGGCCCGCGACGCCCTGGGCGAAGGCGTCGATCCACGCCCGGTAGCGGTCGGCGTCCGCGGAGCCGCCCGAGGAGGCGCCGCCGCAGTCCCGGCCGGGGACGTTGTACGCGACGAGCACGGGAAGCTCTCCCCGCGCCGCCGCCGCGCCCACGTAGGCGCTCACCTCGTCCCGGATGCCGGTCGAGGGGTCGCCGTCGGCGTCCCAGCCGCCGAACCACTTCACCGTGGTGTGGTCGGCGACGGCCGACGCGATCTTCGCGGCGCGGGGGTCCGTCGTGCCGCGCGCCCATGTCATGGCCGAGCTCCCCGGGTCCGTGTAGAAGCCTTCGCGCGCCGTCGAGGTGGTCAGCGAGACGTTGTCGAGGACGATGTCGGTCCTGATGTCCTGGCCGCCGACCTGGAAGTCGATGTGGCCGTCGGCCGAGTCCAGGGAGGAGGTGAAGGTCCAGCTGAAGTGCCGGGTGTCGGTGGTCAGGTCGAGGTCGTTCGCGAGGGACGCCGGGTAGGGATCGGTCCCGAGCTGGACCGTCGACCTGATCGTCGTGGCCCGGGAGGCGGTGGCGTCGAAGGACAGGGTGTACCGGACGCCCGGGCGGAGCATGATCCGGTCCTGGCCCACGATCGTGCGGTACGACTGACCGGCCTGGTCCGCCGGGGCGGGCTCGACCGTGGCCCGCAGCGCGCCGTCCTCGGCGGTCATCGAGACGCCGGGAGTCCCCCACCAGCCCTCGGTGTCGGTGGCGAAGGTGCCGTTGCGGGCCAGTTCGCCGTAGACGCTCTGCCCGGGCGCCGCCTCCGCCGCCGTGGCGGGCACGGCGAGGAGGGAGGCGACGAGCCCGAGGGTGCCCAGGGCGGTGACGGATATCGGGGTGTGTCTCATGCTCGGCTCTCTTCGACGGGACCGGCCTGGTGCCGGCCGCTCGGACCTCGGTCGTACCGTGCCCGGCCTGGTGTCACGCGAGGCGCTCCAGGGTGTCCAGTACGGGCTGTGCGCCGTCCTCCCGCGCCAGGTGGGCCGCGAGGAGGCGGGAGCGTGCGCGCAGTGCGGGGTCGCGGGTCGCGGTGGTGATCGCGGCCGCCAGGCGCTCGGCCGTGACCCGCTGCAGGCGCAGGGGGGCCGGGGCGACACCGAGGCGGGCGAGGCGGGCCGCCCAGAAGTGCTGGTCGAGCTGGACCGGGACCGGGACGGCCGGGACCCCGGCGCGCAGGCCGGCCGCTGTCGTACCGGCGCCCGCGTGGTGGACGACGGCGGCGGTCCGCGGGAAGAGCCAGGCGTGCGGGACCTCCTGGACGGTGATCAGGTCGTCTCCCTCGGCGTGCAGGCCGCTCCAGCCCGCCTGGACGATCCCGCGTACCTTCGCCCGCCGCAGGGCCGCGGCGAGCAGCTCGCTCAGCCGGTCGGCCTCGGCGGTGACGCAGCTGCCGAACCCGGCGAAGACCGGCGGCGGGCCGGAGTCGAGGAAGTCTACGAGCCGTGGGTCGGGCCGCCAGCCGGGGGGTGTCGGGGGCCACCAGTAGCCGCAGACCCGGTGGCCGTCGGGCCAGTCGGCGGGACGGGGAACGATCCGTGGGCTGAAGCCGTGGAGGACCGTCCGGTCGCGCGGCAGGCCGAGCGGGCCCGCCCACCGCCGGGACGGCAGGCCGAGTTCGCGTCGCAGCCCGGCGACGGCGGGTGCGAAGATCCGGTCGGTCGCGGCCCACAGGGCGTGGGTGGCGAGCCGGTTCCCGTACGGTCCGAACGACCGGAGCCCCGTCATCATCGGCGGGAACGCCGACGTGGGGTGGAGCGGCTGGAGGGGAAGGCCGATGACCGGAAGGCGCAGGCCCTCGCCGAGAGCGGAGCAGACCGGCTCCGTGACCGTGGAGCTGAGCAGGACGTCGGCTCCCTGGCGTACGGCGTCCGCGACACCGTCGGTCAGCCGGGGCATGAACGCCGCCGCCATCGTCACGATCCGCGCCAGTTCCACCGGGGCGGCGACCGCTCGGGCCAGGCCCTGTCCGTGCTCCGACGCCAACTCCGCCCGGGGGTCGACGGGCAGCGGCCGGAAGCCGAGCCCGTGCGCCGTCACCGCCTGCTCGAAGCGCTCATGGGTGGCGAGCACCACGTCGTGACCCGCCGCGCGCAGCCGCACGCCCAGGCCGGTGTAGGGAGCGACGTCGCCCCAGCTTCCCGCCGTCACGATCAACACGCGCACCCGGGCAGCATGCCAGACCGGCGGGGCCCCGCCGGGGACGTGGCGTCACACGTCCTGGATACGCCGGAAGGGCTGCTCCGCCTCCAGCGCGAACGCGACCTCCAGAAGCGTCCGTTCACCGCCCGGGCGGCCGGAGAACATGACGCCGATGGGGAGTCCGTCCTCGGTGGCCCCGGCGGCGGGCACCGAGATCGACGGAGTGCCGACGATGTTGTTGACCGGTGTGAAAGCGACGTACGCGAGGATCCGTTCGATCAGCGTCGCGTACGGAACGGCCGGGCTGAGGTGGCCGATCGGCGGCGTGGTGTGGGCGAGCACGGGCGACAGGACGAGGTCGAGACCGCGGAAGGCCGCCGCGTACGCACGCTCCGTCCGCTTCAGCCTCCGCAGCATGCCCGGGGTGCTCTGCCAGGTGGCGAGGTACGCCTCGCGCAGGCCCCGGCTGAGGCCGTCCATGCGGCGCCGGTCGAAGCCGGTGCCGAGGGTCCGGCCGGTGATGCCGAGGAGGAACGACAGCATCCCCCAGTAGGTGAGGAAGTCCTCGGTGAACCTGGGGTCGATGGCCAGCTCCACCGGCTCCACGGTGTGGCCGAGCCGTTCGAGGGTGGCCGCGGTCTCCGTGACGGCCGCGCGGGTGGCCGCGTCGGCGCGGACGCCGTTGGGCGAGTCGAGGAGGAGGCCGATGCGCAGCCGCCGCTCCGAGGGGCCTTCGACCAGGCCCAGCGGCGGCAGCTTCGGGTTGCGCCAGTGCGTCTCGGCGGCGGCGAGGAACGCGGCGGTGTCCCGCACGGAGCGGCTGACGATCCCGTCGGAGACGATGTCGAGCGGCAGTTGACGGCTCTGGGCGTTCCCCACGACCCGGCCGCGGGTCGGCTTGAGCCCGACGAGTCCGCAGCAGGCGGCGGGGATCCGGATCGACCCGCCGCCGTCGTTGGCGTGGGCGATCGGGACCGCCCCGGCCGCGACGAGCGCGGCGCTGCCCCCGGACGAACCACCCGCCGAGTAGCCGGTGTTCCAGGGATTGCGGACGGGCTCGGCGCCCTCGTACTCGGTGGTCGGACTGAACCCGAACTCGGGCAGCCGGGTCTTGCCCAGCACGGTGACGCCGCTGCTCAGGAACTGCCGGGCGAACGGCGCGTGCCGGCGGGCGGCCTTGGGGGTGAAGGAGGCACTGCCATGGCCGGTCGGCAGCCCCTGGTGGTCGGTGTTGTCCTTGACGAAGGTCGGCACCCCGGCGAGGGGGCCGTTCGCGCCTGCGGCGTGGGCCGGGAGGTCGACGTGCACCTGGACGGCGTGGAGCCGTCCCTCGACGGCCCGTACCCGCTGCGCCGCGTCCCGTGCCACCTCGGCGGCGCCGACCTCACCGCGCCGGATCGCCGCCGCGAGACCGACGGCGTCGTGGTCTCCCAGGGCGTCGTCCCGGAACGCGTGCACCGTGGTTCGTTCGTCGAAAGTCGTCACCGCTGCCTCAGCCCCCGACCGTGTGGATGGTTGCGCGCCATCATTCCTTACCGCCAAGTAACACGCGAGGATTTCGTCGCCCCACCCCGACGCGTTCCTCGACGGCGCCACGCGGCCAGGAAGTTGACGAGCGATCAGCCAGTGACAGGTACATGACGGATGGGGGGGCGGGGGCATACCTTCGAACTTCCCGCACTCTCGGATCCGTACGGCTTCCGCACCGGTTCCGAGCCCCCACGAGTGAAGGAGAAGCATGTCCCTCTCCACATGGCTGAAGGCAGGCACCACCACCGCCGCGGTCGTCCTGGCCACCGCGACGGCGGCGACCGCCGCGCCCGCGCCCGCACCGGAACCGTCGACGGCGAGCGCGCAGGCGGCGGTGACACTGCGCTACGACGACAGCAGGGCCGGCGGCTGGGAGGCGGCCATCGCGGCCGGAGTCGCCTCCTGGAACGCGAACGTCGGCAACGTCAAGCTGGTCGAGGCCGCGCCGGGCACCCGGGCCGAGATCGTGATCGTGGCCACGACCGGCTGGCCCCAGGCCACTCTGGGCCCCGTCCGCCCGGGCCGGCAGGTCCGCGTCGAGCTCGGAAGCCAGGCGGTGACCCAGGGGTACGACAAGACCCGCATCGCCGCCCATGAACTCGGTCACAGCCTGGGTCTGCCCGACACCAAGCCCGGCCCGTGCTCACAGCTGATGTCGGGGTCGAGCGCCGGTACGAGCTGCACCAACGCGGTCCCGAACGCGACCGAGCGGGCCCGGGTGGAGTCCGCCTACGCCGGCGGGGCCGCCCTCCGGCTCCCCGCCGACGGCCGGGTCCTGGTGGACGCCCCGTAACCACCCCGCCACGGGTGCCCGACCGGGGACTTCACGGTCGGGCACCCGCATTTTTTGCGTCGTATGTCCCCTTTCGCACTGCTATCGCGCGTGAGACAGAGCACTCTCCGTGAGGCATTGCGCATGGATCCCCGAGGTCGGGGCAGGCGGCCCGACCGCCGGCGCAACCGGCAGGGGGATTCAAGGAAACGAAGGGCCAGACGCGACGTGACCGCAGAACAACAGACCATCCATGTGGGCGGAGAGTGGCGAGCCGCCGTCTCCGGCGCCACGCGCGACATCATCGACCCCGTCGACGCGACCGCCTTCGCCGTCGTGTCGGAGGGCGATGTCGCGGACACCGACGACGCCGTGGCCGCGGCGCGCGCCGCGTTCGACGACGGTGCCTGGCCGCGTACGCCGGTCGCCGAGCGGGCGAACCTGCTGCGGCGGGTCGCCGCCCTGCTCGAGCGCGATCGCGAGCGCATCGGTGCCCTGGAGAGCCAGGACGCGGGCAAGACGCTGGAGGAGGGCCGCGTCGACGTCGACTGCGTCCGCGACGCCTTCCGGTACTTCGCCGACCTCGTGGAGAGCGAGAGCGGCGCTCGCGTCGTCGACGCCGGATCGGACGAGATCCGCAGCGTCGTCGTGCACGAGCCCGTCGGGGTCTGCGCCCTGATCACGCCGTGGAACTACCCGCTGCTCCAGGCGAGCTGGAAGATCGCGCCCGCCCTCGCCGCCGGCAACACCTTCGTGATCAAGCCCAGCGAGATCACCCCGCTGAGCACGGTCGTCCTGGTCGAACTGCTCCTGGAGGCCGGTCTGCCGCTCGGCGCGGCCAACATCGTCACCGGCCCCGGCCACACCGTAGGCGCCCGGCTCGCCGAGCACCCCGACGTCGACCTCGTCTCGTTCACGGGCGGTCTCGTCAGCGGTACGAAGGTGGCCCACGCGGCCGCCGACAGCGTGAAGAAGGTCGCCCTCGAACTGGGCGGCAAGAACCCCAACGTCGTGTTCGCCGACGCCTGCGCGACGGCCGAGGGATTCGACACCGCCGTCGACCAGGCCCTCAACGCCGCCTTCATCCACAGCGGCCAGGTCTGCTCCGCCGGCTCCCGCCTCATCGTCGAGGAGCCGCTGCGCGAGCGCTTCGTCGCCGAACTCGCCCGAAGGGCCGAACTGATCCGGCTCGGCCGCGGCACCGACGCGGGCGTCGAGTGCGGACCGCTGGTCTCCGCGGCCCAGGTGGCGAGGACCGAGGAGTACGTGGCCTCCGCCCTCGGCGAAGGCGCCGTCCTCCGTGCCGGCGGCGAGCGACCGGCCGGTCCCGGCTACTTCTACCGGCCCACGGTCCTCGACCGGTGCCACCGCCGGATGCGGATCGTCCGCGAAGAGGTCTTCGGACCCGTCCTCACCGTGGAGACCTTCCGCACCGAGGAGGAGGCCGTCACCCTCGCCAACGACACCGAGTACGGCCTCGCCGGAGCGGTGTGGACGGCCGACGAGGCCCGTGCCCGGCGCGTCGCCGCCCGGCTGCGCCACGGCACCGTCTGGATCAACGACTTCCACCCCTACCTGCCGCAGGCGGAATGGGGCGGCTTCGGAAAGAGCGGCATCGGCCGCGAACTGGGCCCCAGCGGTCTCGCCGAGTACCGCGAGGCCAAGCACATCTACCAGAACCTCGCTCCGCGCCCCGTGCGCTGGTTCGCGGGCACGACGGAGAGGGACCAGGCATGAACGACCGGCACGTGTACGACTACGTCGTCGTGGGCGGCGGCACGGCGGGTTCGGTCATCGCCTCCCGGCTGACCGAGAACCCGGACGTCAGCGTCGCCGTCATCGAGGGCGGCCCCAGTGACGTCGGCCGTGACGACGTCCTCACCCTGCGCCGCTGGATGGGCCTGCTCGGCGGTGAGCTGGACTACGACTACCCGACGACCGAGCAGCCCCGCGGCAACTCGCACATCCGCCACAGCCGTGCGCGGGTGCTCGGCGGCTGTTCCTCGCACAACACCCTCATCGCCTTCAAGCCCCTGCCCTCCGACTGGGACGAGTGGGCCGAGGCCGGCGCCGAGGGCTGGGGCGCGCAGGCCATGGATCCGTACTTCTCCCGGCTGCGCAACAACATCGTGCCCGTCGACGAGGCCGACCGGAACGCGATCGCCCGGGACTTCGTCGACGCGGCGCAGACCACGCTCGGTGTGCCGCGCGTCGAGGGCTTCAACAGACGTCCCTTCCACGAGGGCGTCGGCTTCTTCGACCTCGCGTACCACCCGGAGAACAACAAGCGGTCGTCCGCCTCGGTCGCCTATCTGCACCCGTTCCTGGACCGGCCGAACCTGCACATCGCGCTGGAGACCTGGGCGTTCCGCCTCGAGTTCGAGGGCACCCGGGCCACCGGCGTGCACATCCGGACCAAGGAGGGCGACGAGCACGTCGTACGCGCCCGGCGCGAGGTCCTCGTCTGCGCCGGTGCCGTGGACACCCCGCGACTGCTGCTGCACTCCGGAGTCGGGCCCCGTGCCGACCTGGAGAAGCTCGGCATCCCCGTCGTGCACGACCTGCCGGGTGTCGGGGAGAACCTGCTCGACCACCCCGAGTCGGTCATCGTGTGGGAGACGCACGGCCCGATCCCGGAGAACTCCGCCATGGACTCCGACGCCGGCCTGTTCGTCCGCCGGGACCCGGAGTCCGAGGGGCCGGACCTGATGTTCCACTTCTACCAGATCCCGTTCACCGACAACCCCGAGCGCCTGGGCTACGAACGGCCCGCGCACGGCGTGTCGATGACCCCGAACATCCCCAAGCCGCGCAGCCGCGGCCGGCTCTACCTCACGAGCGCCGACCCCGAGGTCAAGCCCGCGCTGGACTTCCGGTACTTCACCGACGAGGACGACTACGACGGCCGGACCCTCGTCGACGGCATCCGCATCGCCCGGCAGATCGCGCAGAGCGAGCCGCTGGCCGGATGGCTGAAGCGCGAGGTGTGCCCGGGACCCGAGGTGACCTCCGACGAGGAACTCAGCGCGTACGCCCGCCAGGTCGCGCACACCGTCTACCACCCGGCCGGAACGTGCCGGATGGGGGCCGTCGACGACGAACTCGCCGTCGTCGCGCCCGATCTGAGGATCCGGGGCCTCGACGGCATCCGGATCGCCGACGCGTCCGTCTTCCCGACCATGACCGCCGTGAACCCGATGATCGGCGTGCTCATGGTCGGCGAGAAATGCGCCGACCTGCTGGGAGGCACGGTCCGATGAGTACTCCGCACACTTCGCCGCAGACCCCCGCCGACCCCGTCTTCTCCGTACGCGAGCTGTGGAAGGTCTTCGGTCCGAAGGCCGACCGCGTGCCCGCCGACCCCGAACTCGCGCAGCTCGACGCCGCCGAGCTGCGCGAGCGCACCGGCTGCACCGCGGCCGTCCGCGACGTCTCGTTCGACGTCCGCAAGGGCGAGGTCTTCGTCGTCATGGGCCTTTCCGGCTCGGGCAAGTCCACGCTCGTCCGCTGTCTGACCCGGCTCATCGAGCCGACCTCGGGCACGGTCGCCATCGACGGCGAGGACGTGCTCTCCATGGACACCGGGCGCCTGCGCGAGCTGCGCCGCCACCGGGCGTCGATGGTCTTCCAGCACTTCGGCCTGCTGCCGCACCGCACGGTGCTCGACAACGTCGCGTACGGCCTGGAGATCCAGGGTGTGGGGCGCGGCGAACGGCGCGAGCGGGCGGCGGAGTTCGTCTCCAAGGTGGGCCTGGACGGTATGGAGCACCGCAGGCCGAGCCAGTTGTCCGGTGGTCAGCAGCAGCGGGTCGGACTGGCCCGCGCGCTCGCCGTGGACCCCGAAGTCCTGCTGTTCGACGAGCCGTTCAGCGCGCTCGACCCGCTGATCCGCCGTGACATGCAGGAGGAGGTCGTCCGCCTGCACCGGGAGGAGGGACGCACGATGGTCTTCATCACGCACGACCTGAGCGAGGCGCTGAAGCTGGGCGACCGCATCGCGCTGATGCGCGACGGCCGGATCGTCCAGCTCGGTACGCCGGAGGAGATCGTGGGCGCCCCCGCCGACGACTACGTCCGGGACTTCGTCCGGGACGTGCCGCGCGAGCAGGTGCTGACCGTCCGCTCCGCGATGCGCCCGGCGCTCGCCGGCGAGCACGAGGCCGGCCCCTCGCTCGCCCCGAGCGCCACCGTGCACGAGGCCATCGAGGCGGTCGCCCGTACGGGCGAGAACGCGCGGATCGTCGAGGAGGGCAGGTGCCTGGGCGTGGTCGACCACGCGGGACTGCTCGGTGTCGTCGCCGGGGTCCCGGCCGCGCCGGGGAAGGCGGTGGCCTGATGTACGCCCATACGACCTGGCCGCCGCCGGGCGGCACAAGCGGTGCCCCGACCTCCGCGCCGGGTGACACGAGGGGTGCCGCCACCTGCGCGCCGGGCGGCGCGCGCGGCTTCTCCGTCCTGGCCGCGCGCCGCGACGGCACGGCCACCGGGCGGTGGGGCCGATGACCACCACCGTCACTCCCGTCCCTCCCGGCCCCACGGCCGCCCGTGACGCCGGGTCCGGTGCGCTGCGCGCCCTCGCGCGCCACCGCGGCCGGCTGATCGGTGCCGGCGCCGCCCTCGCGCTCGTCCTCGGCGCCGTACTCCTGGGCGGCGGCAGCTGGCCCTCGGGGCTCTCCGTCGACCTGTCCGGGCCGCTGGAGCGCACCAGCGACTGGATCATCGACAACCGCGACGGGCATCCGCTGTTCCTCTACTTCCTCGGGCACGTCAGCAACGTCGTGGTCGTGTCCGTCCGCGCGGTCTACCTGCTGCTGCTCGCCCTCGGCTGGGCCGGTGTCACCGCCGCCGCCGGTCTGGTGGCCTGGCGCGTCGCGGGCGTCCGTCTCGCGCTGACCTCCGTCGCCGGCTTCGCCGTGTGCGGAGTGCTCGGCATGTGGGTGCCCACGATGCAGACGCTCGCCCTGATGGTGGTCGCGGTGGCCGCGTCCGTGCTGCTCGGAGGCCTCCTCGGCCTCGCCGCGGGCCTGTCGGACCGGATGCACCGGATCCTGCGTCCGGTGCTCGACACCATGCAGGTGCTGCCGGCGTTCGCGTATCTGCTGCCCGTCGTCCTGGTCTTCGGTATCGGCGTGCCCGCGGCCGTCCTCGCGACCGTCGTCTACGCCGCCCCGCCCATGGCCCGTCTCACCGCGCTGGGGCTGCGCGGTGCGGACGCCGGGGTCATGGAGGCCGCCGCGTCGCTCGGCGCCACCGGGCGGCAGCGCCTGCTGACCGCCCGCCTTCCGCTGGCCCGCAAGGAGCTTCTGCTCGGCGTCAACCAGTCGATCATGATGGCGCTCGGCATGGCCGTGATCGCCTCGGTCATCGGCGCGGGCGGGCTCGGAGACCGGGTCTACCAGGCGCTGGCCTCCGTCGACGTCGGTGCCGCGCTCGCGGCCGGCGTGCCGATCGTGCTGCTCGCCGTGGTCCTCGACCGGGTCACCGCCGCGGCCGGAGACCGGATCGGCGCGGCGCCCGCCCGCCACGCCGGACTCGGCTGGGCCGTCGCTCTCGCGGTGACCGCCGTCGTCGCCGTCGCGGGCCGGCTGTCCGGCCGGCTCTCCTGGCCCGACACCTGGACGGTCGGCATCGCCGAGCCCGTCAACGGGGCGGTCGACTGGATGACCGCGCACCTCTACTCCGGCGTGCCGGTCGTCGGCGGCACCGCCGACTGGGCGGCACGGTTCACCACGTGGGTGCTCAACCCCCTGCGCGACGGCCTGCAGTGGCTGCCCTGGTGGGCGGTCCTGCTGACGGTCGGCGCGCTCGCCCTGCTCATCGGCACCTGGCGTACCGCCGCGACGGCCGTCCTCGCAATGGCGGCGATCGGGGTGCTCGGCGTCTGGGGCCCGGCGCTCGACACGCTGTCCCAGGTGCTGGCCGCCGTCGCCGTGACGCTGCTGCTCGGTGTCGCCCTGGGAGTCGCCGCGGCACGCAGCACCCGACTGGGGCGGGCGCTGCGGCCGGTGCTGGACGTCTTCCAGACGATGCCGCAGTTCGTGTACCTGATCCCCGTGGTCGCCCTGTTCGGCGTGGGCCGCGCCCCGGCGGTCGCGGCCGCCGTGGTCTACGCGCTGCCCGCCGTCGTACGGATCACCGCCCAGGGCGTGCGCGGAGTGGACCCGGCCGCGATGGAGTCCTCGCGCTCGCTGGGCGCGACCGGGCGTCAGCAGCTGTTCCAGGTCCAGCTGCCACTGGCCCGGCCCGCGTTGCTGCTCGCCGTCAACCAGGGCGTGGTGCTCGTGCTCGCCGTGGTCGTCATCGGCGGCCTGGTGGGCGGCGGCGCGCTCGGATACGACGCCGTCTTCGGTCTCGCCCAGGGTGACCTGGCGACCGGTCTGGTCGCCGGCGCGGCGATCGTCTGCCTCGGCCTGATGCTCGACCGCGTCACCCAGCCGACGGAACGCCGCGCACTCGCCGGAAAGGGGGCCTGAGAAATGGCTCGTACACGCATCGCCGCACTCGTGACCGCGGCCGCCCTGGCGGCCGGTCTCACCGGCTGCGGCGCCGCCGACATGACCCGCCAGGCCTCTCCGTACGCCGACGCGAAGGGGTCCCGCACCGTGACCCTGTCCGTGCAGTCGTGGGTGGGCGCGCAGGCCAACGTGGCCGTCGCCCAGTACCTGCTGGAGCACGAGCTCGGCTACCGGGTGGACACCGTCCAGATCGACGAGGTGCCCGCCTGGGACGCGCTCAGCCAGGGCCGGGTGGACGCCATCCTGGAGGACTGGGGCCACCCGGAGCAGGAGAAGCGGTACATCGACGACAAGGGGACGATCGAGCGCGGTGGCGATCTCGGGGTGACCGGCCACATCGGCTGGTTCGTACCGACGTACTTCGCCGAGAAGCACCCGGACGTCACCGACTGGAGGAACCTGGACAAGTACGCCGACGAGTTCCGTACCGCGGAGAGCGGTGGCAAGGGCCAGCTGCTGGACGGCTCCCCGTCCTACGTCACGAACGACAAGGCCCTCGTGAAGAACCTGGACCTCGACTACCAGGTCGTGTTCGCGGGCTCGGAGGCGGCGCAGATCACGCAGATCAAGCAGTTCGCCAAGGAGAAGAAGCCCTTCCTGAGCTACTGGTACAAGCCCCAGTGGCTCTTCGAGAGGGTGCCGATGACGGAGGTGAAGCTGCCCGCGTACAAGGAGGGCTGCGACGCCGAACCGGAGAAGGTGGCCTGCGCGTATCCGCACACGCCCCTGCAGAAGTTCCTCAACGCCCGCTTCGCGGACGGCGGAGGCGACGCCGCCGCCTTCCTGAAGAAGTTCCGCTGGACGACCGAGATGCAGAACGACGTCGCCCTGATGATCGCGGAGCAGAAGCTGTCGCCGCAGGAGGCGGCGGGTCGCTGGGTGAAGGAGAACGAGGCCACCTGGCGGGCCTGGATCCCGTCCTGACGCGGTCCGCGGCGGACCGGGCGCAGGCCCGGTCCGCCGCGGTCCGCCGCCCGCGGTTCCGCCGTGTCCCGCCCGGGCGGGGTACGGCTCAGTCCACGCCCCGTGGCTCGGGCTCCGCCGGCGAGACGCGTCGGCGGCGGGCGTACAGACGGCCGACGGGTTCGGTGCTCAGGCCGTGCAGCACGACGCTGACCATGACGGTGATCACCATCACGCGGGAGATGAAGTCACCGCCGCCGGCCGCCGGCAGCTCCACCGTGGCGAGGAGCCCGAAGACCACCGTGGTCACGCCCCGGGGCCCCATCCAGCCCAGGAAGAGCCGGTCGCTCAGGGACACGTCCGTACCGATCAGCACGAGCAGCACCGGCACGACACGGACCAGGGTGACGGCGAGGAGCCCGTAGAGGATGACGGAGAGGTGGAAGCCGTCCCAGAACTCGTCGTTGACCATCTGTCCGAAGAGGAACCACAGGGCGAGCGTCAGCAGGGTGACCAGGTCGTCGGTCATCTCCACGGCGTCCTTCGGCAACTGCCGCAGCGACGGGGCGAGGCAGACACCGGCGACGAAGGAGGCGACGAAACCGTTGCCTCCGAGCGCGGAGGACAGGGTGTACGCGGCGATCGGCACGCTCAGCACCGCGAGCCTCGTCGCGGCGGGCTGGGTCCAGCCCCTGGCCCAGGACCCGCGCAGCAGCCGGCCGGCCGCGTAGCCGACGAGTGATCCGGCTCCGAAGGCCCAGGCCGCCGCCGCGATCGCGTCGAGGACGGCCTCGGCGTAGTCGTCGCTCGCCGTGTGGGACTCGACGGCGGCGGCGACGCAGAGCAGGAACACCGGGGAGACGATTCCGTCGTTCAGGCCGCCCTCGACGTTGAGCACGTCCCGAAGACGCGCCGGGATGCGCTTGTCCCGGAGCACGGCGGCGGTGGGCGCGAGATCGAGCGGGACGACGACGGTCGCCAGCACCGCGAGCACCCATCCCGGCTGGTCGGGGAAGAAGGCGAGCGCGGTGAGGAAGGCGGCGGCCAGCGTGAGCGGGAGCGCGCCGCCGAGGAGTCGGACGACGACGCTCCGCTCCCGGCGGATGACCCCCTTGGGCACCTCGGTCGCGTCGACGAAGAGCAGGAGCGCGAGGACGACCTCCACGGCGTGCTCGAAGCCGGCCAGGTCGCCGAGGTCGAAGACGAGCGGCGGGTCGGAGCCGGCGGTGAGGGCGATGCCCGCGACCATCATGGCGATCGGCGCGGTGATGCTCCATCGCGCGAGCCGGTGCGACAGGACGCACCAGGTGAAGAGAATGCCCGCGATGACGGTGACGGCAAGCAAGAGCATCCGCGCTTTCGAAGGGGCCTCGGACAGACGCAGCGTACGGCCGTCGCCCCCGTCGGCCGGTGGGAGCACGCCGAAGGCGGCGCGCCCCACCCCCGAGCGGCCCCGTGACGCGCCGGGGCCGCTCGGGACGGGGGTCAGACGACGCCCTGAGCCGCCATCGCCCGAGCCACCTTCAGGAACCCGGCGACGTTGGCGCCGAGCACGTAGTCCTCCGCGTTGCCGCCGTACGCCTCGGCGGTGGACCGGCACTCGGCGTGGACGCCGCGCATGACCGTGGCGAGCCGCGCCTCCGTCTCCTCGAAGGACCAGCTGTCGCGGGCCGCGTTCTGCTGCATCTCCAGGGCCGACGTCGCCACGCCACCCGCGTTGGCGGCCTTGCCCGGGCCGAAGAGGACCCCCGCCTCCCGGAACACCTTCACCGCGTCCGGAGTACAGGGCATGTTCGCGCCCTCGGCGACGGCGAGGACACCGTGCTTGACCAGCGCGACGGCGTCGTCGCGGCCCAGCTCGTTCTGGGTCGCGCACGGCAGGGCGATGTCGCACGGGACGTCGTACACCGTGCCGCGGGCCGAGAAGCGGGCCGACGGCTTCGCCTCCGCGTAGGCGGAGATCCGGGCCCTGCGTACCTCCTTGACGTCCTTGAGCAGCTCCAGGTCGATGCCGTCCTCGTCGACCAGATACCCGGAGGAATCGCTGCAGGCCACGACCCGGCCGCCCAGGGCGTGCACCTTCTCGGCGGCGTAGACGGCCACGTTCCCCGAACCGGAGACCACCACCCGGCGTCCGTCGAGGCCGTCGCCGCGCGTGGTGAGCATCTCCTCGGCGAAGTAGACCGCGCCGTACCCCGTCGCCTCGGTACGGACGTGCGAGCCGCCCCAGCCGACCGGCTTTCCGGTGAGGACGCCGGACTCGTACCGGTTGGTGATCCGCTTGTACTGGCCGAAGAGATAGCCGATCTCCCGTGCCCCGACGCCGATGTCGCCCGCCGGTACGTCGGTGTGCTCGCCCAGGTGCCGGTACAGCTCGGTCATGAAGGACTGGCAGAAGCGCATGATCTCCGCGTCCGAGCGGCCCTTGGGGTCGAAGTCGGCGCCACCCTTGCCGCCGCCGATGGCCATGCCGGTCAGCGCGTTCTTGAAGATCTGCTCGAAACCGAGGAACTTCACGATGCCGAGGTTGACGCTCGGGTGGAACCGCAAGCCGCCCTTGTAGGGGCCGAGGGCGCTGTTGAACTCCACCCGGAAGCCGCGGTTCACCCGTACGGTGCCCTGGTCGTCGACCCACGGGACCCGGAAGAGCAGCTGCCGCTCCGGCTCGCAGAGCCGCTCCAGGATCCCGGTCTCCGCGAACTCCGGATGCCGTTCGAGGGCGGGTGCCAGGGAGTCGAGCACTTCGGCCGCCGCCTGGTGGAACTCCGCCTCCCCGGGGTTGCGTCGGCAGATCTCGGTGTAGACGGCCTCGATGTGCGCGCTGACGTGCATGCCTGGTGTCTCGCCTTCTGCTCGCCGAAAGTTCCGTCGCCCGCACCGCGTTGCCCGGTGGGGGCGACGTCCCGCAATTGTTGCCGGACGCGGTGGCCCGTGGGGCCGTTGGGGCGATCCGCGTTCGGTCGGGCGTCCGGACGGCATGCGGTGCCGGAACGCCGGGGAACGGGCGGGCGAACGGCGGCCGGACGGCGAGCGGGCCGGTCAGGAAGCGGCGGAGACGGTTTCGACGAAGTCGCCGACCTGGGCTTCGGGGAGTGTCCTATCGCCTGATTCGTTTCGTGGTCGGTCCTCCCCCGGCGACTGCCCCGCCCCGGAACCGGCAACCCTGCCGCCCCGGCGGATCGGGGAACGGGCGTCAGCCGGCCTCACACACGGCGCAGGCGCTTCGCCGCGGCGTCGAGCGAGCGGGGGCGCTCCGTCCGTGAGGGCCGCCGTGCCGCCGGGGTCAGGCCTTCCAGGCCTGGCGCACCTGGTCGCGGTGGGCGGCGAGCCAGGTGGCGAAGTCCTGCAGCGCGGGGTTGAGGTCACGGGCGGCGGTGAGGTCGCGGGCCCTGGTGTACGGCTCTTCGCAGTCGGCGAAGAACTGGAACATGTTCCCCGCCTCGTCCGCGCCGGGATGCCCCTGCGCCCGGTACGCGTCCGGCGTCAGGGGCCGGTACAGCACGGGCTCGCCGTGGGCGTCCCCGAGCGCGGAGGCGATGTCGGCGACCTTGAGGTGTTCCCCGGCGATGCTGACCGTGGCGGCGATGAGGTCCGTGCCCCGCTTGAGGATGGCCAGGGCGGTCCTGCCGATGTCGGCGGCGGCCATGCCCGAGAGCCGGTGGTCGCCCATGGGGAAGTTCAGCTGGAGGGTTCCGTCCTCGCCGCGCTGCGGGGTGAAGAAGTCGAAGAGGTTCTCCCAGTAGAAGGTGGTGCGCAGGAAGGTGGTCGGTACGCCCTCCTCGGTGAAGTACCGGTCGGCCTCCGCCTTGCCGTCGAAGTGCGGCACCTTGTAGTGCTCCTGGAGGGTGGGCATCCGGTCGTCGTCGAGCGGGATGCACGCGCGCGTGTCCTCCAGCGTGGACCAGACGGCGTGCTGCACACCCGCGTGCGAGGCCGCCCGGGCCAGCGCCAGGGCCTGGTCCTTCTCCCGGGCGGCGGACATGTGCTCCCAGAACGGGGTGACCAGGAAGGCCCCGTAGGCGTGCTCGAAGGCCGGGGCGAGGCTGGGCGGATCGTCCATGTCGGCCTGGACGATGTCGGTGACACCGAGGCGCTTCAGCTCCTGCGCCGCGTCGCCGCCGGGATGGCGGGTGACGGCCCGTACCGCGAACTCCTCGTCCGGGTCGGTCAGGATGGCGCGCACGAGTCCGCCGCCCTGGTTCCCGGTCGCCCCGACCACCGTGATGATCTTCTTCTCGGTCATGACTCGACTCGCCTCGCACCTGGCCGCGCGCGTCCACGTCTTCTCAGCGCGTGCCCGGGACGAGTGCCGGTATGCGTGCCGGTACGCGTCATGGGCCGCGTCAAGGGTGGTGGCCGCCTGGGTCTCTCCGGACGATCCGGACGATCCGGGGCTCGCCTACTCGGCGATCTCCGTACGCTCCCACCACTCGTACACCCGCAGGGTCCCCGCGGCGGTGTCCTCGCGGCGGGGGGTCTCCCTGAAGTGTTCGTATCCGCCGAGATGCGGAAGCTTCACGTCCTCGCCGGGGGTCTCGACCTGCACGATCCGCTCGGGGAGGTCGTCCGGCCCGCCCTCCAGAAACACCTTGTGCGACATGGCAGCAGTCTCACGTCCCCGGCCGGCCGCCGCACGCGGGAGACGCCTGTCGGGGGAACCCGCCGAGGGCCGGCCCGGCGGACGAGGCGGCCGTACGCGGGGCTTCCCCGCGTACGGCCGGTGGTCGTGGTGGTGTCGTCAGGCGGACGTCACGGGCGGATGACCAGGACGTTGCCCAGCGAGCGCTGACCCGTCGCGTCGGAGGGCCGGTTGACGATCCCCGACCGGGCGGTGGCGAGGACGCTGGAGCCGCCGCCGTCGAGGTTCATCGCCTCGCGCGCGCCGAGCTGCCTCATCAGCTGAGCGGCCTGCGCGACGCCGAGCCCCTCGCTGTAGCCGGCCTGCCGGCCGTCGACGACCACGAGCATCAGCCTGCCCAGCTCGTCCACACCGACCATCGAGCGCGGGTTGGCGCGCAGGGTCCAGTTGTACGTGAAGGTCTGGTCCGCGCCGTCCCTGATGATGCCGTCCGCCTGGGCGTTGACCGACACCTTCCCCTGACGTACCAGGGTCGGGCCGACCTGGAGGATCGTGGTGTCCGATGTGAGCGGCACCTGGCGCCCCCTGCCGTCCTCCACCCGCTCGGAGAACGTCAGTGTCTGCCCGACCACGGCGTGTTCCAGCAGCCACTGCGCGCTCGCGCCGGTCGCCTGGAGGGTCGACCCGCCGTCCGGCACGCTCGCGCCGCGCGAGGTGTTCACCGCCGTCACGCGGCCGGCGGCGTCGAGCACGGCCTCCGCGCCCGCACCGGCCGGCGGGGCGCCCCACTCGGGGGTGAAGCGCACCAGTTCGCTGTCGTCGGTGCACCTGAGGTCGTGCTGCGGCTTCTGTGTGGGCAGGTCGCCGCCGACACCACCGCAGTTCCAGACGTCGCCGGGCAGCCGGTTCACCCCGTCGACCTCGACGGTCTCCGTCCCGGCCTTGAGCGTCACATGGGCCGTGTAGGTGTCCACGGCGAAGGAGCGGCCGCCGTTGGTCACCTTGAGGCCGGACCGCCCTTGGGTCGCGGAGCCCAGCAGCCTGCCGTTCTTCACGTACAGGCCACCCGGCGCCTGGTTGTAGAACCACTGGCCGTTGATGCCGGCGAGCGCGCCGGTGGAGGCGATGAGGTCGGTCAGCTTCTCCGTGCCGTTGAGCTTGGGGCCGAAGTCCGTGCCCACGCTGCCCTTGAACGTACGGAAGTCCACCCGCAGCATGTGGACCTTCTGCGGCGCCCGCTTGTCGGTGCCGTCCTGCGCGGTGTACCGCGTACCGCCCGCGAATCCGGCGGACTTGACCAGGTTCAGATGTGCCGTCGCGTCGGCCTCGCTCGCGTGGAGGCCGACACGGACGGTCCAGCCGAGGGTTCCGGGACGACGGTCGGCGAAGGCCGGGGCGACGACCTCCTCGACGCGGGGCTCGAACCCCTTCTCACGCAGCGCCGTGGCCACCCGGTCGGCGGTGGCCCGGGGGCCGAGGGCCGTACCCGCGGAGGCGAGCGGACCGTCGGGGGTCGCGGGCAGATAGACGTGGACGGTCCACCGGTCGTCGGCGTCCTGCTTGCCGTACGTGGTGGTGGTCAGCGTCACGCCCGGTGCCACGGTGGTGTGCGCCGAAGGGGCGCTCGGGACGAACGGGTGCGCGACGACGGCGGCCGATGCTCTGGCGGCCGCGGAGCCCTGCGGCGGGGCCGCCTCCGCGACGGGCACCGCCGAAGCCGTGCCCAGAACCGTCGCAGCCGCCGCCAGGAGGGAGAGGGACTTGCGCTGCATGAGCGTCCTTCCGTCGTAGGAACGTAAGGCAAGGCAAAGCGCAGTCAGTTGCCGGGAGATGACTCGTAGTACAACAGACGAGGCAACTCGGTGGAAGGCTCCGCTCCAGGTGGGCGCGGGAGGACTCGACGCCGCGCGTGAGCCCCATGGCTCACACACCGTCATGACGAGTGCGCCCCCGAAAGGTTTCGGGGGCGGGAAGGTGCGGTGCCGCGGAGCGCACCGGGGCCACGGCCGTCGACAGCCTGTAGCCGGCGTGGAGTTCGGGAACGTGTCGGGGATTGGCCATGACGCCCTAAACGTGCGGCGCCCCGTAGAAGGGGTGGAACACCGCGTTTTCACAGGCGATATGGACGTACGCGCCGATTTGCGGCGATGCACGTGGATCGGGTGTCCGGACGCGCAGAAGCGCGGCGGCTCCCCGGATCACCGGGGAGCCGCCGCGTCAGGAAGAGGTCCGCTCAGTCGGTACTGCCCTCCCCGTTCTTCCCGTTCTCCCCGTTCTCCCCGTGGGCCGCCTCGCTCCGGGCCTGGGCTCGGCGGCCCACGACGGCGGCGGCCGCCAGGGCGCTGCCGAGGAACGCGGTGGCGACGACCCAGGGGCGGTCCACGACGTGGCCGGTGGCGTGGTCGAGGGAGTAGCGGCCGGCGCCCGCGACGCCGATGGCGGCCGCCGTGAAGCCGAGGAAGGCCGGGTACTCGAAGCCGCCGCTCTGGGCGAAGAAGCCGGCCGGGGCGTGGACGGAGACCGCGCCCGCCATCGCTCCGGCCGCGGCGGCGCCGGCCGCGGGGGTGGCCAGGCCGAGGGCGAGCAGCACCCCGCCGCCCGTCTCGCCGAGTCCCGCGGCGATCGCGCTCTCGCGGGGTGGGTGGAAGCCCATCGCCTCCATCGCCTTCGCCGTCCCCTCCACTCCGCCGCCCCCGAACCAGCCGAGCAGCTTCTGCGTGCCGTGCGCGACGAGGACGGCGCCGGTACCGAGCCGGAGGGCGAGAAGCCCGAGGTCGCGTCGGTTGAGGGTGGTCATCTGTGGTCTCCCTGGGCAGAGCCGAAGCCGTACGACTTCCACTCTCACCTCTGCGGGCGCCGAGGCCGATGCGTTGTTGCTCCATACAGGGACGGCGGCGAGGTGGGCGCCCGCCCGGAGGCGGCCCCCGGCGCATGCGCTACATTTTGCCGGTCCTTGACCGCGATCATTCACGATCCATCCCCTCGGAGCCGGCAACACATGAGCGACATCGTCAACGGCCTCGGCCGGGCCTCCGCCTACGGCGCCCTCGGCGTGGTGCTGCTGATTCTGGGCATCGTCCTCGTGGACCTGCTCACGCCGGGGAAGCTCGGCCGGCAGATCTGGGAGGAGCGCAACCGCAATGCCGCGACGCTCCTGAGCTCCGCGCTGCTCGGCATCGGCGGCATCGTCTTCACCTCCATATGGACGACGTACGACGACTTCGGCAAGGGCCTCGCCTCGACGGCCGCCTTCGGGCTCCTCGGCCTCGTGATGATGGCCGTGGCGTTCCTGGTCGTGGACCTGGTCACGCCGGGCAAGCTCGGTGCCACCCTCGTGGACCCGCAGCCCCACCCGGCCGTCTGGGTCACGGCCTCGTGCAATATCGCGGTCTCGGCGATCGTCTCCGCCTCCATCGCCTGAACCGACCGGGCACGAGCCGCACCGCGCCGCCTCTTGCGTCCCTTCAGTGCCCCCTCGGTGCCCCTTCAGTGCGCCATCGGCTCGACTTCGAGGAACCGCCTGCGGCGCGGCCCCCGGTAGAGCAGCGCCTCCCAGCCGAGCCGCTCCAGGACGGGTACGCACGCGCCCAGGGCGGACTCCTCCGCCTGGGCCGCGCCGCCCCCGGGCGGCCCCGCCCACTCCACGACCGCGGTGCCGGGCCGCTCACCGGCCGTGACCCGGTAGCCGGTCGCCGTCCGGGCCCCCGAGGCGTCGACCGCGGAGGGCGCGACACCGGCCGCCTCCAGCGCGAGCGCCACCGCGCGGACGGGCTGCTTCCGCTCCCAATCGGCCGGGTGCAGCCGTGGATCGCCGCCTCCCCGGCCGCCGGTCAGCCGCCGTATCTGCAGCAGCCCTTCGACCGCGGCCCGTACCTCACGGGATCTCTGTTCCCTGTCGCCCTCCGGCAGCGGCGGGTCGTCGCCCGTCGCCGCCTCGAAGGTCCCCCGGTTCGTCGTCATACCCCCACGCTAGGACCCGCCTCCGACAGCCGCGCTCAGCGCTGGCTGCGTCCGCTCGTCACGGCGTAGTACTGCAGGTCCTGCCTGGCGACCGGCCGTCGGACCGGGTAGCGCGTCGTGACCTGCGTCGTGGCCGTCCCGGCCCGTACGACGGTCGCGGAGCTGTGGCCCGTACGGAGCGGGAACAGGTGCGCGTGCACACCGGACGGCGCCCGGTAGGCGCTCTCCCGGTCCCCGGTCCGCGCGCGGACGTCCGCGGGGGCCGTGAGGAAGGAGAGCACCTCGACGGTGTCGCGGGGGGCCGCAGTGCCCTCGCGGGGCCGTATCACCTGCGGCTGGCGGGCGGCGGGCGGGAGGTCGTCGGCGAACTGGATGCGTGAGGTCAGATAGAGGGTGTCGCGCAGGATCCTCGGCCAGGCACCGGTCTTGAACCGCGTCAGGTAGTAGGAGGCGAGGTCCAGATAGGCGTAGCCGTTGTGCAGGGACGGCGCGACGTGGGTGCCTTCGGAGTAGTCGTTCCAGGTGGTGAGCTGGACCCAGTCGGCGTCGGATTCGATGGCGGCCGCCCAGCTCGCGCGCAGGGTCTCGGTGTTGCCCGCCTCGTCGTAGACGCCCTGGTTGGGGCGGGTGTCCTGGACGGAGACCGGCTGCATCCAGATCTTCCCGAGGCGGTGGGCCCGTTCGGCGTCCGCCACCGCCCCCGCCTGGCGGGCGGCGCTGCGGGCGCCCCACTCGGAGAACCCGTGGCTGATCGCCGCGTACGCGTCCCGCTCCTGTGTGAAGTCGAGGAAGAGCGGGACGAGGGCGGTGCGGATGCCGTGCCGGGTCTCCAGTTCGGCCGTCATCCGCCGCCACCAGCCGGGGTCCTTCTCCTCGGCCTTGAACGGGGAGACGACGAGCCGGCCGTCCGGGAGCCGGTGGGCCGAGGGATTCCGGGCCAGTTGCGCGAGCGAATCGGCGAGGCCTTCGGGGGTGGTCGACGTCAGGGAGGTCATGTCCGGCATGAGCTGGATCCGGAAGCCCGGGTCCTCCTCGTGGGCGGCGCGGAGCAGCAACTCGGCGCGGTCCCGGTTGCGCCCGGTCGCGGAGAGCAGATCGAGGGTGAAGCCGTCGAGTCCCGCGTCGCGGGCGGTGCGGACCTCCTGGCGCAGATGGGCCAGTTCCCAGTCCCCGGTCTCGGGCGCAGCCGGGAGCGGACGGTCGCGCAGCAGCCCTCCGTACGCCTGGTGCCGGCCCTTCTCGCCTTCCGCGGTGAGGTAGTTGCGCGCGTAGTAGTCGCGGTCGGCGGGCTCGTTGTCCAGGGAGAGCGGGTACGGCGTGAAGTAGTGGGCGAAGACCAGCTTGCCCGAGCGGCGCAGTTCGGAGGTGGGCGGCAGGTCGAAGGGGAGGGCGGTGCTGTACGCCTCGGGGGACGTGCCGGTCGCCTCTGCTGGGGCGTTCGCGCGGAGCGAGTTCGCCGCGCCGATGCCGGCGAGGGCCCCGGCGAGGAGTACGCCCAGGGCGACGGCCGGGGCGAGGCGACGCCGCCCCGGGGCCCGGTGGGTCCGGGCGGAGGACTTGTCCGCCATGGGCGTCCTTAGGGTCGGTCGCGGCCTTCACGGGGCCGCGGGCTGGCTGTAGTACAGCCGATGGCGGACGGCGGAACAACCACCGTCGGGCGTGTGGCGCGGGGGCCGCGCGAGCCTACGACGTACCGCTTCCGAGGCGGTCGGTGCGGTGACTTGCGACGTACGCGGCCAGGGTGTCGTTCCGCATCGCCGCCCACAACGCGTCGGATTTCGGCCGGTCGAGGAGGACGACGGACTGGCCCTTGACGGTGTCGGTGCGGGCGACGGGCGCGTTCATGAAGACCATGTCGCCGGGCCTCACCGACCGGTTGTCCCAGAGGAGTTCGCGCAGGTCGGCGTCGCTGAGCCGGTCGTCGACGCTGACGCTCGCGGTGAGGGTATCGAGCAGTTCGGCGGCCCGGACGGGATTGGTGAGGTTGCGCGTGGTCATCGTCCTGGTGAGGACGGCGCGCAGGAAGTTCTGCTGGCGGTGGGTGCGGTCGAAGTCGCCGCGGGGAAGGTTCTTGCGCTCGCGGACGTAGACGAGCGCCTCGGTGCCGTTCATGTGGCGGACCGTGCCGTCCACCCGGAGGTCGACCCCGCCGACCGCGTCGGTGAGTTCCTTGAATCCCTCCCAGTCGATGATCGCGAGGTGGTCGACGCGAACGTCGGTGAGGCGCTGGACGGTGTCGATGAGCAGCGGCGGACCGCCCCAGGAGAAGGCGGCGTTGAGCTTGGCCGTGCCGTGTCCGGGGATGTCGACCCACGAGTCGCGGGGCAGCGAGACGACGTAGGCGTTGGAGTGGTCGGCGGGGAGGTGGACCAGCATCATCGTGTCGCTGCGCTGGGCTCCGTACGTCCAGGACGGCGCCTTGGCGTCGCGCCCGGTGGTGGGCAGGTCGGAGCGGCTGTCGACGCCGACGAGGAGGAAGGTTTCACCGCCCTTGGAGGGAGCGGGCTGTTCCGCCGGCGGGAGGTGGGTCGGGAACGCACCCGGAATGCGGTCGACCTTCCCGGTGTAGTGCTCGACCGCCCACCAGCCCGCGCCGCCGACCATCAGAACCCCGACGCCGAGCAGGGCCAGGGCCGCCAACAGGACGCGCTTCGGGCTCACTCGGCGCTTCCGGGGTGTGACGGAGGGTGTGCTTTCCGCCACACTGCCGGCTCTCTCCCCCACCGTGACCTCGTCCCCCTCCGACACGTTCCCACCCCTTCTCTCCACGCCTCACGTGCGCCAACTCCCTTTGACCAGACGTATCATGCGCCCGGCCGTGACCACACCGGCACTCATGTCACGAGATGAATACGCCATCACCTTCTGAGGTCGTTCGCGTGAACTGCAGCGGACGTGCGCGCGTATGTCGTACTGTTCCGGCGTTGCGACGCTTGTTCGTCGATCAGGGGGTCGACGAACAAGGTGGCGAACGTCGACACGTGCCTGGGGGGTACATGTGGCATGCGCGCACATCTGAGACCAACTCCGCGCGAACCGCGGCCGATTCGAGCGTTACGACGACGCGTCCTCGCGCCAAGGCGCGCTGGTATCCCGTCGCCGCGCTGACCGTCGACGTGCTCGGCGTGGGGCTGCCCGTCGCGCTGATCCTGCACGTCGAGCGCCAGCCGTACGCCCATGCCAGCGCTCTCGTGGCCGCCTTCGCGTGGGCGGCGGTACGGTCGCTGCGCCGGCGGTACGCGCGGCGCGAACTCGGCGAGTCACGGGGCAGTCTGCCCGTCCTGCACGACTGGCTGATCCTGCTCGGGGTCCTCGCCGTGCTGCGGGCCGCCGCCGATCTGCACCACCCTGCACTTCTCTGTCTCGTCGTGCTGCTCCCGGCGCCGGTACTCACCCTGGTCTGTTCGAAGCTGACGTGGCATCACCTGGTGGCGGCGCGCCGGGAGGCGCAGGTGGTGACCCGTGTGCTGGTACTCGGCGAGCCCGCCGCCGCCGGTGACGTCGCCGAGCATCTCGCCGGGCGGACCGAGCACCCGTACGTGGTGGTCGGTGTCGTCGCGATCGGCGAGGGCGCCGTCCGTACCGGCGCGCCCGTCGCGGCACGGCTCGGCGTCGCGATGCCGCAGACCGCTGACGGCGACACCCGGGAGGTGCTGGCCGCCGCCCGCGAGCTGGAGGCGGACGTCGTCCTGGTCGCGGCGGGCCCCCTGATGGCGGGCGAGCGGCTGCGCAGGCTCTCCTGGGGTCTGCACGACGCCGGGACCGAACTCGCCCTGGCCCCGGGCCTGGTGGAGTGCGCGGTCAAGCGGCTCGAGACCACGTCGGCCGCCGGTCTGGCGCTGCTCCGGATCGCTCCCCCGCTGCGCAGCGGGGTGCAGCCGCTCCTGAAGTCCGTGCTGGACCGGGCCGGCGCCGGGCTCGGCCTGCTCCTGCTGTCGCCGGCCTTCCTGGCGATCGGCGCCGCCGTCCGGCTCGGCTCGGCCGGCCCGGTCTTCTACCGGCAGGTGCGGATAGGCCAGGACCGGGCGCCGTTCGTGATGTGGAAGTTCCGCACGATGTTCCTGGACGCCGACGCCCGCAAGGCGGAGCTGGAGCGCTCCAACGAGCACGACGGGCTGATGTTCAAGATGCGGCGCGATCCGCGCGTGACCCGCGTGGGCCGGCTGCTTCGCCGTACCTCGCTCGACGAACTGCCCCAGCTGATCAACGTGTTGCTCGGTTCGATGTCCCTGGTCGGGCCGCGCCCGCCGCTGCCGGAGGAGGTCGACCGGTACGGGGACGTGGAGCTGCGGCGCCTCGCGGTGCGGCCGGGGATGACGGGGCTGTGGCAGATCAGCGGCCGCTCGGACCTGTCGTGGGACGAGACGGTCGAGCTCGATCTGCACTATGTCGACAACTGGTCGTTCACGAGTGACGTGGATGTCATGGCCCGTACGTTCCGCGCCGTCGTCGACGGTCGCGGAGCGTACTGACGGGCCGGCCGCATGAGATCAGTGCTGTTCCCGCCACCAGGCGTAGGTGGCGGCGATCCCGTCCGGCAGGGCGACGGCGGGCTTCCAGCCGAGTCCGGTCAGGCGGGACACGTCGAGGAGCTTGCGCGGGGTGCCGTCGGGCCTGCTCGTGTCCCAGGCGATCCGGCCCCGGTAGCCCGTCGCCCCGGCGACGGTCTCGGCCAGTTCCCGGATGGTGAGGTCCTCGCCGCAGCCGATGTTGACCGGCTCGTCGCCGTCGTAGCCGCGGAGCAGGACGGCGCAGGCGGCGGCGAGGTCGTCGACGTGCAGGAACTCACGGCGAGGGGTTCCCGAGCCCCAGAGCGTGATCTCCTCCCGCCCCTCCTCGCGGGCCTCGTGGAAGCGCCGGATCAGCGCGGGCAGGACGTGCGAGGTCTCCAGGTCGAAGTTGTCGCCGGGGCCGTAGAGATTGGTCGGCATCGCCGAGATGTACTGCGCGCCGTACTGCTTCCGGTACGCCTGGATCTGCACGATTCCGGCGATCTTGGCCAGCGCGTAGGCCTCGTTGGTGGGTTCGAGCGGGCCGGTCAGGAGCGCGTCCTCGCTGATGGGCTGGGGCGCGAGCCGGGGGTAGATGCAGGACGAGCCGAGGAAGAGCAGGCGCCGGACTCCGGCGGCGTGCGCACCGGCGACGACGGCGAGCTGGATCTGGAGGTTCTCCTCCAGGAACTGCACCGGATAGGTGCTGTTCGCCATGATCCCGCCGACCTTGGCGGCGGCGAGCACCACGGCGTCGGGGCGGGCCTCGGCGAGGAACGCGGCGGTCCGCGCCGCGTCCCTCAGGTCCAGCTCGGCGCGGGTCCGGGTGATCACCTCGTGTCCGTCGGCCGTGAGCCGGCGGGTGATCGCGGAGCCGACGAGGCCGCGGTGTCCCGCGACGAATATCCGGGCTCGCTCGGGCAGGTACGACGTCGATGCGCTCGGGGAGACGCTCGTCGGTTGAGTCATGGCCCGGATCATGCCAGGCCGCGCGGGACCGCAGTACACCAGATCCGGATTTTCTGCTCGGATCAGACCATTTCCGCAAGATACGGACCGGCTGGGGGCCGGCCCGCCAAGGAGGGGCACGACGCATGAGCAAGACCGCACTGATCAGTGGCGTCACCGGACAGGACGGCTCGTACCTGGCCGAGCTGCTGCTGTCCAAGGGCTACACCGTGCACGGCCTCGTCCGCCGCTCGTCCAGCTTCAACACCGAGCGGATCGACCACATCTACCAGGATCCGCAGCAGGTGAATCGTTCCTTCGTGCTGCACCACGCGGACCTCTCGGACGGTGTCGCCCTGGTGAACCTGCTCCGCGACATACGCCCCGACGAGGTCTACAACCTCGGCGCCCAGTCCCATGTGCGGGTCTCCTTCGACGCCCCGCTGTACACGGGTGATGTCACCGGGCTCGGCGCCCTGCGGCTCCTGGAGGCGATCCGGGCCAGCGGCGTCGACACCCGGATCTACCAGGCGTCCTCCTCCGAGATGTTCGGCGCGACCCCACCGCCCCAGAACGAGCAGACCCCGTTCCACCCGCGCAGCCCGTACGGCGCGGCCAAGGTCTTCGCCTACTGGACGACGGTCAACTACCGTGAGGCGTATGACATGTTCGCCGTGAACGGCGTGCTGTTCAACCACGAGTCGCCGCGCCGGGGCGAGACCTTCGTGACGCGCAAGGTGACCCGGGCCGTCGCCCGGATCAAGGCCGGACTTCAGGACCGGCTCTATCTCGGGAACCTCGACGCCGTACGCGACTGGGGGTACGCCCCCGAGTACGTCGACGCGATGTGGCGGATGCTCCAGCAGGACGAGCCGACCGACTACGTGGTGGCGACCGGAGTCGCCGCGACCGTACGGCAGTTCGTGGAGACGGCCTTCACCCACGTGGGGCTCGACTGGGCCGAGCACGTCCGCTACGACCCCAAGTACGAGCGTCCCAGCGAGGTGGACGCGCTGATCGGTGACGCGAGCAAGGCCCGGGACCTCCTTGGCTGGAAGCCCTCCGTACAGGTCGACGAGCTGGCGCGGATCATGGTCGACGCCGATGTCCGGCTGGTCGAGGCCCAGTTGGCCGGCGTGACGGTACGCATCGACCGTTGAGCTGCGACTTCCGGTCCTGCCGGAGGCCCGAGGGGCGGCTGCGTCCCGGGGTTCCACAGGGCCGGAAGCTACGGAATTGGTCAAGTTGGCTTGACCGACTGCCACTTCGTCATACAGTTCGCATTCATCAGATGGCAGTTGCACCACTTCACGCCACATTGACTGGGCTATGACGCCTGGGGGGAACATGCGTAGATCCTGGGGGCTTACCGCTGCCCTCGTCCTGACCGTCGCGGCCGGAGCCGGAGGCTCTCTGGCCCCGACGGCCGCGGCACTGACGCCGCCGGTGGCCTTCACCGCGGACGATCTGCCGACCTGGCAGACCAACGGTGTCGTCTGGGCGCTCGCCGAGGCGAACGACACCGTCTTCGTCGGCGGCACCTTCTCCGAGGTGCGCCCGCCCGACGGCGGCACCGGCACTCCGAGGAGCGCCGTCAACTTCGCCGCGATGGACGCGGCCACGGGCGCACCGACCGGCTGCGCCCTCTCCTTCACCGTCGGCAGCGGCACCGCGACCGTGCGGACCCTGGTGGTCTCGCCGGACAAGAAGACGCTGTACGCGGGTGGATACTTCGGCGCCGTCAACGGCACCCCGGTCTCCAGCCTCGCCGCGATCGACATCGCCACCTGCACACCGCGGGCGTCCTTCACCCCGAGCTTCCCCGCCACCGTGCGGGCGCTCGCCGTCACCGACACCACCATCTACGCGGCCGGTGACTTCGGGACCGTCGAGGGGCAGACGCGCGAGCGGTTCGCCGCCATCACCACCGCCGGCGCGCTGCTGCCGTTCACGGCCAACGCCGACGAGCCGGGCCGCGCCGTCGAGGTGACCCCGGACGGACAGAACGTCCTGCTCGGCGGTGACTTCTTCAGCGTCAACGGGTCCAACTCGCACGCGCTGGCCGTGGTGAACGCCACGAGCGGCGCCGTCACCAAGGCCTACCCCAACGGCTGGATCCCGTCGAACTCCGTCGTCAAGGACATCGAGACGGACGCCACGGGCTTCTACACCGGCAACGAGGGCACCGGCGGCGGTGTCTTCGACGGCCGGATCGCGCTGAACCTCTCGAACTTCGAGCAGCGCTGGCGTGACACCTGCCTGGGCGCCACCCAGGCCGTCCGCTCCTACGAGGGCGTGCTCTACAGCGCCTCGCACGCGCACGACTGCTCCAGCGTCGGCGAGTTCCCGGACGGGCGCCGCTACCACCTGCTCGCCCAGCCGACCACGTCGACCGGCAAGCTCGGCTGGTTCCCCGACACCAACGACGGCATCGGCGAGGGCATCGGTCCGCGCGCCTTCGCCATCTCGGGCACCGGAACCACCAAGTACATGTGGGTGGGCGGCGAGTTCACCACCACCAACGGAGCCCCTGCGCAGGGTCTGACCCGCTTCGCGTCCGGTCCCGACACCGGCGCGCCGACCGTCCCGGTCGCCAGCGCCGCCGCCGTCGGAACGAACGCGGTCCAGGTCCGCTGGCGCTCCAGCCTCGACCTGGACGACTCGACGCTGACGTACAAGGTCTACCGCAACGGTTCCGCGACTCCGGTCGCGACCGTCCAGGGAAGCTCGCTGCACTGGTCCCGCCCCCAGGTCTCCTTCAAGGACACCGGCGTGACCCCGGGCCAGACCTACAGCTACCGGGTGACCGCGGGCGACGCGGACGGCAACACCAGCGCCCTCTCCGCCACCTCGACGGTGACCGTGCCGACCTCGCCGGAGCCGTACGCCTCCAAGGTGATCGCCGACGGCGCCAAGCTGTACTGGCGCTTCGACGAGTCCACCACGCCGTACGCGGCCGACTCCTCCGACGGCGGCGACAACAGCGGTCTGTTCGTCAACGCCCCCGCGCTGCGCCAGACCCCGGGGGCCGTCTCCGGCGCCTCCACGGCCGTGGCGCTGAACGGTACGGACGAGCAGATCCACAGTGACCGGCGGCAGAGCGTCACCGGCGCCTTCACCGTCGAGACGTGGTTCAAGACGACCACGAACCGCGGTGGCAAGCTGATCGGCTTCGGCAACAACACGACGCGGAACAGCGGCAGTTACGACAAGCACCTGTACATGACGAACTTCGGCAACGTGGTGTTCGGCGTGTACACCGGCTCCACCCGAACACTCACCTCCCTCGGCTCGTACAACAACGGCCAGTGGCACCACGCCGTGGGCACCCAGGGCCCCGAGGGCATGAGGCTGTACATCGACGGACAGCTGGTCGGCTCCAACAACGTCACCACCAACCAGCAGTACGACGGCTACTGGCACGTCGGCGCGGACAACCTGTCCAGCTGGCCGCTGCGGCCGACGAGCACCTTCTTCGCCGGCCAGATCGACGAGGCCGCCGTCTACCCGTCGGCGCTCACCGGGACGCAGGTCTCCCAGCACTACAACCTGGCGAAGGCCCCGGCCGACACCGTCACCACCGTCACGGCGTCCGAGGACACCTACGCCAACGCCGGCGCGCCGAGCACCAACTACGGCACGTCCAGCTCGCTGGCGGTCCGCGGCACCTCGCCGTACGCGTCCTACCTCCGGTTCGCACTGCCGGCCGCTCCGGCGGGCACGGTCCTGAAGAGCGCCCGGCTCGCGGTGAAGACCACCACGATGACCGGCGCGGGCTCGGCCGACTCCCAGTCGGTCGTGCCGATCACGGGCTCGTGGGCCGAGGACACGCTGACGTACAACACCCGCCCGGCGCTCGACGCGAACCCGATCGGGACGCTCAGCGGCGCGGTGGACGGCTCGGCCGTCTACTCGGCCCCGCTGGACACCACGGCGGTCGCGGCGGCACTCGGCGGCTCGTACGGTCTGGCGCTGACCAGCACCGGTACGGACCCGCTGTGGCTCTGGTCGTCCGAGGCGGCGGCCGCGGAGGGCACTCCGCAGCTGGTGCTGACCTTCGGCGCTCCGTAACGGGTCGTCGTACCTCCATCACGGATGCGGGGCCCGTCACCCGGGCCCCGCATCCGACGTACCACGGGAGTTCCCTCATGCGTCGTCCTCTTCACCGGCGCCCGGCAGCGGCGGCGGCCGTGCTCGCCGCCGCGCTGCTCGCCCTGTCCGCCTGTTCCTCGCAGGACGAGGGCGCCGGCGCGGCGCCGAAGGCCGCGGGGCCCACGCGCTCGGCGGCCGTGCCCGACCGTCAGGCGGAGGCGGCGGAACCGGCCGGTCCCACCGCGTCCGCGACCAGGGGCCCGGTCGTGCCGGACTCCGCGCTCAAGCCGGTCACCGGCTCGTTCACGGAGAAGGAGAAGAAGTATCTGAGCGGGCGGGTGCCGGTGAACACGGACCCGGCCGCCGTCCTCCAGACCGGGCAGGAGTCCTGCCAGCGCCTGGAGCGCACCGCCAAGCGGGACAAGGACGCGGCCGTCGGCGCGATCGTCGCCGGGGACATCCCCGACGCCGAGGCCGTCGTGGAGCATCTCTGCCCCGCGCAGAAGCCACTGGTCACGACGGCGGGTACCGGCTTCCCCGACGGCACGCTCAAGAGCCCGAAGGCGGGCACGTACCGCGCTCTGACCACCGACCCCGCCTGTACCTGGCAGGCGGTCGGCGCGGACGGAAAGGTCCTCGCGTCGGGCCCCGCGACCGGCTCCGAGGGTCCTGTCCGCGCGAAGATCCCCTCGGGGACACGGGAGTTCACCTCCAGTGCCTGCTACGCCTGGCTGCCCGCGTAGCACCCGCAGGTACGAGAGAGCCCGGTGCGGTCGTCGTGGCCGGACCGGGCTCCTCCGTGCGCGGGCGGAGTCAGGATCCGCCCGTCGCCCTCCCGTAGACACCGAGCAGGGTGTCGAGGACCGCGTCCATCGAGAACGCCTCCGCCGCGAGCTTCCGGGCCGCCGCCGAGGCTGCGTCGTTCGCGCCGGGGTCCAGGAGCGCGCACACGGCCGGGGCCAGGGCTGCGGCGTCCGCGACCACCCGTCCTGCGCCTGCCTCCTCGACGTCCCGCGCGAGGCCGTTGGAGGTGGTGACGACGGCCGGGGTGCCGACCGACAGCGACTCCAGGACGGACATCGGGAACGGTTCGTCGACCGACGGCAGGACGTACACATGCGCCCGGCGCAGTTCGTCGAGCATCTGCCCGGACGTCAGCGGCCCCGGGCGGCTCACCCGGTCGGCGACCCCCAGCTCGGCGACGAGGGCGTCCACGGCGGCCCGCTCCCCCTCGTCCGGTCCGGCGAGGACGAACGTGGCGTCCGGGTGGTGGCGCAGGATCTCGGGGACGGCCGCGACGAAGTCCGTGGGCCGTTTACGGGACTGCAGCCGGGCCGCGTAGAGGATGCGGGGCGGGCCGGTGGGCGCCGGGCGCGGTTCCTGGGCCGGTACGCCGTTGACCAGGCGTACGGCCCCGGTGAGCGGGCCGCCGACGACCGCGTCGAGGTCCCGGCGCTCGCGGTCCGTCAGGTACAGCAGAGCGGAGGCCCGGCGCAGCACACGGCGGACGGCGACCGCGTCGAGGAGCTTGGCCAGCGGCTTGTCGCTGGGGTCGACCATGCCGTGCGTCTGGAGCACCAGCGGGCGGCCCGCCCGGAGCGCGGCGAGCGCCACGGGCAGGGTGACCAGATCGCGGGCGAGGTGCACATGGACCACGTCGGCGTCCCTGACGAGCGCGTGGGCCCCGGCGAGCAGCGCGGGCGAGGTGATCCCGCTGAAGCCCAGCGGAAGGATCGAACGGGCCTGGTAGAGCCGGGCCGGCACGCCCTCCACGTCGGTCGGGAGGGGGCCTGGAAAGCCGTCGCCGAGTGCGGTCAGCCGCGCCTGGTGGCCGCGCGCGGCGAGCCCGCGGCAGAGGTTCACGGCGACCCTCACCGGTCCGCCGAAGGCATGGGTGGGGCTGTGCAGAGTGACCGCGTGGAGGATCCTGAGGCCGCTCACGCGGGCACCGGAACCGGCCGGCGGCCGTCGGCCGTGTGGAGCGTCAGCTCGGGCAGATCCTTGTGGAGCGTCGTCCCGGCGGCGACGACCGCGTGCCGGCCGACCGTGACCCCGGCGAGGACGGTGGCGCGGGCCGCGACCCAGGCGCCGTCCTCCACGGCGATCGGGGCGTTGCGGTAGCGGAAGTCCGCGGCACGGTGGTCATGACTGCCGGTGCAGAGCAGCGCCTCCTGGGAGAGGCAGACATGGGCGCCGAGCGTGATGGGCTCCAGGTTGAGCAGCCAGGCGCCCTCGCCGATCCAGGTGTGGTCGCCGACGGTCAGCTTCCACGGCCACAGGATCCGTACCCGGTGCCGTATGAGCACGCCGTCGCCTATGGTCGCGCCGAAGGCCCGCAGCAGCGCGACCCGGAGCCGGGCCGGGCAGAACCAGGCCATGAAGACCGTGTTCATCACCGCGAACCAGAGGGCCTGCACGGCCCTGCCGCGGCCCTTGTCGTAGCCGGCCAGTGTGAAGGCCGGGAGATTCCGCATGAGTTCACCCCCACGGGTGCCTCCCCAGGCACCCGGCGTTCAGACTAACGGTTGACGCGAGGTGACAGGGGGGCGTCGGTAGACTGCCGCGAAGTGATGTTCCGGGGTGGGGACTTCGACGCCCGAGGGGCCGTGGCTCCGGGGAGTCCAGGGGGCGCGATGACGACCGATGTACGCGGTGCGAGAGCCCAGGCGCGTCCGGAGCCGTCGGCTCCCCCGCCGCTGCTGCTCGCCCCGGCCGTGTCACCGCGCACGCTGCTCTCCCGGGCCCTGTCGATCCCGCTCGTGCTCGGCTTCACGGTCTTCCTGCCGCTGCTGGTGGCGATCCAGCCCGGCGCGGGCGTGCACGACGCCGCGTACTACCTCCAGATCGCGCTGACCATGTACGCCGGGGCCCGGCTGTCGGCGATGATCCTCACGAGCCGGCGCAAGCTGCTCCAGGGCTCGTTCTGGCTCTTCGTCTACATGGCGATGGGAGTGGCGCCGCTCGCCCAGGCCGTCCTGGGCCGGGTGCCGACACCGGTGGTGGGCCCGCGCTCCGACCTGACGACGGCGGTCGCCCTGGTCCTGGTCGGCTGCGCCGCGTTCGACCTGGGGTCGCTGCTGGCCCGGGGCCGGCCGGGTGCGTCGCGGAAGGCGGAGGGCCGCCCGGCGCTGGTGCACCGGCGCCGGCTGTACCTCCTCGTGCTGCTGGCCTTCCTGTGCAGCGGTCTGTTCGTGGTCAAGCTGGGCGGTCCGGCGGTGTTCTTCTCCAGCCGGCAGGAGATCATCGCGGGGATCGAGGAGGCGGGCGTCTCGCAGGCCGACTCGCAGGCGGGGCAGGCGTTCCTGCGCGGCTTCGGCACGGTCCCCGCGCTCTTCGCGCTGCTCGTCTACAGCCGCTGGCTGGTCACCTCCCGGCGGGCCAGGCGCCGCCCCATGGTGCTCGCCGTCTTCGCGGCCCTGGTGGTGCTCAACTGCGTGGTGAACAACCCGATCTCGAACCCGCGCTACTGGTTCCTGACGGTGATGTTCTCCCTGCTGTTCACCGTCTTCCCGGTGAGCGCCGCGATGTACCGGTCCGCTCTCAGCCTGGGCGTGGTCATGGCGCTGATCGTCTTCCCGTTCTCCGACCGTTTCCGGTACGACGAGAAGAACTACCGTCCCGTCGAGACGACATCGGTCCTGGAGCCGCTGGCGCTCAAGGACTACGACCAGGTCGGCATGTTCGCCAACACCATCACGCTCGTGAACTCGGGCAGCCGGCACCGGTACGGACGTCAGCTGGCCGGGTCCGTGTTCTTCGCCGTGCCGCGTTCGGTCTGGGCGGGCAAGCCCCGCGACACGGGGGTGATGGTCGGCCAGTGGATGGGGACGGTGAACACCAATCTCTCCTCACCCGTCTGGGCCGAGCTGTGGATCGACTTCGGGGCCGTGGGGATGGCCGCCGGGATGACGGGGCTCGGCTACGCGGCCGCCCGGGTCGACGGACGGTTCGCCCGCCGGGGCAACCGCAGGGCGCCGCCCGGCAGTCTGATCTCGCTGGTGGTGCCGCTGGTGGCGGGCTACTCCTTCATCCTGCTGCGCGGCCCGCTGCTCCAGGCCTCGGGACGGGTGGCGATCGCACTGATCTGCGTCGCCCTGGTGATGACCTGGCGTCAGGACAAGGGCGCGGCGCTGCGCTGATCCTCCTGGCGCGGCGCGGCGGGCTCGGGGCGCGTACGCGCCACCCGGGTCCACGCGGCGAGGGCCTTCAGGGCGGAGCCGGCGGCGAGGCCCCAGGCCGCGCCCGCGGCGCCGCCGAGGCCGTACCCGGCGAGCATCAGGGCGACGGCGAGCAGGGAGAAGACCACCTGCACGGAGAGCGTGGCGCGCGGACTGAGGACGCGGAGGGTGACCAGGGCGCAGGTGCCGGCCGCCATCACGGCGTACTGGCTGCCGGTCGCGGGCAGCAGGGCGGCCGTGGACTGCCAGGTGGCTCCGAGGAGTTGGCGGCCGACATGGCCGGGCAGCGTGTACAGCACGCCGGCCCAGCCGAGCGCGACGAGCGCGAGGACGGCGGCGAGCCCGGCGGCGGCCCGTACCGTCGCACGCCGGCCGCCGGCCCTGCCGAGCAGCGGCGGGCCGAAGGCGTTGACGGAGGTGAACAGCGTGTTGAGCGGGCCGAAGAGGGTGGTCGCGCCGCGCAGGGCGCCGACGACGAGGGGGCTCGCGAGGAGTCCGAGGCCGAGGACGGCGAGCTGGCTGGAGGCGCTGCCGACGGCGAATTCGACGACGAAGCGCCGGCCGAGGTGGTCCTTGCTCAGGTGGCGGCGGAGGGACCAGGGCTGCCTGCGGACGTACGGGTGGAGCAGGGCCAGGCCGAGGAGGGCGGCGGGCAGCGCCGACAGGCCCCAGACGAGGACGAGGCGTGCGGGTGAGCTGCCGTGCGGCTGGAGCAGCAGGGCCGGTACGGCGCAGGCGAGCCGGAGCAGGTCGGCGGCGAGGGCCCGGTGGGGCTGCCGCAGGGCGGAGAAGCCGTAGCGCAGTCCGTCCTGGACGAGGACGACCGGGAGGACCGCGCCGAGGGCGAGGACGGCGAGCCCGGTTCCCCCGCCGATGACGGCGCCGGCCGCGAGGAGCAGGACCCCGGCCGCCGTGGAGGCGGCCGCGGTGAAGGCGACGGCCGAGCGGACCGCCGCGCCGATCTCGTGGTCCTCGCCCTTCTCCAGGACGACGCTCTGCCCGACGAAGGCGGCCCCCAGGCCGAGGAGCACGGTGAAGACGATGTACACCATGGAGAAGGCGGCGAAGCCGTCGGCGCTGGAGGCGCGTGCCGCGATCACCAGGACGGCGATGTTGGTGAGACTGGCCGCCGCTTGGTCGAGGACCGAGGCGGCGACGGCGGCGGCACGTCTCAACGGTCGCCCGCGTGGATGTCGCCGGTCCGCAGGTCCTGCGCACGCAGGGCGCGCAGGGCGACGGTGTCGGAGCCGTCGCCGACGAGGATCTGCTCGGGTTCGGCGGCGAACTCCTCGGTCCCGGCGGGCGCGGCCGCCGGGGCGGCCCGGCCGCTCCGGCCGCCGCCCGCCCCGCGGCGGGCGGCCTGCTGCTTGGTGGCCCGGAGCCGGCGGCGGCCCGGGGTGTACACGACGGCGCCGAGGACCGTACCGCCGGCACCTCCTATCAGTTCGCGGATGCGCTGGAGGTCCGTACGGTGGACGGCCCGCGGGTCGCAGACGATGAGGACGCCGTCGACGCGGTCGACGAGCGCGAGCGCGTCGGCGTAGTTGAGGACGGGCGGGGCGAGGACGACGACGGTGGAGTTGGGCGAGTCGGCCTCGGCGATCAGCCGGGAGACCCGGGGGCCGGTCAGGGCGCGCGCCACGTTCCGTACCCGCTCGCCCGGCACCAGACCGAAGGAGCCCGACTCCCCCGCGTCGACGGTGAGTTGGCGCCGTCGGGGCCAGTCGCTCTCCTCGCCCTCCGGCGGGTTGCTCCAGCGCGGCGCGGCGGCCGCGTGGGCGCGCAGCCGCCCGGCGAGGGTCGGGGTGCGCAGGTCGGCCTCGATGAGGAGGACGTCCTTGCCGGTCTCGGCGAAGGAGGCCGCGAGATGGGAGGCGACGGCGACGGCGGCCTCGTTGGAGCCGCGCGGGGCGACGACGAGGAGGCGTCGCCGGTCGGCGAACCGCTGGTCGTAGGCGAGCCGGAAGGCGACGGAGCGGTACTCCTCGGCGACGCGGGCGTCGGTGTGGTCCTCGGCGAGGAGGACGTCGGTGGCTCCGCGGGGCAGGGTGCCGAGGACGGGGGCGCGTACGGCGCGGGCGACGTCGCCGGGCGAGCGCGGCGCGGGGTCGAAGACGAGACGGACCCAGGCGGCGAGCAGTCCGAGCGCCACGCCGACGAGGGCGCCGAGGCCGAGGCTCATGGGCAGGCCCGGGCCGTCGGAGTAGCCGGGGGCGGTGGCGACGCGGATGACGGTGCCCGGCGACATGTCGAGCGACTTGAGCTGGGAGATCCGGCCGTCGAGTTCGTTGATGCGGTTGAGGAGGTTGGTCTTGACGCCGTACTCGGCATCCCGGGCCGCCCCGTCGGGCATCCGGTCGAGTTCCTTGATCTTCTGGTCGTGCTTCTTGGCCACCTCGTCGAGCTGCTTCTGCTGTCCGTCGAGCATGGTGGCCCGCAGGTCGGTCCACTGCTTCTTGCGCAGGTCGAGGTAGGCCTGGGTGACCGCGTTGGCCCGGTCGGCGGCGGCCTGGGGCGTGTCGGCCGTGTAGGTGAACTGGAGCACCTGGCTCTGCGGCGGGTTGGTGACCTGCAGGTCCTTCTGCAGCTTGCCGATGGTGCCGGTCCAGCCGAGCTTCTTCGCGGCCTGCCCGGCGACGCTGCTACTGAGCGCGGTCTGGCGCTCGGACCCCATGTTGAGGGTCTTCTCCTGCGAAATGCTGGGGTTGAAGGGGTCGTTGACGGGGGCCCGGAGCACGACCTGGCTGGTGGCCACGTAGGTGTCCGCGTTGGACATCCCGAACCAGACGCCGCCGAGCAGACCGGTCCCGATGCCGGCGGCGATGATCGCGCGGTAGCGCAGGAGCTGGCGGAACTGGTCGCGCAGCAGCTCCGGTTCGTCGTCCTCCACCGCGGTGACGTGCGATTGTGTCACGTGCTCGGACCCCCCAGAGCCTCTTCGATCAGTGCGTCGATCCGGGCGAGCCCGGCCGCCCGCGTCAGATGGGCCTCGACATGGCGGGGCCCCTGGGCGCCGAGCGCTTCGGCGGCCGCCGGATCGTCGCCGATTCTACGGATCTCGGCGAGCAGCGCGTCGGGATCTTCCGGAGGTACGAGGACGCCGGCACCGGAGCGCAGCACCTCCTGAGCGGTGCCGCCCCCGGCGGCCACGGAGGCGACGACAGGGCGTCCGGCGGCGAAGTACGAGGTCAGCTTGGACGGCACGCTCATGTCGAGGACCGAGGCCCGCTGGGTGACGGCGAGGACGTCGGCCGCGGCGAGGGTGTCGGGGAACGCGTCGTCGTCGACGGGCTCCATGAACTCCAGGTTGGGGACTCCGGCGCCCAACTCCTCGAGGTGGTCGCGCTGGTTGCCGTCTCCCAGGAGCACGACCCTGATCTTCGGGTCGCGCCGGGCCGCTTCGACGAGCACCTCGAGCCCCTGCTTGAGTCCCATGTTGCCGGAGTGCAGGACGACGGTCTCGCCCTCACCCCAGCCGAGCCGCTGGCGGGTCTCGGCACGGGGAGCCGAAGGGCGCGTCACATGGGACCAGTTGGGTACGAGCCGTATGCGGCCGCGGTCGACACCCATGGCGGCGACCTTGTCGACGAACGTCTCGTGGATGACGCCCACGAGGGCGGCGCGGCGGACGGCGTACGTCTCGGCCCGGGCGGCGAGCGCGGCAGCGCGGTCTCCTCCGGCGATGCCGCTCTGCGCGGCCGCGGCGCCCATCAGGTCCTGGACGACGGGAACGTACGGAACGCGCCAACGGGCGGCGAGCCGGGCGCCGATGATGCCGCCGGCGAGGCTGGGCATCTGGGCGAGGACCGCATGGGGCCGGGCCATCGTGGGCGGTGCGGCGAGTCCGTGGGCGAGCACGCTGGCTTCGAACGCGGCGCGCTTCAGCGCGGTTTGGCGGGGCGGGACGGTGTGGCGCCGGCGGTGGACGACGACTCCGGCGCGCTCCTCCGTACGGCGCCAGGCCTTGGCGTAGGCCGGGTCGAGGGACCAGGAGGGGTAGTGCGGCATTCCGGCGAGGACATGGGTCTCGTGACCGCTCGCCGCCCAGTGTTCGGCTATCTGTGTCGCGTACGGACCTATTCCGGCATGCTCGGGTGCGTAGTTGGTGGACACCATCAGCAGGCGCCTGCGCCCCTGCGGTGTGCCCGAGCCGCTGTTCCCCGCCGTCCGATCCCCCACGCGACCGCCCCTCTCCCCCTGACGCGAACCGGTCATCACCCTAGTCGTTCACCCACTCTCAACGGAACGTGCACGCTATCGTCGAAACTCCTTCGCGCTGGGGAGCGCGAACGCACCTGGGGGGTTTCGTACATGACCGCAGGAAGGCCGTACCGCGTCGGCTACGCGCCGGGGGCCTACGACCTCTTTCACATCGGGCACCTCAACATCCTCCGGCACGCGCGCAGCCAGTGCGACTACCTGGTGGCGGGTGTGGTATCGGACGAGATGGCCGAGCTGGCCAAGGGCAGGCGGCCGGTGATTCCGCTGGTCGAGCGGCTGGAGATCGTACGGAATGTGAAGTACGTCGACGCGGCGTTCGTGGAGACGGTCCCGGACAAGCTGGAGACCTGGAAGCAGGTCCGGTTCGACGTGCTGTTCAAGGGCGACGACTGGCGCGGCACGCCCAAGGGGGACCGGCTGGAGCGGGACTTCGCCGGGGTGGGGGTGGAGATCGTCTACTTCCCGTACACGATGCACACCTCCAGCACGCAGCTCCGGCGCGCGCTCGACCTCCTGACGCAGGAGGCCGAGCCGGGCACCACCGGGGCCGCCGGTCTCGGCAGCGGCGCGGGCGGCATCGGCGGGGTCAGCGAGGGGCTGCGCTGAGTTCGCGGAACCACTTGGTGAGGAAGGCGAGGAGGAACACCGCGCTCGCGGCGCCGAGCGCGGTATAGCCCCAGCGGAAGAACGATCCACCACCGAGGAGCAGGAAGACCAGGCAGAAGACGCCGTGGTCGACGGGGAGCAGAGCCACCGCGCGCAGGGTGGAGGGCTGCGGTGCGGAACTCCCCGGCGCCGGACGGGGCTTGAGCTTCTCGGTCAGCAGTCCGCCGAAGAAGGTCACCACGGCGGCGAGCTGGAACCCGAGCGGGACCAGGAGCCAGCCGTCGGCCTCCGTCCCGAAGTGCCCGGGGTGACGGTAGAAGGCGATCAGTACCGCGGTGTGCAGCGCGGTGATCTTCGCGCAGTCCACGACGTGGTCGAGCCACTCCCCCGCCGGGCTGCCACCACCCCGCAGCCGTGCGAGCTGCCCGTCGGCGGAGTCGAAGGCGAAGCCGACCGCGAGACCGAGCCAGACCATTAGCCCGAGCGCCCAGGACGGGCCGCCGAGGGCCGTTCCGGCGACGGCTGCGAAGCTGAACAGAGCACTGATCAGGGTGACCTGATTGGGCGTCAGTCCTGCTGCGTGCGAACCGGCCGCCAGGAGGCGCCCCACCGGGCGGTTGACGAACCGCGAGTAGAGCGAGACCCCCTTCGCCGACTTCTGGGCGGACTTCAGCTCGGCCAGCGCGGTCCCGAACGTTCCCACGAACCCCCCCGGGTCTGTGTGCGAGTTTCGTACTTTCGTACGTGATGGCGCACATCATCGCATCACCGGGGGGTTCGTGGTGGCCCGACTAGGCCTCCACCGCATCCGCGTGGCGGTTCTCCTTGATCGTGATCCGGCCCTTGCGGATCGTCGCGAGGCGTGGGGCCCGGCGGGCGATGGCGCTGTCGTGGGTGACCATCACGAACGTCAGCCCGTGCTCCTTCCAGAGCCCTTCGAGCAGCTCCACGATCTCGTCGCGCATCGACTCGTCGAGGTTGCCGGTCGGCTCGTCGGCGAGGAGCACCTTGGGCCGCTTCACCAGGGCGCGGGCGATCGCGACGCGCTGCTGCTGTCCGCCCGACAGTTCGGACGGCACGTGCCCCCGGCGCTCGCCGAGGCCCACGGCCTCCAGCGCCTCCGCCGCCATGGCGCGCCGCTCACCGGTCCTGATGCCCATCGGGACGAGCGCGGTCTCCACGTTCTCCTGCGCGGTGAGGGTGGGGATGAGGTTGAAGGACTGGAAGACGAAGCCGATGTTCTGGCTCCGTACGGCCGTCAGCCGGCTCTCCGGAAGTCTGGCCAGATCGACACCGTCGAGCATCACGCTGCCCGCGGTCGGCCGGTCGAGACCGCCGAGCATCTGGAGCAGTGTGGACTTGCCGCCGCCGGTGGGGCCCTGGATGACCAGGCGGTCGCCCTCCCTGATGGTGAGATCGATCCCGGCGAGGGCGTCGACTCTCTTCTGGCCCGTGCGGTACTGCTTGGTGACGCCTGTGAGTTCGTACATGGTGCAACTCCTGCGATACGGGAAGGGGTTGGGGCTACCGCTACTCGACGCGGCGCAGCGCGTCCGCCGGGCGCAGGCGCGAGGCGCGCCAGGCGCCGAAGCCGCCCGCGACCAGACCGCCGCCGAGGGCGAGGAGGACGGCGAGGCCGACGGTGGTGAGGCTCACGGGCGCGGTGAGGGCGATGTCGAGGGTGTTGCCCGCGCCGCCGCCGTCCCGGGCCGCGCCCATGCCGGGGCCGCCACCGAGCATCCGGCCGCCGCCGGGACCGCCGGCCGTCAGCGCGCCGCCGCCGAGCTCGGCCGTGAGGGTGGGGCTGACGGCGGTGACGAGGTACGCGCCGGCGAGGCCCACGACGATGCCGAGAGCGCCTCCGATGATTCCGTTGACCAGCGCCTCGCCCATCACCTGCCGGGTGACCCGGCCGCTCTTCCAGCCGAGCGCCTTGAGGGTGCCGAACTCGCGCACCCGGCGGCTGACGGCCGAGGAGGTGAGCAGCCCCGCGACGAGAACGGCGGCGACGAGAACGGCGTACGAGAGCCACTTGCCCACGTTGGTCGCCAGGTCGGCCGCGGTGTCGAGGGAGCCGGAGACCGTCTCGGCGAGATCGGCGGAGGTGGTGACCGTGGTGCCGGTGACGTTCTGCTGGATGGCGGCCTTGACGGCTTCGATCCTCGTCGAGTCGGTCGCCTTCACATAGACGGTGGTGATCTTGTCCTTGGAGTCGGAGAGCGTCTGCGCCTTCGTGAGCGGCAGGTAGACCTGGGCTGCGGCCTGGCCGCTGTCCGCGGTGGCGATGCCGACGACCTCGAACTTCACGCCCTTGACCGTGAGCGTCTCGCCGACGTCGAGGCCCTCCTGCTTGGCGTAGGCGCTGTCGATCACGACGACGGCGGCGTCGGTCTCGGTGGCCTTGAAGGTACGGCCCTTGGTGAGGGTGGAGGTGGTGAGGGGTCCGAGGTCGGGGGCGGTGACGTCGGTGCCGTAGAGGGTGAAGGAGTTGACGTCGAAGGCGGCGCCACCGCCTTCGACACGGCCCCCGCCGCCGTTGCCGCCTCCGTTGCCGTTGCCGCCGCCCGGGGTGCCGGGCTGGGCGGGCTGGGCCTGCTTGAACTCGCCGCGCTTGAACTCGCCGTCGATCTTGAGGTTGACGAGGCTCAGCCCGCCGACGGCCTGGGCGACGCCGGCCTGCTTCGCGACCGTGGCGGAGGTGGAGGCGGGCAGGGTCTGGTATCCCTGGACCATCAGCCGGTCGCTGCTCTGCTCCTCGCCGTCCTCGCCGGCGTCGAACTCGAACCGCGGCCGCTGCGCCTGCCCGCCGGACTGGGGCTCTTCACGGGCCTTGGTGACGGTCAGATCGGTGCCGAGCCCGTAGAGGGACTCCAGGACCCGGGTCTGGGCCTGCTTCATGCCGGAGGCCACGGAGTTGACGACGATGACCAACGCGATCCCGAGCGCCAGCCCGGAGGCGACGACGAGCGCCGCCTTTCTGCGACGGCGCAGCTCGCGCCGGAGGTAGGTGAAGAACATGGGCGCGAAGCTAGGCGCGCGCGGTGATGGCTGAATAAGGCCCACGTGAGAGTGGGATGAGAGTCGGAGGTGCGGCCCGGGTCAGGGGCTCAGGGCTGGTGGGCGAGGGGGTCGGCCAGGACGTGGCGGATGACGAACGCGGCCGCTCCGCGCGACGCCGGGCTCGCGGAGGAGGCCGCACGCAGGCGGCCCACCGGGCTCGCGGAGGAGGCGGCGCGGAGGCGGCCCGCCCCCGGCGTCCAGAGGCCGGAGACGACACGGCGAGCGAGTTCGGCGTCGACGGCCGGTCCGAGACGGGGCATCAGACGCGGGTAGATGCCGCCGAGGACGACGGCCTCCGGGTCGAGCAGGTTCACCGCTCCGGAGAGCGCGAGACCGAGCATCCGCCCGGCCTCCTCGACTGCGGCCACCGCTCGCGGTTCACCCGCGTCGGCCCGGCGCGACAGCTCCTCCACGTCGGCCGCGCCCGCCGACCGCAGCAGCGCCGTCTGTCCCGCGTACTGCTCGAGGCAGCCGCGCGAGCCGCAGCGGCACAGTCGGCCGTCGGCGTCCACGGGCAGATGGCCGATCTCGCCCGCGAAGCCGTGCGCGCCGCGGAGCAGTTCGCCGTCCACGACGATCGCCCCGCCCACGCCGATCTCGCCGGTGAGGTAGAGGAAGCTCCGCACGTCCCCGAGGGCGCCGAACCACAGCTCGGCCAGCGCCGCCGCGTTCGCCTCGTTGTCCGATGCGACCGGCAGCTCGGGCGGCAAGCGGTGCTGCGCGAGCAGCGCGGCGCCGAACAGCCGGTCGGCCTCCACACGGTTCCAGCCGAGGTTCGGTGCCTGGCGGACGGTTCCCGACGAGACCAGGCCCGGCAGCGCGAGCCGTACCCCGGCCGGGCGCAGCTCCAGCTCCGCCGCGCTCCGCAGCGCGCCCGCCGCGATCCCGGCGGCGCGTGCGAGGACGTCGTCCGGGTCGGCTGCGCGGTTGTCGAGGGGTTCGGTGACGCGGACCCGGTCGGCTCCCGCGAGGTCGACGACGCAGACGGACACGTAGTCGACGTTGATCTCGACCCCGAGCCCGGCCGGACCGGTGCCGGCCGCCTTCAGGACCGTTCCCGGCCTCCCGGCCTGTCCGCTGAAGGTCTTGCCGGACTCGACCAGGAAGCCCTGCTCCAGGAGCTGTTCGACGAGGGAGGAGACGGCGGCACGGGTGAGCCCCACGCGCGCGGCGACGGCCGCGCGGGTCGTCTCGCCGGCCTCGTGGACGGTCCGCAGGACGAGGCTGAGGTTGTGCCGCCGCACGCTGGCCTTGTCGGCCTTGGGCTCCCGGGGCCGCGCTTCCACCCGCGCCCGCTCCTCTCCCGGCGCACTCCGCGCAGGCACCCCTGCCGCAGGCACCCCTGCGGCAGGGCCGCCTTCGAGCGGGCCGCCCTCGGCCGGGCCGCCTCCGGCCACCGGCTTCCGTCGCTTCGGGCGGGCGTCCCCGGTCCGCGGAGTCTTCGTCATCGTGGCGACGAGCCTAATCCCCCTCCTCGCGCGAGGGCGTCCGGGCGGGGCGGCGAGGCCCTCTTCTCCTCGCGGTAGGTTTCCGATCGTGCGATGGCGGAGGGCGCCGTGGCGTATCAACAGGGGGCGAACGCGATGGTCTCTTCACAGATACTGATCGGCGGCGGTACCGAGACCGTGCTCGAAGGCGACGGTCTCCGGCTCGTCGACCGCCACACCCGGACGGAGATCCCCCTCGCGGTGGTCCGGGAGGCCCGTGCCGACGGCGGGCGGCACGTCGAGATCGTGCTCACCGACGCAGCCGTGCACCGTGTGGACGGCGGCAACCCGACGGCCGCCACCGCCTTCGTGGCCGCCCTGACCGCCGCACTCCCCGAGCGGCGCGACCCCGCCGGCAGCGCCCGCGTCACGGTGACCCCGCTGACACCGCCGGAGGAGCCGGAGAAGCCGGAGAACCATCCGAAATACCGCCGACGGCAGTTGACCTTCCTCGCTCTGCTCCTCGTCCATGTCGGCTACACGGTCTGGACCGGCGTCGCACGCGGGGCGGAAACGATCATCGCCCCTCTCGCCGCGGCGATCCCGCTCGCGCTCGGCGCAGGCCTGCTGTTCCTCGGGGTGACCGTGACGCTGGTCCACTTCGCGCTGCAGCGGCGCGGGATCACAGTGGCAGCCTCATTCGACTTCAGGACCAGAGACGGAGCAGCCTGGTACAGGTTCACCGACGCGGACGGCGTCGAGCGCAGCGGCCGGGGCAAGAACATCGGACCGGTGGCCCGCGTCGTCTACGACCCGGAGGATCCCCAGGACTACTCCTTCGGCCTGTCGGGCAGGCGCACCGCGCTCAAGTCCCTCGCCCTCACTCTCGGCGCACTGCCTCTGCTGGGCGGCGGTGCCGCCCTCGCCGCACTTCCGTTTCTGGTGGACTGAGGTCCGCGCGGTCCGGCGCCCGGGCGCGTTCGCCGCCCGTCTCCGGCTCCTCGCGCCGTCCTCGCCGACCGGCTCGCCACCCTGATCTCGTACCGTCCGTCCCGCCACGCTTCCCGAAAGGTCCGCACTCATGAAGATCCTGGTCGTCGGCGCCGGAGCCACCGGAGGCTACTTCGGGGGCCTGCTCGCCCGTTCCGGACAGGACGTCACCTTCCTGGTCCGGCCGCGGCGCGCCGCCGTGCTGCGCGCCCGCGGTCTGCGCATCACCGGCCGGGGCGAGGAGTGGTCCCTGGAGCCCCGGCTCGTCACGGCGGAGGCGCTGACCACTGCGTACGACCTCGTCCTGCTCTCCGTGAAGTCCACCGCGCTGCATCAGGCGATGGAGGACATCGCCCCGGCCGTCGGGCCGGACACGGCGATCGTGCCGCTGCTGAACGGGCTCGCCCACATCGACGCCCTGAACGCCCGGTTCGGTGCCGCGCCGGTCCTCGGCGGCGTCGCCAAGGTGGTCACCACACTCGGCGACGAGGGGGACATCGTCCGGCTCGCGCCGCTCGCCCATCTGACCGTCGGGGAGCAGGACGGGTCTCCGTCACCCCGGGTGGAGAAGATCCGCTCCGCCCTGACCGAGGCCGGCATCGACGTCCTGGTCCCGGAGGACGTGATGACCTCCATGTGGCACAAGTGGGTCTTCATCACCACCTTCGGCGCGGTGACGAGCCTGATGCGCGGCACCGTCGGCGAGATCAACGCGGTCCCGGGCGGTGCGGACCTGGGCCCGGCGGTCCTCGACGAGGCCTCGGCCGTCTCGGCGGCGGCGGGCCATCCCGTACCGGAGCCGGAGCGTGCCGCGACCCTGGGCATCGTCACCGCGACCGGGTCCCCGATGGTGCCCTCCCTCTACCGCGACCTGGTCGCCGGACGCCCGACGGAGGTCGAGCACCTCTTCGGCGACCTGGTGGCCCGTGCCCGCGCCCTCTCGGTCCCCACCCCGCTCCTCGACCTGGCGACCCTCCACCTCCGCGTCCACCAGGAGCGCGTCACGGCCGTCGACCAGGTCCGCTCCTGAGGCCCGCGACACGTCCTAGCGGCCGAGCCATCCGCGCAGCAGCCTGCTCACGGCCGGCATCGCCACGTACGTCATCAGGACGTTGAAGACGGCGGCGACGACCGCGCTGCTGAGCAGGAGGGGGAGCGCGGTCAGGCGGGGTACGAGGAAGACGCTGCCGAGCAGGGAGATCGGGTAGATCGCGAGCGTCGCGCTGATCGCCATCTTCCAGCGGGGCGGCGCGGGCCGTGTCGAGCCGGGTTTGGCGAACCAGGTCTCCATGCCGGTCAGTTGCCGCCGGGCTATCTCGGTGTGGTGGTGGCCCTCGCAGTCGGCGAACCAGGCCGCCCGCTCCGGCGACTCCTGCCAGGCCCGGCAGGCCGCGGCGTCACGGAAGCGGTGGACGAGGAACCAGGGGGCGCCGCCGCCGGAGGAGCGGAAGAGTCCGTGGCCGAGGTGGCCGGGGAAGGCGGCCGCGCTGTCGAGGATGCCTCTCGCCCAGCTCTCGAAGGCGACTTCGTAGCCCGGTTCCACCCGGCGGGCTATCAGCAGGGTCACCTCGCCGGTGTCGGCGGGGACGGTGGCGTGTTCGAGACTCACCGCGGTCACACATACTCCTCGTGATCACACCGCGCCCGCCCTCACTCTACGGGGACGGGCCGAGGGCCTGGCGGGCGCCCCGTGGGCCGTCGGTATGATCACCCCACCCGGATGTAGCGCAGAGGCAGTCGCACCGACTTCTCAGGTCGGGTCACGTCGGTTCGAATCCGACCGTCCGGGCTCTTCCGGTCCTGTAGCGCAGAGGCAGTCGCGCCCTCCTGCTCGGAGGGGACACGCCGGTTCGAATCCGGCCGGGACCACGACGACGGACGACAACAGGGCGGAACGGACAACGGGGCGGGACGGACATGGCGCGGGCCGGCGAGGAGATCAGCGACGAGGAGCTCGCCGCCTTCGACCGTACGGTCGGGAAGCTGCGCTCCCTGCCCGTCGACGATCCGGTCCGTCTCCGCGCCGAGCAGGTCGCCGAGTCCTTCGCCCGTGACGGCCGCACCCGACGCCGCAAGGCCCGCAGGGGCGCCCTCGGCGAGGCCGACGCCACGGTCGTGGCCGCCACGGCCACCGGTGCCGTCGCCCGCCGCGAGGACGCCCCGCTGGGCCGCGAACACGCGGGCGGGGGCGGGGTCTTCCACCGGCCACGGCGCTGCTACGTCTGCAAGGCCCACTACCGGGAGGTCGACGCGTTCTACCACGCGCTCTGCCGCGAGTGCGCCGCCGACAACACCGCCCGCCGCGCGCTGTCGACCGATCTCACCGGGCGCCGCGCCCTGCTCACCGGCGGCCGGGTCAAGATCGGCTTTCAGCTGGCGCTGATGATGCTCCGGGACGGCGTCGAACTCCTGGTGACCTCGCGCTTCCCGCACGACACGCTCCGCCGGTTCGAGGCCGCGCCGGGCAGCGCGGCGTGGCTCGACCGGCTGACGGTCGTCGCCGTCGACCTGCGCGACCCGCGCCAGGTCCTCGGTCTCTGCGAACGGCTCCGCGCGGAGGGCGAACCGCTCGACATCCTGGTCAACAACGCCGCCCAGACGGTCCGTCGCCCGCCGGAGTCCTACGCGCTGCTCGCCGCGGGCGAGACGGCGGCGCTCCCCCGCGCCGCCTGGGCCGCACCCGGCTACGCCCCGCTCCGGACCCTGGAGGCGCCTTCCGCAGAGGGCGCGCTCGCGCTGGTGCTCGCCGAGGCGGACGAGGCGGGCCTGCTGCCCGACCATGCCCCGGTGAACTCCTGGTCGGCACGGATCGGCGCGCTGGACCCGGCGGAGCTCCTGGAGACCCAGCTCGTCAACGCGCTCGCGCCCGCGCTCCTCGTGGACCGGCTGCTGCCGCTGCTGCTCGCCTCGCCCCGGCCGAACCGGTACGTGGTCAACGTGACCGCCGTGGAGGGCCGTTTCGCGGCGCGGCGCAAGACCGCCGGTCATCCCCACACCAACATGGCGAAGGCCGCGCTCAACATGCTCACGCGCACCAGCGGGCCCGAACTCGCCTCCCAGGGTGTCCACATGTGCAGCGTCGACACCGGCTGGATCACCGACGAGAACCCCCTGCCGAAGAAGAACCGCCTCGCCGCCGAGGGGTTCCGTACGCCGCTGGACATCGTGGACGGGGCGGCGCGGGTGTACGACCCGATCGTGCGCGGCGAGGCCGGCGCGCCGGTGTCCGGCGTCTTCCTCAAGGACTACCGGGAGGCGGAGTGGTGACCGGGCGGGAGAACGCGGAAGACGGCACCCCGGGTGGTGGGGACACCTTCGCGGGTGTTCCTCACGTCCTGCCGCGGTCGATCGCCGACCTCGGTCCGCTGATCGCCTGGCTGCGCGGAGGCGGGGCGGCCGAACGGCGGCTCGACTTCCCGGCGGGCACGGCGATGCCCGACGGACGGCTCGACCTGTGCAAGCAGGCCCTCGGCCCCGAGGGCGCCGCACTGATCGCCGAGGCCCTCGGCGAGACGGCAGGACCGGCCCGGGTCCGCCATCTGCTCCTCGGCACGGACGGGCTCGGTGACGAGGGCGCGGCGGATGTCGCGGAGAAGACCGTGGGCGCGGGCGTCGAGACCCTCTACCTGGGCTGCAACGGCATCACCGCGGGCGGTGCCTGCCGGATCGCCGACAGTCTGCGCGCCTCCGAGCACGTCGTCAGCGGGGTCTGGCTCAAGCGCAACCCGCTGGGTACGCAGGGCGGCAGGGCTGCGGCCGATCTGGTGGCCGCCGCGTCCGGTCTGCGCACCCTCGACCTCGTGCAGACCGGGCTCGACCCCGCGGGACTCGCCGTTCTCGCCGAGGCGCTGCTCGCGGCGGCCGCCTCCGGCCGCCGGATCGAGCGGCTCTTCGCCGGCGGGAATCCGCTGGGCCGCGCCGGGGCCGTACCGCTCGCCGCACTGCTGTCCACCGGGGCGGTCGCCGAACTGTACGTCTCGGCCGCGCGGCTGGGCGACGACGGTGCGCTGCTCCTCGCGGACGCCCTGGAGCGCGCGCCGTACGGCCGTACGGTCCGCCTCTCCGTCGCCAGCAACGGCATCGGGCCCGGGGCCGCCGCCCGGCTCGTCGCCGCGGCGGCGGGCGCGGGCGTCGAACTGCTCGACCTCGGCCGTGTCCGGGCCGCCGGCACGCTCGGCGCGGCGGACAACCACGTCGACCTGGCCGCCGCGACCGCGATCGGCGAGACGCTGGCGGCGCGCGAGCACCGGCTGACCCATCTCGTCCTCGCCCACACCGGTCTGCGCAGCCGCGAGGCGCACCGGCTCCTCGACGCCGCGCCGCGGGCGGTCACCGCGACGCGCTTCGTGTTCGGCAAGGGCGTCGCGACCAGCGTCCGGCGCCGGCTCGACGCGTTCAGCGCGCACCTGCCGAGGCCGACGGTGTCCGCGGACGTCGACGCCGTCCGCAGCGTCCACCGCACGGCCCCACCAGCCCCATCGGCCTCACCGGCTGGGACGGACCAGGCAAACCAGGCGGACCCTGCGGACCCGGCGGATCCCGGCGGCGACTGACGTCCGGGCGCGGACGACGGCCCGCGGGCCGTTCACGGTCCGGTTCCGCGCGCGTCCCGAGCGGCGCGGGCCAGGAGTCCCGAGAGTTCGACGCGGGAGCGGACGCCGAGCCGGGCGAACACGTTCCGCAGATGGTGGTCGATCGTGCGGGGGCTCAGCGACAGCCGGTCGGCGATCTCGCGGTTCGTCGCCCCCGCCGCCACCAGGCCGGCGATGCGCTGCTGCTGAGGGGTCAGCCCGCCCACGGCATCCGGCGGTGCCGTGGCCGTCCCGCCCACGGCGCCGCCGGTCGCGCGCAGTTCCGCCCTCGCCTGGTCGGCCCAGACACCGGCGGCCGCCCGTTCGAAGGTCACGAGGGCGTCGCTGAGGGGCCCCCTGGCCTCCACCGGACGCCTCCGCCTGCGCAGCCACTTGCCGTAGGCCAGCAGAGTCCGCGCCCGCTCGAAGTCGTTGCCCGTCTCCTCGTGGTGCCGTACCGCCTCCCCGTACCAGTGCGCGGAGTCGTCCGCACCGGCCAGCAGCGCACGGCAGCGGGCCAGTTGCGCGGGCGCCTGGGGGTCGACCCCCAGGCCGGCCCAGACGGCGAACTCCTCGGCCGCGTCCCGGGCGTCCGCCGCCCGGCCCGCCGCGCAGGCCGCTTCGACGAAGCAGGGAACGACCAGCATCCTGAGGGCGAAGTGGCCGCTGCGGGGGCCCTGGCCGACGAGCGGGGCGAGGCGCGCCACGGCCTGGGCGGCGAGTCCGTCGGCCAGTTCGGCCCGGGCCAGGGACCACTCGGCGAGCGTGATGGCCTGGACGAGTCCGTTGGGCCTCGCGGTCCGGAGCGCCCGTCCTGCGTGTTCCGTCACCGCGCTCCGGTCGCCCGAGACCGAGGCCGCCAGGGCGAGTACGGCGTGCTGGTGGGCCGCCGCATTGCGCTGGCCCGTGAGTTCGGCCGTGCGCAGTCCTTCCCGGGCGTGGGCGGCGGCGCGTTCGTGGAGGCCGGCCCTGAGCTCGGCGTACGCCAGGTGCTCGAGGACCCGCGGGAGCAGTGCGGTACGTCCCTCGGCCCGTACCTTGGCCAGCACGCGGGCGTGGACGCGTACGGCGGAGGACATGTCCCCGAGCACCAGGGCGGCGACCCCGGCGCGCAGGAGCCGGCGCGGTACGTCGGCCGCTCCGTCGCGGGCCACGACGCGGGCCAGTGGCGCGCGTGCCTCGTGCAGCCGGACGGCCAGCGCGGCGCACATCCCGTCGCGGAAGTCGCGTTCGGCCGGGTCGGCGCACCCGTCCGTTGCGGGAGCAAGGAGGGTGTCGCCCCCGCCGAGCGCGGTCGCGCACGCCTCCGGGTCACCGGCGGCCCAGGCAGCCTCCATGGCGAGGAACCGCGCGTCGGCCGCCTCCTCCGGCGCGCCCTCGCACAGCAGCGAGGCGGCGAGGAGCAGCACCTGGTGGGCGTCGCCGGCCGGACCGTCGGCCAGCGCGGCCAGACCGCGCTCCAGCTCGGCCCGCCCCCGCGCCACGCGGGCGGACGCGGGAGCGGTCGCAGCGTCCGCCGGGGCGGGTGGGGCCGGTGAGGCTGGTAGGGCCAGTGAGGCTGGTGGGGCAGGCGAAGCGGGAGGGGTTGACGGAGCCGACGGCGCGAGGAGGGCGCGCAGGTCCCGGCGCCGAGACGGCGGTACGGTGCCGAGGACGGCGCGCCGCAGGAGAGGCTCCTCGAACCGGAGCGCCTCGCGCGTCCCCCGGAGCAGCCCGTACGCGACCAGCCGGTCGAGCGCTTCGGGCGAGGCCCGCACGGCGCGTGCCACCGCGAGGACGGCGTCGGCGCCGACCGGGCGTGCGGCGCCGGGTCCGGCCGCTGCCGGGTCCGGCTCGCCCGCGATCGCCACCAGCGTCAGCACCCGCACGCATTCGGCGGGCAAGGACTCCAGCAGCCCTCGGTACACCTCGGAGAGCACCCCGTCGTCCGTCACCCTCCCGGCCGCGCCGCCGCCTCCGGCTTCCGGCGACGCGGCGGGGAGACCCGCCGTGGAGAGGTGTGCGGCCATCGCCGTCAGGACGCCCGGGTGCCCGGCGGCCTCGTCGAGCAGCCGGGCGCGTACGGAGGCCGGGAGCGGCGTCCGGCACACGTCGTCGAGCAGGGCGTCGGCGCCCCGTCCGCCCAGCCGCCCCAGCCGCAGCAGTCGGGCGCCGGGCACGTCGGGCGGCCGGTGGTGCTCCGCGAACGAGACGACCCACGCCCACGGGACCGGCCCCGCGCGCCACACCGCGTCGAGTGCGGTGCGCGAGTGCGCGTCCCAGAGATGGTGGTCGTCCACACAGAGCAGCAGGGGTTCCCCGGGGCGCAGGACGGCCAGCGCCCCCGCCACGCCCTCCGGTCCGCGGGCCGTCCGCACGGCACGGCGCGCGGCCGAGGGCGTCGGGGCGAGTGCGGAGACGAGGGCCCGCACTCCGCTCCAGGGCACCCGGTTGCCGTTCGGCGCGCCCACCCGGTGCGCCCGGATCGCGCAGTCCCGTACGGCACGGTCGAGCAGTGCCGTACGGCCCGCCCCGGGGCCGGCCGTGACCAGCAGAACACCGCCGGAACCGTCGGCGGCGCGCGCCGACAACGCCGCCACGGCGGCGAGTTCGGACGTACGGTCGTACAGCCGCGGAGCAGTGGCGGCTCTCGTCGCTCCACTCACGCCGTAACGGTACTGGCGGGTAAGGACCGTGGAAAGAGGTACGTGTTGGGCCCGGGCCCACACCTGCGGGAGGCCCGCTGTGCCCGGGGACAAGCGTCGCCCCAGCACCCGCCCCGCACCCGTCCCCGCCCCGCACCCGTCCCCGCCCCGCGCTCGGGCGCGCGGCGGGGTCGGGTCCCGGCTGTCAGGAGCCGAGCGGGCAGGTGCCCCGGTACTCCTCGATCGTCAGGCTCGGCCGTGGCACCGGGCAGAGGAACTGGTCGTACCGGGTGTCGTCGTCGATGAACCGCTTGAGCCAGGAGATGCTGTACTTCGCGATCGTCGTGTTCGAGCTGTTCGGAGTGAAGTGGGTCGCGCCGTTGAGCTCCAGGTACGCCTTGTCCAGGGACGCGGGCAGGCTCTCGTAGAACGGCTCCGAGTGGGTGGCGACCGGGGCGACGGTGTCGCCGTCTGCGCCCACGACCAGGGTCGGCGTACTGATCTCCGGCCAGGACTTGTCCGTGTTCCAGCCGGTGAGCGGGATGGCGGCCTTCAGGGAGGGCCGGCTCTTGGCCGCCTCCAGTGTGCCGCCGCCGCCCATCGAGTGGCCCATGACGCCCAGGCGCGAGGCGTCGACGCGGGCGCGGACGGAACTGCGCTGGGTCAGGTGGTCGAGGGCGGCGAGCAGTTGGCGGCCGCGGCTGTCCGGCTGGTCGAGCGTGGTGAGGGTGTCGATGGTGAAGACGACGAAGCCCTGCGAGGCCAGCCGCGGTCCCAGCCAGGCGATCGACGACTCGTACGCGGTGTAGCCGGGCGAGATCACGACGGCGCCGAACGTGCCGTCGCTCGTCGTCGTCGGGTAGTAGATGGTGCCGCCGCCGAACCCGGTGGCGACGAGGGAGGAGACGCTGGTCTGGGAGACGGCGTAGGAGCCGCGCGCCGCCTCGACGGAGGCCACGGTCGGCGCCGGTCCGCGCTGGTAGGGGTTGTCCGCGGCGTCGGCGGCGGGGGCGACCAGGAAGGCCAGGGATGACAGGGCTGCGGCGGCGGCGAGGTGTCGTTTCACGACGGAGTCGTCCTCTCGTGTCGTGTTGCGTCATGTCGTGGGGCGTTCGGCGCCGGTCCGGGGATCGGCCGGCGCACCGGTAGCGACCGGCTCGGCCACTGTCGGGGCGGCGGCGGACGAAGGCATCGGCGAAACGACCGGTCACCCGTCGCCGTGGGCCCGGCGCTCGCCGCCCCGGCCGTGCTGCCCTGACGCGGCTGTCACCGCGGCATCGCGGCGAACACCTCGATCCAGAACCGCTGATGCTCCTCCGAGGCGCCGACCAGATAGGTCGACCGCAGCTTCGGAGGCAGCAGCGCGACCAGCCGGGTCACGGCCTTGCGGTGCTTCTTCAGCTGCGACAGCTCGGCGTTGGCGATGACCTGGTGCACGACGTCACTGTCGTCACCGCCCTCGGAGGACTCGTCCGCCGCGCGCCGCAGCCGTGTCTCCCACGCCTCCAGGTGGCGGGCCATCTCCCGCAGCCCCGTCACCGGGCGGTTGTTCAGCCTGTCGACGAGACCGCTCATCGACACCGGGGCGTATTCGCCGTCCCCGAGGTAGACGGTGCCCATCTCCAGGGGCAGCCCGCGCTGATGGAGCTTGATCAGCCGCTCGATGGTCCGCTTCGTGATCCAGGCACGGCCGTCGTCGTCGATGTCGTGCTTCCACCAGTCGAGCACCGTCTCGGCGACCGGGCCGTACGTGTCGATCAGCCACTCGTTGGCCGGGATGTCCCCGGGCTGCACGATCAGCGAGGCCGTGAACCGCGTCGCCTGGGCGATGTTGTTCCGCGCCACGAGGAGCTTGCGGCCCAGGTGGTACGGCGGGTTCTGCACCGCGACCTGCGCCCGCAGCCCCTCGATCCTCACGCCGGCCAGGGACCACTCCTGCGTGATCTCCATCAGCTTGGCGAAGGCGGCCTTGTCCTTGGGCCGGTTGTACTCGTCCCAGACGATCGCCTTCGGCTCCGTGCCGGTGAAGGCGGCGGCCAGCAGGTTGTCCAGCGAGCCGTCGGAGGTCGGGATCGGCGCGCAGAGGTCCTCGACGTTCGTGACGGGCAGCGAGAAGTACAGCGGCTCCCGCCCGCCCAGGCCCTCCCGGACCGTCTGCCGTACGAGTTCGGTCTTGCCGCAGCCGGGCGGGCCCTGGAGCAGAACGGTCCACCGGTTGCGCAGGGCCGCCCGCACCACGCTGCGCACGGGGTCGGCGATCCGCGCCGGGTTCGGCACGCCGAGCGCCTGCGCGATCCGGTCGAGGATCTCCTGGGTCCGGTTGGGGCCGGGGCTGCCGTCGGGGCGCGGTTCGGCGAGCCTCAGACGCTCCCCGTTGACGAGGGGCAGTCCCCAGCTCAGCGGGAAGCCCTCCTGCGCGTTGGCGAGGATGTGGTCCACGGTGCGCGGCGAGAGGAGTTCGCGCAGGGCGGGGCTCAGCGACGCCCACACGCCGAACACTCCGCGGAGGTCCCGGCCGCGGTACTTCGCCGCCAGTTTCGACCGCCAGGCCGTGTCGTTGGCGGTGATCCGGATGGTGACCATCCGGTCCAGGATGGCCAGGTCGCTGCGGCGGGCGGCGGTCTCGGCGAGCGACTCGTTGTCGGTGAGGAAGACGCCGATGCAGCCGAGGGCCCTGAGGTCGTAGCCTCCGAGCGTCCAGTTGCAGGCGATCTGCATGAGCTGCGACTGGATCGACTCCCCCGCCTGCAGGGAGTCGTCGATGAGCAGGACGAACGGCTTTCCCGGCTTCAACTGGCTCATCACCAGCTGCCGCAGCACGAGCCGCCCCGTCTCCTCGTCCCGCACGGGAGCGTTGGCGAGCAGGTCGTCGGGGGTGAGGTTGGCGGCCGGGACGAAGACCAGCTCGGCGTCCGGGTAGGCCTCGGCAACGTGCGAGAAGAAGGTCGCCGTCTTGCCGATGCCGTGCTCGCCGAACACCTGGCCGGTCTGGCCCATGTCGATCATCGCGTCGATGAAGGCCTCGAGGCGCGACACGCCCGTCCAGCCCTCGGGCGGCTGCGGGTAGGTGGCGTTGGGCCGCCACGGGACGGTATGGAACGCGGTCATGTCGATCCTGTCGTGACGCGATGGCAGGCCATCGCGGGTGTGTGGGAGTCGGGCCAGTCGTCGCCGCCCTCGGTGATGAGCCAGATCCACTTGTCGGGCTCGGCCGGGACGATCGGGGGTGCGTACCCGTCGGTGAGCATCACCACGGCGTCGGGGGTCTCCTCGAAGGGCCGGCCGTCGACGAGCGTGCGGCCCTCCACGTAGTCGGCGACGGCCTGGAAGCTCGTGCCTCCGCCCCCGTACACCCTCTCTCCGGGGCGGAACGGCATCACGACCGCGTCGAAGGAGAGCCAGTGCGCCTCCACCCCGTCGATCCCGCCGACGAGTTCGGTCAGCCAGCCGACGACGTGGTCCGGCATGGACCCCGAGGTGTCGTACGCGATGACGAGGACCTTGTCCCGCACCGGGCCGCGCCGCGACAGCGTCGGGTCGAGGCCGAGCGCGGCGAGCAGCGCACCGCGCTTCTTCGGGTACACCAGCCGCTCGCCGTCGCGCAGCTTCGACGCGACGACGTCCACCAGCCAGCGCTGCCACCAGTCCACCCGCGCCGTGCGGGGCGTCTGCCCGCGCAGCAGCCCGGCGCCGAGCCGCCCCCACATCCGGGTCACCCGGTCGGAGGCCCCGTCCGTACGGTCCATCAGTTCGCCGATCTCCGCCTCGGCCACCGTGTGGCCCCGGCGTGCCGCGAGCAGGGAGTTGAGCAGCACGGAGGAGGCGATCGTGTCGACGGTCTCCTGGTCGGTGGGTATCCCGTCGTGGGAGAGCCGGGGGCAGAGCGCCGGGGCCGGTACGGGCGGGTGCGCCATCCGCTTCAGCTCTCCGTACACCGACATGTCCGTGGCGATGAACTCCCGGTACTCCACGGGCTCCAGGCCGTGGGCGCGCAGGTCTTCGCGGTAGGCGGTGTGAATCTCGCGCGGGTCCACGCCCACCGGTGCGCCGTCACGCGACGGCAGCTCGGGCACGCCGAGACGGACCATCGCCACATGGTTGATGGAGACCTCGGCGGCCAGGGTGAAGACGGGATCGCTCCGCAGCTCCGGTTCGACGAACAGATGCCGGTGGATCAGGTGCCGCGCCTCGTGGAAGAGGACGAACCTCACCCCTTCGAGCCCGAGGGAGACGAAGAACCCGGGGTTGTAGACGAGCAGGCAGGTGCCGTCACCGCTCGCCACCACCGCGGCGGTGTCCACCGCCGTGGTCGGTATCTGGTGGCGGCACTTGGCGTACAGCCAGGAGGCCACCGCCGATCCGGAGAGCCCGAAGTCCAGCAGCGCGGCCTCCTTCAGCCGCCGGGCCTCCGCGATCACCGTCTCGTCGGCGGGCCGCCACCGCTCCAGCGCGCGCCGGTCCGTCAGATCGACCACATGGCGTGGCCGTCCTCCGCGCTCCCCGTACACCATCTCTCCCCCGTCACTTCTCCGGTGCTCACCCCCTTGCTATCAGGCGGCACCGACAACGGGCGAAGGCGTTTCGGTGCTGCCCGTGCTCTAGGATCGGCCGCAAGGCGGGGCCGTAGCGCAGAGGCAGACGCACCGGTCTCCAGAACCGGGACACGCTGGTTCGACTCCAGCCGCCCCGCCCCCTTCCTGGTGCGTCAGGCGATCGCGCCCGCCGTCACGATCAGCTCCGGCACGGTCCCGGTGAAGGTGGGCAGCAGCTGCGCCAGTACGGCCCACGCCTCGACGTTCGCCCCCAACGAGCCGCGCACCAGGGGCCGCAGCACGTCCTCGGCCTCCCGCACGCGGGTGGGGAAGGCCCAGCGGCCGGTGTCCAGAGTGGTGAGGACCGTGCGGGCGGATCGCCACTCCCTGACGTAGGCGGCCGGGCTCTCGACGATGCCGGCCGTCCGCATCCGGTGGGCGTAGCTCGGGTGGTCGGAGAAGCGTTCCCGCAGGGCCGTGGGGCAGTCGGGCCGCAGCGCGAGCGCCCAGCGCGCGTACCCGGGCAACGGGTCCGCGGTGTCCGCCTCGACGACCCTCGGCCAGTCCCCGCGGGTCACGGCGTTCGCGGCCCGCCGGCCCTGGCGCATGGTCGTCACCGCACGGAGGGCGGGGAGCAGTTCGCCGGAGGGGAGCCGCCGCACCGCCTCCGGTCGGGGCCGGCCGGACAGCGCCTTCGTCACGGGCACACGGCGGTGCTCGTCGGGTCCGAAGGGCTCGCCTTCGAGGACCGCCAGCTCCAGTGCGCCGTTCAGGCCGCAGTCGAGGAGGACCACGATCTCGTTGATCTCGGGGTCGTCCTCCTCCAGCATCCAGAGCCAGGTGGACGTGCGCGGCTCGGTGGAGGCGATGCGCCTCGTGGTGAGCCAGCGCTGCCGCTCCCGCGTGCCCGGCGGCTCCGCCGCCCCGATCCGCTCCCGTATCCGCCCCGCGTCCTCCGGGTCGGCCAGGGAGACGAGCACGTCCAGCGCGCCGTCCGTGTCGCGGTTCTGATGCATGGCCCCCGCCCCTCTCGTGTCGCTCGGGCCGCGTCCGTCCCGATCTTGCCAAGGTCGGCACAGAGTACGGGAATCACGGACGCGGCCCGGTCGCGGTGCGACGGTCTCAGTGCAGGTCGGCCTGGGCGGGGGTGTCGTCGAGGAAGCCGCCCGACTGGTGCTGCCAGAGCTTCGCGTAGGCGCCGCCGAACGTGAGCAGCTCCTGGTGCGTGCCCTGTTCGACGATCCGGCCGCGGTCGAGGACGACGAGCCGGTCCATGCCGGCGACCGTGCTGAGCCGGTGCGCGACCACGAGCGCCGTGCGCCCCGCCATGAGTTTCCAGAGCGCGTCCTGGACCAGGATCTCGCTCTCGGAGTCCAGGGCGCTGGTGGCCTCGTCGAGCAGCAGGATCGGCGCGTCGCGCAGGATCGCCCGGGCGAGGGCGACCCGCTGGCGCTGCCCGCCCGACAGCTTCACGCCGCGCTCGCCCACCATGGTGTCGAAGCCGTCGGGGAGCGCGTCCGCGAACTCCGTGACGTGCGCCGCCTCCGCGGCGCGCCGGATCTCTGCGTCCGTGGCGCCCGGCCTGGCGAACGCGATGTTCTCCCGCAGGGTGCGGTGGAACATGGCCGGGTCCTGCGGTACGTACGCGATCTGGCTGCGCAGCTCGGCCTGGCGCAGCCGGCTGATGTCCTGTCCTCCGATCGTGATCCGGCCGCCGTCGATGTCCGACATCCGCAGCAGCAGACGGGTGAGCGTGGTCTTGCCCCCGCCGGAGCGCCCGACGAAGCCGATCTTCGCCCCGCCGGGTACGGCCAGGTCGAGACCCTCGAAGAGCGGCTCGGCCCCCGCGTGGGCGAAGGTGACCTTCTCGAAGCACACGCCGGCGCCCCGTGGCGTGAGCGGCTCCGGGCAGGCGGGATCGCGCACGGTCGGCGGCTGGAGCAGCAGTTCGGTGAACTGCGCGGCCTCCGTCATGGAGCTCTCCAGCCGGCGGTAGATCTGGTTGAACTCGAACATGATCCGCGTCGCGTTGGCGTAGTACGTGAAGGCGACGATGACGGCCTCCACGCCGTGCTGTCCCGCGCCGAGCCCGACCGCGAGCAGCAGCCCCAGCACGTTGGTGAGCACGGACATCGGCGCGACGAGCGTGTCGATGCGCAGATTGCCGTAGTCCCACGAGCGCAGTGTGAGCCGTCGCGACTCGGAGACGCGCGAGCGGTGCTCCGCCGCCTCGCGTTCCTCGGCGGCGAAGGACCGGACGGTGTCCATGTTCATGAGGCTGTCGGCGACATGGCCGGAGACCCGGGCGATAGCCTGTTCGCGCCGGGCGACCAGCGCCTGGCGGCGACGGATGAGCGGGGTCACGCACACCGCCGTGACCGTGATCAGCGTGAGCAGGCCGACCACGAGCAGCGGGTCGTAACTCCAGAGCACGACGGACGCGAACGCCAGGGGCACGAAGCTGCCCATGACGGAGAACGTCAGCGTGTCGACGAACTCCTCGAAGCGGGAGGCGAAGCTGAGGACCCGCTTGGTCAGCGATCCGGCGAAGTTGTCGTGGAAGAACGCGGCGTCCTTGGCGTACAGCTCGTCCATGCCGATCACGTACAGGTTCTCGATGCCGCGGGCGTCGAGGCGGTTCAGACAGTGCAGGCCGATGCGCCACAGGGTCTCCGCGAGCAGCAGGACGCCGGCGAAGCCGAGGACGTACGGCAGCATCGGGCCGATTCCGGTGGGGGCGTCGCCGTCCCCGGCGATGCGGCCGACGAGTTTGGCGACGATGAGCGGCGCGATGTAGAAGATGCCGATGTTGCCGAGGGCCGGCAGCAGCAGGGCCGGCACGGTCATGCGGCGGAGCCGGGCCAGCTCCCTTCCGTAGTAGCGGAGCGCGAGGAGCACCGAGCCCTTGCTCGGTAACCCTGCGGACGATTCAGGTGATCCCATCTCGAACCCTGTGCTCTCGGACCGACAGGTGACAAAACGTCAGTCTTCCGTGTCGGCACGTGCGCGGTCCACGCATTTTCTTCGCGCTGGTGGGAGCCGGAAACGGATGAGGCTCCCGCGCCGCCCCGTGACATGTCGTACGACACGCACGCGGGCGGCCGGGAGCCTCGCTCACACCGGGGAACGATCAGGCGGCACCGCTCGGGGCCGCGTGATCGTCCCTTCCCGGGCTACCTCTTCCCTTCCCAGGGGTCGACGCCCTGCTGCCACAGCCGCTTCTGCTCGGCCTCGCCCAGGAAGAGCGCGGACCGCCTCCCCCACAGGGAGAGGTCGCCGAGCGGGCACTCGTCGAACTCGGCGCGCAGGACGCGCGCGAGGAACTCGACCATCCCGCAGTCGTAGCGCCGCCACAGGTCGTCGTCCCGGTTGCGCACCAGGACGGGCCAGGCGCCCGGGTCGTCGCCCGAGGCGTCCCAGCACAGCAGGTCGGAGCCCGCGTCGACACCCCAGGTGATGAGCACGGGGTCGGCGCCCTCCAGCTCGGGAGACTTCTTCTCCCGCGCCCAGGCTCCCTCCGCGTTCAGCGTCTCCAGGAGCATGCCCCCGTACGGCGAGGCGGGCTCGGCGCCCTTGTACTCGGGCAGCTGGACCACCAGGCAGCCCTGGATCGTCCCGGCGCCGTACGCCTCGATGAACTGCCGGTAGTCGGGCGGGAACTCCCGGCCCCACGACTCGCTCATCCGGCCCCAGTCGACCGACGTCCCGCTCTCGGCCGGAGGCGGCATGAGTCGCCGAAGCTCGTCCCATTCGGCCACCTGCGTCACTCTCCTCTCCTCTCGTTCCGCATGGATCCGGCCCTCACTCCATCGATCCGGTCGGTATCTGCCGGCCGGTGTTCTGGTCGTTGAACATGCCGAGGTTCCGGCCGGCCAGGGTGTTCGACACGAAGGTGTCGATCCTGATCCCCGCGGACCCGTCCGGGTTCGTACCGTACGCGGTGATCTTGAACCCGAGCGGCACGGTCCTGCGGCCACTGTAGGTCGGGGTCACCTGGTACAGGACGTCCTGCCCCGCCGCGACGGCCGCCGCGACCTGGTTCTCGTAGTTCTTCATGTTGTTGTCGCCCTGCTGGGAGCCGGTCTGCCAGTCGTTGGCGCCGCGCGCGCACGTCGCCAGGTTGTTCAGATCGGTGCCCGAGCCGCTCAGCTGCTTGCCGAGGAGGTGGCAGGCGTTGATGTTCTGCTCCACCGGGTGGGCCCCGAGGAAGCCGGCCGTGCGCTGCGCCCACCGGTAGCCGGGAGGCGTCACCTTCGACGTGTCCGTCTTGGTGCCCTTGTTCTCGGCGAGGTAGGACTTGTTCAGGCAGGCGGAGACGCCGGTGGCGCGGTTGCCGTTGGCCTTGTCCACGTCACCGTGCTTGACCCAGCCGCACTTGCTGTCGTTGTCGTCGTCGTCACCGCCGTCGGTGCCTCGCGGCTTCGGCTGCGGCTGGGGCGTCGGCTTGGGTGCCGGGGTGTCCTCCTCGGCCGCCTCGTCGATGGCCTCCTCGATGCGGTCGGCCGCCTCCTCGACGACGGCGACCACGGCCGCCACGATGACGACCGCGGCGACGACCGCCACGGCGACCGCGAGCACCGGGATCGCGGCGAGCGCGAAGGCGAAGTGCCCGTCGATCTCGACGTTGCTGATGGGGTTGCCGCCGGTGAACGCGTAGCGGTTGCCGGTGAGGGCGTCGACGCTCAGCCCCATGTCGGCGAGGGCGCCGTTGTAGAGGTCACGCGTCGTGAAGCGGTTCAGGCCCGGGGAGTAGTCGCGGAAGCCCATGTCGTAGGTGCCGGACTGGGCGTCCCACCGCTTGGCGTTGAAGCGGTAGTGGTTGTACTCCTCCTTCGTCGGGTCCCCGGCGTCCGGCTTGTCGATGCCGGTGAACTCGCTGGAGTCCTCGTTGCCGTAGGCCGTGTAGCCGTAGGTGGCCTTGGTGTCGCCGTTCTTGTCGGTCAGCGTCTCGACGTCGGTGTGGCTGTTGTAGCCGTAGTACGCGTCCTCGGTCGTGCCGTCACCGTTGTGCGTGACCTGGGCGAGCCGCTGTCCCCACGGGCTGTACTCGTAGGACTTGGTCAGCTTGCCGGCGACCTCCTCGTTCAGCACCTCGTGCGAGAGACCGAGGTAGTTGAACGTGGTCGTCTTGCCGTCGGCCGTCTTGGAGACCGTCCGGTCCAGCGGGTCGAAGGCGTAGGTCGTCGACTTCATCGCGCCGCCGGCGTCGCGCTGCTGCGACTCCACGACGTGGTCGAAGCCGTCGTACACGCTCCGCGACACGATCTGGCCGCCGCTGGAGACGGACTCCTGGCGGCCGAAGGGGTCGTAGGTGAAGGAGGACGTGACGCCCGAGGTCGAGGACCTCAGCAGCCGGTTGCGGTCGTAGGTGTACGTCGCGGACGACGCCTTGTCCGACTGGCTGATGACGTTGGCGTTGTCGTCGTGGACGAACGTCTCGGTGTTGGCGCCGTTGCCGGTCTTGACCGACTTGGCGAGCCGCTCGACCGGGTCGTAGGTGTAGTCGGTGGTGGAGTCGAGGTACGCCGCGTGGTTGTCGGCGTTCATCTTCTTCGCCACGTCCTGCGCCTTGTTGCCGTTGGCGTCGTAGGCGTAGGAGTGCGAGGAGACCAGCGTCCCGTTCGGCTTCTTCTCCGTCTGGGACTTCACCGCCCCGTCGAGGTGGTACGTGTTGTCGACGGTGTTGCCGTTGGGCTTGGTCTCGCGCTGGACCACACCGCGGTCGGTGTAGGTGAACGACGAGACGTTCGGCGCCGGGTCCGTGGCGGAGGTGCCCACGGAGACCGTCCTGACCAGCTCACGCAGGTCGTAGGTGTACTTCGAGTACTGCTCGGGATGGGTGACCGTGTCCGGCCGGCCGTTGATGTCGTACGTGTAGGAGGTGGTCTTCTTCTCCTGGCCTGCCAGCTCCTCGGTGACCTGCCGGACCTGGTTCAGCTCCGTGTAGGCCATCTTGTAGGCGTCGACCCGGGTGCCGGACGAGGCGTCGGCGATCGACTCCATGTTGCCGTTGGCGTCGTACGCGTAGGTGAAGGTGTGCTTCTCGGTGTCGGTGTCACCGGAGGTGTCGCGCACCAGCTTCACGCCGTCCGCCACGACCGCGCCCCCGCTGTTCTGGAACAGCTGGAGCCTGGCCGCGTCGCCCTGCGTGAACGTGTACGAGCCGAGGCCGATCCAGGCGCCGCCTCCGGTGGCCTGGCTGACCGTCTTGTCCGTGGTTCCGGCGGAGTGCGTGACGGTGTACTTCGCGTTCGTCGCCGCGCCGGTGACCTGCGGGAACTTGACGTAGGCCGTGTAGGTCCCGTCCTTCGGGATGTTCAGCGTCCAGGTGAACGAGTCCGTCCCGGCGCCCGCGGCGTGGACCTGGTGGTCGTACCCCTGCTCGCCGGTCCGGCTCCCCTTGGTCCAGGTGCCGGTGGAGGTGGTGTTCTGGATGTCGGAGTTGTCGACGAGCGGGACCGCGGTGCCGACCGGCACGCCGTCGTCGGTCTTGGACTTGAGCGTGCCGTTGGGGTGGTACGACCAGCCCATCGTGCGGCTGGAGGAGCCGCCCGCCGAGGTCAGCGTCCGCGAGGTCTGCTGGCCCACCTCGTTGTAGCCGTAGGTGGTGACGATGTCCCACGGGTCGGTGGACGACTTGGCCCAGCCGTTGTCGAAGTAGGTGTAGCGGGTGTCGTTGCGGACCGTCTGGCCCTCCGACGGCGGCAGCGAGGTCCTGGAGACCCGGCCCACCTCGTCGTAGAACGTCTGGGTGTAGACGTTCGGGCTGTTGTAGCGGGCGTCCGCCGGGTCGTACGGCTGGAACTGCTTGACCGGACGGTTCAGCGCGTCGTACTCGGTCCGGGCGGCGAAGTCGTCGGGGTTCGCCGTGGCCGTGCCGCGCGGAGTGGTGACCTTGGTGGCGTTGCCGACCTGGTCGTACTCGTACGTGGTCGTCCGGTACGTGATGTCCGGCGCGGTTCCCGTGTGCGGGACCTTGACCTCGACCTGCTTGCCGCGCTCGTCGAAGTCGACCAGGGTCTCGTTGCCCTCGGCGTCCTTGGAGGCGACGACGAGCGAGTCCTTGTCGTACGTGCGCGAGGTGGTCTTGCCCAGCGCGTCGATGCTCGCGACGGCCCGGTGGTTGAGGTCGTACACCGTCTTGGCGGCGTAGTCGGCCGTGTCCGGGGTCGCGTTCCGGCGCGGGTCGACGACCGTGACCGGGTTGCCGACGTTGTCGTACTCGTAGGAGATCTTGTGGCCCGCCGCGTTCACCACGGTGGCGAGCTGGTAGATCTCGTCGTAGGTGTTGGTCGTGGTGTAGTCGTCCGGGTCCGCGGCGGTCGCGGTGCCCTTCGGCTCGGTCGTCGTCCGGAGGTGCCCGGTCCGGTCGTAGGTGTAGGCGGTGCGGCGCTCGGGCGCCGTCGGCGAGTCCTTCGGCGCGGTCGCCGAGGTGATCTGGTCACTGGCGTCGTACACCGCGGTGGACACCGCGCCGTGCGGAGCCGTGACGAGCGTGACGTTGTCGTTGGGGTCGTAGACCGGCGCCGGGGTGGTGATCAGCTCGCCCGCGGTCTGGTCCTTGGGCACCGTGCTGACCAGCGGACGCCCGTAGGTGTCGTACGTCTGCGTGGTCTTCTTGCCGAGCGCGTCGGTGACCTCGGTGACCAGGCCCCGCACGTCGTAGGCGGCCTGCGTGGTGCGGTTCAGCGCGTCCGTGGTCTTCGCCGGGTAGCCGGTGGGACCGAACTCGGTGAAGGTCGTCGGGTTGCCGTTGGCGTCGACCGTCCGGACGGGCTGGCCGTGGACGTCGTACGCGTGGGTGGTGGTGTAGTCCCCGGCCGTGGGCGAGGCCACGCCCTTGGGGTCGGTGACCCTGGTGACGTTGCCGAAGGTGTCGTAGCCGAACTCCCAGGTGCGGCCCTCGGGGGACGTCTTGCGGTAGAGGTCGGTGGCGAAGCCGTCCAGACGCGTCTGGTACTGGAACTTCTGCGCGTCGGCCGGGTAGACGCCCGGCGCGCAGTCGCTCGGCGCCGGGATGCCGCCCTTGTTGCTCTCCGCGTCCCGCTTCCAGAGCGGGTAGCCGGTCTTCTGGTCGTAGCACGATGCCGTCTTGGCGCCGTTGGCCTCCTCCAGGTACACGACGTTGTTGTCCGCGTCCCAGGCGAGCTTGCTGACCTGCGACTTGGCGTTGGTGGTGCGTACCGGACGGCCGAAGTCGTCCGTCACGTAGGCGGTGACGCGGTTCTCGGCGTCGGTGACCCGGGTGTCGGTGAACGTGGCGTTCGCCGTGTCGGGGGCGTAGGTGAAGCCGGTGGTGCCCTGCCGGCGGTCGGTGATCGACTTGGTCCACCAGTGGTACTTCGGGTCGTCGCCGGTCCGCGGGAAGTTGTACTCCAGCGAGGTGGCGTTGCCGCGCGGGTCGGTGACCTTGACCAGCTTGACGTTCTTGTTGCCCTGGGTGGCGTCGTACTCGAAGCCGAACACCTTCGGCTGGGCCGAGCCCGCGCCGTCGGTGAGCCTGGTGAGCAGGCCCTTGTCGGAGTACTCGAAGGTGAGCGTGCGCTCAGAGATGTCCGTCATCGACCTGACGTGGTCGATGATCTTGGGGTTGGCGCTGTCGGCCTTGCCGTAGTAGGTGACGCTCAGCGTCTTCCGGCCGACCGGGTCGGTGATGTAGCTGAGGAACTTGGTGGGCTTGTTGTTGGACTTGCGTTCCTCGTACGTGTAGGTCTGCGTGTTGCCGTTCCGGTCGACGACCGACGTCAGGTAGCCGTCGCAGCCGAACAGGAACCGCGTGCCGTCCGGGCGGGTGAGCGTCCAGGCGTCGGTGATCGGGTCCTTCTCCGGGGTGCAGTCCAGACCGGGCTTCGGCGTGACCCTGTAGTGGACGCCCGCCGGGGCCTTCCAGGAGCCGTCCGGCTGCTTGCTGAAGACGTGGGTCGTGCCGTCGCCGTCCGGGAGCCTGATCTCGGTCGGGTGCGGCTTGGGGTGGAACTCCAGCGGCGCGCCGAGCCGGATCGGTCCGGCCGCCTGGCCGGTCCAGCCGTGACCGAGCACGGTGTCCGAGGTGTCCAGGGAGTTGTACGAGAACCGGACGAAGGTGTTCAGCCCGCGGCCCGGGTTGGAGAACGCGTTGTACGACCAGACGCTGTTGCCGGCCGCCGCGTTGTTCATGACGGTCGAGCCGGCGCCGGTGTTCTTGCCGGAGAAGAAGTAGAACTTCTCCAGGCCGAGTTCGTTGGAAGTGGGGTCCTCGACCGCCACGTTCTGCTTGAGGCCGGGGATGCCGGCGGTGCCCGACGTCCAGGTGCCCGCCGTCGTGTCGTAGACGTCCCAGGTCAGCGCGTAGTCGGTGCGCTTGTTGCCCGAGTCCGAGTTGATCGGGGTCTTCACCTGCGCCTGGAGGGTGACCGAGTCACCCGGTGCGACGTCCCGGGGCAGGGCGGTCCGGATCTGGTTGCCCCCGTTGGTGACGTCCGTGCCGTCGGGCAGGGTCCACCTGTACGTGAGGACCTGGTCGGCGGCCTTCCAGGTGGCGGCCGTGGTGTTGGTGAGGGTGAAGTCCACCGTGTAGGTGGCGTTCGGGGTCATCCGGGCCGGTGTCTGCGGCGCGTAGTAGGTCGACTCTGTGGTGGAGTCGACGTAGGTGACCACGAACTTCGGGCGGAGCCGCTGCTCGGCGCCTTCGGAGGAGAGGAAGAGCGTCCGCTCCTGCGAGGCGGTCTCGTCGGCCGTCTTGACGACCACGCCCTTCTGGGAGGCGGGGGTCGTCACCCAGGACTGGGCGAGCGAGGTGACGTTCCAGTCGTGGCGGGCCGGGTCGTTGGTCATCGACCCGGTGTCGGACACGGTGGCGCCGAAGTCGCCGCCTTGCGCGGTCCAGTTCGTCGTCGCGTTCGCCTTGACCCAGGTGGCCGTCTCGTCGAAGTCACGTGTGAGCGGACGGAGTTCGTAGACCGCCCCCGGGGCGTCGGTGGTGGTCTGCGTGCCCCAGAGCCGTACGTTCGCGTCCAGCACCCGGGCGGTGGCGGGGATCCCGAGGGGCGGGAACTTCAGGACGGCGCGGGTCTTCCCGTACGTCGCCGAGTTGTTGCCGACCGAGACCCAGGTCTGCGGGCCGCCGTCGTCGATCGCGTCGTGCGGGGCGGTGGACTGCGTCGAGGAGAGCGTGGTGTCGTGGGACGCCTCGAAGATCTTCGTCGTCCGGCCGGCCTTCGGCAGCCGTACGAGCTGCGTCGGCGCGGGGACGAGCTGTCCGTCCTTCGTCTTGACCGCGACCATGTAGTAGTACGCGCGTCCGAACGGGTCGGCGTCGTCCGCCTTCGTCGGCACCGCCGTGGTGTCGGTGAAGGACGTCGCGCCGGCCGCGATCGGCGAGACGAGCGTCGAGGCGGAGGGCGTGAAGGTCTGGAAGACGGAGCGGTGGACCTGGTACTCGGCGAGGTCGTCGCCCGTGTTCAGCGGGTCCTTGTCCTGGTACGCGGACCAGTTCAGCTCCGCGCCCGTGTCGTGGATCGTGGCCGGCGCCGCGAGGTCGACGCCCTGGCGGCCGAAGGTCAGGACCAGGCGCGGGTAGTTGGCGGTCTCGCCCGCGTACGCGAACTCGCTGCCCTCGTACCGCGGGCCGCCCTTGGGACCGCCGGCGCTCTCGTCGCCGGCCTTGACCACGAAGCCGTGGTTGGCGTTCGTGCCGTCGACCCAGGACTGGACGGTCCGGGTCACCGGGAAGGAGTGCCAGGTGTTCAGCTCGCCCGGCTTCTTGGTGACGACGCCGCCCTTGGTGAACCGGACGGCGTCCGCGATGACCGATGTGGCGGTCGACGCGGGACCGTCGCCGAGGACGATCTTGCCGAGGGTGCCGGCCTTGAACGGATGCGACCCGAGGGTCTTCCACACGCCCGCCGTACCGGCCCGCTGGTCGACGGAGTAGGTCGTGCTGCCGCCGTCGTAGGTGACGGTGTACGGGGCGTTGGCGGCCCGGTCCGAGGCGGGCACGTAGTGTGCCTCGACCTGGTAGGTGCCGTCCTCGGGGAGGTTCGGCTGCCAGGTGTACGTGTCACCGGCGGCCGAGTCCTTGTTGTACAGGTAGTCCTGGTTCACCGCGTACTGCGTGAACGCCGTGTTCCCGGAGGCGGGCCAGGCGCCGACGGCCGCGGTGCGGCCGGTGTCGCCGTCGTCGACCACGACGGCCGTGCCCGACAGCTCGCCCGTGATCGCGTTGGCGTTGCTCCAGGTCGCCTGGGCCTCGGTCCAGGCCTGGGTGGCGCGGTGCGCCTCCAGCTGCACCTCGGTGTCGCCCGCGGTGTGTGTCTGGTCGTAGTAGAGCCGCAGATCGGCGGAGTCCAGCTTGGTGCCCGCGGGGATGCTGCCCAGCGGGAACTTGACCAGGGCGCGCGAGGCTCCGGTGCTGGTGTTGCCGACCGACAGACGCCAGTTGTCGTCGTAGTTCGTCGTCGGACCGTCCGAGGAGATCATCACATCCTGGGCGGTCGTCGGCGTCGGGGCGATCGCCAGCGTCGGATCGACCGTGACCGGATACTGCCGCTCCTCGGCGGCCAGCCACGTCGCGTCCGGGGTGACGGTCAGCTTCCAGCCCTTGCCGTCCCGGGAGAGCTTCTGGGTGACCCTGTCGCTGTAGGCGAAGCCGTACGGCGAGGTGGTGTCCTTCTTCGCGTCCGTCATGAACGCGGCCGGGATCACCAGGACCGGTTCGGCGCCCTCGCCGTAGAAACGGACGGAGCCGTCCTTGCCGGCCTTCGGCGTGAGGCCGCCGGAGTCGAGGGTGAAGGTGAACGAGACCGGCCCGGCGGGCCGTTCGTCCAGGACGATGTTCTCCTTCACCCGCCCGGGACCGACCTCGTACGACAGGTCGGCACCGGCCACCGCGTCCTTGTAGGTCACCGTGGAGCCCTCGGCCGTCGGTGCGAGCCGGCCCGCGCCCTCCAGACCGAGCGTCACCGCGTGCCCGTCCCCGGTCTCGAACCTCAGCAGGCGGCGGGCGTCGGAGCCGAACCAGCTGCGGGCCGCGTTCGTCGTGTTGCCGAAGGCGAAACCGCCGGTGTCCGCGGGGCGGACCGTCGGGTCGATGTCCCGCCACGACTTCCCGGCCCGGTAGCCGGTCGGCACGGCCGACACCTCGGCCTGCACACGGCCGTCGGAGAGCTGCCAGTACCGCGCGTTGGCCGTGCGCCTGCCCGTCAGCTCCGCGACACGCTTCGCCTGGGGAGCCGCCTTGCCCTTCGGCAGCGATTCACGGGCCGGGAGGACGGGAGTGCCGCCGGTCGAGGGCTGCGCCGGCCGGCCGTCCTCGCCTTCCTCCCCGTCCGCGAACCATCCCTTGAAGGTGTCGAAGACACCCTCGCCCTCACCGTCCGAGGCCGGTGCGGCATAAGCCACGTTCGGCACTACGGAGACAGTGACCGCCGAGGCCACGAGGCAGGCTATGACCCGCCCGAATCTCACTTTCACGCCAATCCCTTCTTCCGCGCCCTCCCGCGTGTACGCGAAAAGGGCACACGGGTGCGCCGGCGCGGGTAATTCCGTCGCCGGTCGCACTTGGCGGGAGGGTTTCTAATCAAGTGCCGACGACACTGTCAACCGACCTCAGAATTGGGACATTTGACGAGGTGAAAGGGGGTGTACGAGGAGCCGGAAGGGGTCGTTCGCCCGATATCTCCGCGCCCTGGCATTCGTCGATTCGAATGGTGTATAACCCTGCGGAATTCACATCGACCGGGAGTGCGGACCCATGGCAATCACAGAAGAATCGCCGAATCCGGAAGTGCGGGACCGCAGAGGGATCGCCGTCGCCGGCGCGCTGCTTCTCGCGTGCGCGGGGCTCGTCGCGTACGGATTCGCCGGCGGCGACGAGCAGGGGGCACCGCGGCGGGCCGCGACGGAGACGGTCGGTGTGACGTACGAGGTGCTGGGCGAGGGCTCCGCCGACATCACCTACCGGGCGGAGGGCGACCGCGCCGAGACCGTCCTGGGCGCCCGGCTGCCGTGGCGCAAGACCGTGGACGTTCCACGGGGCGCGGCGCCGCTCGTGAACATCACCCTCGGAGAGCGCGGGGGAAGCGCGAGCTGCGCCCTCACGGTCGCCGGCCGCCACGTCCAGCGCGCCACGGCGTCGGGCGCGTACGGCCGCAGCACGTGCGCGGGGGAGGCGCCGGCCGAGAGGTGACGGCAGCGAAGTGACGGCAGCGAGGTGACGGCGGAGGCAGGCCGTGGCGGCCGGCAGGGCACCCGATAAGGGCGGTGGGGGGCCGGTGGGGGCTCCCGGTTCCCGGTTCAGTCCCGCAGCAGGGCGAGCTGGTACTCGACGGCCTCGGTGACCCGCTTCTCGTCGTCCGTGGCGAGGAGGTCGAGCAGGGCGCCACGCAGTACGGCCAGAGCCAGGGTGCGGCGTACGGCACCGTCCGCGCCGTCACGTTCCGACGGCGGCTGGAAGCCGGCCAGGACACCGAGCCAGTCCTCCACCGTGGCGCGGGCGAACCCGGCCCAGGCCCCGTCCGGCTGCACCAGGGAGCGCATGTACGCCTCGGCCCACAGGCGCAGCAGCGGCCGGTGCTCCTCCGCGGCGAGCCACGTCCAGACGCGTGCGACGGCGGGCGCGAGTCCGGTGGGGCGGTCGGGCCGCCCTGCCCGGTCCAGGAGCGCCAGCTCGTCGGCGCGGGCGCGCGCCAGCAGCGCCCGCAGCAGCCCGTCCTTGCTCTCGAAGAGGAAGAGCAGGACCCGTGGGCTGGAGCCGATGGCCTCGGCCAGCGGGCGCAGCGAGAGGTCGGCCAGGCCGTGGGCGAGTGCGTACCGGTACGCCGCTTCCAGCAGCTCGTTCTGCCGGGCGGAGGGAGTTGGCGCGTCCTTGGACATGCGGCTAGCCTAACTGAAACAACTGTTTCAGTGACGTGACAGAACGATCACGGGGGTCAGGAGAACAGCTCATGCCGCAGCAGGATCAGAAGCAGGTCGTCGTGCGCCGCGCCGACCGTCCCGGCGATCTGGGTTGGGTGGTGATGGCCCACGGCGAGGCGTACGACCGGCAGTTCGGCTGGAACACCGACTTCGAGGCCCTGGTCGCCCGGATCGTCGCCGACTACGGCGCCGGGCACGACCCGGAACGTGAGGCGGGCTGGATCGCCGAGGTCGAAGGGCGGCGCGTGGGCTGCGTCTTCCTCGTCGCGGGCGACCGGCCGGAGGTGGCCAGGCTGCGGATCCTGCTCGTCACCCCGGAGGGCAGGGGTCTTCGCCTCGGGACGCGCCTGGTCGAGACGTGCCTCGCCTTCGCACGCGAGGCGGGCTACGAGCAGGTGACGCTGTGGACCAACGACGTGCTGACGGCGGCGCGCAGGATCTACCAGGGCTTCGGTTTCACCCTCGCCGACGAGGAGCGCCACCACAGCTACGGCCACGACCTCGTCGGCCAGAACTGGAACCTCGACCTGCGCCCCGGCACGGTGGACGACGACGGCCGGCCCTAGGACGGTGCCCTATGTCCGCCGTATGCACGTTCGGTTAGGCTGACCTTGCCTCGCGCTCGGATGTGAGTCCGTCCGGGGCCGCAGGCGGGGACCCACGGGACGGAACGGGCAGGAGCGGGGCGCAGGTGAGAGAGAGTGACCGGGCTCGCGCACGTCGTGCGCCCGCCGACGCGGGTTCCGGCCCGGTGCCCGTGACGAGGCGTCGTGGATAAGATCGCGCTCACCGCCGGAGCCCTGTACGCCATCGTCCTGCTCCGTGCCGGAGGGACGTTCGCCGTCGGGTGGCTCGCCGGCGCCGGTGCCCGGCGCAGCAGGTTCGCCGGGCGGATCTCCTCGGCGAAGTTCCAGCGCGCCGAGCGGGCGATCCAGCGGTGGGGCGCGCCGGTGGTGGCCTTCTCCTTCCTGACCGTCGGCTTCCAGACCGCCGTCAACTTCCTCGCGGGCAGCATGCGCATGCCGTTGCCCCGCTACCTCCCGGCCCTGTTCGTGGGCGGGGCGGCCTGGGCGCTGATCTACGCGACCGCGGGGATCGGCGTGCTCGAGGTCATGGGCCGGCTCTTCGCCGAGCACACGGCCCTCGGGGTGTCCGCCGTGGCCGTCCTCCTCCTCGCGGTGTGCGGCGTCGTGGTCCACCGCAGACGACGGGCGGCCGTGCCCTCCGCCGAGAGCGTGGCCGAGGAATCGTGAGGGTGTCGGGCCGGTCTCGCCGGCGCTGACGCGTCGAACGGTGGAGGCGCGCCGGGCCGGTGTCCCGGGGCGCCGGGCGAGGGCGCCGGGCGGTGGATCATGTCACGGGACCGACCCCGTGCGGTGTCCGCATCGCCCTCCGCCCCGGAAGGACCTCCGAGGATGCGCAAGCTGCTGGCCGACGTGGCCCACACGCTCGTTCCGCCGAAGGGCGACCGGCACGGGCCGCTGCCACCGCTCATGCTCACCCTGACGGTGGTGGCCGGGCTCGTGGACGCGGTGAGCTTTCTGGCGCTCGGGCACGTCTTCGTGGCCAACATGACCGGCAACGTGGTGCTCCTGGGCTTCGCCGTGGCGGGTGCCGAGGGCCTCTCCGCGCCCGCCTCGCTCACGGCGCTGGTGTCGTTCCTCGTCGGCGCGGTGGCCGGCGGCCGCTTCGGCACCCGGTTCGCCGCACACCGGGGGCGCCTGCTCGGCGCGGGCGTCGCCGTGCAGGCGCTGCTCGTCGCCGCGGCGCTCGTCACGGCGGTCGTGTCGGGGGACGAGGTGAGCGGGCCGGTCCGGTACACCCTGATCGTGGCCCTCGGACTCGCCATGGGGCTGCAGACCGCGGTCGCCCGTCGCGTCGCCGTGCCGGACCTGACCACGACGGTGCTGACCCAGACCCTGACCGGCCTGGCCGCGGACCCCACCGCCGCCGGCGGAACCGTGCCCCGGCGGGCCCTGTCCGTCCTGGCCATGTTCCTCGGCGCCCTCGCGGGCGCGCTGCTCCTCCAGGCCCGGCTCGCCCTCGCCCTGGGGGTGACGCTCGCGCTGCTGGTGGGGGCGCACGTGGCCGTCCGCCGCCTGTCCGCCACCGACGCCGCCTGGACCAGGCCTTAGGGCGTGTGCGTACGCGCACACGCTCCGTCGGGGCGATGCGTGTCGGCCCCCTTCGGTTCCGTGATCACCGTCACCCTGTTGATTCGTGGCCCGTGTCAACCGGACACCTGGTGCCGGGCGTATGCCGGGTGAAGCGAAAGATCCGGGAGTGAGTGTTGACCGTTGAGGAGTTCGAGGCGTTCTACGAGCAGGCGGTCGCGCGACTCACAGGGCAGCTGTACGTGATGCTGGGCGATCTGCACGAGGCTCAGGACGTCGTGCAGGAGGCGTTCGTCAAGGGCTGGAGCCGACGGCGCCAGCTCGATCGCGACGGGCAGCCGGAGGCATGGATCCGTACCGTCGCCTGGCGCCTCGCCGTGAGCCGTTGGCGTTTCCGCCGGCGCACCTCGGACGCATGGGACCGCGCGGGCGCTCCGCCACCCGTCGAGGGCCCCGGTCCCGAGCACGTGGTGCTCATCGATGCGCTGCGGGACCTGCCTGCCCAGCAGCGGCGCACGGTGACACTGCACTACCTGTGCGACCTGAGCGTCGAACAGATCGCCGGCGAGACGGGACAGTCCGCCAGCACCGTCAAGACGCACCTGGTCCGTGGCCGGGTCGCCCTCGCCGATCGTCTGCACCCCCGGAACGTCGAGGAGGACCCCGGTGCTTGACCCGCAGGAACCCCAGGACCCCCTTCGCGAGATGTTCCGGCAGGCCGCCGCCTCCGGGCAGTCCCGTTCGCGCGCCGTACCGGTCGCGCGCATCGCCGAACGCGCCCGGCACGCGCACCGGCGGCGCCTCGCCGTCGCCGCGGGCGCCGCGTGCCTGCTCTTCGCCGGTGGCGGGGTGACAGCGGCGGCTCTCCTGTCGGACGGGCCGGCGCCCGTCGTCCCGGCGAACAGCCCCAGTCCCAGCCCCAGCCCGCCGGCCGAACCGCCGTCTCCCGTGGAGACGACCCTGCCGCCGCCGACCGGCTCGACATCACCGACCACGTCCACGGGCACGTCCACGTCCACGTCCACGGGCATCCCCGGCGATCCGTCGGCCTCCGCGACCTGGCCGTCGGGACGGACGACCACCTCGCCCCCCTGATCTCCGGCCCGCTGATCTCCGGCCCCTCGGCCTCCGTGCCGCTGAGCCTCGCCGCCGTTCCCCGCGACGCGCCGTCGTCGCGCGGTCCCCCCTGCCTTCTCACACCCACGAGAGTCCGACATGTCTGTGATATCCCCGAGGTCGCGGGAAGAGACGACGCCGCTCGCCCTCCCCCGCACCGCCCGGGAGCCGAACGCCGGTCGCTCCGGAGGCACCGGACGGCGGACCGGCCGCCTGCGGCTGAGCGCCGCGGACCGTGACGTCCTCTGGCTCTACCTGCTGACCCGCGCCGCCGTCTGGACGACCGCGTACTGCGCGCGGTGGATCTTTCCCGCCGAAGCCGACGTCCGCGACCCGGGCCCCGCCCTCGCCTCCTTCGAACGGTGGGACTGGGGGCACTTCCTGAACGTGGCGCGCGACGGCTACTTCCCGGCGGGAAGCGGTCCGTGGAACGCGGACTGGGACAACCGCGAGGCGTTCTTCCCCGGCTTCCCGCTCGCCCTTCGGGCGGTCCACGCCGTCGTCCCGGACTGGACCACGGCGGGGCTGCTCATCTCGTTCGTGGCCGGAGGCGTGGCCGTCCTGGCGCTCGCCCGGATCGCGCGGCTGTACCTGCCGGACGCCCGGGCGGGCCGGCGGACGGTCCAGCTCCTGCTGCTCTCGCCGTGCGCGGTCTTCCTCGCCGCCGGCTACAGCGAGTCGCTCTTCCTCGCCCTCGCCCTGCCCGCGTGGCTCGCCGCCCAGCGCCGCGCGTGGCCCCTCGCCGCGACGCTGGCCGCCCTGGCCACGACCGTACGCATCAGCGGGCTCTTCCTCGCCGCGGCGCTCGCGCTGCACTTCGTCCTGGCCGCGCGGACCCGCGCCGACTGGGGACGACTGCCCTGGCTGGCGCTGCCCGCCCTGCCCGCCGTCCTCTACGCCTGGTACCTGCACGCCCGCACCGGCGACTGGATGGCCTGGAAACACGCCCAGGAACGCGGCTGGTACCGCCGGTTCCACGCGCCCTGGGAAGCGTGGAGCACGACGTGGGAGTCCGCGTTCGACCACGTCCAGACCACCGGCTACGCCTTCATGTTTCAGGCCGAACTCCTCACGATGCTCGTCGGACTGGCCCTCGCGGCCCTGCTGATCCGGCAGCGCCGCTGGCCCGAGGCCGTGTACATCGCCCTCAGCCTCTGGGCCCTCGGAACGTCGTACTGGTACACGTCCATCCCCCGGGCGACCCTCCTGTGGTGGCCGCTGTGGGTCACGCTCGCCGCATGGACCCTGCGTCACCCCCGGTTCAGGACCGCGTACCTCTGTCTCGTCGCACCCCTGTCGACGGTCTTCGCCCTCACGTATCTGACCGGGCGTTGGGCCGGCTGACCAGGCAACCTCCCACCACGGGATCACGTCCTTGGGAACGTGATCGACTTCGACGACCCCGGCACCCGGCCCGACACCCACCCCGACGACGAAGGGGCCGTGCGCCCGGGCCCGTTGTGGCGCCACGCACTGTGGGTGGCCGGCATCACGGCCGCCGCGCTGGCGCTGGGCTGGGTCACCTCCCTGTTCCGCCTGGGGCTCATGGAGTACGGACTTCCGGCCGCCGCCCCCGGTGACCTCGTGGCCTACCTGGCCACCTGGGGCGCCGTGGGCCTCGCGGTGGCGACGATCCTGCGGGCCGCCGCCGCCAAGGTCCCGGTCTACGCCCCCGGCCGCATCGCGGCCGGCCTCACCTACCTGGGCACCCGGCTCACCCTCGGCTGGCGCCCGGAGGCTCCTCTTCTCGTCGGGATGGCCGCGATCGCACTGGTCGCCGCGGCCGCGTGGTCCGCCTTCGCGCTCAGCGCGCTGCGCCGGCCCTCGCAGGAGCCCGCCCCCGCCGAGCGGTAGTCACCACGTTCCGCCCGCGTTGCGGATCAACCGCTGGAGGACCTTCATGGCGGTGACGTAGTCCGCGTCGTCGATCCCCTCGTGGAGCGCGGCGCGGATGGCGGGGGCGTTGCGTGCCAGACCGGTCCGGGCCCGCTCCCCCTCGTCCGTGAGCCACAGCCGGTCCCCGTCGTCCCGCCGCAGCCAGCGGCGCTCGACGAGCACCACGGACTCCGCCGCCAGATCGTCCTCGGGCCGGATGTACCGGCTCATGGCCCGGCGCAGTTCGGGCAGGGTCATGCCCCGTCCGTCGGGCGAGAGGTCGTTCGCCGACAGGTTGCGCAGCAGCCAGAACTGCGGCTGGGTGTAACCCTTCTCGCGCTGCCGGGCCCGGGTGAACGCGATCAGCGCGTCGTAGGCGAGACAGGTCCAGTAGGCGGCGGGCTGGCCGGCGAGTTCGGCATCGGTCATCTGCTGGGTCGTCATGCGAAGTTCCCTCCACGTCACTTACGGTGCGAGGGCCCGGCGGGCCCGTGCGGTTCGTCAGTCGGCCACGACCGTGTTCTGGGCGGCGCCGACGCGCCAGGTGCCGTCCTCCTTCACCAGGATGTAGAACGGGCGGCCCTCGGGCCGGCCGGCGATCCGGGTGCCGTCGTGGCGGACCGGCTGCTGACGGACGTTCACCGCGGCCACGTCGGGCCGCAGGAACAGCACGCGCTCGACGTCGTAGACGGCGGTGGACTCGGCCGTCGCACCGGGCAGTACCTTCCGGGTGAAGGTCTCGATCTCCTCGAAGCCCGACAGCCGCCTGCCGTGGCCGGTGGTCCACACCGGGTCCTGCCGGCGGAAGACACTCAGGAACCGGTCGGCCAGCTCGTTCTGCTGGGCGTGCTCGACCTCGGCGACCAGGCGGCGGATCGCGGCCACGTCGGCGTCGGTCTCGGGGGCGTCGGGTGCGCCGAACACCTCGACCGGCCGGTAGGAGCCCCACACCAGCTCGGCCACCGCGCCCGGCCGTTCAGGCCGCCAGCCGAGACCGGTACGGGCGGCGGCACCGCTCACGCTCTGGTCGAGGGCGAGCGCCTCCGCGAAGAGCGGCCCGTAGACCTCGGCGGCCTGCTCCACCGGCACCGCCTGCGGGGAGGCGAGGACTCCGGCCGCGCGGCCGGCGGCCCGGGCGAGGTCACGGACCGGGACAGCCGGCTCGCCGACGCCGTGCCAGACGGTGCCGGCCCCGGCCCGCTCGACGGCGGCCACGAACAGCTCGGCCAGGTCGTCCACATGGACGGTCGGCCAGCGCACACCCTCTTCGCCGTAGTACTCGGGGACGCCCTGCCCGCGGGCCCGGTCCACCAGGATGGCGGGGATGCCGCCGCCACGGCCGTACACGATGCCGGGCCGGACGACGGCCGCGCGCACGCCCTCGGCGGCCTCGGCCAGTACCCGCCGCTCGATCCGCGGGCGGTAGCCGACGATGCCGATCGGGTCGGTCGGGGTGTCCTCGGGGACTTCCCGGGCGTCGCCGGTGGCGCCGAGGACCCAGACGCCGCTGGTGTAGACGAAGGGGCGGCCGGTCCCGCGGAGCGGAGCGGCGAGCGCCTCGACGACGGCGGCGTCGACGTCCTCGTCACCGCTCGGAGGAGCGAGGTGGATCACGCCGTCGATGTCGGGGGTCACCGCTCCGGCCAGCGAGGCCGGATCCGTGGTGTCACCGACCGACTGCGCGTACCAGGCCCGGCCGGGCCGCGGCTCGGCGCTGCGCGTGAGCGCGACGACCTGGTGGCCGGCGGCGGCGAGGTGCTCGGTCACGGCGGAGCCGATGTAGCCGGTGGCACCGGTGAGCAGAACCTTCATGGCATTCCCGTCTTCTGGCACGATACGTCTCGTCTCGGACGATGGTGTGGTGAGGCGCCTCGGCGGCAGCGCGGTCAGAGGGTGCCGGTGGGAGCGGCTCGGTCAGGGGGTGCCGTCGGGAGCGGCGCGGATGCCCCAGCGGTCGAGCGCCGCGTAGGCGGGCTGCCATCGGTCCGTATAGGCGCGGTGCTCGGACTCGGGCAGGAGCTGCGTCAGAACGGCGGCCACGGTCCGCTCGGCGGCACCGTCCAGGAGCCACGGCAGGATCCGGGCCGCGTCGACCCCGATCCGCTGGGCGTGGACGCGCCCGAAGTGCTCCCACTGCTCCTCGCTCAGGATGGCCTGGACGAGCGGGAACACCGCCCGTTCCTCATGGCGGAGATGTCCGCGCAGACCGGTGACCAGCGAGCCGGTGAGCTCACCGATCAGGTCCAGACCCGCATCGGGGCCGGCCGACGCCTCGTCGATCGCCTCGATCAGGCGGGCGAGCACGGCGTGCTCGGCCTCGATCACCTCCAGCCGCGCCAGGGCTAGGGGACGGCCGTGCAGAGCCTGGCGCAGGGCGGGCCACAGCGCGTCGTCCTCGGCGGCGTGGTGGGCGTGCAGAGCCCTCCGGAACAGCTTCCAGCCCGCGGTGCGCAGGACGGTTCGCGGATCGGGGTCGGCGCGGGCGGCGGCACCGGCGAGGGAGTACAGCTCCCTTCGCAGCGCGTCGTGCATCGCGTACGTCACGGTCATGTCGAACCTGTCTCTCACGTCTGTCCGACTCCTGGCTCCGGTGACCTCGACGAACGCCCGCTCTGGCGCCTCAAGCCTCCCGTGGGAGCCGTGTCCGGATCAACGCGGACTTCGTTCGCCGATCGATAACCCGAGGGTTATGGATCGGCACAGGAGGGGCGGCGGTGCCCCGGCGCCCGGACGCGGCGGCGCGTCAGAACCTCGTCGCGCCGAGTTCGCGGACGACGGCGGCGAGTGCACCGATCGGCTCGTTCTCGGCCTCGGTCCGCCAGACCAGGGCGTAGGACAGGGCCGCCATGTCCGTGACGGGTATCCACCGGATGTTCGGCATGCCCCAGTGCCGGGTGACATGGCTGGGAAAGCTGTGGACGATCTCGCCCATGCCGACCCGGTTGATCAGCTCTTCCGCGTTGGTCACGGGCCGCCCGCGCTCGATCACCCTCCCCTCGGACGTGTGGAAGGGCAGATAGCCGTCCTCCCAGTAGTCCGGCATGTCGGGTGCCATGGCGTGCTGGAAGTCGGCGAACATCTCCAGTCGCACCGACGTCCGCCGGGCGAGCTCGTGGTCGGCGGACACGGCGAGGATGCGGGGGTCCGTGCACAGGACCGGACCGACGGTGAGGTCCGGCTCCTCCACGGGCAGCCAGGTGACGAGCACGTCCATCTCGCCCTCGCGGAGCCGGCCGAACAGATCCACGTACGCCTCCTGACGGATCTCCAGCTCCCACTGCGGATGCCGCGAGCGGAACGCCCTCCAGTAGGGATGGAGGTCGACGACGTTGAACGGCATCATGCCGACGCGAAGCCTGCCGGTGACGCCGCGGGCGGCCAGCCGGGCCCGTTCCAGGGACTGGTGCAGGCCCGCGTAGACCGGCTGCAGGTCGTCGCGCAGCTGCCGGCCCACGACGGTCAGCCGCACGGTGCGGCTGGTGCGCTCGAACAGCGCGGCACCGATGCGTCGCTCCTGCTTCCTGATGGCCTGGCTGACCCGCGCCTGGGAGATCAGGAGCCGCTCGGCGGTCCGGCCGAAGTGCAGCTCCTCGGCCAGCACCAGAAAGATCTCGATGTCCCGCAGCTCCATCACGCCCCCGTTCGGTCCCCCACCGGCCCACGAGAACGATAGTGGGGTGCCCGCCCCGATACACAGCGTGATCGCCGACCGCCCTGGTTGGGAGGAAGTGCTACAACTGGGGTTGTGACTCCGTCCTGTCTCTCGTGCCCGGCGTCCCGGTGCGGTCGAACCTAGGCAAAAGATTTGGAAGCGTCGCCGGACAGGTCTTCGTCCTTCAGGTGGCGATCGTGGTGCTGCTCGCCGCAGGGGCGCTGCTGGCCCTGTTGCTGCAGTCACAGCACGACATCGACCGTGAGGCGCGCAACCGGTCCGTCTCGGTGGCACAGACCTTCGCGAAGTCCCTGGGCCTGCAGGAAGCGCTGAATTCGCCGGACCCGTCCGCGACGCTCCAGCCCCTCGCCGAGGAGACGCGCAAGGTCGCGGGGGTGGACTTCATCGTGGTCATGGACACCGAGGGCATCCGCTACAGCCATCCCCAGCCCGACCGCATCGGCGAGCGGTTCGTCGGCACGATCGAGCCCTCGCTCGCCGGCCAGGTGCTCACCGAGAGTGTGGAGGGGCCGCTCGGCACGGAGATCCAGGCGATCGTGCCGGTCACCTCCCCGCAGGGCGAGGTCGTCGCCCTCGTCTCGGCAGGTCTGACGGTGGAGAGCGTGGCCGGCATCGCCGACCGCCAGCTTCCGGTCATCCTCCTGGCCATCGCCGGCGGTCTGGCTCTGGCCACCGTCGGCACGGCGCTGATCAGCCGACGACTGCGCCGCCAGACCCACGGGCTCGGTACGCAGGAGATGACCCGTATGTACGAGCACCACGACGCGGTGCTGCACGCCGTCCGCGAAGGGGTGCTGATCACCGACGGCGAAGGACGCCTGCTCCTGGCGAACGACGAGGCCGGACGGCTGCTCGGCCTGCCGGACGACGCCGAAGGGCGCCCCGTCGACAAGGTCGGCATGGACCGCCGGATGGCGGAACTGTTGCTGTCCGGCCGGGAGGCCACCGACGAGGTGCTGGAGGCCGGCGACCGGCTGCTCGTGGTCAATCAGCGGCACACCCGCCCCCAGGGCCGCCCGCAGGGCTCGGCGGTCACCATCCGCGACTCCACCGAGATGCAGCTCCTCAGCAGCCGGGCGGAGACGGCCCGCAGGCGGCTCAAGCTGCTCTACGACGCCGGGGGCGACATCGGCACCACGCTCGACGTCGTACGCACCGCGGAGGAGCTGGCCGACGTCGCCGTTCCCCGGTTCGCCGACTTCGTCACGGTCGACCTGGCCGACCCGGTGCTGGACGGCGACGACCCCGGCCCGGGCGCCGACATGCGGCGCACGGCGGTCAGCGGCATCCGCTCCGATCACCCTCTGTACCCGCTCGGCAGCCTGATCGACTTCCTGCCGTCCACGCCGCAGGCCCGCGGATACGGCACGGGCGCGGCCGAGCTCGTGCCCGATCTCCATGACGCACCGGGCTGGCACGCCCAGGACCCGCCCCGCACATCGGCGATCGTCGACTACGGGATCCACTCGCTCATCGCGGCTCCGCTGAAGGCCAGGGGTGTCGTGCTCGGGGTGGTCAACTTCTGGCGGTCACAGAAGCCGGAGCCCTTCGACGAGGACGACCTGTCCCTGGCCGAGGAGCTCGTCGGCCGCGCCGCGGTCACCATGGACAACGCCCGCCGCTACACCCGCGAACACAATCTCGCCGTGACGCTCCAGCGCAGTCTGCTGCCGCAGGATCTGCCCGAGCAGAGCGCCGTGGACGTCGCGCACTTCTACCAGCCCGCCCAGTCCGGGGTGGGCGGGGACTGGTTCGACGTGATCCCGCTGCCGGGCAGCCGCGTCGGGCTCATCGTCGGGGACGTCGTCGGGCACGGCCTGCACGCAGCGGCCACCATGGGGCGGCTGCGCACGGCGGTGCACAACTTCTCCTCCCTGGACCTGCCGCCCGACGAACTCCTCGCCCGTCTCGACAACCTCGTCCAGCGCATGGACCAGGAGGGCGACAGCGCCGCCGTGAACGGTGGCGTCCTCGGCGCGACCTGCCTGTACGCCGTGTACGACCCGGTCTCCGGGCACTGTGCCATGGCGCGGGCAGGGCACATGCCGCCGCTCGTGGTCGCCCCGGACGGCACGACGACGATCTCGGAACTGCCGGCCGGCCCTCCGCTGGGGCTGGGAGGCATGCCGTTCGAGACCATGGAACTGCACCTGGAGGAAGGCAGTCAGCTCGTCCTGTACACCGACGGGCTGGTCGAGGAGCGGAGCCGCGACATCGCTGAGGGCCTGGAAAGGCTGCGCACGGCGCTGAGCCACCCCGACCGGGACCCTCACGCCACCCGCCGCTCCGTACTGGACGCCCTGCTCCCCAGCCGGCCGTCCGACGACATCGCGCTGCTCATCGCCCGGACCCGGATTCTGAGCCCCGACCAGGTCGCCCAGTGGGACGTGCCGTCCGACCCGAGCGAAGTCGGCGCGGTGCGCAGCCTCGCGGCCAAGCAGCTCGAGGAGTGGGGCCTGGAGGAGCTCGCCTTCACCACGGAACTGATCCTCAGCGAGCTCATCACCAACGCCATCCGGTACGGCGCGGCGCCGGTGCGCGTCCGTCTGCTGCACGACCGCACCCTGACCTGCGAGGTGTGGGACGGCAGCAGTACCGCCCCGCATCTGCGGTACGCCGCCACCACGGACGAAGGAGGCCGCGGACTGTTCCTGGTGGCGCAGCTCAGCGAGCACTGGGGCACCCGCTACACGCCGGAAGGCAAGGTCATCTGGGCCGAACAGCTCCTGCCCGCCGACGGCGGTGCCCCCTCCTGAGGCGCGGTCGGGCGGTCCGCGTCAGGCGCCGGCCCGGCGCCTGCCCCGTACGCGGCGCGGGTACGGGAAGAGCCGCGGAGAGCGCTTCGCGGCCACGTCCTCGACCCAGCCGAAGGTCAGCACCAGCAGTCCGGTCAGCGGGATCGCCACCAGCAGCGGGAACCACTGGCTCATCAGCAGCCACTGGAAGTGCTCGTAGAAGAAGCCGACGGACCAGAGGGGATCGATCAGCGGGATGGCGGCCACCAACGCGACCTGGTGCCAGAGGTAGACGCTGACCGCGCGTGCGTTGAGCAGGCTGATCAGGCCGTTCCAGCGTTCCAGCGGTCGGGGCCACTGCTCCCAGGAAGGACTGACGTGGAGCAGGATCGCGACGAAGCCGAAGGACCACAGCGCCTGGGCGATCGGCCAGCTCTCGATGTCGGTGGGCACGGTCGGATCGACCGGCCGGGTCTGCAGGTACCACCAGCCGGCCACCATGATCAGCGGCGCGACGGACGGCACGACGTACTGCGGGATCTTCTTGAGCAGGCCCTCCTGGTGGGCCATGCCGAGGATCCAGCAGGAGCCGAACATGGCGAAGTCGCTGAGGTTCTCCCAGACCCGGCCGTAGAGGAACTCCTGGTCGATGAGGAACGTGTTCAGCACGACCGTCACCGCGAGCGGCACGGACAGCGTCACCACCGGCATCCGCCGCAGCGCCCACAGCATCAACGGGGAGAGCAGGACGTACCAGAGGTACGCGCGGAGGTACCAGAGCGGGACGACGACCTGCACCGCCCAGCCCGGCCCCACGAGACCGTCGAAACCGTTCAGCGAGTCGGCGTACGGCGGAGTGCTCAGGGGCACGAGCCAGAACAGCAGCTTGCCCCACCACCAGTCGGGATGCCCCTCGGCCTCGGGCCCCCAGCCGTCGACGATCTCGAGGGTGAGGACGACCGCGCCGAACAGCCACATCGGCGGCAGCAGTCGGCGCAGGCGGCCCCGGATGACGCCGGGGGCGGGCCGGCTGAGGGAACGGGCCATCAGCGACCCGGCCAGGGCGAACATCACGCCCATCGACGGGAAGACGACGGGCAGCCAGAACCAGCCGAAGTTGTGGTAGAGCACCACGCGAGCCAGCGCCAGGGCGCGCAGCAGGTCGAGATAGCGGTCCCGGCCGCCCTTGGCTCTGGACGGTGCCGTGGGGTCCGGCTCCGGCTGGTGCGCCGGTTCCCGTCGCAGAACGGCGGGGACGCGCAGCCGGAGGGTGTCCTGGGAGCCCCCGTAATCGAAGGATGCGGTCATGGTCAGGCCTCCACCGGTGCGGCGACCTCGCCGGTGCGCCGGAGCTTCTGCCAGCGCAGTCGGCCACCGGTCAGCGCCGTGATCGTGGACTGCAGCAGGACGATGTACATCAGCTGCCGGTAGACCAGCTGCTGGATCGGCAGGCTGATCAGATGCAGGGTCTTCTCGCCGTCGAGCCGGAAGGCGTACCACGACAGCACGGCCTGGAGCAGGATGAAGCCGCCCCAGCTGGTGAGGGTGATCGGGGCGTCCGCGAACAGCACGCCGTACAGCAGGAACATGTCGACCAGCGGCGCGAGCAGCGGGGCGACCACGCCGAACATCACGACGAGCGGCAGCCCGAGCCGGCCGAAGCGTCCCGCCGGGCCGCGGGAGGTCACGGCGCGGCGGTGCTTCCACATCGCCTGCATGGAGCCGTAGCTCCAGCGGTACCGCTGGGACCAGAGCTGCTGGAGGCTGGCGGGGGCCTCGGTCCAGGCGCGGGCCCGCTCGGCGTAGACGATCCGCCAGCCGTCGCAGAGCACCGCCATGGTGATGTCGGTGTCCTCGGCGAGGGTGTCGTCGCTCATTCCGCCGACCCGACGCAGGGCCTCCTTGCGGAAGGCGCCGACGGCGCCGGGGATGGTCGGGATGACGTTGAGCATGTCGTACATCCGGCGGTCCAGGTTGTGGCCGAGGACGTACTCGATGTGCTGCCAGGCGCCGATCAGGCTGTCGCGGTTGCCGACCTTGGCGTTGCCCGCGACCGCGCCGATCGCCGGGTCGCCGAACGGCTGGACCAGCTCGCGCACGGTGGACGGCTCGAAGACGGTGTCGCCGTCCATCATCACGATGATGTCGTGCGACGCGGCCGCGATGCCGAAGTTGAGCGCGGTGGACTTGCCGCCGTTGGCCTTGCGGATCAGCCGGACGAACGGCAGGGCCATCGCCTCGACGATGTCCGCCGTGCCGTCCGTGGAGCCGTCGTCGATGACGATGACCTCGATCGGATAGTCACTGGCGGCCAGCGAGTTGAGGGTGTTCGCGATGCATTCGCGTTCGTTGTAGGCCGGGACGAGGACGGTGACCGGCTCGGTGACGGGTGGTCCCCACGCGTCCCGCCGACGGGAGCGCCGGGCGTGGAGCGGCGCGAGGACCAGCATCAGCGCGAACCGGCCGAAGTTGAGGAAGCCGACGACAGCCAGCAGCGCGACCAGCACCGGCAGGGTGAGCACGGCGGCCTGGCTGGCCCAGATGAAGCACTTGCCCGCCCACAGCTGGTAGCCGTGCACCGGCACGGTGGCGTCGGTGGCGCCGAGCGCCTCGGAGACGGTGGCGAAGCGGTACCCCTCGCCCTGCAGCTTCTCGATGATCTGCTCGAGCGCGGCGAGGGTCTCGGTACGGTCGCCACCCGCGTCGTGCAGCAGGATCAGCTCGCCCGCGCCGGGCTTGCGCGGCATCGCCGCCTTGACGATCGCGTCGACGCCGGGACGCTTCCAGTCGTCGGTGTCGCGGTCGATGAACGCGGTGAGGTAGCCGTGGGAACCCACGTACTTGATCACCGGGTAGTTCCAGTTGTCGAGCGCCGAGGCGTCGGAGGAGTACGGCGGGCGGAACAGGGCGCTGTGGACGCCCGCGACTCCGGCCAGCGCCAGCTGCGTCTGTGCCAGCTCCCAGCTGATCCGGGCTTCGGACTGGTACACCAGATCGGGGTGGGTGAAGGTGTGCACGCCGATCTCGTGGCCGCCCGCGACGATCTGCCGGATCAGCTCCGGGTGGCGCGTGGTCATCGCACCGGTCACGAAGAAGACCGCGCGGATGTCGTGGGCCGCGAGCACGTCCAGGATCTTCGGGGTCCACTCCGGCGAGGGGCCGTCGTCGAAGCTCAGGACCACGGTGCGGTCGGGGACCCGGTAGCTCACCGGGCGCTCGTTCCTGTCGCCGCGCGCGTCGATGATCGGGCCGCCCTTGAGCAGGTGGCGCGGCACCATCGTCTTGTCGACCGAGGTCGCGATCCGGTCGTCGTGGAAGGCCTCGTTGGTGGCGAGGCCGCGCAGGACGAGGAGCGCGAGCAGGCAGGCCAGCAGGGACAGCGGCATGAAGAAGCGCAGCGGCGGCGCAGCCAGTCGGCGCGGTCTCAGCAGGGACTGCCGACGACGCTGGTGGCGGGACAAGGACGCTCCTGGAGATGGGTGGTGCGGAGGATCAGGCACGCTCGGCGGGCCCGCAGGCGTCGCTCCGGGCGGCACGACGGTCGCGGTATGCCGTGGAATGTCACGGTGTCCGGCGTGATGGCCGAACGTGTCGGGTGGGGTGTCGCCGACCGCGCCCTCTAGGGCCAGGAGGGAGACAGAGGTCCCCTGGTGGGCAGGTACGCGGGCTTCGGGGGAATCTCCATCGCCGGGGCGTCCGACTGCATGCCGATCAGGCTGCCGCCCATGGCGGCCGCCAGGATCGCGCCGACCACGGAGACCGGCCAGCCGAAGCGCCGGAACAGACGGCTGCGCAGACCCGACTGGTCGACGAACACCGGTGCCGGAGCAGGCTCCTCCTGACGTGATTCGGCCACGCCGGGCTGTGCCGAGTAGACCGATCCACGCCCGGGATATGTGGCGACTTGGCGCATACTTGTGGCCTTTTTGTGCAGAGTATGGAGACCGCTGAAGCGTAGAGCGGACCGTAACTCATGACCGCCATCGATTGGTGCGCGATGTACGTATTTGGCATAGTCCGATCAAGTGTCGTGACCGGATCGGTATCTCAACGGGCGTCTCCTGACCCTTGGATGGCCAGGTCGCGAACACGAGGCGGGGTGGCTTGAATCCTTCGCTAGGATGACCGCTCGATTCCTGCGATCAGCGATCGATCCGCATGCAACGGGCGTGTCCAGTCACCGCCTCTACGCCCCAAGGAGCCTGTGTGAGCCAGCCTCGCCGCACCTCTCGTCGCCGCGCGTGGACCGCGCTCACACTGCCCGCCCTCCTGTGCGTACTCGCCGCGTGTTCCGCCGACCCCGCGACCGGCGGGGGCGCCGACGCCGCCGGGCCCGCGCACGACGCCTCGCCGACGCCCACCGGACCGCCGGGAACGCTGTTCGACGACTTCAACTACACCGGCGCCGACGACCCTTCCCTCGCCGCGCACGGCTGGGAGGTCCGTACCGGCGGGGGCGGCCCGGGGATCAAGGACACCTGGAGCGCCGACGGCGCCGACTTCCTCTCCGACCCGACGGCCGAGGGGGGCAAGGTCCTACGCCTGCGCTCCTCCACCGACGGCACCGCGCAGGGCACCACGCAGGCCGAGGTGCAGACCACGAGCCGGAACTTCTTCTGGGGAACCTTCGCCGCCCGGGTCCACCTCAGCGACAAGCCCACGGACGGACGCGACGGCGACCACGTCGTCCAGACCTTCTTCCCGATCTCCCCCTCGGACTCCTCGGAGAACTACAGCGAACTCGACTTCGAGTACCTGCCGAACGGCGGCTGGGGTTCGGTGGGTCCGCAGCTCGACAACGTCAGCTGGTACAGGGCCGACCCGCCGGACCGGGTCCACAAGACCCTCGAGCGGCGCCTCGATGGCTGGCACACCATGATGATCACCGCCATGGACGGAAAGGTCACCTACTCCCTGGACGGCAAGAAGCTCTTCACCAGCTCCGGCAAGTACGTCCCGCGCGAGCAGATGGACATCCACTTCAGCAACTGGCTCATCGACCTCCCCTTCGCCGGCGGCCGGCGCATCTGGGACATGAAGGTCGACTGGGTCTACCACAAGGCCGACGAGGCCGTCTCCCCGGCGGACGTCCAGAAGACGGTGGACGGCTTCCACGGCACCGGCACCGACTACGTCAACACGGTCCCGAAGCCCTGACGAACCGAGCGGGCGCCGACGCCCCGCCCCACGGAGCGCACCTCGACCGGGTCGAGGTGCGCTCCGGTCGGTCGACTGCGCTGTCCCGAACAGTCCCCGGAAACGATCGAGGGGCCGTTTCAGATTGCTCTGAAACGGCCCCTCGATCTGCGACTCCTTCGAGTCGGGACGACAGGATTTGAACCTGCGACCCCTTGACCCCCAGTCAAGTGCGCTACCAAGCTGCGCCACGTCCCGATGCCCGTGCCCCCGGTTTGTTCCCGGCGGCGGCGTGCAAGAGAACATTACCCCACTCCGTGCGGCTCCGGGGCGCACCCCCTGCCGGGTCGCGGGTGGTATCCGCCCAGGCGGGGCGGGCTCGGGGAGAATGGGAGCGTGGGCAGGATGCCGAGGGACCGGGACACGGAGGGGCGGGCGCGCAGTGGGCGGCCCCGGGACGGGCTGGGGCGGCCGTTGCCGTACGGGGCCGAGGGGGTGCCTCGGCAGCCCGAGGGCGTCGTGCGGACCCCGGAGGCGACGGTGCGCGAGGCCCAGCGGCTCCTCGACGCGGGGATGCCGTTCCACGCGCACGAGGTCTTCGAGGACGCCTGGAAGAGCGGTCCCGCCGACGAGCGGGATCTCTGGCAGGGGCTCGCCCAGCTGGCGGTGGGGCTGACGCACGCGGCACGGGGCAACGCGGCGGGCGGGGCGCGGCTGTTGCTGCGCGGCGCCGGGCGGATCGACGGGAAGCCCGACCCGTACGGGATCGATGTCGGCGGACTCGTACGGTGGGCCCGTGCGCTGGCCGGCCGCACGGACGGCGTGACGGACGCCGCCGCCGAGGCGCCGCGTCTGCTCGGGGAGTGACGCGGCGCCTCGCGGGGGTCACCAGGTGACCGGGAGTTCCAGGGGCGAGCGGTGGATCATGGTCGGCCGCATCACGACCTCCTGGTCCTTCGCGAGCCGCAGACCGGGGAACCGGCGGGTGAACAGCTCCAGGGTGAGCCGGAGTTGGGTGCGGGCGAGCTGGGAGCCCGGGCAGCCGTGGGCGCCGTGGCCGAAGCTGACATGGCGGGTGGGGCTCGCGGGCCGGGTGATGTCGAAGGTGTCGGCGTCCTCGTGGCGCGCCTGGTCGCGGTTGGCGGAGCCGTAGGCGACGAAGACGGTGGCTCCTGCGGGCAGTTCGGTTCCGGAGAGCACGACCGGGCGGGTGGCCGTACGACGGAATCCCTGGACGGCGGTGTCGAAGCGGGCCGCTTCCTCCACCGCCCCGGGTATGAGCTCGGGCCGGGCGCAGAGCAGCTCCCACTGGTCGCGGTGGGACAGCAGGTGGAACAGGGCGGTGCCGATCAGCGCGGTGGTGGTCAGGTGGCCGGCGATGAGGAGGTTCTGCAGGTTGGAGACGAGTTCGTGCCGCTGGTCGTCGGTGAGTTCACGCGTGCCGGGCCCGAGGCCGGTGTCGGGGGCCAGGGCGGCGACCATCGCGGAGCAGAGGTCGTCGCGCGGCTCGGCGCGCCGGTCGCGGGCGTAGCGGTCCAGGAGGTGCTGGAGCGCGACGACGTCCTCGGCGGCGGCGAGCTGTTCGTCCTCGGGCATCGGGCGGAAGAGGAGTTGCTCGGCGCGGTGTCCTCCGTGCACCGCGGCGGGCACGTCCTCGGGGTCGAAGCCGATGAGCCGGCCGATGACGGCGCCGGGCAGCTCGCGCGCGTAGGAGGCCATCACCTCGGTGCGGCCGTCCGGGGCGAAGCCGTCGGCGAGTCGGCCGGCGACCTCGGCGGCGTACGACGTGAGGGCCGCGACGCGCGCGGCCGAGAGACCGCGGTTGATCGGGCCCCGGTGGCGGCGGTGCGCGGCGCCGTCCGTGGAGACGACGGTGGGCCGCTTCCCGAAGCCGCGGGCGAGGACGCCGAGGACGGCGGGCGCGGGCAGGACGTCGGGCCGCAGGGACTGGGCGGAGGAGAAGTCGTGGGCCCGCAGCAGCACTTCGCGGACGTCGGCGTCCCGGGCGACCAGCCAGGCGTCGAGCTCGGGGACGAAGGTCAGACCGTCGGTCTGCCGCGCACGTGCGTAGAGGGGGTAGGGGTCGCGCTGCAGCGCGTCGAGCAGCTCGTGAGGTGCGGATGTCTTCGGGTCCACGCGGCGCCTCCGGAACGGGAAGGTGCGGAACTCGGGCAGGGTGCTGTCACGTCATGGTGACCGGCCCGCGTGTCCCTGGCTACGACGCGGAGTCGGCCAGCGCGCGTTCGAGGACCGAGGTGTGGCTGACGGAGGGGTCCTTGGCGGCGGTGAGAAGGGTGACGGGTCCCCGGGCGGCGAGGGTGCGCAGCCGGTCGAGCGCCTCGGCGGCCCCGGGTTCGGCGAGCTCGTCCTCGTACCGCCGGCAGAACTCCTCGTACGAGCCCTCCGGGCCGTGGTACCAGCGGCGCAGTTCGGTGGAGGGGGTGAGCGCCTTGGGCCACTCGTCGATCCGCGCGTCCGCCTTGGCGAGGCCGCGCGGCCAGAGGCGGTCGACCAGGACCCGTACGCCGTCGTCGGGCGAGGGGGCTTCGTAGATCCGTCGGACGCGTACGTCGGGGCTGGCGGTAGGCATGGGTCCAGGGTGCCGGAGGGGACGGGCGGTCACACCTCGGCGCGCCCCGCGGCGGGCATCAGGGCGGGCAGGAGGACGGAGTCGACGAAGGCGCGCATGGTCGACGCGTCGGCGAACCTCTCCTCGAAGAGCCGCTCGATGCGGAGCATGCCGAGGAAACAGGGGGCGACGAAACCGACCGCCGGGTTGTCCGGGTCGATCTCGCCGCGTTCCGCCGCCCGCCGGAGGATCTCGTCGAGCGCGGCGATCTCGGGGCTGATGACGGTCTCGCGGAGCGCCTCGCGCAGGTCGGGGTACTGGACGTACGCCTGGCTGACGGCCTCCATCAGCTCGGCGTCGTGGTCGCGGCGGGTCGAGGCGAGGCGGGCGGCCTCGCGGAGGTCGCCGGCGAGCGAACCGGTGTCGATGCCGGCGAAGAACACGCAGCGCTGCTTGGACAGGGCGGCCGTGACGAGCTTCGGCTTGGTCCCCCACTGCCGGTAGAGCGTCGCCTTGCCGCACTTGGTGCGGGCCGCGACGCCCTCCATGGTCACCGCGTCGTATCCGCCCTCGCGGAGCAGGCAGAGCACGGCCTCGTACAGCTCGGTCTCCCGCTCGGGGGTGATCTTGCTGCGGCGGGCGGCTTCGGTCGCGGCCTGCGTGGACATGGCTTCCTCCCGGACAGCTCTCTGCACATACGAGAGTAGGGGGTGCACAATCGAGACGCAAACGTATCGAGACGCTTGCGTCTCGATGAATTCGGATCTAGGCTTCCTCCGTTTGCTGGCGTTTTGACGGAAAAAGGGGCCGCGGCATGGCTGCCGGGATACGCGGGACACGTCCCACCGGACCGGGGCCGGCCGCTACCCCGGACCCGTCGCGCACCCCGAGGCCGCCCCTGGGGCGCGAGCTGCTGCTCGTCTCCGCACTGTTCCTCGTCTACAAGTTCGGCCGGCTCTTCGCGAACGGGCACGAGCTGCGGGCCTTCCACAACGCCGACCGGATCTGGGAGGCGGAACGCGCCGTCCATCTGCCCGGCGAAGGGTCCGTGCAGGCCCTCCTGATGCACGGCGAAGCGCTCGTACGGACCGCCAACACCTACTACGCGGCCGTGCACTTCCCGGCCACGATCGCGTTCCTCGCCTGGCTCTACTGGCGGCGGCCGGACCACTACCTCTGGTCCCGGCGCGTCCTCGCGCTCCTCACCGCCGCCGCGCTCGCGCTGCACCTCCTGATGCCGCTCGCCCCGCCGCGGATGCTCGACGCGACGGGTCTCGTCGACACGGCGCGGGTCTACGGTCCGTCGGTGTACGGCGCGACCCCCGCCACGGACTCGATGGCGAACCAGTTCGCCGCGATGCCCTCGCTCCACTTCGGCTGGGCGCTGATGGTCGCGATCGGCCTGATCGCCGCGACCCGTACGCGATGGCGGTGGCTGTGGCTGCTCCATCCGGCGCTGACCCTGCTGGTGATCGTCGGCACCGCCAACCACTACTGGTTCGACGCCCTCGCGGCGGCGGCCCTGCTCGGTGTCGCGCTCGCGGTCGTCCGGACCCCGGGCACCGGACCCTCCGTTTCCGGACCCGCCACGTCCGGCCAGGCCGCCTCCCGTGCCGCCGCCCCCGGGTCCGCAGCCTCCGGGGTCGCCGCCCCCGGGTCCGCCGCCTCCGCCGCCACCACCCCCGAGCCGGTCCTGCGCGCCGCGGCTCCCCGTCCGGCGGAGGTCCTGCGATGAACGGCCTCCAGGGCACGCTGCTGGCCGTCCTCCTGTCCCTGGTCTCGACGGCCGGTTACGCGCTGGCCGCCGTCGCCCAGTCGCGGCTCGCCTCGTCCACCCACGGCGGAAGCGGCGCGCTCCGCGCGCTGCTCGCCCGTGGCCAGTGGTGGTCGTCGGTCGGCCTCAACGCGGCGGGCGCGCTCGCCCACGTGGCCGCGCTGCACTACGGCCCGCTGACCCTCGTTCAGCCGCTCGGCGCGCTGACCCTGGTGGCCGCGCTGCCCCTGGGGGCGCACTACGCGCGGCGGCGCGTGACCCGGGCGGAGTGGCGCGGCGCGCTGTGGACGCTGGCCGGCCTCGTCGGCCTGATCTCGGTGACCGGACCGGCGACCCCGGGCGACGCGCTCAGCCCCCGGGAGGCCCTCGTCGTCGCGGCGGTGACGGCGCTCCTGATCGCCGCCCTCGCCTCGGGCGGACGGCGTCGGCCGGGCCGCGGCCGGGGGCTGGGGCACGCCACGGCCTCGGGGATCGCCTCCGGGGTCGGCTCCGCGCTGACGCAGACGCTGACGGCCGCGCTCGCGCGCGAGTTGCCGGGCGGACCGGCGGCCTGGTGGCAGACGGCGTTGATCGCCGTCCTGATCTCGGCCTTCGCCGTGGGCGGGCTGCTGCTCTCGCAGACCGCCTACCGGGGCGGCCTCGCCGCGCCGCTGGCCGTCGTGAACCTGTCCAACCCGGCCGCCGCCGCGGTCATCGGCGTGGCGCTGCTCGGCGAGACGTTCCGCGCGGGCGTGTGGGGCTGGCTGGTCGCGGCAGCCGCCTCGGCGGTGGCGGCACGCGGGGTCGTACTCCTGACGACCGGGCCGGGGACCCTGCCCGTACCCCCGAACACCCCGGGCCCGTCTCCGGTCGTCGCCTCCGGACAGCCACTGCCCCTCCCCCGTACGGACGAGGCGACCACCGTCCCGGCGGCCTCCCCCGCCACCGCCCCGGCGGCCGTCGTCGGCTGACGGCGGGGCAGCCCGTCCCGGGCAGCCACCGGCCCCTTTTGGATAGCTGCCCTATCCTCGATGGCCGGAGCGGACGGCCCGGAGCGGAACTCCCCGGTGCGCGTCCCGAGACGACGGGAACGGTGAACCGCTTGTGCGCCTCTCCGAGTTGAGCGACCGCGGGGGCGTGTCGGTGGCCACCGTGAAGTACTACCTCCGTGAGGGGCTCCTGCCCCCGGGAACGCCGGTCACGGCCCGTCAGTCGGCGTACGGCGAGGAGCATCTGCGCAGGCTGCGCCTGGTGCGGGCGCTCCTCACGGTGGGCGGGATGACGGTCCAGCAGGCCCGGGACGTCCTGGCGGTGGCGGACGACCCCGCCTCCGGGCGCCACGAGCGCGTCGCCGTCGCCGCGTACATGCTCGGCCCTCAGATCTCGCCGCCCGAGCCCTCCGACCCCGAGCGTGCGCGCTGGGACGAGGTCTTCGCCGAGATGCGCGACCTGCTCGCCGAGATGGGCTGGCGGGTGAGCGACGGGGCGCCGGCGCTCGCCGCGCTGACCCGGGCGGTCGTGACGCTCCGCGCCCTGGGCTACCGGGGCGGCGTCGAGCACATCCGGCGGTACGCCGAGGTGATGCACCCGATCGCCGCCGAGGAGTACGCGGTGATGGAGGACTACCCGGTCGTGGAGGAGGCGATCGAGGCGGCCGTCGCGTACACGATGCTCTACGAGCCGATCCTGCTGGCCCTGCGCCGCCTGGCGCACGAGGACGTCTCGGCACATCGGCACGACACGGCCCCACCGCCGGAAGCTCCACTTTCGTCACCTTGACGAAAACGAACGGATCCCGCTATCGTCAACATGACGACAAGGGGGAGTTTCTCATGGCCGACATCACCCGCCGCGCCGGCTGGCGCCATCTGCGGTCCGCGCCCACCGCGCACATCCGTCACCACCGGCGCGGACGCCTCGTCCACGACGGGACGGGCCTGAGCTTCTGGTACCGCTCCCTGTCCGCCGCGCTCTCCGAAGTACCGGTGAACGACCGGGAGCTGGCGATGGCGTTCCACGCGCGGACGGCCGACTTCCAGGACGTGAGCGTGCAGTCCACCGTCACGTACCGGATCGGCGAACCGGAGGCGGCCGCCACCCGGCTCGACTTCTCCATCGACCCGGACACGGGCGCGTGGCGCGGTGCGCCGCTGGAGCAGATCGCCACGCTGCTGACCGAGACGGCCCAGCAGCACGCCCTCGACGTCCTGGCGCGCACTCCGCTGGCGGCGGCGCTGGTCGACGGCGTGGCGGCGGTGCGCGACCGGATCGCCGACGGGCTCGCGGCCGAGCCGCGACTGCCGGCCACCGGCATCGAGGTGGTGGCGGTACGGGTGGTGGCGATCCGTCCCGAGCCGGAGGTGGAGCGGGCGCTGCGCACCCCGGCCCGCGAGCAGATCCAGCAGGAGGCGGACCGGGCGACGTACGAGCGGCGGGCCGTGGCGGTCGAGCGTGAGCGGACCATCGCCGAGAACGAGCTCGCCAGCAAGATCGAGCTGGCCCGGCAGGAGGAGCGGCTCGTCGACCAGCGCGGTACCAACGCCCGCCGCGAGGCCGAGGAGAGCGCTGCCGCCGACTCCGTACGGGCGGAGGCCGAGGCGGTACGGAAGGTCCGGCTCGCGCGCGCCGAGGCGGAGGCGGCGCGGGAGGTCGGCGAGGCACGGGCGGCCGCGCAGGCGGCGTGGCTGCGGGTGCACGGGGAGGTCGACGCCGGGACACTGCACGCGCTGGCGGCGACCAGGGCGGCGGAGAACCTGCCGCGGATCGAGAGCGTGACGGTCTCCCCCGACGTGCTGACCGCGCTGCTCGGCAGGCTGGGCGGCGGCGGGTCGTCGTCGTGAGCCTGGCACCGCGCGCGGTGCTCGTGCACCGCGTCACGGAGTACGAGGGGCTGCTCGCGCGTCACGGCACGCACGGGCAGGCGGAGTTCTTCCTGTCCAGCCGGGGCCGGAGCATCGAGGACGTACGGCGGCGGCACGAGCGCAACCGGCGGGCGCTGGCGGAGGTCGCGGCGGCGGTGCCGCTGTCGTGGCGGCAGGCGACGGTGGAGCGGACGGACCTGGACCGGTTCCTGTTCGGTCCCGAGGACGTGGTCGTGGTGGTCGGGCAGGACGGGCTGGTGGCCAACGCCGCGAAGTACCTGGACGGTCAGCCGGTCGTCGGCATCGACACCGATCCGGGGCGCAACCCCGGGGTCCTCGTCCGCCATCGGGCGGCGGACGCGGGGACGTTGCTCCGGTCGGCGGCCGCGTCGGCGGAGAGCACGGGGGTGGACGAGCTCACGATGGCGGAGGCGGTGACGGACGACGCGCAGCGGCTCCTCGCGCTGAACGAGATCTACCTCGGCCCGCCGAGCCACCAGACCGCGCGCTACACCCTCGCGGTGGACGGCGGCACCGAGGGGAGGGGCCCGGCATCGGGCGCGGAGGGGGTGGTGGCGGGTCCGGCGGGTTCGGCGGGTTCGGCGCCGGAGCCGCAGGCCTCCTCGGGTGTCCTCATCGGTACGGGCACGGGCGCGACGGGCTGGCTCCGCTCCCTCTGGCTCGAACGCTCCAGCCCCCTGGCCCTCCCCGCCCCGACGGCCCGCCGCCTCGCCTGGTTCGTCCGCGAGGCCTGGCCGTCCCCGACGACGGGCACCACGCGGGTGGAGGGCGTGTTGAACGCCGGGAACGCCCTCCACCTCACGGTGGAGTCGGACCGCCTGGTCGCCTTCGGGGACGGCATGGAGTCGGACGCCCTGGAACTGACCTGGGGCCAGACGGTCCGCGTGGGGGTGGCGGACACGGCGCTCCGGCTCGTGGGATGAGCGCCGCGGACGGCTCACGCCCCTCGGCCCCTGCCGCGTTCAGCTGCACAGGAACGTGGTGAGGCCTTCGGCCTCGGTGTGGACGGCTTCCCGCTCCGAGGGGGTGAGTGTGCGGAGCGGGGCGACGGCGACCCGGTCGTCGTGGACCGTCCACGTGGCCGCGACGCGACCGTCGACGAGGACCGCCCGCTGACCGGCGACGGAGAGCCCGAGATGGGCGTCGTCGATGATCCGGCTGCGGTCGGCGAAGCCGAGGATCGCGTTGTCGAAGGCCGGGAGGAAGCGCACCGGCGCCGGGGTGTCCGGGTCCGGTCGTGGTGCGCCGGGCAGGTCGAGGAGCTCGCGGCCGCGTTCGTCGCGGAAGGAGACGAGTTCCTCGCGGACCGCCTTGACGGCTGCGGGCAGTCCGGCGAGGCCGCTCCAGGCGCGGAGGTCGGCGGTGGCGGCGGGACCGTAGGCGGCGAGGTACCGCCGTACCAACGCCTGCCCGGTCGGGTCGGTCCCGTCGTCGGAGAGCGGTTCGACGTCGCGCCCGAGCCAGGTGGCGAGGGGGACGTTCCGGACACCGCCCTTGGCGCGCCACAGGCCGCGGGGCGGGAGCTGGACCATGGGGATGAGGGAGGCGACGAGCAGCTCGCCCAGGGCGCGGCGCGGAGGCGTGGGCCGGCGGTCCCCGACCGCCTGGACGAGCTCCGCCATGGTGCGGGGCTCGCCGTCGGCCATGACGGCTCGGCCGGCAGCGGCCACCTCGTCCACGTCGAGGCCCGCGAGTTCGCGTCGGTAGGTGGCCAGCACCCGCTGGCGCAGCATGGTGTCGTGGCGGGCCCGCCAGGCGAGCGCGTCGTCGGCGGTGACCAGGTGGACGGTGCGGCGCATCAGGTGGGTGCGCACGACCAGACGGCCCGTCAGCGCGTCGTCCAGGTGCCGCGGCGCGAAGGCGCGCAGCCGGGACCACAGGCCGGTGAACGGCTCCTGGGGTTCCTGTGCCTGCATGCCGCACAGGTGCGCCACGGCGTCCCGTACGGATGTGTCCGCACGCTCCAGCAGGTACTGGCGGGCGAGGGTGGCGCGGTTGAGGGCGCGATTGTCGAGGACTGTCATGGTGCTCTCAGGTTCGGGGGTGGGCTGTCCGGGCGGCCTTCGCGGGCGGGCCCGGAGCCGCCGGGTCGGTGGCGACTGCGGACATCACCCTCGCAGCAACAGCGGTCAGCTCCTGTCCTGAACTGTGGGCGGGGCGGCATGTCTCGAAAGCATCGGCGCGCACCGGACAGGGCCGGCGTGCTCGCTAGGATCGGACGGCTTCGCCCCATTCGCCCCCTCAAGGATCTCCATGGCCTCCCGCACCCCCGGCACGCTCCACGTCACCCCGGCCACGCTCCAGGACTGGGCGCTCGTGCGCGACTGGGCGGCGGCGGAGGGGTGGAACCCGGGGCTCTCCGACGCCCCGGCGTTCTTCGCCCAGGACCCGGAGGGGTTCTTCCTCGGCCGGATCGACGGGGAGCCCGTCTCCGCCGTCTCGGTCGTCAACTACAGCGACCGGTACGCCTTCCTGGGCTTCTACCTCGTCCGCCCCGACCAGCGCGGCCGCGGCCACGGCCTCGCGACCTGGCGCGCCGGGCTCGCCCACGCGGGCGGGCGGACGGTCGGCCTCGACGGGGTACCGGACCAGCAGGACAACTACCGGCGTTCGGGATTCGCCCTGGCCCATCGCACCGCACGGTACGTCGGGGAGGTCGGCGGCGGCGTCCCCGCTCCGGACGTGGTCCCCGCGGCGCGGGTCGACCCGGCCGTCCTCGCCGCGTACGACGGCACCTGTCACCACGCCGACCGGCCGCGCTTCCTCGCGCCGTGGCTGACCACCCCGGGCCATCGGGCGCTGGCACGGGTCGTCGACGGACGGCTCACGGGGTACGGGGTGGTCCGGCCGGCCGAGGACGAGGCGCGCGTCGGGCCGCTCTTCGCGGACACGCCGGCCGACGCCGCCGCGCTCCTGGACGGGCTGGCCGCCGAGGCGCGGGCCTTCGGTTCGCCGCGCATCGCCGTCGACATGCCCGAGGCGAACCCCTCCGCGGCCGCGCTCGCCCTGGAGCGGGGGCTCGAGCCCACCTTCGAGACGGCGCGGATGTACACGGGCGAGGTCCGGCCGGTGGCTCGGGAGAGGGTCTTCGGAGTGACGACGCTCGAACTGGGCTAGGGCCTGTCTTTCGGATCAGGCCGGATCGGCCCGGCACAGGGTTTCGGTCTTCGGCCGAGCACACCGCCGCAGGGGTTTTGATGCCGGGCAAGCGGCGGGGCTCGTTCCGCAGTCTGGCCGACCACAGGCTTTCCCCTGTACCGAAATCATCCGTCATGTGCGCTTTGCGTAGCGACAATTCCGGCCGGAAGTCGCCTGCCCGGGCTCACCACGCGTCAACCCGCGCGTGCCCTGCACACCCTCCCTCGCCCCCCTCGGGGGCCGACAAGGGTTTTCCCCGTATCGGGTTCATCTCGCCGTTCCCTACTGTCTGCCGCACCGGCAGATCCCATCCCCCGCCCCGCCTGTCAGGTTCATGGGGAGCGGTGGGTAGTGTCCGCCGGTGACGGCCTTGACCCGGGCCGTCGCGTCGCCGGTGGCGGCGCACGGGCCCCCCAAGCCCAGGGACCGACGGACCGCGACCCCACATCGCCCCGTGGCTCCCGCGCCGCCGCCACTGCTCCGCACCTACGTCGTGCCTGAAAGGGAACACCTTGAACAGTTCCAGGCGGAGAGTCATATCCGTCGTGGTCGCGAGCGCCGCGATCATCGGCGCCGCAGCCACCTCCTCCGGGGCGTTCGCCGCCGCCCCGGCCGCTGCCACGCCGAAGCCGGCTCCGGCCGCACAGGCGATGACCGCGCTGCCCAGCGCGCCCGTCGAGAAGGTCATCGTCACCTACAAGTCCAGGACCGCCGAGGCCGGCTCCAACGCCGCCGCGAAGAGCGACGCGGCCGCCAAGGGCGCCGCGACCGGCGAGAGCCTCGCCTTCGAGCGCCGCCTCGCCGGCGGTGGCGCGCTGGTCGACCTGGGCGACAGCGCCACGAAGCAGGACGTGGCCGAGGTCATGGACGCCTTCCGCGCCGACCCGCAGGTCGCCTCGGTCGAGCCCGACATCCGCGCGTACGCGATGGCGGTCGCTCCGAACGACACCGACTACGCCAAGCAGTGGGACCTCTTCGAGGCCACCGGCGGCATGAACGTCCCGACCGCCTGGGACAAGACCACCGGCTCCGGCGTCACCGTCGCCGTCATCGACACCGGTTACGCGACCCACACGGACCTCGCCACCAACGTCGTCGCCGGCTACGACTTCATCTCCGACTCCGCGGACGCCCGCGACGGCAACGGCCGTGACGCGAACGCCAAGGACGAGGGCGACTGGAACGCCACCGACAACGAGTGCGGCCTCGGTTCCAAGGCCTCCAACTCCTCCTGGCACGGCACCCACGTGGCGGGCACCATCGGTGCGGTCACCAACAACACCAAGGGCATCGCGGGCATCGCGTACAACGCGAAGATCCAGCCCGTGCGCGTGCTCGGCAAGTGCGGCGGCTCCTCCGCCGACATCGCCGACGCGATCACCTGGGCGTCCGGTGGCTCCGTGCCGGGCGTCGCGGCCAACGCGACCCCGGCCAAGGTCATCAACCTGAGCCTGGGCGGCGCCAGCTCCACCTGCCCGAGCGTCTACCAGACCGCGATCAACGGGGCCGTCTCGCGCGGCACCACCGTCGTCGTCGCCGCGGGCAACAGCAACGCCAACGCGTCCGGCTTCACCCCGGCGAACTGCGCGAACGTCATCAACGTGGCGTCCACCAGCCGCGAGGGCAACCGTTCGTTCTACTCGAACTACGGCACCATCGTGGACGTGGCCGCGCCGGGCGGCGAGACCCGCCGCGCGACCGACACGCCGGGCACGATCACCACGCCGCAGAACGGCATCTACTCCACGCTGAACTCCGGCACGACGACCCAGTCGGCGGAGAACTACCAGCCCTACCAGGGCACCTCGATGGCCGCGCCGCACATCGCCGGCCTCGCCGCGCTGCTGAAGTCGGCGAAGACCGGCCTCACCCCGGCCGAGATCGAGTCCGCGATCAAGGCCAACGCCCGCCCGCTGCCCGGCACCTGCACCGGCGGCTGCGGCACCGGCATCGCCGACGCCGCGAAGACCGTGGACGCGGTCACCACGACGACGCCGCCCACCGGCACCGTCTTCACGAACGCGACCGACGTGACGATCTCCGACAACACCACCGTGTCGTCGACGATCTCCGTCACCGGCCGCACCGGCAACGCCCCCGCCGCCCTCAAGGTCGGCGTGGACATCAAGCACACCTGGCGCGGGGACCTGGTCATCGACCTGATCGCCCCCGACGGCACGGTGCGCAACCTGAAGGCCTCCTCCGGCTCGGACAGCGCCGACAACGTCGTGACCACCTACACGGTGGACGCGTCGAGCGAGGTCGCCAACGGCGCCTGGAAGCTGCAGGTCCGCGACGTGGCGTCGGGTGACACCGGCTACATCGACTCGTGGAGCCTCACCTTCTGAGCCCCACCTGAACCACCCCCCACAACAGCATAATTGCTGGTCAGCGGCGCGCTCGTGGTCTACACCACGAGCGCGTCCTGGCGTGGTGACCGACATCGACTGTCCGTATGCCGGACAACAGGCCTGGACGGCGCCGGTACGCTCCGTATTCTTCTGCCCCACGGGGCTCACGGGCAGGGCCCGAGTGCCGGAGGGGGTGGACACGTGACGACGACGGCACACGTTCCTCTGCGCCCTGCGGGCGTGGGGGGCTCCCCGGCGCCGGTGGGCCGGGAGGAACTGCTCTCCCGTCTCGAACGCGTCCTGCACTCCCGCGGCCGCGCACTGCTCACCGGGACCGCGGGCGTCGGCAAGACCGAGGTCGCCCTGGCGGAGGCGGCGCGCGCGGAGGCCCGCGGCGAGACCGTCCTCTGGCTCGCGACCCTGCCCGCCGACCGCGACATACCCGGCGCGGCCGCCGCCGCCCTCGTCGCCTCGGCCGCGGCGACGGTGACCTGGCCGAGATCCGCCGACCCGGCGGGCCCCGTCGGGCCGGAGGCACCCCGAGCCGACACGCCGTCCGACGGTGACGCCGCCCGCCCCTCCACTCCCGTCGACTCCCTGACGGGCGACACCGTTCCCGCCGCCCACCCCGGCCATGGCGGCCATTCCGGAAGCACCGGTCATCAAGGGCATTCCGGGCCGCACGGGGCCACCGGCCGTACAAGCAGCAGCGGCCACCCGGGCCACCCCGAGGGCCCCGACGGATTCCGTACCGCCGTCGGCTCCGTCACCGCGTCCGGGGTCTTCGACGGGCTCCCCGGGCCCCAGCGGACCGCCGTCGCGATGCTGTGCCGCGAGGCTCCCCTCTACGACGGCGGCTGGGACCCGATCGCGCTGCGTCTCGGCATCGCCCAGATCCTGCGGGCCCTCACCGCCCGGGGCCCCGCGCTGCTCGTCGTGGACGGCGTGCAGCACATCGACGCCGACAGCGCCGACCTGCTGCGCTTCGCCCTCCACCTGGCCCCGCCCGCGCTGCGGGTCATCGCCGTCGAGACGCCCGAGGCGTACGGCGCCGAGGACGGCCACGACGCCCGGCTCTGGGTGCCGTCGGAGGCCGACATCCTCCTCGTGCCGCCCCTGCACGCGGACGAGATCGCCGAGCTCCTCATCCACCACCGTCTGCCGTCGCGGATGGCCGGGCGGATCCACAAGGCGAGCGGCGGCAACCCCCGCCTCGCGCTCGCCGTGGGCCGCTCGCTGGCCGACGCGCGCAACACCCCCGTCCACCACGCCGAGGCGCTGACCCTGTCCGGCCGCGCCCGCGACCTGGCGCGGCAGCTCCTCGGCGCGGCGCCGCCCGACGTACGGCAGACGCTGCTGCTCGCGGCTCTCGCGCTGCGCCCCACGGCGGCGCTGATACGGCGGGCCGGGCGGCCCAACGCGGAGGCGGACCTCGCGGCGGCCGAGCGCGCCGACCTGGTCTCGCTCGCCGAGGACGGCACGGTCGCCTTCACCGCCGGGCTCCTCCCCTCGACGCTGGTGCACGACGCCTGCTGGGCCGAGCGCAGCGCCGGGCACGCCGCGCTCGCCGGGGTGGTGGACGATTCGGTCGAGGCGGTGCGGCACCGGGCGCTGGCGACCGACATCCCCGACGAGTCCCTCGCCGCCGAGGTCGCCGCCGCCGCGGATCTCGCGCGGCGCCGCGGCAACAGCGCGCTCGCGGCCGAACTGGCCCTGCTCGCGGCCGAGTCGACGCCCGTCCGGCACGCCACGCAACGGATCACGCGGCTCGTGGACGCCGCCGAGGAGGCCGCGCGCGCCGCCCGCGCCGATCTCGCGATGCGCGCCGCCACGGATCTGCTGGCCCGCGACGCGGCGCCCTCGGACCGGGTACGCGCCCGGCTCGCCGTCCTCGACACCGCGGGGCAGGGGCTGACCGGCCTCGACGAGATGTACGTGCACGCAATGGAGGACTCCGAGGGCGACACCGCGCTGCGGGCGGGTGTCCTTCTCCGACTGGCCGTCAAGTACGTGCTGGCCGACGGGGATCCGCTGCGCTCGCGGGCCGCTGCCGTCGAATCGGCCGCGCTCGCGGCCTCGGTGGGCGACCCCCGGACGGCCGCGCAGGCGCTGACCGTGCAGGCGCGGATGGACCGGGCTCTCGGAGCCTCGGACGCGGAGTCGGTCCTGGCGCAGGCGCGTGGCCTGGAGATGGCCGAGCGTCCGCTCGGAATCCGTAACGCCGCACAGATCCTGACGCTCCGCCACGCGCTCTTCGACGACCGGCTGACCGACGCCCGCGACCAGGTGAACGCCCTGCTTCCGCTGGTGCAGCGGCGCGGTTCGGTGGAGGACACGATCGAGCTGTTCTCCACGCTCGCCGCGATCGAGTCCCGCATCGGGGCCTGCCCGGCGGCGCTCGTCCACGCCGGACAGTCGCTCGCGCTGACGCTGGAAGCAGGCCTCTCCCCCGGACCTGCCTGGTACACCCTCGCGCTCGCGGAGACGGCCGGCGGCAGCTTCGCCCGCGCGGCCAGCTATGCGCGGCGCAGCGTCCAGGCGTCGGAGGAGGAGGGCGACCGGGTCTTCCTCTCCCGCAGCCTGTACGCGCTGGGGCGCGTCCAGCTGGTCAACGGGGACGTCGCCTCGGCCCTGGAGACCCTGCGCAGGGTGCAGGCGAACGAGCGGGCGCAGTCGACCGTCGACCCGTCCATGCTCCGCTGGCACGAGGAGCTGGCGGAGGCCCTGCTCGCCAACGACGCGGCGCAGGAGGCGGTGGAGCTGCTGGACAAGGTGCGTCCGGTGGCCGAGGAGCTACGGCGTACGACCGTCCTGCTCGGCTGCGACCGGGCGTACGCCCTGTACCTCGCCGGGGCCGGACGGACGGAGGAGGCGGCGGAGCTGCTCACCCGCACGGCCGAGCGGTTCGCCGAGGCGGGGCTGCCGCTGGAGCACGGCCGGGCGCTGATCGCTCTGGCTCGGGTCGAGCGACGGCGCCGCCGGCGCTCGGCGGCGCAGAGTGCGCTGCAGTCCGCCGCGACGGTGTTCGAGCGGGCGGGTGCGGCGCCCTGGCTGGCACTGGCGAGCGAGACGCCGGCCGGGGAGGACTCCCTGCCCGCGCTCTCCTCGCTCACGGACGCCGAGCTGCGCCTGGCCCACCTGGTGGGGCAGGGCGCCAGCAACCAGGAGGCGGCGGCCAAGCTGTATCTGAGCGTGAAGACGGTCGAGGCGCGCCTCACCCGGATCTACCAGAAGCTGGACGTGCGCTCGCGGGCGCAGCTGGCGACCGCGCTCCACGGCTGACCCGCCCCGCCGCACCCACGCGAGCCGCACCGCCCCGCTCCCGGAGTCCGCGGGAGGCGGCTGATCGAGTGGCCCGCGGGCCCGGCGCCGCACGCGAACCCGTGATGCGCGGTAGTTACGTCGTATGGAACCGACCGATCCCCCGCCTTCCCCGCCGCATCCCCGTGCGGGCGGACAGCGCCACGAGTCGTTCGCGGACCGCTCCGGTTACGACGAGGACTTCCTGGGCCCGACCGTGCCGCTGCCGCTGCCCGTCCGCGCCTCGGTGGAGACGGTGATCCTGCCGTACACCCACTTCACGGTCGTCTTCCGGCCGGACCGACGGCTCGCCGCCGCGACCGCGGTCTGCATCCAGGGCGGCCGGCCGTCCGAGGACGCGCCGAGCGCGCCGGGACCGAACGGGGTGCACGGGGACGACGTCTGGGAGTTCGACCCGCGCCTGCCCGACGAGCAGCAGGCCGGCAACGACGTCTACCGGAACAACAGCCTGGACCGGGGCCATCTGGTGCGCCGGCACGATCCGGTGTGGGGTCCGGCGGCCGTGGCCGCTCGGGCCGGCACCGACACGTTCCTCTACCCGAACGCGGTACCGCAGTCGGACGGGTTCAACCAGAGCAGACAGCTCTGGCAGGGGCTCGGGAACTACTTCCTGGAGCACGCGGCGGAGTTCGACCGGCGGCTGACGGTGCTCACCGGCCCGGTGCTGCACGACTCGGATCCGCCCTACCGGGGCATCCAGGTGCCGCTGCGCCTCTGGAAGGTGGCCGCGTTCATGCAGGAGGGGGCGCTGGCCTCGTGCGCCTTCGTACTGGACCAGAGTCCCGACCTGAGCCGTGACGCCGAGCGGGCGCTCGCCGGGGCGAAGCACGGCGCGCCGCCGCCGCTCGGCCCGTTCCGTGCCTATCAGGTGCCGGTCTCGGACGTCGCGGAGCTGACGGAGCTGGAGTTCGGTCCGCTGCCGGACGTCGATCTGATGCCGGCGTTCCGTTCACCGGAGGATCGCTGGCGGCGCCTGGAGTCGTTCGACGACATCGCTCTGCAGGGCTGAACGTCCGCCGCAGCGCCATTCGCTTCGCCGGGGTATTCCTTGCGACCCATCGGAGTTCCGATGTCGGCCATCGGGTTCCGCATTGGAAACCTCTCGCCGGCGGGCATAGCGTCGAGGACATCACCGCACCGGCGAACCGACCCTCGGAGTGACCCTGATGTCCACGATCCTTTTCGTACTGACCGGCGCCGACCACTGGACGCTCGCCGACGGCACCGAGCACCCCAGCGGCTTCTGGGCGGAGGAGGCCGTCGCGCCGTACGAGGCCTTCAGGGCCGCCGGCCACGACGTCGTCGTCGCCACGCCCGGCGGCGTCGTCCCGACCGTGGACAAGGGCAGTCTCGCGCCCGAGTTCAACGGCGGCCAGGAGGGTGCCGACCGGGTGGCCGCCGCGCTCGCCTCCATCGACGAGCTCCAGCGCCCGATCAGCCTGGAGGACGTGGACCTGGACGCCTACGCGGCCGTCTTCTACCCCGGAGGCCACGGACCGATGGAGGACCTCTCCGCCGACCGGACCTCCGGCCGGATCCTGGTCGACGCGCTCGATTCGGGCAAGCCGCTCGCCGTCGTGTGCCACGGCCCGGCGGCGATGCTCGCGGCCACGAGGGCCGATGGCACGAACGCCTTCGCGGGGTACGAGGTCACCGCGTTCACCGACGCCGAGGAGACGCAGGCCGGTCTCGCCGACAAGGCCACGTGGCTCCTGGAGAGCCGGCTGGTCGAGGCGGGCGTCACGTTCCGGTCCGGCGAGGCGTGGGCACCGTTCGTCGTCGTCGACCGCAACCTGGTCACCGGCCAGAACCCGGCCTCCGCCGCCCCGCTCGCCGACGAGCTGCTGAAGAAGCTGGCCTGAGGCGCCGCGCTGCTCCTCCGCGCCCTCTGCGGCGGCGGGGGCGCGTCGGTCCGGGGAGGTCGGGGGCACATCCCATGCATAGCAGAAGCTATGCTTCACACCCATGAGGCATAGGGATTCCGATGGCAGCCGAAAGGCCCCGCCAGGCCGGGAGACTCCGCCGGGCCGGGAGACTCCGCCGGGCCGGGAGACTGCGCCGGGCCGGAAGACCCCGACGCGCGCCGGGGCGCAGGGCGCGACGGCGCTGGACCTGAATCTGGTCCGCACCTTCCTCGCCGTGTACCGCTCCGGTTCCTTCACCTCCGCCGCGCAGCTGCTCGGCATCTCCCAGCCCACGGTGACCACCCAGGTCAAGGCGTTGGAGCGGCAGTCCGGCCGGGAGCTGTTCGCCCGCCTGCCGCGCGGTGTCGCCCCCACGCCGTACGCCCAGGATCTGGCGGCGAGAGTCGCCGGCCCGCTCGACGCCCTGGCGGCGGCGACCGGACACGACCCGGCGGCGGGGTCGGTGCCCGCCCCCGTGCACCTGGCGGGCCCGGCGGAGCTTCTCTGCGTACGGGTCCTGCCCGCACTCGCCCCGCTCGTCCGGGACGGCGTACAACTTCGCCTCACGACCGGCCTGACGGACCCTCTGCTCGACGAACTCCGAGCCGGCCGTCATGACCTGGTCATCGCCACCGCCCGCCCCCGCGGCCGGACCCTGGCCGCCGTACCGCTCTCCGACGAGGAGTTCGTGCTGGTCGCCGCCCCGGTCTGGGCCGACCGGCTCGGCGGTGGGGTCGCCGCCGAGGGGCCGGGCGCCCTGCAGGCGGTCCCCCTCGTCACGTACGCCGAGGACCTCCCGATCGTCCGGCGCTACTGGCGTCACGTCTTCGAGCAGCGCCTCGGCCGGCGGGCCGACGTGACCGTGCCGGATCTGCGCGGCGTCCTCGCCGCGGTCGTCGCGGGGGCCGGCTTCACGGTCCTCCCGCACTACCTCTGCCGGGACGAACTGGCCTCCGGGGCCCTCGTGGCCCTCCACGAGACCGACGATCCGCCGATCAACACGGGTTACCTCGTCCAGCGCCCCGGCACCCCGGCCAACCCCCACGTCACCCTGGTCCGGGACCGTCTGCTCGCCCTGGGCCCGGCCTGGTGAGGCCCTTCACTCCCCCGCCGCCTCCCGTGCGATGCGGTCGAACTGCGCGCCCATCGCCTCGGCCAGGGCCTGTGCCGCCGACAGCGGCCTGACCATGACGGTGAAGTCGTCGATCAGTCCGTCCTCGTCGAAGTGGAGGAAGTCGCATCCCTGGATCCGGCGGCCGTTCACGGTCGCGGTGAAGACGAGGGCGTGGTCGCGCCCGTCGGGGTTGGCGATCTCACGGACGTACTCGAAGTCCTCGAAGACACGCATCACCCCCCGGAGGATCGCGGCGGTGATCGCCTTGCCGGGGTACGGCTTGAAGGCCACGGGACTGGTGAAGACGACGTCCTCGGCGAGCAGCGCCACGATGGCGTCCTCGTCCCGGTTCTCGACCGCCTTGCGGAACGCGTGCATGGAGAGCCTCGCAGTACTCAACTAATTGAATAGGTGGGGAGAGGCTAGGGACGGGACGGCCCGTTGTCCAGGCCACCCGGATCCGCATGACCCGCCGCAGGACTCGCCGCACGACTCGCCGCAGGACTCGTCCCCGCCTCAACTGCGCAGATGCGAGGCGCCGTTGAGGTCCAGGATCGTGCCCGAAGACCACTCCGCCTCGGGTGAGGCGAGCCACAGCACCGCCGAGGCGATCTCCTCGGGCGCGGCCACGCGGCCGAAGGGGCTCTGGGCGCGGATCGCGGCGCCTTCGGGGCCTTCCAGGCGGGGCGCGACCCGTTCCGTGGCGAAGAAGCCGGGCGCGACGGAGGCGACGCCGATGCCGTGCGGCGCGAGGGAGACCGCGAGGGACTGGCCCAGCGCGTGGACGGCGGCCTTGGTCGCCCCGTAGGCCGGGTGGTCCGGTTCGCCTCGGAAGGCTCCCCGCGACCCGATGTTGACGATCCGTCCTCCCTTGCCCTGGTCGATCATCCGCCGTGCCGCGAGATGGCTGAGATGCGCCGTGGCGAGCAGGTTCACGGACACGTGCCGCTGCCAGACCGCGACCCACTCCTCGTACGAGGTCTCCGCCAGGGGGTGCCGGGTGTTCACCGCCGCGTTGTTCACCAGGACGTCGATTCCGCCGAGCGCCTCCACGGCCGTGTCCACCACGGCGGCGGCCCCCGCCGGGTCCGTCAGGTCCCAGCCGATCAGGACGTGTCCGGTGCCGGTGAGGGAGTCGAGCGTCTCGCGGGCCTCCTCGGCACGGGAGCCGAAGTGGACGGCGACCCGGTCCCCGTTGGCGGCGAACGCCTGCGCCACGGCGCGGCCCAGGCCCCGCGACGCCCCGCTGACGAGGACGCGGCGGCCTGATGCGGGCAGGTTCATGGGAGTTCGCCTCTCTGACGACGACGTTCGGCGGTGCTGCGACGACACGTTCAGCCTTTCACGAAGATCATCGGGGCGGGGAGGCCGATCGTGGCGGGGACGCCGATCGTGGCGGAAGAGCGCGGTACGAAAGGTGCCGCCCCGGTCCGGCGGACGGTCCCCACGGGGTGGTGCGCGGCTCCTGGGCGGCGGTGCCGGTCGCGGCCGTGAAGCCGACGGGCGCCGTCTGACGGATGATGGAGGGGACCCGCGCGTCCGCGCCGTGGACGTGCAGCGGTGGCGTGACGGCCGCGGGCCGGAGGGGGGTGGAGGAGGATGCGGTCTGGATGAGTGCGGCGGCGATTCCCCCTGCCGGCCAGGACCCGGTGAACCCCGAGTTCGCCGTGGAACCCGGCGGGCTTCTCGATGTGCTCGGGGTGGCCGCCGTCGTCGTGGACGCGAGCGGGCGGATCGTCCTGTGGAGCCCGCAGGCGGAAGCCATCTTCGGATATCCCGCCGCCGAGGCGCTGGGCAGCCCGGCGGCCCGGCTGCTGGTCGAGGAGCGCCACCGCGACCAGGCGCTCTCCCTGTTCGAGCGGGTGATGTCGGTCCGGGGACCATGGGCCGGCACCCCCTGGTCCGGCATCTTCTCGGTACGTCACAAGGACGGCCGGACGATCCCCGTCGAGTTCCGCAACACCAGGCTCCAGGACGACCAGGGACAGCTCTACGCCCTCGGGCTGGCCACCGACGCGGGCACCGCGAGGCGCGTCGAACAGGACCTCGCCCTCTCCTCCCGGCTCGTCGCCCACTCCCCCATCGGCCTGGCCGTCCTCGACTCCGACCTCCGGTTCGTCCTGGTCAACCCCGCTCTCGAGCAGATCGACGGCCGGACCGCCGCCGGCCATCTGGGCCGTACGTTCCGCGAGGCGCTGTCGTCACCGGACGGCGACGCCCTGGAGGCGGCGCTCCGTGACGTGCTGGAGACGGGCATGCCCGTCCTGTCCAGGAGCGTGCGGGGCCCCGACCGGCCCGGCGGCCGGGAGCAGATCTGGTCGGTGTCGCTGTACCGGCTGGAGAACTCGGCGCAGCGTGTCGCCGGGGTCGCCGTCTCGGTCGTGGACATCACCGACCAGCACCACGCCGCCCGGGCCGCCGCACGCGCCAGGCGGCGCCTCGCGGTGATCGCGGACGCGTCCGAGCGGGTGGGCACCACCCTCGACCTGGACCTCACCGCTCACGAGCTGGCGGATCTGGTGGTCCCGGAGTTCGCCGACATCGCCGCCGTCGACGTCCTGGAGGACATCCTGACCGGTCCGCACCCCGGCGGGACGCGGGCCTCGGGTCCCGCCGTGTTCCGCGCCCTGGCGGTCAAGGCCGCGTACGCGACCCCCGCGGAGGAGGCGGCCGACCCGGTCGGCCAGCCCGCCCGCTACGGCATCGAGCGGCTGGTCACCCAGTGCGCCCGCACCGGCCGCCCGGTCCTCGTCGAGCACGTCACGGAGAGTGACCTGACCCGCATCGCCCGTGCCGGGCCCGCGGCCGCGCTGCTACGGAAGGCGGGCGTCCACTCGTACCTCGCCGTCCCTCTGCGCGCCCGCGGCATCGTTCTCGGGGTGCTGGACCTCAAGCGGGCGCGCAACTCCGTGCCCTTCGACCAGGACGACGTCCTGCTGGCCGGGGAGCTGGCGGCCCGCGCGGCCGTGGCCATCGACAACGCCCGCTGGTACCGGCACCAGAGCCAGGCCGCCCTGGCGCTCCAGCGCCATCTGCTGCCGCACGGCCCGGCACGGCTGAACGGCCTCGACGTGTCCTACCGCTACCAGCCGGCCTCCGAGGCGGTCGAGGTCGGCGGGGACTGGTTCGACGCGATCCCGCTCCCGGACGGCAAGACGGCCCTGGTCGTGGGCGACGTGATGGGCAGCGGGATCAAGGCCGCGGCGACGATGGGCCAGGTGCGCACGGCGGCCCGGACGCTCGCCGGGCTGGGACTGGCGCCCTCCGTGGTCCTGACCCAGCTGGACCGGACGGTGGTCGACCTGGACGAGATGGCCACCTGCCTGTACGCCGTGTACGACCCCGAGCGGGGAACCTGCCGCCTCTCCAACGCAGGCCATCCACCGCCCGTGCACGTCCCGATGGGCCTGCCACCCCGGTTGCTCGACCTCTCGACGGGTGCGCCGCTGGGCGTCGGCGGCGTCCCCTTCGAGACCGAGGAGATCGATTTCGCGGCGGGCGACGAGCTGGTGCTGTACACCGACGGCCTGGTGGAGACCCGTGACCAGGACATCGATGTACGGCTGACGGCCCTCACCGACCTTCTCGGTCAGTCGTCCCTCCCCCTGGAGGAGACCTGCGACCTGCTCCTGGGCGCGCTGCGGGGCCCCGGCGACCACGACGACGTGGCGTTGCTGATCGCCCGGGCGGAGCCGCCGCACGAGGGCGGACAGAGCCGGGAGGAGGAGGCCCCGTGAACGAGACGTCCTTCCCGGGTGACAGCCTCCTGCCCTTCCCCGAGGGCACGGCCGGGGCGCTGCTCGACGGCCGGGGGCGGATCAGCGGCTGTTCGCCGGAGGCCGGGGCGCTGCTCGGCCGGTCCGCCGCCGATGCCGTCGGCCGCCCGGCGCACGAGCTCCTGGCGGACCCCTCGGCCTGGCCGACGCTCGTGGCGGCGTACACACGAGGGGAGGCCGGCGGCGAGACCGTGCTGCGCGGGGGCGGGGGCGAGGACGTCCCCGTCGTCTACCAGGCCTTCGCCCTCGCCGCCGATGACGAGGGGGAGGGCGGCGAGAGCGCCGGCGGGACGGGCGGGGGATGTCTCGTCCTCGCCGTCCCCACACCGGTGGCCGCCCGCTGGCACCAGGACCGTGCGTTCGTCAGGGAGCTGTTCCTCCAGGACCGCGTGGGGCTCGCCGTCTTCGACGCGGAGCTGCGACTGCTGCGGACGAACACCCACCTCCTTCCGTACACGGGTGTGCCGCGCAACCTCCAGGGCCGGCGGCTGAGCGAGTTCCTCTGGCCCGGGGACGCGGCGTCGATCGAGAAGAAGCTGCGCGAGGTGCTGCGCACGGGCCGGCCGTCGGTCGGGACGGAGGAGATCCTGCGGACCGTCGAGGACCCGGCCGGAGGGGTGGTCATCTCGATCTCGGCCTTCCGCCTGCAGGCACCCGACGGCCAGGTCCTGGGCGTCACGGGCCTCTTCACCGACGTCACCGAGCTGCGCCGGTCGGGAGAGCGCCTCGCACTGCTGCACCGCGCGACGGCGAACGTCGGCGGTTCGCTCTCGGTACGGGACACCGGCAGGGAACTGGCCGACGCTCTGGTGCCGGGCCTCGGTGACCTCGCCGTCGTGGAGATCGCGGACGCGGTGATGCTGGGCGAGGAGCCGGTGCCCGACCGCGAAGGGCGGCTGCGGCTCCGCCGTACGGCGGTTGCGGGGCAGCCGGCGGCCGGCGCCGGCGCCACGCGGGCGGGCACCGCCCTCGTGGCCGTCGACGCCGTGGACACCGTCAACGCCGTGGACACCGTCGACAGCGCGGGCGCCGGTGCGGGCGCCGGCGGTGTCGGCGGGTACCCGACGTTCATGACGGCGCCGCTGCGCGCCCGGGGGATGGTCCTCGGCCGGGTCTCCCTGGGCAGACACCCGGACCGCGGCGCGTACGAGGACGCCGACCGGGACCTGCTGCGCGAGATCGCCGGCCGGGCGGCTCTCGCGCTCGACAACGCACGGCGCTTCACCCGCGAGCGGCGGGCGGCGCTCGGCCTCCAGCGCAGCATGCTGCCGCCCACGCAGAGCGAGACCACCGCGGCGTCCACATCGGGCGTCTACCTCCCCGCCGACACCACGACCGGGGTCGGCGGAGACTGGTTCGACGTGATCCCGCTCTCCTCCGCGCGGGTCGCCCTCGTCGTGGGCGACGTCGTGGGTCACGGTCTCGCGGCCACGGCCACCATGGGCAGGCTGCGCACGGCGGTGCGCACCCTCGCGGATCTCGACCTCGAACCCGACGAGCTGCTCGCCCATCTCGACGACCTGGTCACCCAACTGTTCGCCGAGCCGGAGGAGTCGGACGGCGGGTCCGAGCCTGACGGACGCGATCCCGGGGACACGGACGGGGACGGCGACAGCGACGGGGACACCGACGACGACCGCGACGAGGGCTGGCACATCGGCCACCCCTCCTCCCCCACCGGCGCGACCTGCGTGTTCGCGATCTACGACCCGGTCTCCCTGCGGTGCTCGGTGGCCTCCGCCGGCCATCCGCCGCCCGCCGTGGCGGACCCTGAGGGCCGTGTGTCGTACCTGCCCGTCGATCCGGGTCCCCCGCTGGGTGTCGGCGGGCTGCCCTTCGAGACGACGGAGGTCGAGCTGGCCCCTGGAAGCGTCCTCGCGCTGTACAGCGACGGACTGATCGAGGGGCAGGACGGCGACCTGGACGCGGGCATGGCCGACCTCGCCGCCCGGCTGGGCCGTCCCGGGGCCCTCGCCCGGCCGTTGCGCGAACTCGGCCGGGAGATCGCCACGGCCCGCCGCGGCGACGGCGGCGGGCACCAGGGCGCGAGCGACGGCCACGGACCCGGCGAGAACCAGAGCCGGGGCCAGGGCCAGGGCCAGGGCGAGGGACTGGGAGACGACGTCACCCTGCTGCTCGCCCGCACCCGGGCCGTGCCCGCCGAGGACGCGGTCTCCTGGCCGATCGAGGCCGACCCGGCGGCGGTCGGCACCGTACGGGAGGCAGCCACCGCCCAGTTGCGGGCGTGGGGACTCGAAGAGCTCGTCTTCACCACCGAGTTGGTGCTGAGCGAACTGGTCACCAACGCCATCCGGTACGCCGGAGGGCCGATCGAGGTACGGATCGTCCGCGCGGGCCGGCTGATCTGCGAGGTCTCCGACCCCAGCGCCACCCACCCTCGGATGCGCCGGGCGCGGTTGACCGACGAGGGCGGTCGCGGTCTCTATCTGGTCGCGCAGCTCGCCACCCGATGGGGCAGCCGCTACAGCCGCGCCGGCAAGACCATCTGGGCGGAACAGGACTTCCCGCCGCCCGTCGCCACGGAGTGACGCGACGGCTCGCACCACCGCGTCACGAGCCGCACCACCGCGTCACGGTCGCCACCACCGCGTCACCGGCCACACCGCCGCGTCACGGACCGCTCAACTCGACTCGGGGGCCAGGACCACGAAGTCGGCGTTCGACGGGTCGACACAGACGGCGAGCCGGCCGACGCCTTCCGCGTCGTCCGGTCCCATCTGCACGGTGCCGCCGTTCTCGACGACCTTGGCGACCGCGGCATCACAGTCGGCGACGCCGAAGACCGGGTGCCAGTACGGCTTTCCGCCCGTGAGGACCAGGTCCTTCGCGGTCAGCTTCATGAGGCCGCCCTGCATGCGTTCCTCAGGGAGTCCGGCCGGGGTGATGAGGGTGTACGTACCCCCGCCGCCGGGCATCGCCATGTCGCCGTACTGCCAGCCGAAGACCCCGCCGTAGAACTCCTTCGCGGCCGCGTCGTCGGTGGTGTACAGCTCGGTCCACGAGAGCGAGCCCGTCTCGTCGACGAGTTCGACGCCCTTGTTCGTGCCCGGCTGCCAGACCGCGAACTGTCCTCCCTGCGGGTCGCTGAACTGGGCCATCCGGCCCCACTCGTCGAGGTCCATCGGAGGAACCCGGACCGTTCCGCCCGCCCGCTCCACCGCCTGGAGCGTGGCGTCCGCGTCGGCGACGGAGTAGTAGATCATCCAGGCCGAGCGCGCACCCTCCTCGGTGAGTTTGCCGAGCCCGCCGACGATCTTTCCGTCCTTGCGGAACATCCCGCCTTCCATGTCCTCCCCGACGTCCATGGATTCGTACTCCCATCCGAGCACGGCGCTGTAGAAGCGGGCGGCGGCCGGGACGTCGGGGGCTCCGAGGTCGAGCCAACAGGGGGAGCCGGGTACGAAGTCGGTGGTGATCATTGCTGTGACCTTTCGCAGTTCCGATACGCCCTTCAGCCTTCCACCGGACCCCGGCGATCGCCCGTCGAGTGCCCGTCCGTCATCCAGGTGCCGTACCGCACCGGCCGTGGCGGTGGACGGTGGCGCGGCACCGGCCGGGCCGGCCCCGGCCGCCGGATTGAGTTCCGGCCCGGCCGCGGGTCTCATGGGTCGTAAGGACGCCGTACGGCGCCGCCCCCGGCACGAGCACACCGCGGAGGACACCATGCCGCTGACGTCGGACCGTTCCACCGGTGCGCTGCCCGGGCGCCCGCCCGTGGTCGACCTGGCCACCTGGCAGGCCGCCCGTGACGAACTCCTGGTCCGCGAGAAGGCCCACACCCGCGAGGGCGACGCCATCGCCGCGGCCCGCCGCCGGCTGCCGATGGTGGAGTTCGACGGGACGGTCGAGGTCGTCGGACCGGACGGCCCGGTCCCGTTCCTGGACCTCTTCCAGGGGCGCGACGAGCTCGTGGTCTACAAGCACATGTGGTACGACGGCGCTCCGCACCAGGGCCAGTGCGAGGGCTGCACGACCACGGCCTGGCACATGAAGGACGCGGTCTATCTCCACGCGCGCGGCGTCTCGTTCGCCGTGCTGACGACGGGCCCGTGGGACGAGGTGGCGGCCTACGTCGGGTTCATGGGCTACACCCAGCCCTGGTACTCGGTACGCGACGTGGCGGAACCGGTCGGCGGGGACATGGGCTCCGTCGCCTGCTTCCTGCGCGACGGCGGCCGTACGTTCCTCACGTACTCCACGACCGGACGGGGCAACGAGCCCGTCAACGGGTCGCTGGGCCTGCTCGACATGACGCCCTACGGCCGCCGCGAGGGGTGGGAGGAGAACCCCGAGGGCTGGCCCGAGGCCCCCGACGCCGGGTCACCGGTCGGTGGGCACGGTGCGCCGATCTGCTGGTACTGGCGTACGGACGCCGACGGTGTCGCCACCTGGGGGCCGACCGGCCGGCCCGTACCGCAGTGGACCCGCCCCGGCGCGACACCCGTGGAGACGCTCGGCCGGCGCGGCGACCCCCACTGACGACCCGGGGGCTCGCGCTCAGACCCCCGCCGCGTCACCGGCCGACACCGGCGGGGCGGCCTGAAGCTCCCCGGCGGCCTCGGCCGCGCTGTACGCCGACGCGAAGGTGAACGCGCGCGGGGAGGGCCCGTTCGCCCGCAGCTCGGCCAGCCGCTCCAGCGCCTCGCCGACGGTCGGAAGGTGCCCGGCGGGAACCCACCAGAGCACCAGGTGGGCCTCGACGTGCCGTTCGAACCATTCGCGCCGCCGCCGCATCACCTCGAGGTGGCCGCTGCGGTAGGCGAAGTCCCACAGGGCTTCCTGCGTCCGCCACACCGACAGGTTGACGATGACGTCCTCACCCGCGGGGCGCAGGCCGGTGGCGTCGGCCGCTCCGTCCTCCACGAGCCGCCACACGAAGCCCGGGGCGCCGTCGGCGGCGGCGTTGACCGGATCCAGCAGCTCGACGAACGGCGCGATGCGCGGGTCGTCGAAGGGGTGACGGAGCGTCGCGACGTTGAGTTGGGCGAGGTGGGCGGCAGGAGGCGTGGATGCGGTCATGACCTCATCCCAGCACGGCCCGCTTTTCTATGTCAATCATCATTGTCTTTAGAACCCTCCACGACCACGCAGCACTCCCCCGGCCGCGCGTCCATGCGGGCGCGCACGGGACCGTCCGTGCCGAGCAGCCCCTCCAGCAGCGCGAGATTCATACCGCAGACGAGCGGCGGGAAGCGTTCCGCGACGGCATGGAAGGGACAGTTGCGCATACGGACGACGGGCCCGGTCTCCCCGGGCTCACCCTCGGCACCCGCCCCCTTGGCACCCTCGCCCTCGGTGCCGCCCGCCTCGACGCCCTCCACATGCGGTTCGTAACCGCGGGCGGCCAGCACCTCCATGGCCTCGTCCAGGCTCCCGCAGGGCGCCGCCGAGCCGCGCAGCGCCTCGCCGCGGCGGCGCGCGGCGGCGCAGAGCCCGGCGTCGAGTCCGGCCTGCTCCGCGGCCTCGGCGAGCAGTTCGGCCGCGGTGCGGTAGTCGCGTGCGGGCAGCGACACCGATCGCTCGGCCGGCGCCCGCGTGTACACCTTGGCGGGCCGGCCGGCCCCCGGCCCCGTGCGGCCCGTCAGCCGGCGGCTGCCGCTCTCCAGGAGACCGGCCTCGGTCAGCTTGTCCAGATGGTGCGCGGCGAGCGTGCGCGCCACGCCGGTCGCCTCGGCGGCCTCGTTGCGGCCGACCTCGCGCCCCTGCGCGGCCACGTACTCGTACAGTCGACGCCGCACCGGATCCTGCAGCATCGCGATCGCGTTGATGTCCTCCACCTGGCCATTCTAGGAACGACACGGGTTGGAGATAGAAGGGCGGACCGGCCCGCGCCGAGCACCCCAATACCGTCCCGTACCGGCCACGCGCAAGACATCGACGGGTAAATCCTGGCCGACGCACTAGACTGGCGGGCTGTTTGGCGTCGGAAGGGAACAACCTGGGCAGACCCGGGCTCCACCGGCTACCCGGACGTTGCCGGGAACGAGACACGAGGTCCGATGGCAGCCACACCTGAGCACGGTGAGACCACTCTGCTCCACGACGAGGACGCGTGGGAGGAGGAGACCGGCAAGTTCGCCCGGTTCTCCGCCGGGCCCGCGGCCCCGGTGCGCACCCTCGTCGACATCTTCGAGGCCTCCGTACGGGCCTACCCCGACGAGCTCGCCCTCGACGACGGCAGTGGCCGCCTGACCTACCGCGCGCTCGCCGCCGAGGTCGAGCGCCGGCGGCGCGCCCTGGTGGACGCCGGTGTGGGGCTCGGCGACCGGGTCGGCGTCCGCGTGCCCTCCGGGACCAACGAGCTGTACGTGGCCGTCCTCGCCGTCCTCGCCGCGGGCGCCGCCTACGTACCGGTCGACGCCGAGGACCCGGACGAGCGGGCCGAGCTGGTCTTCGCAGAGGCCGGGGTACGCGCCGTCGTCGGCGCCGGGCAGCGCATCGACACCGTCGCACCCGGGACGGCCGGCCCCGTGGGGGCCCGTACCCCCGGCGCCACCCGCCCCAGCCCCGAGCACGACGCCTGGATCATCTTCACGTCCGGGTCCACGGGCAGGCCCAAGGGCGTCGCCGTCAGCCACCGCAGCGCCGCCGCGTTCGTGGACGCGGAGGCCGCGCTCTTCCTCGTCGAGGAGCCGATCGGCCCCGGCGACCGGGTGATGGCGGGTCTCTCCGTCGCCTTCGACGCCTCCTGCGAGGAGATGTGGCTGGCCTGGCGCTACGGTGCCTGCCTCGTCCCCGTCCCCCGCTCCCAGGTCCGCAGCGGCGCCGACCTCGGCCCCTGGCTGGTGGAGCAGGAGATCACCGTGGTCTCCACCGTGCCGACCCTGGCCGCGCTCTGGGAGCCGGAGACCCTCGACGAGGTCCGGCTGCTGATCTTCGGCGGCGAGGCCTGCCCGCCCGAGCTGACCCAGCGTCTCGTCACCGAGGGCCGCGAGGTCTGGAACACGTACGGCCCCACCGAGGCCACCGTCGTCGCCTGCGCCTCCCTCCTGACCGGGGAGGAGCCCATCCGGATCGGCCTGCCGCTGAACGGCTGGGAGCTGGCCGTGGTCGACGAGTCCGGCGAGCCGGTGCCGATGGGCGGCAGCGGTCAGCTGGTGATCGGCGGCGTCGGACTCGCCCGCTACCTCGACCCCGAGAAGGACGCCGAGAAATACGCCCCGCTGGAGTCCCTGGGCTGGGAACGCGCGTACCGCAGCGGCGACCTCGTCCGCGCCGAGCCGGAGGGACTGGTCTTCCTGGGCCGCGGCGACGAGCAGATCAAGCTCGGCGGCCGCCGCATCGAGCTGGGCGAGGTGGACGCCGCGCTCCAGGCCCTGCCCGGCGTCGCCGGCGCGGCCGCCGCCGTCCGCACCGCGCGCAGCGGCAACCAGCTGCTCGTCGGCTACCTGGTCACCCAGGACGGCTGGGACCACGCGGCGGCGGTCGAGCGGCTGCGCGCCGAGCTCCCCGCCGCGCTCGTACCGCTGCTGGCACCCGTCCCCGAGCTGCCCACCCGTACATCGGGCAAGGTGGACCGGGACGCGCTGCCCTGGCCCCTGCCCGACCTGGAGACCACCGGTCCCGCGGAGCAGCTGTACGGCACCGAGGCCTGGCTCGCCGAGCAGTGGAGCGAGACGCTCGGCGTGGCCGTCACGGGCGCGGCCGACGACTTCTTCGCGATCGGCGGCAACAGTCTCGCCGCCGCCCAGCTCACCACCCGGCTGCGCACCCGCTATCCGAGCGCGGCCGTCGTCGACATCTACCAGCAGCCGACCCTGCGCAAGCTGGCCCGGCGTCTGGAGAGGTCCGTCCAGGACGACGGCGCCGCCCGGACCGTCGAACCGGTTCCGTTCCGGTCCGGGGTCGTGCAGACCGTCCTGTTGCTCCCGCTCTTCACGGTGGTCGGGCTCCGCTGGTCGGTGGCGCTCCTCGCCCTGGGCAACGTCCTGCGGTGGTTCGGGTCCTACCCCTGGGCGCCGACCGCCTCGTGGTGGCTCGTCGCCGCCGGCGCGGCGCTGCTCTTCAGCCCTCCCGGCCGGCTCGCGATCGCCGCCGGCGGCGCGCGCCTGCTGCTGCGCGGGGTGAAGGCGGGACGCCACCCGCGCGGCGGCAGCGTCCATCTGCGGCTGTGGACGGCCGAGCGCCTCGCCGAGTGCGTCGGCGCGACCTCGCTCACCGGATCCTGGCTGGAGCGTTACGCACGGGCGCTCGGCGCCAAGGTCGGCCCCGACGTCGACCTCCACTCGCTGCCGCCCGTCACGGGCATGCTCAAGCTCGGCCGCGGCTGCGCCGTGGAGTCCGAGGTGGACCTGTCCGGCTACTGGCTCGACGGCGACCGGCTGGAGATCGGCCCGGTCAAGGTCGGCGCGGGCGCGGTGGTCGGCACCCGCAGCATGCTCTTCCCCGGGGCGCGGGTCGGCAAGCGGGCCGAGGTGGCCCCCGGGTCGGCCGTGGCCGGGCAGATCCCGACCGGGCAGCGCTGGGCCGGAGCGCCCGCGGGCAAGCTCGGCAAGGCGAAGCGGAACTGGCCCAAGGAGCGGCCGGTGCGCGCGCTGCGCTGGCGTGCGACGTACGGCGTGACCGGCTTCCTCCTCACGGCTCTGCCCGTGCTCGCCGCCCTGCCGGCGCTGCTCGTCGCGAGCCGCTTCGTCCCGGCCGGCGCCGGGCTCGCCGAGGCGCTGCCGGGGGCGCTGCTCGCGGTGGTGCCCGGGGCGCTCGCCTACGGGTTCGCGTACGCGTCGCTGGTGCTGGTCTCGGTCCGGCTGCTCAGTCTGGGCCTGCGGACCGGAAGCCATCCGACGCACAGCCGGGTCGCCTGGCAGGCGTGGACCGTCACCCAGCTCATGGACCTGGCGCGGGAGACGCTCTTCCCTCTCTACGCCGGGCTGATCACCCCGGTCTGGCTGCGGCTGCTCGGGATGAAGATCGGCCGGGGTGCCGAGGTGTCGACGGTGCTCGCGCTGCCGAGCCTCACCACCGTCGGCGAGGGCGCGTTCCTCGCCGACGACACCCTGACCGCGCCGTACGAGCTCGGTGGCGGCTGGGTGCGGATCGGTCACTCCGAGATCGGGCGCCGGGCGTTCCTCGGCAACTCCGGCATGACCGCGCCGGGCCGCACGGTGCCCGACGACGGCCTGGTCGGGGTGTTGTCGGCGACGCCGAAGAAGGCCAAGAAGGGCAGCTCGTACCTGGGTCTGCCCCCGGTCAGGCTGCCGCGGGCCGCCGCCGACTCCGACCGGAGCAGGACGTACGACCCGCCGGCGCGCCTGCTGTGGGCGCGCGGCCTTGTGGAGCTGTGCCGGCTCGTTCCGGTGTTCTGCTCGGCCGCCCTGGCGGTACTGACCGTGGCGGCGCTCAGCGCCCTGGCCACCACCGCCCTGGGAGTCTGGGGCACGGCGCTGCTGTCCGGGGCGGTCCTCCTCGCCGCCGGTGCGACCGCGTGTCTGGTCTCGGCGGCGGCCAAGTGGCTGCTCGTGGGCCGGCACCGGACGGGCGAGCACCCGCTCTGGTGCGGCTTCGTGTGGCGCAACGAACTGGCCGACACCTTCGTCGAGGTGCTGGCCGTGCCGTGGCTGATCGGGTCGGTGCCGGGTACGCCGCTGATGGCCCTCTGGCTGCGCGGGCTCGGGGCGCGGATCGGCCGGGGTGTGTGGTGCGAGAGCTACTGGCTGCCCGAGACGGACCTGGTCGTGCTGGGCGACGCGGTCAGCGTGAATCGCGGCTGTGTGTTGCAGACACACCTCTTCCACGACCGGATCTTGAGGACGGATACTGTGGTCCTCCGCGAGGGCGCCACCCTGGGCCCGGGTGGAATCGTCCTGCCGGGCAGCTCGGTCGGGGCCCGCAGCACGCTGGGGCCGGCCTCTCTCGTGATGGCCGGGGAATCCGTCCCCGCCGACACCCGCTGGCTGGGCAATCCGATCGAGGCTTGGCGGGCCTGAACGGGCAGTACGAGCACGGCACAGCACAGGGCAGGGAGCGGCAGTGAGCGGCGAGCGGACAACGGCATCGGACCCGTACTTTCCGGCCCACGGCGACCCCCGCTACCGCGTGCATCGGTACGAACTCGCTCTGGAGTACCGTCCCGGCCCCAACCGGCTGGCCGGGACGGCCCGGCTGAGCGCCATAGTGGGGCGGGCCGCGCTCACCGAGTTCGATCTGAACCTGGCCGAGTTCAAGGTCGGCCGGATCCTCGTGAACGGCCGGGCGCCGCACTACACGCACCGGGGCGGCAGGCTCCGGGTCCGGCCGGCCAAGCCGCTGCCCGCCGGCGCCGCCTTCACGGTGGAGGTGCACTACGCGGGCAACCCCAAGCCGGTGCGCAGCCCCTGGGGCGGGCTCGGCTGGGAGGAGCTGACGGACGGCGCGCTGGTCGCCAGCCAGCCCGTCGGCGCGCCCTCCTGGTACCCCTGCAACGACCGGCCCGCCGACAAGGCCTCGTACCAGATCTCGGTCAACACGCCCTCCGCGTACACCGTGGTGGCGGGCGGCCGGCTGCTCACCCGTACGACCAGGGCCAGCACGACCACCTGGGTGTACGAGCAGCCCGCGCCCACCTCCAGCTATCTGGTCGGCCTCTCGATCGGCATGTACCAGACGGTGCTGCTCGGCGACCCCGGGCTCGGTGGTGTGCCGCAGAGCGCCCACGTGCCGGCGCATCTCCTGCCGCGCTTCTCCCGGGACTTCGCCCGTCAGCCCGCCATGATGCAGCTGTTCGAGGAGCTCTTCGGGCCCTATCCGTTCGGCGAGTACGCGGTGGTCGTCGCCGACGAGGAGCTGGACGTCCCGGTGGAGGCCCAGGGCCTCTCCCTCTTCGGCGCCAACCATGTCGACGGCGCGCGCGGCTCCGAGCGCCTCGTCGCCCACGAGCTGGCGCACCAGTGGTTCGGCAACAGCGTCACCATCGCCGACTGGCGGCACATCTGGTTGAACGAGGGGCTGGCGAAGTACGCGGAGTGGCTCTGGTCGGAGCGCTCCGGCGGGCGTTCGGCCCACGAACTGGCGGCCGTCGCCCACCGGATGCTGTCCGGGCTGCCGCAGGACATGAAGCTGTCCGACCCCGGACGCAAGCTGATGTTCGACGACCGCCTGTACGAGCGCGGGGGTCTCACCGTGCACGCCATCCGCTGCGCCCTGGGCGACGGCGCCTTCTTCCGGATGCTGCGCGACTGGGCGACCGTGCACCGGGGCGGCCTGGTGACGACCGCGGGCTTCACCACTCATGTGGCCCGCTACGCGGACGGGCCGGTGGACGATCTGCTCAAGGCCTGGCTGCACGAACCGGCCCTCCCGCCGCTGCCGTCGCCCCGGAGGCCCCCGTCGATACCGGAGCGCCCCACGTACCCGCCGACGAACCCCAGGCCTGGTTCGCCCCTGTGAGGTCGCGGGAATCCGCCGGGGCGCGTGCTAGCTTCCGGGCATGGACCAACGCGTCAGTCTGATCACCCTGGGCGTCGCCGACCTCGGGCGTTCCAAGGCGTTCTACGAGAGCCTGGGCTGGCGCGGACAAGAGGTCGAGGAGACCGTCTTCTTCCAGGCGGGCGGCCTCGGCCTCGTCCTGTGGGGACGCGACGAGCTGGCACGCGACTGCGGCCTCGACGACGCCGCGGGTACGGGTTTCGGCGGCATCGCCCTGGCGCACAACGTGAACGCGCCGCAGGACGTGGACGCGCTCCTCGCCGCGGCACGCCAGGCCGGCGGCACCCTCACCAAGCCGGCCGCGACGACGTCGTACGGCGGCTACGCGGGCTGCTTCGCCGACCCCGACGGACACCTCTGGGAGATCGCCCACAACCCCGGCTTCCCCCTGGCCGACGACGGGTCCCTGACCATCCCGGACTTCGGCTCCCCGTAGGAGCGCGCGGCCGGGGCCGGGACCGGGCCGGACGTCCCCGGTCCCGGCCCCTGCCCCGTCATCCGCCGGCTCCGCGCCTAACGTCGCTGGCCGTTCGCGAAGTAGGCGACCAGCGCGGGATCCAGCGGTGGCACGTCGTACGCCGCGCCGCCCTCGCGCAGCGAGCGCGTCGCCATGAATCCGGCCGCGACGCTCATCCGGGCGGCCACCGGCGAGGTGTCGGTGACACCGCCGTCGCGGACGAAGCGGCAGAACTCCTCGATGATCCGCCGGTCGGAGCCGCCGTGGCCGCCTTCCGCTTCGGGCACCTTGTGCACCGCGTCGGCGTCGGCGCGGTAGCCGCTCGGGCCGGTGTTCCAGACGCGGACCTCGTCGCCCGGGCTGTCGCCGAAGTTCTCCAGCCGGCCCTCGGTACCGATGACCGTGTAGTTGCGCCAGTAGTCGGGGCTGAAGTGGCACTGCTGGTAGGCGGCGATGACGCCGTTGTCCAGCTGCATGTTCATCACGGACACGTCCTCGACGTCCACGACGTGGTGCAGGTTTCTGCGCTCCCCCGGCGGCCACTCGAACTGGCGCAGCCAGCCCTCCGGCCGTGGCGTGCCGGGCTCGCGGCGCGGCAGGCCGCCGTAGACCATCAGGTCTCCGAGGGCGTTGACGCGCTGCGTGTATCCGCCGGTCAGCCAGTGGATCACGTCGATGTCGTGGGCCGCCTTCTGCAGGAGCAGTCCGGTGGTGCGGCGGCGGTCGGCGTGCCAGTCCTTGAAGTAGTAGTCACCGCCGTACGAGACGAAGTGCCGTACCCACACGGTCTTCGGCTCGCCGATGTCGCCGCGGGCGATGATGTCGCGCATCAGCCGGACGACGCCCATGTGCCGCATGTTGTGCCCGACGTAGAGGCGGCTGCCGGTCTCGTGCGCGGTGCGCAGAATGCTGTCGCACTCCTCGACGGTGATGCCCAGCGGCTTCTCCACGTACGCCGCCCGGCCCGCCTCGAGGACGTCGCAGGCGATGGCCTCGTGCGTGTCGTCGGGGCTGGCGACGATGACGGCGTCGATGGTGTCGTCGGCGAGGAGTGTCCGGTGGTCGGCGACGGCCGTCGCGCCGGGGAAGCGCTCGGGCACCCGGGCCCGGACCGCCGGGTCGAGGTCGGCGACCGCGGCGACGACCGAACCCTGCCCCGGACGGTGCGCGGAGACGGCGAGGTTGCCCCGGAGGCCGAGGCCGATGACGCCGATGCGAAGGTCGTCGGTCACTTGCCACCGCCCTGGGCGATGGCCTTCTCGAACTCGCGGCGCATGGCGTCGCCCGCAGCCCGCCGCCACGCGGGAAGGATCTCCTTCTTGAACGAGGAGAGCGGCTTGCGGCCGGCCACGAGATCCGTGATGGCGCTGTAGAAGTCACCGGACGCGGACGCGCCCTTGTTGGAGTTGGTGTCGGAGAAGAGGCCTGTCGTCGGATTGACCCGGGCGAGCTTCATCAGCTCGACCTCCGTCTGGTGGATGGCGCTGGTGATCTGCGGCTTTCCGGGCAGGTAGAGCGCCTGTGGCGAATTGCCGAAGAAGGTGATGGCCTGTCGGGTGGTGAGCACCTCGGCGTTCCCCTTGGCGTTGAGCATGACGTCGCCGTCCTTGGAACGGGTGTGATGCGTGCCTTCCATGCCGTAGTCGAGGAAGAGACGCTCCGACGTTCCGAAAGGCGCGCAGAGGTAGTTCATGACCTGGAGCAGTGTGTCGATGCGGTCCTTGGGGACCTTGTTGTTGATGGCGGTGAATCCGACCGAACCGTAGCCGAAGTTGAAGCTCGGCTCGGCGCCCGGCTCGGCGGCGAAGGGGACGATGACCTTGGCCGGCCAGTCGTACATGGCGCTGTCGTTGAGGAAGCCGGGGAAGGACTGGACGTGGGCACCGAGGAAGCCGCCCTCCAGCTTCTCCAGGGTCGTGGCGAGATTGGGGTCGGGCCAGAAGAGTTGTGCCTGCCGGCACTTGAGGGCGAACTCGAGTCCGGCGAGGAACTCGTCCGTCTCGAACATGTGGGTGAGCTTGCCGCCGTCCAGCCGCCAGCCGTTGGGCGCTCCGTACCACAGGGCGAACTGGTTGATGTGGTTGACGTAGGCGGGCTCCAGTACGTACTTCTTGCGCTTGGTGTCCAGGAGTTCCTTCCCCTTGTCGAGGAAGTCCTGCGCGCTGTCGAACCGGGCGCCGCCCACCGGCTTCCAGAAGTCCTCGTTGGCGACGTAGACCTGGCCCATGCGGCCGTACGGTACGGCGACGCCCCAGATCCTGCCGTTGAAGACGGCGGTCCGCCACGCGAAGTCGGGGATGTTCGCCAGGTTGGGGTACTTCTTGACGGCGCCGCCCCCGAGGTGCGGCGTCAGGTCGTGGAACTTGGCCGCGAGGAGCGCGGGAACGTTCTTCAGGCCCTGGTTCGGGGGGAACCACATGAGGTCGTGCATGTCGCCGCCGGCCACGGTCGCGTTGAACTTGGCACGGTAGACGTCCTCGGCGCCGAGTCCGTTCACGATCGTCATGCTCAGCTCCGAGCCGAGCCGCTTGTTGAGCTCCTGCCAGTAGGCGTTGCGGTTCATCGCGGGGGCCGCGGTGGTGAACGTCTCCGTCAGGACGGTGACCGGCTTTCCGTCACCAGGGATCCCCGAGACGCTGCGGGTGGGGTTGGCGGGGTAGCGCAGGTACGCCGGGTCCAGGCCCTGACCGTTGCCGGGCAGGTCGGGCGCGGCGCCCTTCGCCGGCACGTAGGCCGGCAGCTTCAGCCTGGCCGAGGCCTCCGCGCCGCCTCCCGTGGACATGCCCGGTCCGGTGCTGCAGGCGGCCAGGGCGCCGCCTCCCGCCACGGTGATGCCGGCGGCACCGGCCGCGCCGAGGAAGCCACGACGGTTGAGGTTTCTGGAGGACATGACTCTCCTAGCAACGATGAACGGGGGAGGAGGAGGTACGAGGAGGAGATACGAGAGGAGGTACGACGAGCGGCGGCCGGAGGAGGACTCAGGCCTTGATCGCGCCGGTGAGGACACCCTTGGCGAAGTACTTCTGCAGGAACGGGTAGACCGCGACGATCGGCAGGACGGCGAGGATGAGCACGGCCATCGACAGCGAGGTGCTGGCCGGGAGCACGCTGACCCCCATCGCCTTGGCGTTGAAGGTGTCGCCCTGGAGGACGTACGAGCGCAGGACGACCTGCAGCGGCAGCTTCTCCGGGTCGTTGATGTAGAGCATGGCGTTGAAGAAGCTGTTCCAGTAGGTGACCGCGTAGAACATGCCGACCACGGCGATCACCGCCTTGGACAGCGGGAGCACGATCCTCAGCAGCACCTTCAGATCGCTCGCTCCGTCGAGGCGGGCCGCCTCGTGCAGTTCTTCCGGGATGCCCTGGAAGAAGGCGCGCACCACGATGACGTTGAACGCGTTGAGCATGATGGGTACGACCATCGCGCCGTAGGTGTCGAGCAGTCCGAGAGACTGCGCCACCAGGTAGTTGGGGATGATGCCCGGCGTGAACAGGAAGGTGCCCACCACGATGAGGAGCAACGGCTTCCCGGCGAGGGTCCCGGGCCGCGAGAGTCCGTAGGCGAGGCAGATCGTGCAGAGCAGGCTCAACGCGGTGCCGACGAGTGTGATGCCGACGCTGACCAGCGCTGCGCGGGTGACCACGCCGCCGGAGAGCACCACCCGGTAGGCCTCCAGGGTCGGATCCGTCGGGATGAGCACGTACCCGCCGTTCGCGGCCAGTTCGGCCTTGGTGGACAGGCTGGTGCCGATGGCGAGCAGGAACGGATAGCCGACCGCGACGATCATCGCGACGATGACCAGCAGCTTCAGCCCCTGACCCGTCCTGGTGGGCTGCTCCATCCACACGGGGCGCTCGGCGTGGCGCCGGCCGCGCCGGCTCCTGTCGAGAAGCGTCGACAGCGACACCATGCTCATCGGTAGACCCCCTGTTCGCCGAGGCGGTGAGCCAGCTTGTTCGCGAGGACGATCAGGACGAATCCGATGACGCCCTTCATCAGGCCGGCGGCGGTGGACATGCCCCAGTCCCCGTCGACGACGCCGTGGAAGTAGACATAGGTGTCGAGTACCTCCGCCGCTTCCGCGCCGACGGCGTCACGCTGGAGCAGCATCTGTTCGAAGCCGACGGAGAGGATGTCCCCGAGTCGCAGGATCAGCAGCATGATCATGACGGGGCGGATGCCGGGCAGGGTGATGTGCCACATGCGGCGCAGCCGGCCGGCGCCGTCCATGGCCGCCGACTCGTAGAGCGAGTTGTCGATGGACGCCATGGCGGCGAGGAAGATGATCGCGCCCCAGCCGGCGTCCTTCCAGACGGCCTGGGAGGTGAGGAGCAGGATGAACGTGTCCGGGTTGTTCATGATGTTGCCGACGGGGATGCCGTTGTCGTTGAGCAGGCTCGTCACCGTGCCCGCGCCGCCGAAGACCTGCTGGAACATGCCCACGACCACGACCCAGGACAGGAAGTGGGGCAGGTAGACGACGGTCTGCATCAGCCGGCGGGTCCTGCTGCTGATCAAGGAGTTGAGGAAGAGCGCGAGGGCGATCGGCGCCGGGAAGTAGAGGAAGAGCTGGACGACGCTGATCTCCAGGGTGTTCCACACCGCGGACCAGAACTCGGGCTGCTCCAGCAGCGCGGTGAAGTTCGCCCAGCCGACGAACGGGCTCTGCTGGAAGCCCAGATACGTCTGGTAGTCCTGGAAGGCGATGACATTGCCCGCCAGAGGCAGGTAGAAGAACACCGCGAAGTACAGGATGCCCGGCACGCACAGGAGCAGCAGCATCCGGTCGCGCTTGAGGCGGTCACGCAATCGCCGTCGGGCCGCGACCTCTCCGCCCGCCTTCGCGGCCTCGGTACGCGATCGTGTGCGCCGGTCGGGCGGCGGAGCGGGGTGGGTCGTGTCCGAACGGGGTGAAGCCGATGCGGCGGCCGACACGTTCACCTCCTGCGGCGGGTGAGGGCGGGAAGGAGTTCGCCGGGCGCCCGGGAGGTCGTGGGGCCCGGCCGTTCGAGCGGGAGGGTCCGTCGCGCGCCCGGTCGGAGCCGGGTCGTCGACGCAGTCGTCGTACTCATCACAGGTGTTGCGCCTCAGTCGGTCCGGGAACGCGGATGAGGCAGGAGTCAACAGCGCGGGGCGTGACGGGTCAAGACTTATATTAAAATGATTTTGGAAAGTCGCCCTGAAGCTCCCCCGAGCCGCCTCCCGGGCCGAGACCGCCGCACCCCTTGCCGCCCCCGGCATCCCCACGGGGTAAGGCAACCGGGCCTCGGCACCCGGCAGCAGAGCGGGCAGCGGCGAAATCCGCAGCGCACATCGTTTCCCTGTGAACTTTCGTAAGTAGGATGTCCGGCATGAACCAGCACGGCGGTGACGCCTCCCTGTTGCGGCGATTGAACTCCGCCGCCGTTCTGCGCGTCCTGCGGAACCGCACCGCGGCCGCGACCCTGACCGAGCTGGCCCAGCAGGTGCAGGTCTCGAGGCCGACGGTCGAGACGATCATGGACGAGCTGCTGGAGCAGGGGTGGGCCGAGGAGTGCGGCCAGGAACGCGGTCAGCGCGGCCGGCCCGCCAAGCGCTACCGCTTCCGCGCCTCGGCCGGACGCGTCCTCGGGCTGAGCGTGGGCGCCTACCGCCTGCAGGCGGTGGGGGTCGATCTGAGCGGGCAGGTCACGCAGTCCCGCAAGGCCGCGATCTTCCCCGACATGACCGCGGACGAACGGCTGGACGCGATCGAGCGATTCGTCGCCGACTGCTCGGAGGAGCTGGGCCAGCGCCCGATGGCCGTGGGGGTGGGCACCACGGGGGTGGTCGACGGCACCGGGCGGGTCGTGAAGAGCTCCGTACTGCCCGGATGGTCGGGCCTCCCGCTGCAGGAGGAGCTCTCGGGCAGGATCTCGGCGCCCGTGGTGGTCGAGAACGACGTCCGGCTCGCCGTCCTGGCCGAGCAGTGGCGCGGCGCCGCCGTCGAGCGCATGGACGTGCTCTACCTCTTCGCGGGCAACCGTATGTCGCTGGGCATGCTGATCGGAGGCAAGCCGTACCGCGGGGCCCACTCGGCCTCGGGCGAGATCGCCGAGCACGCCACCGGGCTCTGGCAGGTGTTCGGCCCCGCCATGGACTTCGCGACGGCGGTCGAACCGGGAGAGCTGCGCTCGCCGGCGCAGGCGGCCGAGTTCGCCTTCGACAGGGCCGCCGCGGGCGACCAGCGGGCCGCGGAGGCCGTGACCGCGCTCGCGGTCGGGCTGGCGGAGAGCCTGGTGACGGTGGTGGGGCCCTTCGACCCGGAGATGGTCATCATCGGCGGCTCGCTGTCGAGCGGCGGCGCCCTGCTGGTCGAGCCCATCCAGGAGCACCTGAACCGGACCTGCCTCTACCCGCCCGAGGTCGTGGCATCGGGCCTGGGCAGCGACTCGGTCGCCATCGGAGCGGCGCGACTGGCTCTGGAGCTCACGGAATCCGACATCGCCCTGGCCCACAAGCCGGACATCGCGACCGTCTAGCGGCTTTCTCCGGCGCCGAGGACCCGGAGCCGGCCGATCGGGGAAGCATTAAGCCTAGCGATTTTAATAAAGTGCGCTACCCTCCTCGGTCATGACCGGCACGTCGCGCTACCACCTGCGCTATCAGCTCCTTCCCGGACAGGACCCGCGCGAACTGGGCGAGTTCTGCGTCGCGCACGCGATCGAAGAAGTGGTGCTGATCTACGGCTCCGAGGAACTGCACACCGGCCATCCGGTGGGGGCCGACGAGGACTTCTGGTTCGAGCACGTCGCCCACGCGCACAAGGTGCTCACCGAGCACGGCGTCTCACTCAGCCTCAATCCCTGGGTGACGGCAGGCCATGCCGACCGGGGCCGTGCGCAGGACCTGGGATTCGCCCCTCTGGTCTCACCCCGGGGCGAGGTCTCCACCGCCGCGGCCTCCTTCGCGTGTCCGGTCTGGCGCGACTGGATCGCGTCCCACTACGGGCGCTTCGCCGGCCTCGGCTTCCGTGTGCTGTGGATCGAGGACGACTTCCGCTTCCACAACCACGCTCCCCTCACCTGGGGCGGCGGCTTCGAGCCCGTCATGCTCGACCGGTTCGCCGAGCTGGCCGGCGAACGCCCCACCAGAGAGGAACTCGTCGAGGCCGTCACCGGCGCGGGCGTGCACCCGTGGCGCGAGATCCTGCGCCGCACCTGGCGGACGGCGCAGCTGGAAGCGCTGGACGCGGTACGGGACGCCGTCGCGGGTCGCGCCCGGCTCGGCATCATGAGCTCGGGTCTGGGGTCGGCGTCCCTGGAAGGACGTGACTGGAACGCCGTGTTCGCCCGCTGCGACGTGCACCGCCCGCACTTCGCGCCGTACAGCGACCAGCCCGCCGCTTTCCTGTCGTACTCCGTGGCCATGCTCGAACTGCAGAGGCCCCTGCGACCCGACACGATCGAGGTCGCACCCGAGGTCGAGAACTGGACGCACACGGAGTGGAGCAAGTCCGACACCCAGACGTGGTCCGAGATGGTCACCGCCCAGCTCTCCGGAGCCGACGCCCTCCTTCTGAACCTGTTCCCGTTCGTCACCGGTGACCCCGCGCGCCATCCCCGCATCGGCCGCATGCTCGACGCCTCGCGCGCCGCGCTGGACGCGACGGCCACCGACGGTCTCACGACCATCGGCGTGGGAGTCCCCTGGTGGCCCGACACTGCGGCGTCGATCCCGGGCGACGGAACGCTCGGCGGGCTGGAGGCCGATCCCGTGCGCACGGCACGCTTTCTCCTCTCCTACGGCATACCCGTCCAGGCCGGTCCCGCTCCGGTGGCGGCACTGTTCGGCGACACCGCCTGGGGCGTTCCCGACGACGAGCTGCCGCACCTGCTCTCCGGGGGCCTGCTCCTGGACGGAACGGCCGCACGGATCCTCCAAGAGCGTGGCTACGGCGCGTTCCTCGGCGTCCAGGTGGCCGGGGTCGTCGAGCGGGACACTCCGCAGGCGGAGCCGTACAGCATGGAACACGTCCTCGACGGCGACGCGTTGCTGAGCGTGAACGTCCAGCCCGCCCTGGCCAGGATCACCGCCGTGCCCGGGGCCCAGGTCTGGACGCGCATCCTCACGCCACGGCGCGGCCACTGGGGCGACGGCCGGGTCGCGTACACCAACAGCCTCGGCGGGCGTGTCGTGACCATGGCCGCGTGCGCCCCCGAGACACTGGGCCGCTGCGACGACGGACAGCGCCTGGCCCAGCGCATGATCCGCTTCCTCGGCGCCGAACTCCCCCTGGTCACCGGCGGCCCGCACCTCATCCCGCAGTACGGCGAGGTCGACGGCGGACGACGGTTGGCGATCGCCAACGGTTCCGCCGACCCGGCACGCCCTGTGGTGGCGACCGACGCCGATCCGACGGCCCTTCTCCTGGAACCCCTTCGGGCCCCGGTGCCGGTCCCGGTGCGGCGGGTGGGTGCGCACGTACACGTCGAGGCCGACGTACCCCACCGCGGCTACGTGATCCTGCGGTGGACGTGACCGCTGTGGCGTTACAGGGACCACCCGGCTCCTCCGGGTCGTGTTCCTGCATGACGCCCGCCCGCCGTCGCGCTGGGAAGGGTGATCCAGCCGGGTCGACGGCATGGGCGGGCTGCGTGACGTGGGGGAAGCTCGGCGGTTGAAAGCGTCCCGCCGTCACGCGGTGGGGTGGTTCCACTGTGCCGGCGCGACGGCCTCGTCCGTTCGTGTCCGCGGCCGAACTCGACAGGGCCTTTCCGTCCTGGGCGACAAGGCGCGGCAAAGGCGACAGGCTCCCTGGGCGCGATTGCGCCCAGGGAGCCTTCGGGAAGGTCGGATGCCCTCCGCGGAGGACTAGAGCGCGATCCACTCGGCGGACGTGGTGACGTCCTTCAGGACGTCCGGGAGCGGCTTGATGCCGAGCCCCGGGCCCGTCGGGACGTCGAGGTGGCCGTCGGCGAGGACGAACGGCTCCGTGATGTCCGTGGCGAAGTAGCGGCGGGAGCCGGAGGTGCCGCCGGGGAGGGCGAAGCCGGGGAGGGCCGCCAGGGCGACGTTGGCGGCGCGGCCGATGCCGGTCTCCAGCATGCCGCCGCACCAGACGGGGACGCCGTGGGCGGTGGTGCCGACGGGGTCTCCGTAGAAGGCGACGGAGGCGCCGACGAGGCGGCCTTGCTCGTAGGCGCCGGGCACGTAGTTGCCCGCGTGGGACAGGGCGCGCATCACCCCGGCGGAGACCGGCGGGCTGTCGGCGGCCGTACCCCAAATGTCGGCGTACGGCGAGGCCGTGGAGAGGGTCCTCGGCCTGGCCCGCGACACCGCCGCCCTCATCCGGAAGACCCCGCACCTCGAACTCACCGCACCGTGTGCGGCTCAGCGGGCGATCGAGATCGCGAAGGGCGCGAATCCGGTGGACCGCATCACGTGCGGTACGAACAGGATCGCGGCCTCCGTGGCCCGGGCGGTCCGGATCCCGCCGAGGTCGGTGATCCAGTCCTTGTGCCAGCCGAGGTCGGTGAGCAGTTCGCGGACCGTCTGCTTGGCCTGCGGGTCCTCGCCGGAGAGGAACGCGGTGGGCGGCTGGGTGAGCGTGGCCGGCGCGGTCATCACCGGGTAGAGCATGGTGTTGAGCGTCTTGACGACGAGCGTTTCGGGGAGCGCTTCCTGGAGTTGCTCGGCAAGGCTTGAGCCGGGGTGAACCAGGTCGGCGGGCAGCCCGTCCGGTCCGTCGACGGTGGCGTTGGAGACGTCGACGAGGATCTTGCCGCGCAGTTCCTCGCGCAGGGCGACCAGCCGGTCCAGCGAGCCGGCGCCCGGGGTGGCGTTGATGACGATCCGGGCCGTCCGGGCAGCTTCGGCGGCGGCGCCCGGCGCACGGTCCGCCACAGCCACCTCATGCCCTGCCTGAACGAGGGCTGTGGCCAGGTTGCCGCCGACGCGGCCGTTTCCGAGAACTGCGATCGTGGTCATGATGATCTGGTCCTTATCGTGGGTGCGGGGTGTGGTGGGCAGTCAGCGGGAGAGCGTGGTGACGGCCTCGGCGTGGACGCCGGGCGCGGCAGCCAGGAAGCTCTCGCTCTGCGGGGTCCAGGGGCGGCCCTCGGCGTCGGAGATCCGTCCGCCGGCCTCGGTGACAAGCAGCGCCCCGGGCAGCAGGTCCGCGCGGGCGCCGGCGAACTGCCAGAAGGCGTCGACGCGGCCGGCGGCCACGTTCGTCAGGTGCAGGGTCGCGGGCACGGCGGTGCGGACGACGAGTGCGTCGAAGAGCATGGCGGTGATCGAGGAGCCGACGCGCCGCACGACCTTCTCGTCCTCGTCCGGCCGGGCCTGGCTGGTGGCCACGATGCTCAGGCCGAGGTCCGCGACCGGGGAAACGTGCAGCGGCAGGCCGTCGAGGTGGGCGCCCGCGCCGGTGAGCGCGGTGTAGGTCTCGCCGGTCAGCGGCAGGTGGACCACGGTGAGCACCGGCTGGTTCTCACGGACGAGGGTGGCGGTCACCGCCCACTCCGGCAGGGCGTGAAGGTGGTTGACGTTGCCTTCGGCCGGATCGACGACCCACCATTCGCCGGGCGGCAGCGCCCCGCCGTCCAACTCGTCCTCCACCCAGCCCGCATCCGGGCGAAGGCGCGTGAGGCGGGGGCGCAGGATGTCGAGGGCCGTGTCGTCGTTGGCGGCGAGCACACGCATCAGTTCTTCACGGGTCTGGTAGCGGACCACCCTGCCGAAACGCTCGCGCAGCGCCGTACCGGCCTCACGCACGGCGATCGTGGTCTGGGCGAGCAGGTCGGCGTCGGAGGTGGTGACGTCAGGGGTCTGAAGCGCTTCGGACATGGAGGTACTCCCGAGGAAAGAGGGGGATGGTGAGGTCGATCGGGCCGAACTGCGCGGTCCGTCCTGCGCGTTCGTCTCAACGGTAGGCAGCCTCATCATTAACTTCAAATGCATGTCAAGCACGACTAGGATTACTCGCATGCAATTGGATTTGAACCTGCTCGCCGCGCTCGACGCGCTGCTGGAGGAGGGAAGCGTGGCCGGGGCGGCCGCGCGCCTGCACGTCACCGCCCCCGCGATGAGCCGGAGCCTGGGCCGCATCCGGCGCACGACCGGGGATCAGATCCTGGTGCGCACCGGCCGCACGATGACTCCGACGCCGTATGCGATCGCCGTCCGGGAACAGGTGCACCAGCTGCTGCAGCAGGTCCAGGGGGTCCTGGCACCGAGCCGTGAACTCGACCTGGCAACGCTGGAGCGCACGTTCACACTCCGCTGGCACGACTCTCTGGTCACCTTGAGCGGCCCCGCACTGCTCGCAGCCGTGCGCGGACAGGCGCCGGGTGTGCGACTGCGCTTCGTCGCGGAATCGCACATCGACACCCCGGAGTTGCGGCGGGGCGAGGTCGACCTGGAGGCGAACGCCAACCGCCCGAGCACACCGGACATCCGTGCCGAGAAGGTGGGCGAGACCCCCCTCGTCATCGCCGTGAGGCGGGGGCACCCTCTCACCCGCGCAGAGACCGTCACCGCAGAGCAGTACGCCGCAGCTGAACACGTCAACGTCTCGCGACGTGGAAACCTCGGCAATGCCCTCGACGACGCCCTCGCGCGGCTCGGCCTCACCCGCCGCGTGGTGGCGACCGCGCCCACCGAAGCGGCCGCGCTGGAGTTCGCGCGCGGCTCCGATCTCCTGATCAGCGTCCCCGAAGCCACCACGCGGTCAGCGGTTGCCGACCTCGGCCTGGTCGTGCTCCCCCTCCCACTCGAACTGCCCGCGGCACCGGTGTACCTGTCATGGCATCAGCGCTACGACACCGACCATGCCCATGCCTGGCTGCGCGGGCTGGCACGAACCGCGCTGGCCACGCGGGCCCTGTGACGCCGCACGGCCGGCCTTCAGCGGCCCGCCGATGTTGTTCACTTGCTCCGCAGCTCGCCCAGCGGCGCGGGGTCTCCCTTCAGGGCGGTGACTGCCGCCTTCCAGCCGACCTCTTCGCCCATCAGGGAGCTGCGCAGGAACGCCGTGGTGAGGTGCTGGATCAGGGCCACGCGCGCCGGGTTCTCGTCGGTGGTCTCGGCGACCTCATGGCCGGGGATGCCGCCGAGCGAGTGCTCCGCGCCGAACAGGGTGAGCAGGCTCTTGCCGGCGGGGCTGTGGGTGTAGGGGTCGGTGAACCAGTCCGGTCCGCGGGTGGAGAGATGGGACTGGTCGTGGTCGCCGGCGACGATGAGGGCCGGGGTGGTCATGGTGTCGAACGACGGCCTCATGAAGGGGAAGTGCTCGGCGGCGAACGGGGTCAGATCGTCACCCAGGCCGGTCAGGGCCAGCAGCACCCCTGCCTTGATACGGGGGTCGGACATGTCCTCGCCGGGCGTACCGTCCGGGCCAAGGACGCGGGCACCCAGCAAGGTGCTGACGGTCTGGGCTCCCCAGGAGTGCCCCGCGACAGCGATGCGCCCAGGGTCGACCCGCCCGGCGAGGCCAGGGACGGACGCCTCCAGGATGTCGAGTCCGTCGAGTACGCGCGTGATGTCCTCGATGCGGTAGCGCCAGATCCGCGGGGTGCGGGGGTCCTCGGCGGGAACGCCGAGCGTCCGGGAGTCCAGATGGGTCGGCTGGACAACCACGAAGCCGTGAGCGGCCCAGTAGTCGGCCAGCGGCGCGTAGCCGTCCATCGACCAGCCAAAGCCGTGCGAGAACACCACGACGGGCAGATCACGGCCGGCCGTGGGCGCGGACACACGGACCTGCAGATCCTCACCCCGACCGCCCGGGGCGGGCAGGACGACCGGTTTCACGGAGACCACCGCAGTGGTGGCATCCGCAGGCTTCCGGGTGATCAGGGTGTGCGAGTGGGACATGAGGGTGCCTTCCGATCGGAGTCTTCGACTCTCGGCGAGCCGGCGGCGGGCGACAGGCGGCGCCGTGGGAACCGCCGCGGCAGGAGCCGGCGGCACTCGCGCGTTCGTCCGGCTCCCCGGTGGAGCGCGAACACCACGAGCTGGCCACCGGCCTGGTGATCTGACATCATTCGATGAAACGGAACCTTGTTCCATTTACGATACGGAACGCTGTTCCGGTTTGCAAGACCATCACGAGAAGGAGTGCTGCGGTGAACGAGAGCAGCCCGCGCCAGGGAAGTTCGGCCGCTTCCACACGCAAGGACGCCCGCCGCAATCAGCAGACGCTGCTGGACGCCGCCGCCGCAGTCTTCGCCACCTCAGGTGTGGACGCGCCGGTACGCGAGATCGCCGCCAAGGCCGGCGTGGGACTCGGAACGTTCTACCGCCACTTCCCCAACCGGGCCGACCTCGTCATCGCCGTCTACCGCCACCAGGTCGACATCTGCGCCGAAGCCGGAACGGCCCTGCTGGCAGCCGGCCCGACACCCTTCGCCGCCCTCGAAGGCTGGGTCGACCTCTTCATCGACTTCCTGGTCACCAAACACGGCCTGGCCGCGGCGATGCAGGCCGACACCACCGGCTTCGAGACGCTGCACGCCTACTTCCTCGACCGCCTGCTGCCGGTGTGCACCCAGCTCCTCGAAGCCGCGGCCGCCGCCGGTGAGATCCGCCCCGCCCTCGACGCCTACCACCTCATGCGCGGTATCGGAAACCTCTGCATCGGCACCGAGACCGACCCCCGCTACGACCCACGCCGACTGGTCGCACTCCTCCTCGCAGGACTGCGCCAACCGCGCTGACCACGACGTCCGCCCATGTCCGAGCCCCCACCGCGACGCCTGCCGTACCGGTAGAGCTCTGGCCGACGGCCGACCGGCCAAGATCCGGCACCGAAGACCCGGTCGAGTCGCGACCGGGTGGCGTCGCTACCGGGTGGCGTCACAACCGGATGGCGATTGCACCGCGGGTCGCCACCGCGCTCCGGCGCCACGCGCGGACAACTCCTCGCATGCGGGGCGATCCTGACGATCCGCTCCCCCGCGCCGGCCGCCTTCAGCGCCACGGCCGACCAGCCACAGACTGGACGTACGACCGCATGGCGACCGCCATGGCCCCGGACGCACGAAAGGCCGCCCTCTCACCAGTGAGAGAACGGCCTCCGACCTGCTCAAAGCATGGTCGGGACGACAGGATTTGAACCTGCGACCCCTTGACCCCCAGTCAAGTGCGCTACCAAGCTGCGCCACGTCCCGATGCCCGTCTGACCTGGGGTTTCCCCCGGCCGAACGCGCATGAGAACAATACCGCACTTCACCGGGTGGTCACGAACCGCTTTACGGAGTTGACCTCGACCAAGCTTGAGGTTGCACCGTGGGTGCCATGACGAACACGGACGTCGACCGGCTTCACGGCCTCATGGGCCTGATGACCGGCGACGAGAAGCACTCGCCCGCCGCCACCTCCACCCTCGACGCACTCTGGGTCCTCTACGACCGCGTCCTGCGCGTCTCGCCGAAGAGCGCCGGGCGTCCCGACCGGGATCGGTTCCTGCTCTCCAAGGGGCACGGGCCGATGGCGTACTACGCCGTCCTCGCCGCCAAGGGCTTCCTCCCCGAAGAGCTGCTCACCGGCTTCGGCTCGTACGACTCACCCCTCGGACACCACCCCGACCGGACCCTCGTGCCGGGTGCCGAGATCGGCAGCGGGTCACTGGGGCACGGGCTGCCGCTCGCCGTCGGGAGCGCGCTCGGGCTGCGGGCCCAGGGGCTCACCGAACCCCGCGTGTGGGTGCTCATCGGCGACGCCGAGCTGGACGAGGGCAGCAATCACGAGGCCATCGCCTACGCGGGGCCCGCCGGGCTCGAGCAGCTGCACACCCTGGTGATCGACAACAGTTCCGCCACCTACGGCTGGCCCGGCGGGATCGCCTCGCGGTTCGAGGCCGCCGGCTGGTCCGCCGAGACCGTGGACGGCCGTGATCACGAGGCGCTGTACGCCGCCTTCACCGCGCCCCACCCCGGGCGTCCGCGCGCCGTTGTCGCCCGCGTCGAGCCCAAGAACGCCTGACCCCCTCCGAGGAGAACCCCACCATGGACACGATGCGCGACCGCTTCATCTCGACCACCGGCCGACTGCTCGACGAGGACCCGCGTCTCGCGCTCGTCCTCGCCGAGATCAGCATGGACGGCTTCCGGCAGGCGCAGCGGCGGCATCCGCACCGCGTGATCAACGTCGGCATCCGGGAGCAGCTGCTGATCGGCGCGGGCGGCGGGCTGGCACTGACCGGGATGCGGCCCGTCATGCACACCTTCGCGAGCTTCCTGGTCGAGCGCCCCTTCGAGCAGCTCAAGCTGGACTTCGGGCACCAGGGAGTGGGAGGCGTCCTGGTGAGCGCCGGCGGGTCGTACGACTGGCCGGCGGGCGGCCTGACCCACATGGCGCCCGGCGACGTGGCGCTGCTCGACACGCTCGACGGCTGGACGATCCACGTCCCCGGCCATCCGGACGAGGCGGAGACACTGCTGCGCCAGGCCGTCGAGGGCGACGACCTCGTCTACGTACGGCTCTCGCTCCAGTCCAACACCGCGCCCCGCCCGGTCACCCCCGGCTTCAGCACAATCCGGGAGGGGCGCGACGGAGTCGTCGTCGCCGTCGGGCCCATGCTGGACAACGTCCTGGCCGCGACCGAGGGTCTGGACGTGACCGTCCTCTACGCCACCACCGTCCGCCCCTTCGACGCCGTGACCCTGCGCCGTGCGGCCGACGCAGCCCGCCCGGACGTCGTCCTGGTCGAGCCGTACCTCGCCGGCACGTCGACCGCCGCCGCCAACGACGCCCTCGCCGCACTCCCCCACCGCGTCCTCGGACTCGGTGTGGCCCGCCGCGAGCTGCGGAAGTACGGCACGATCGACGAGCATCTGGCGGGCCACGGTCTCGACCCGGCGGGACTGCGCGAGCGCGTCACGGGCTTCCTCGGCCGCTGACTCAGCCCTGCGGCGGCGCGCCCACCTCCGGGTACTGGTCCCGGAGACGGCGCGACGCCGCCTGGCGCCAGGAATCGGCCAGGATGGCGCGGAGCTCGTCCTCGTCGTCGAGGGCCCCGATCCGGACACGTACCCAGGCGTAGTTGTCGTCGTGGCCCTGGCGGATGAAGAACTTGGCGGGCTCGGACGCGAGGAGTTCCGCACGCTCCTCCTTGGGGCATTTCACCCCTATCGCCTGATCGTCGTCGTCCAGCGAGGCGAAGATCTTTCCGCTCGGGCCCGCGCGGAAGGTGGGCATGCCCCAGGCGAGCTTCTCGACCGCCCCGGGCAGGGAGAGCGCGATCCGGCGTACATCGTCGGCAGTGGCCATACGACGACCGTACGACCCACCACTGACACCGACACCCGGGCACGGACGCGAGGCCCTCCTGCTGCGGCCCGCCCTCGCGGCGTACGCGCCGGTGCGCGCGCCCGTCACTCCCCGTCACGCGCCCCGGCGCCGCCCCGGCTCCACCTCTCGTGGCCTCACGCCGCCCGGCACGGCGGTACGCCGTCTCCGCCCGCCGGCGCGAGGGGTCCACCGGCGCACGGACCCCGCATTCCGGTATCACCCGGAACCGGTGCTTCCTCCACGAGACCGCCCCCATGGTGAACAGGTGGCACATGAGGTGATCCGACCGGCCTCACCGCCATATGACCGGCATTTTTTTGCCTTTGGCATGTGGCAGAAAGATGCCCACGGGGAATGCCTTGGCGACCCTCTCTAACTGGCCAACTCCCCAGAAACACAGCCAGTTTCAAACGTCAACCACTCCGGTTTCGGACAAACTCCGTGGCGATATTGATCCGCTCAAGAAAGATCAACACCATGGAGTGTCGGCCTGTTCGGGACGGGGCCACTGCCGATGCACCACCTGCTCGAACAACCGAACGAGCAGGCTTCGCAGGGGAGGTACTCGTATGGACAGCTACTTCAGCAGCCGACTCCATCATCAGCTCAGGGAAACCGTCCGGGACTTCGCCGAGCGTGAGGTCCGGCCGCGAATTGCGGAAATGGAAACATCACGCTCGGTGCACCACGAACTGTCGAGGCTCATCTGCGATCAAGGCTGGCTGGGCGCCACAATCAGCCAGGAATACGGCGGAATGGGCGCCGGGCATCTGGCCAAAACCATTATCATCGAGGAACTCTCCCGGGTCAGCGGCGCAATGGGCGCCATGGTGCAGGCCTCACAGCTCGGCACGGCGAAGATCGTCCACTTCGGCAGCGACGACCAGCGCAAGACCTGGCTTCCCGCCATCTCCACCGGCGAGTGCCTCCCGACCATCGCGGTCACCGAACCCGAATCGGGCGGGCACGTCCTCGGCATGACGGCCGATGCGGTCCGTGACGGCGACGACTACATCCTGAACGGCAGCAAGGTGTTCGTCGGCAACAGTCATGTCGGCGATCTGCACGGCGTCGTGGTCAGGACCGGCCCCGGATCGAACGGCCTCACGGCCTTCCTGGTCGAATCGGACCGCCCCGGCTTCCGGCTCGGACCCCAGCAGCAGGCCATGGGGCTGCACGGCTTCAGCTTCGGCGAGCTCATCTTCGAGGACTGCCGGGTACCGGCGGCCAACCGGCTCGGCGACGAGGGCGACGGCCTGGCCGTCGCGTACTCCTCCAGCGTCCTGTACGGCAGGGCCAACCTCACCGCCGTCTCGCTCGGCATCCACCAGGCGATCCTGGAGGAGACGACCCGGTTCTGCGCGGAGCGCCACCGCTACGGCAAGCCCCTGCACCAGCTCCCCACGGTCAAGCTGAAGCTCGGTCAGATGCAGTCCCGGCTGATGACGGCCCGGCTCGCCGCGTACCACGCCGTGCATCTCCTCGACCAAGGCCTCTCCTGCGACGCCGAGTTGATGAACGCGAAGCTGGTCAACGTCGAGTCGGCGATCGACTCCGGCCGCAACGCGATGGAGATCCACGCGGCCGCGGGCCTCTTCACCAACCGCCCGATCGAGCGCTACCTCCGCGACGCGCACCACATCTTCGCCCCGGCCGGCACGTCCGACATCCAGCTGCTCCGGCTCGCCGAGGTCGCCCTCGGCCAGGACAAGGGCAGTTGGTCCGAGAAGCTCGCGGACCTCCTCCGGCTGGAGCCCGTGCATGCCTGAACGCGTACACGCAGCAGCGCCCCGGCACGACCGCTGAGTCGTCCCGGGGCGCACCCATGACGGTCCCGTACGCGGGTCCGTCGGCACGGGTCCCGCCGGAGCGGGAGATCCGTCCGGGCGGGTCAGATCAGCCCGTCCTCGCGGCGGTGGATCTGCTCCACCAGCTCCGCCGCGAGCGCCTTGATCTTCTCCAGACCGGCGCGGCCCCACGGCCGTACGTCCGTGTCGACCACGCAGATCGTGCCCAGCGCTATTCCGGTACGGTCGATCAGCGGCGCGCCCATGTACGAGCGGATGCCGATCTCGTCCACCACCGGGTTCCCGGCGAACCGCGGGTAGTCGCAGACGTCCTCCAGGACGAGGGCCTTGCGGCGCACCACCACGTGCGGGCAGTACCCGTGGTCGCGCGCCATGTACCGGCCGACGTCGCCACCGGCCGCCGCGGCTCCCAGGTCGCTGCCCGTGTGGGTGCCGGCAGGGGTGTGCAGCCCGGCGAAGAACTGCCGGTTCTCGTCGATGAAGTTGACCATCGAGTACGGGGCGCCGGTCACCTCCGCGAGCCGGTGGGCGAACTCGTCGAACGCCTGCTCCGGCCGCTCCCCGATGCCCAGCTCGCGCAGTCGGCGCACACGGGCGGGCGCATCCCGGTCGACGGGGGTCAGCAGCAGATGACCGGTCGGGTCGTAGGTCATGACGGTGCTCCGTAGCTCGGCACGGGGGCCGGGATGGTGGTGAGCAGATGCTGGACGAGAACGAGAAGGGTGCGGATGCCGGCGCTGGAGATCCGGGCGTCGCAGAGCACGACCGGCACCTCGGGGTTGAGGTCGAGCGCCGCCCGCACCTCGTCCGGGTCGTAGCGGAACGCACCGTCGAACTCGTTGACCGCCACGACGAATCCGATCCCCCGCCGCTCGAAGAAGTCGACGGCGGAGAAGCAGTCCTGCAGGCGGCGGGTGTCGGCGAGGACGACCGCTCCGAGGGCGCCCTCGGAGAGCTCGTCCCACATGAACCAGAACCGTTCCTGGCCCGGGGTGCCGAAGAGGTACAGCACGTTCCTGTCGTCGAGGGTGATGCGTCCGAAGTCCATCGCGACCGTGGTCGTGGTCTTGGACTCCACGCCCTCCAGGCTGTCCGTCGCCGCGCTGACCTGGGTCAGCAGCTCTTCGGTGCTCAGCGGTTCGATCTCGCTGACCGCGCCCACGAAGGTCGTCTTGCCCACGCCGAAGCCGCCCGCCACCAGGATCTTGAGCGCGGTGGGGAACGGGTCGGCCGCGGCACTCTCGTGGCGCTCAGAGCCGTTGTCGTAGGCCATCGAGCACTGCCTCCAGCAAGGAACGGTCGGTTGGGTTGGCGTGGAAGCGGGGAGCGCGGGCGGTGAGCGCCCCGCAGTCCACGAGATCGGAGAGCAGGACCTTGGTGACGACGGCCGGTAACCGTAAGTGCGCCGCGATCTCCGCCACCGAGGTGGGTCCGGCGCACAGTCCGAGGGCGAGGCTGTGTTCGGGACCCATGTGCGGCTGGGGGGAGGAGCCGGTCGCCATCACCATGGAGAGGAGGTCCAGCGCGGTCGTCGGTCGGGTCCGGCCTCCGCTCACGGTGTACGGACGGATCAGCCGGCCCGCCGCGTCGTCGAGCCAGGGCCCCTCCTGTGAGGACGCCACGCTCACTGCCTTGTGATGCCCGCCGCGCCCGCGGCCTGTCTGGCGGGAGTGACGAGATACGGCCGCACGCTCTTGACGAGCATCGCCATCTCGTAGCCGAGGACGGCGGCGTCCGCCTCGCGCCCGGCGAGGACCGCCAGACACGTGCCGGAGCCGGCTGTGGAGACGAACAGCAGCGTGGAGTCGAGCTCGACGACCACCTGCCGGACCTCGCCGCCGTCGCCGAACCGCGCGCCGGCGCTGCGGCCGAGCGAGTACAGCCCGGAGGCCAGCGCGGCCATGTGGTCGGCGGCGTCGGTGTCGAGGCCGTGAACCGACTTCACGAGGCCGTCGGAGGAGAGCAGTACCGCGTTCCGGGTGTACGGGACCCGCTGGACCAGGCCGCTCAGCAGCCAGTCGAGATCCGAGGAATGGCCGCTCGGCACATTGCTCGCCATGGTGATCTACTCCTTGTGCGCGTCATCGGGACGCAGCGCTTCTTGGTGGGGTGCGGGCTGGGCTTCGGCGAGTCCGATGCCGCGCTGGAAGGCGGCCATCAGACCGGGGTCGTGCAGGGCGTGCTCCTCGGGCTGGCGGGCCACGGGCTCGTCACGCAGTTGCGGGACCAGGTGCTCCTGGGCGCGCCGCTTGGGGAGCAGGGGGCGGCCCGGCGGCTGAGCGCGCTCGGCGGCCTCCGCCTGCTGGAGCGGGACGGCGGGGGCGGAGCTGGTGTAGGTCAGGGGGCGGTAGGTCGGTTCGGCGGCCGGGGGCTCGGGAGCGTGCGCCGGGGTGCGTACGGGCACGTGCGGGAGTGACTGTCCGGGCGTACGCACGGGAGGCGGTACGGGGCCGGAGGGCGGAGCCGCCGGTGACGCCGGTACGGGACCGGGTGCGGGTGCGGGTGCGGCTGCGGGCGCCGGGTGGACGGGGCGGGCGGGAGGCTGGGGAGCGTGCTGCGGCCCGGGCTGAGGGATGTGCTGGTGGACCGGCTGCGGGAGTGGCTGGGGGGCGTGCTGCTGGGCCTGCTGGGGGGCCCGCTGCATCTGGGGAGGCTGTACGGCCGCCGTGCCCGCGGCCACGGCGGCCGCCTGGCCCTCGCTGCGCGCGAGCCCCTCGGGGTCGGCGCCGAGGAGACCCTGCGGGAGCACGAGAACGGCCTGGATACCGCCGTAGATGTTGGACTGGAGGCGTACCGCGATGCCGTGGCGCCGGGCGAGCGCGGAGACCACGAAGAGTCCGATGCGGCCGTCCTGGAGCAGGTGGGCCACGTTCACCTGGTCGGGGTCGGCGAGGAGCGCGTTCATCTTGTTCTGCTCGGTGACCGGCATGCCGAGGCCGCGGTCCTCGACCTCGATGGCCAGGCCCGCGGTGACGTACTGGGCCCGCAGCAGCACGGTGGTGTGCGGTGCGGAGAACAGCGTCGCGTTCTCGACGAGTTCGGCCAGGAGGTGGATGACGTCGGCCACGGCGTGGCCACGGAGCGTGCCGTCGATCGGCGGCACCAGCTTCACGCGCGGGTACTGCTCGACCTCGGCGATCGAGGAGCGCAGCACCTCGGTCATCGTGACCGGGTTCGACCACTGGCGGCGGGAGATGGCGCCACCCAGCACGGCGAGGTTCTCCGCGTGGCGGCGGATGCGGGTGGCCAGGTGGTCGACGTGGAACAGGCCCTTGAGCAGCTCCGGGTCCTCGACCTCGTTCTCCAGCTCGTCCAGGAGCTGGATCTCGCGGTGCACGAGGGACTGAAGGCGCCGGGCGAGGTTGACGAAGACCTCGACCTTCTGCTCGTTGCCGACGCTGCTGGAGAGCCGGGAGGCCTGCACCACGGCGGCCACGGCGGCCTCGTGGGAGCGGGAGAGCTCCTGGGCGAGCAGGTCGAACTCGTCGCCGGAGGAGGAGGCGGCGGGCGGGGTGGCCGGGCGGGCCGGGGCACCTTCGCCGCGTCGTAACTGCTCGACGATCGTCCGCAGTTCGCTCTGGCCGCGGGCGCTGGAGCGCCGCAGGGCGTTGCAGCGGTCGAGAACGGACTTGGCCGCCCGGTCGGCCCCGAGCGCGGCCGCGGTCACGGAGGCGACCGTGAGGGCGGCCGCGCCGGTCAGCGCGGCCCAGAGGCCGGGGGTCGGACCGGCTCCGGTGGAGCGGACGGTGAAGATGACGGCGGCGGCGCCGCCGAGTGCGACCGCGACGGCGGGAAGCACGGAGGTGCGAAGGAGTTGGGAGCGTATGCGGGCTTCCGGCGGGAGCGGCGCGGGCTGCTGCGCGGGGTTGGGAGCCCCCGCACCGGAAGCGGAACGAGCGCCTGACCGGCCGTGCCGTCCGCCTTCGCGGCGTTCGGACCGCGCGGCGGGTGCGCGAAGTTGAGACATGAGTGTCCTTGGTACGTGCCCAGGAGTCGGCGTACTACGGGGGTGTACTACGTGGGTCGGATGAGCCTACCGATGATCACCAACCACCCACTCTAGACGTCAACCATTCATGTGCGATGCGCAGTTGGCAAAGTTCCCCGCAGAGGGGACCCACTCTGCTATCACCCTTCGCACGACAGGCCGAGAACCCTTGGCCGGATCCCGACGGGGGCGTGCGGGGCGGGGGAACGGAGGAGGGCGGGGCCGGGCGGAGCCGTATACAGGCCGCCACCCTCGGTGAAACCCGCCCGTGACCGGAATCCGCCTACGGGCTCTCGCACGCGCGCCCGACCGCACCCTCCCCCGCCCGGCACGGGGCACCCCACACACCGGCCCGGCGGGCGATCAGCGGATTTCCGCATTCGCGTTCGCACCGACGCCGTGCGCGCGGGAGCCGGCGACCGCGGCCGGACGCATACCCGGACCAGGTGCAGGCGGCCCTCCGCCTTGTCCCCGGGAAGGGCTGAAAATGGCGGTACTCCCCGCGGGCCGTCAGGCCGAGGACCGCGGCCGCGCTCGGCGGGAAAGCGACGTGGCGCCTGGCGTCAGCGGTCGCCTGCGAGGTCGAGGTCGTTTCCCCGCTTCTCGACCGGGGCCGGCTCGACGCGGTCCGGGCGGCGCCAGGGGCGGGCGATCGGCTGCGACACCGCGCGCCACCAGGGGTCCACGGGGAGCGTTCCGGACGGCTCGAACGGTTCGCCCGGGCGCGGGGACGCGACCGCCTGGCCGAGATCCTCGCCGGCGTCGCCCGTCCACTCCCCCGGCTCCGCCCACGCGTGCGGGGCCAGGTTGAACGTGCCCCAGTGGATCGGCAGGAGCACCCCGTGCGGGCGCCCGCCCTGGAGGTCGAGGTGGGCCTGGACGCCCTCGGCCGGGGTCATGTGGATGTCCGGCCAGTACTCGCTGTACGCGCCGATCTGGATCATCGTCGCGTCGAAGGGGCCGTGCGCGGCGCCGATCTCCGCGAAGCCGGGGAAGTATCCCGTGTCGCCGCTGTGGTAGACGCGGTGCTCGGGGCCCGTGACGACCCAGGAGGCCCAGAGGGTGTGCTGGGTGTTGCGGAGGCCTCGGCCGCAGAAGTGACGGGCGGGTGTCGCGGTCAGCAGGAGGTCGCCGACCTCGGTGGACTCGTTCCAGTCCAGTTCCCGCAGACGCGAGGCCGGCACGCCCCAGCGTTCCAGGTGGGCGCCGACGCCGAGCGGCACGGCGAAGACGGTGTCCGTGGAGGCGAGCGCCTTGATCGTGGGCAGGTCGAGGTGGTCGTAGTGGTCGTGGGAGATCACGACCACGTCGACCGGGCCCAGCGCGGCGAGCGGCACCGGCACGGGGTGCAGGCGCTTCGGTCCGGCGAAGGCGAAGGGCGAGCAGCGGTCGCCCCAGACGGGGTCGAAGAGGACCCGGCGGCCGTCGATCTCCGCGAGCACGCTGGAGTGGCCCATCCAGGTGATCCGGAGGCCCGAGACCGGGGGCTTCGCGAGGTCGGCCAGCGTGGTGGCGTGGACGGGGATCGTGCCGGAGGGGGCACGGTGCGTCCGCGCCTCCTTGTCGAAGTAGACCTTCGCGAACTCGATCGTCGACCCGCTGGGCCTGGTCCGCGCGGCCACGGGGTTCTGGAAGACGCCGTTCGCGAAGTTCGGCGAACGGCGGATGCGCTCGAGGCGCTCCCCTGCCGGGTCGGCGCCGAAGGCCTCGGGCCGCAGGGCGCGCAGCCTGGCCCGCAGCGAATGGTCGGAGCCGGTGCCGGTCACGGGTCCTCCTGGTGGTCGGGGTCGTTCCATTATGGGCGGCCCGCGCGGCTCCCGGCCGTGCCGAATGCGTCATACTGAACCGCCGTTCAGTAGTACACCCCCTCTCACCTCGGAGAACGCCCATGAGCACCCCTCCTCTGTTGTCCATCACCTGGTCGGACCACGTCACCGGGCGGCGGGGGCATCTGGTGGTCGACCGGCTGGTTCGCGGTGTGGCCAGCGGGGGCCTGCGGATGCGTGAGGGCTGCACTCTGGACGAGGTGGCCGGACTGGCGCGGGGCATGAGCATGAAGGAGGCCCTGCACTACGACCCGAGCAGCCGGTACATTCCGCTGGGCGGCGCCAAGGGCGGCATCGACTGCGATCCGCGCTCGCCCGAGGCGTACGGCGTCCTGGTCCGGTACCTGCGGGCGATGCGCCCCTGCATCGAACGCTTCTGGACCACCGGCGAGGACCTCGGCCTGACCCAGGACCTGGTCGACCGGGCCGCGGCCGAGGCCGGGCTGGTCTCCTCGATCCAGGCCGTCTATCCGCTCCTGGACGACGAGGCGCAGGCCCGGCGGAGGCTTGCCGACGCCTTCGAGGCCGAGGTCGAGGGCATCGGCCTCGACGAGCTGGTGGGCGGCTGCGGGGTCGCGGAGTCCGTCCTCGTGGCCCTGGACCGGGCGGGCCGGCCGTACGAGGGCACCCGGGTCTCCGTCCAGGGCTTCGGGACCATGGGCGGGGCCACCGCGCGCTTCCTCTCCCGATCGGGGCTCGCCGTCGTGGCCGTCGCCGACGTGCGGGGCACGATCGTCAACCCCGACGGCCTGGACGTCGAAGCCCTGCTCGCGGCACGCGACCCGTACGGGACCGTGGACCGCAGTGCCCTGCGGCCGGGCGACACGGAGCGGCCGGGCGAGGCGTGGCTCGCGGTCGACGCAGAGGTCCTGGTCCCGGCCGCCGTGTCGTACGCGATCGACAGCGCTGCGGTGGAGGGGATCCGGGCGCGCTGGATCGTCGAGGCGGCCAACATGCCCGTCCTGCCGGAGGCGGAGGTGCTGCTCACCGGGCGCGGAGTCACCGTCCTGCCCGACGTGGTCGTCAATTCCGCGACCAACGCCTGGTGGTGGTGGACCCTCTTCGGCGACATCGGCGCCGACGCGGACGGCGCGTTCGCGCACATCCGCGCGGCCATGCGCGCCCTGGTCGGCCGGATGCTGGACCGCGCGGAGGCGGACGGCATCACCCCGCGCGCCGCGGCGCACGCGCTGGTCGAGGAGCGGCTGCCGGAGATCGCGGAGCGGTACGGCTGCTACTGACCCGCGAACCCCCGCACGGCCGTCTTGCGCGCCGAGAAGATGATCATGATCGGGGGGCGCGCGTGTGTAGGCTGACCGGCGTGACGAGAGTGCGGTTGAGCGTGGCGGAGAGGCGTGAAGAGCTGCTCCGCGCTGCCGTCGAGCAGATCGAGGCGCGAGGCGTGGCCGCCGTACGGATCGCCGATGTCGCGTCCGCCCTCGGGGTCAGCAACGCGCTCGTGCTCTACCACTTCTCGACGAAGGAGAAGCTCGTCGCGGAGGCGTTCGCGTACGCCGCCGAGGGCGACCTCGCCCACCTGCGCCGGCTCCTGGAGCGGCGGACCAGCGCCCTGCGCCGGCTGCGGGCGGCCGTGCGGTGGTACGCCCCGACCGGGCAGGCCAAGGGCTGGCGGCTCTGGATCGAGGGCTGGGCGGCGTGCCTGCGCGAACCGGCCCTGCGCGAGGTCGCCGGGGCGCTCGACCAGCAGTGGAAGGCCGCCCTGACACGGGTCATCGGTGAGGGCGCGGCGGCAGGAGAGTTCCCGTGCCCCGACCCCGCGGCCGCGGCGTGGCGGCTGACCGCCTTCCTGGACGGGCTCGCCGTGCAGATGACGTCGTACGCCGGATCGCTCTCCCGCGCCGCGATGCTGGAGTGGGCCGACGCCGCCCTGGCCAGGGAACTCGGCCTGCCCTCCCTCGACGAAACGGGCCCCCGTCAGCCCGCGCTGGACAGCCCGGGCGACAGGCCGCCGGCGTAGCTCGGCCCGGATTGGCCCGGATGTGAGGCCGCCGTCCCGGCCCGGCTTGGTCCGGCCCGGCTTGGTCCGGCCCGGCTTGGTCCGGCCCGGCTTGGTCCGGCCCGGCTTGGTCCCAAGCTCAGCCCGGCCAGGCGTCGACCGGCTTCCCCGTCCCAGCAGGTTCAGAGGAGCTCGTACACGGCCGTGACCGTCACCTGCTCCTCGATCTCGCCGGGGGCCAGCGGGACTCCCGAGGCGTCGGCGGATGCCTCGGGGGCGGCTCCGGCACTGGGGCGGCCGCTGTCCGTCTCGGTGATCGACACCAGCCGGCCGAGCCGGTGGCCGCTCAGCCGGGCGTGCTGGGCGGCCTTGTCCTGGGCGTCCTTGTGGGCGAGCTCGCGGGCCCTGGCTCGCAGCGCGGCCGGGTCCGCGACGTCGAAGGTCACTCCGTCCACCCGGCCCGCGTCCCCGGTCGCCTTGGTGACGGCCCCGACGACCTGGCCCGTCCTGTCGACGTCCCGGACCGTCGCCGAGACACTCTGCGAGGCCTGGTAGCCGGAGACCCTGCTCTCCCCGTTGGCGGCCTGGGTGTAGACCGGGAACAGGGAGATGCTCTCGGTGCGGATGTCCCGGTCCGCGACGGACTGCTTCCGCAGCGCGGCGAACAGCGCCTCCGCCGCACGGCTCTGGGCCGCCATCGCCTCCTCACCGGTCTTGGCCCGCGCCTCGACCGCCACCGAGATCACCGCGATGTCGGGGGCGGCGCCGGCCCGCCCGGTCCCGGTCACGGTGAGGGTCGCCGGAGCCGGAGCCGCGGCAGGGGCGGGCGCAGGGGCTCCGACGGCCGCCGCGGCAGGGCCGGCCACGGGGGCCACCGCGAGCGCGGGCCCGGCACCGGCGAGCGCGAGCGCGCCGAGCACGACGCCGGCTGCCGTGGCGCGGCGGAGGAGACGGGTGCGGACAGGGGTACGGAAGCGGTGGTGATGACCGGTCGTCACGGGCGGTCCCTTCGGCGGTGTTTGCCGGACAGCCCCGGCGCCGCCCATCCCAGCACCCTCCACCACCCCCGCCCGCGCGCCACTCCTGTCCGGTCACCCGCTCAGGTCTGTCGCCGTCCGTCAGGTCTGCACCACCGGTTCGTACGCCGTCGCGTCCAGCCCGAAGGTCCACGCGACGCCCTCGCGCGCGGACGTCGTCCCGGGCGGCACGCGCAGCCAGTAGGTACGGAACGTGCCGTCCGGTTCCGGGGTCGCGTTGACCACCTCGACCATGACCACGTCCTCGTCGTCCACGAGCTCGATGCGCCAGAGCACACCCGCTTCGTCCCGGCCCACGGGGACGGCCCCCGACTCCGCGAGGTAGCGCTCGTAGCCGTAGTACTCGAGCATCACGCGCCGCAGTTCGGCGTTCTCCTCGGCACGTATCCGCTCGGGGGTGAGCCCGCCCAGTCCGGCGAGGAACTCCTCGGGGACCGCCATGCCGCGCCAGGCGTAGAGCGCGAAGCCGTCGCGGAAGGCGAGCGCGGGGCCGTCACCGCGGTCCAGGCGCCCGGCCTCGTCCCGGTGCAGTTCCTCCGGCCGCTCGCACACCACGGCGACCCTCTCGTACGGCCACCACCAGCCCGCGTGCGCGGCCACCTCGGCGAGCCCCGCGAGCCGCTCGCCCCGGCCGTCGAAGGCGGCGAGCCAGGCCGCGTCCTGCTGGCCGAGGACGGCGTCGAGCAGGACCATGCGTACGGAGGCGGCCTCGACGGACGTCCCGGCCAGATCGTCCACGACGGCGGACCGTATGCGGTCGGCGAGCGTCCGCGACGCGTCCCAGAGCCGGGCGCCGGTACTGGTCCACAGCGCGGTCCAGCCACGAGGGCCGAGCTCGTCGTGGATCCGCCGGCGCTCCTCCGCCCAGGGCCGCGTCCGGACCTCGTCGCGCACCGAGCGCCCGGCGTCGGGCAGTTCACGGAGGAGCGCGACGGCCTCCCGGGGCGAGTCCGCCCAGACGATCCGTTCCGGGGCGGCGAGGCCGGCCGTGCGGTACGCGTGCCGTACCCCGGCCTCGGCCGCCGGACGGTCGGCCGCCCCGGTGGCCGCCGCGACGGCCCGCCACCTGTCCACCGCCGTGGTTGTCCCGTTCATCTCTCCCCCTTGTTCCTGCGCGACTGGTTCTTCTCGACTGCTTCTTCGCGACTGCTTCTTCGCGGCGGCTGCTTCACGACGGTTGCTTCACGACGGTTGTTCGCGACGACTTCTCGGTATCCGCGCCGCCGTGTCAGTCGGCGACGATCCGGTACGCGCCCGGTGTGTACTCCCGCTGGCGCACCACCCGGTACCAGCCCTTGGGCAGCGGGATCGGGGCGTGCTCCTCGTGCACCACCCGCCCTCCCGAGGGCAGTTCGAGCACCAAGGGGCCGAAAGGGCCCGGCTCGGCGACCAGTCGGCCGGGCCCCGGGACCGCGTGGGCATGCCCGGTGACCTCGCCGAGCGCCAGGACCAGCCGGCCCCGCGCGTCTCTCGGCTCCCCCGCCGCGTCCTTCACGTGGTCGGGCACCGCGCTCTCCGCGACGGGCACGATCAGTACGTCTCCCTGCCGGTACATGGCTCTCCCCTCCGTGGTGGACACGCCACGTGTCCACCACGCATTCGACGCTAGAGGCAGCCACTGACAACGGCCTTCCGGCGCCCCCGGCGCGGAGTTGTCGGTGCGGCTTGGTACAACTGCTCGCGTCAGCCGATCAACGCCGTCCGGTGTCTGGAGCACTCATGACCATTTCGGGATACATTCAGGAGTTTCACGGGCTGCCCGTGTTCCACTTCCCGGATCGTGACACCGCCGTCGAGCTGCCCGACGCGGCCTCCGTGGCCTGGCGCGTCTCCGGATCGACGTACTGCGATTCGGACGACGACCAGTGGGAGCGGTTCTTCGACCGCTTCCTGGCGGAGGTCGACACGAACCGGGTCCGCGCGCTGATCGTCGGCGGCTGGGACGAGGCGTACGACACGTCGTCCGCCGCGATCGTCGCTCGGCTCGTCGAGGCGGCGGGCGACCGGCTCTCCGGCCTGGAGGCACTGTTCCTGGGGGACATGACCTTCGAGGACTGCGAGATCTCGTGGATCCAGCAGTCCGACGTCTCGCCTCTGCTCGCCGCCTATCCCCGGCTGCGGGAGTTCGGTGTGCGCGGGGGCACGGAGCTCCGCTTCCCGACGGTCCGGCACGCCTCGCTGACCACGCTCGTGGTGGAGTCGGGCGGTCTCGGCGCCGAGGTCGTCCGCGGCATCGCGGGCAGCGACCTGCCCGCCCTGGAGAAGCTGGAGCTGTGGCTCGGCACGGACGAGTACGGCGGTGACTCCTCGGTCTCCGATCTGGAACCGCTGCTCGCCGGCACCGGGTTCCCCGCCCTGCGCCGTCTCGGGCTCCGCAACAGCGTGATCCAGGACGAGATCGCCGCCGCGGTCGCCGGCGCCCCCGTCGTCGCCCGTCTCGACAGCCTCGACCTGTCGATGGGCACGCTCACCGACGAGGGGGCCGAGGCGCTGCTCGTGGGCCAGCCGCTGACCCATCTCACGCACCTCGACCTCTCGCACCACTACCTGTCGGAGAAGATGAGCGAGCGGATCGTCGACACCCTCACGCCGTACGGGGTGACGGTCGACGTCGGCGACGCGCAGGAGCCCGAGGACGACGGCGACGGCGAGGTCTTCCGGTACGTCGCGGTCGCCGAATGACCCACTCCCCGCCCCCCGGGCAGCCGCCCGCCGGGGAACCGGCCCTCGCGCACCCGCGCCTCGTCGTCGTCGGCAACCCGGCCAACCGCCGGGTCACCTTCTTCCGCGACGCGGTGCGGGCCGCCGGGCTGCCCGAGGCACGGGTCGAGCCCTGGCTCGACGTGCTGCGGGGCGGGGCGCGGTTCCAGCCGGGCGAGACGGTACGGCTGGAGTCACCCGGCGAGGACCCGGACGTCGACCGGCTGTTGCGCGGTACGGACGATCCGACCCGGGTCGAGGGCACGGGCCGCTGGTACACGGCGTTCACGGAGGCTACGGCACGGCTCGCGCGGAACGTGGGCGCCGCCGGGGCGTTCCTCGTCGACGATCCCGCGGAGCCGGCGGTGCTGTTCGACAAGCGGCTCGCCCATGCCCGGCTGCTGCGGGCCGGGGTGCCGGTGCCGGACTCACCGACGTCCGGGGCGGCCGCCCCTCCCGTACGGGGCTGGACGGACGTCCGTTCCCTGATGGCCGCGGCCGGGCTGCGCCGTGCGTTCGTGAAGCTCGCCCACGGCTCGTCCGCCTCCGGGGTCCTGGCCGTGGAGACGAACGGCGCCGGCCGGGTCCAGGCCACCACGTCCGTGGAACGTGGCCCCGAGGGACACCTCTTCAACTCCCTCCGGGTACGGCGCTACACGACGGAGCGCGAGGTCGCCGCGATCGTCGACGCGCTCGCCCCCGACGGGCTGCACATCGAGCGCTGGCTGCCGAAGGCGGCGCAGGGCGGCCGGGTGGCCGACCTGCGGGTGGTGGTGATCGACGGGCGCGCCACGCACGCGGTCGTCCGGACCAGCCGCTCCCCGATGACCAACCTCCATCTCGGCGGCACCAGGGGCGATCTGGGCGCCGTGCGCGCGGCGGTCTCGGCCGCGGGCGGCCGGTGGGCGGACGCGCTCGGGGTGTGCGAGGCCGCCGCCGACGCCTTCCCTGGTATGCGGTGCGTCGGCGTCGATCTGCTGCCGGCCGTCGGCTGGCGGCGCTTCGCCGTCGGCGAGGTCAACGCCTTCGGGGATCTCCTCCCCGGGCTCACCGGCCTGCCGGGCAGCGGCGCGGAGGGCCAGGACACCTACGCCGCCCAGGTCGCGGCGCTCCTCCGAGGAAGGCCCGCCCGAACTCCCGCCCGAACGCCCGCCGGCACAGCAGTCGTCACCCGCACCACAGACACCTCAGACGCGCCAGACACCACAGACACCACAGACACCACAGACACCACTAGCACTACCGGCACCACAGGATCGAGCACCACGTGAACCAGCAGCACCCACCCGACATGAACAAGATCGTGGGCAGCCACGATCTGCTCCTGGTCACGCTCGACACCCTCCGGTACGACGTGGCCGCCGAGCTGGCCGCCGCCGGCCGGATCCCGAACCTGGCCCGGCACCTCCCCGGTGGACGCTGGGAGCGCCGGCACGCCCCCGGCAGCTTCACGTACGCCTCCCACCAGGCGATCTTCGCGGGCTTCCTGCCGACCCCGGCCTCCCAGGGCCCGCACCCCCGCCTCTTCGCGGCGCGGTTCGCGGGCAGCGAGAGCACCGCCGACGGCACGTTCGTCCACGACACCCCCGACCTGGTCTCCGGCCTGGCCGCGGAGGGCTACCGCACGGTGTGCGTCGGCGGCGTGGGCTTCTTCAACGGGCAGGGCCCGCTCGGCTCCGTACTGCCCGGCCTCTTCCAGGAGAGCCACTGGGAGCCCGAGTTCGGGGTCACCTCCCCCACCTCCTTCGCGTCCCAGGTGACCAGAGCGGAGGAGATCGTCGCCGGGCTCCCGCCCGAGCAGCGCCTCTTCCTCTTCCTCAACGTCTCCGCTCTGCACCAGCCCAACTGGTTCCACCTCCCGGACGCGACGCGGGAGTCCGGGGACACCCGCGACTCGCACGCGGCGGCGCTGGAGTACGTCGACCGGCACATCGGCCGGCTTCTCACGGCCATGAGCAGCCGCCGCCCCTGCTTCGCGATCGTCTGCTCGGACCACGGCACCGCGTACGGGGAGGACGGCTTCTCCGGTCACCGGCTCGGTCACGAGGTCGTCTGGACCGTGCCGTACGCCCACTTCGTCGTGGACGGCCCGCAGCGGGAGGCGGCCGCATGACCGAGGAGACCGGGGCGCACGAGACCTCCGAGACACTCGACCTCCCACGCCCGTACGAGAGTTACGTCTACGCCTACCCGCACAAGACGGCGTACCGTCCGCTCCCGGACCCCGCGCCCTCGCTCGCCGAGCTCTGGCGTGACGAGCCGAAGGACGCGCTCTCCCTCTACGCCCACATCCCTTTCTGCGAGGTCCGCTGCGGCTTCTGCAACCTCTTCACCCGCATCGGCGCCCCGGACGAGCTGACGACCCGCTATCTCGACGCGCTCGACCGGCAGGCGACCGCCGTCCGCGAGGCGCTCGGGGACGGCGCACCGGTCCGGTTCGCCACGGCCGCCTTCGGCGGTGGGACGCCGACGTTCCTCAGCGCCGACGAGCTGGAGCGGCTCTGCGACATCGCCGAGAAGCGGATGGGGGCCGACCTGCGCGCCGTCCCGCTCTCCGTCGAGACCTCGCCCTCGACGGCGACCGCCGACCGGCTCGCGGTCCTGGCCGCGAGGGGGGCCACCCGGATCAGCATCGGTGTGCAGAGCTTCGTGGAGGCCGAGGCGCGCGCGGCCGTGCGGCCCCAGCGCCGCGCCGATGTCGAGGCCGCGCTCGCCCGGATCCGGGACACCGGCGTCCCCGTCCTGAACATCGATCTGATCTACGGCATCGACGGCCAGACCGTGGAGTCCTGGACCCGCTCCCTCGACGCGGCGCTCGCCTGGGCGCCCGAGGAGCTGTACCTCTACCCGCTCTACGTGCGTCCGCTCACCGGCCTCGGCCGGCTCTCCCCGAACGCCGACCGGGACTGGGACGAGCAGCGGCTGCGGCTGTACCGACACGGCCGGGACCATCTGCTCGCGCGGGGCTACGCACAGGAGTCGATGCGGATGTTCCGGCGCACCGACGCCCCGCCGCAGGGTGCCGACGACTACGCCTGCCAGACGGACGGGATGATCGGCCTGGGCTGCGGGGCTCGCTCGTACACCTCTTCGCTGCACCACTCCTTCGACTACGCGGTCGACATGAGGGAGATCCGCTCGATCGTGGACGCCTACACCGAGACGGCGGACTTCACCCGGGCGCGGGTGGGCCGGTGGGTCGACGCGGACGAGGCGCGCCGCCGCCATCTGCTCCAGTCCCTCCTCCAGGCCCGGGGCATGGCCACGGCCGGCTACGAGGAAAGGTTCGGCACCTCTCCGTTCGCGGACTTCCCCGCCGAGCTGCGCCGGTTCGAGGCGCTCGGCTGGCTGGACGCGACGGCCCCCGCCGGTCTGCTGCGGCTCTCCCCCGAGGGTCTCGCCCACTCGGACGCGCTCGGACCGGCGCTGTTCTCCCCTGCCGTCCGGGCGGCGATGGCCGCCTACGAGCCGAGGTAGGGGTACCGGCATGGACCTGACCCTCCTCTACCGGGGCCCGCTCTCCTCCTGCGACTACGACTGTCCCTACTGCCCCTTCGCCAAGCGTCGTGACAGCCGCGAGCAGCTCCGCGCCGACCGGGCGGCGCTGGAGCGGTTCTCGGCCTGGGCCGCGGCGCAGACCGGCGACCGGCTCAGGATCCTCTTCACCCCGTGGGGCGAGGGCCTCGTCCGGTCCTGGTACCGGCGGACGCTCGTCGAGCTGTCGCACCTCCCGCACATCGAGCGGGTCGCGATCCAGACCAATCTGAGCTGTCGCACCGAATGGCTGGCGGAGGCCGACCCCGGCACGCTGGCGCTCTGGTGCACGTACCACCCGGGGCAGACGCCGTACGACCGCTTCCTCGCCAAGTGCCGCGAGCTGACCGCCCGGGGTACGCGCTTCAGCGTCGGGATCGTCGGTCTGCCCGAGCACCGGGAGCACGCCCGGCGGCTGCGGGACGAGCTCCCGCCCGAGGTCTACCTCTGGGTGAACGCGGCCGAGGGGCTCACGTACACCGACGAGGAGGCCGGGGCCTGGACGGCCCTCGACCCCCTCTTCCCGTACAGCCGCCGGCCGCACCCCTCAGCCGGTCTCCCCTGCCGGACCGGTGAGTCGGTGATCTCGGTGGACGGTGACGGGACGGTGCGCCGCTGCCACTTCGTCAAGGCCGAGCTGGGCAATCTGTACGACGGCTCGTACCGCGCTGCCCTGCGCCCGCGCGCCTGCCCGCTCTCCGTCTGCGACTGCCACATCGGCTATGTCCATCTGGAGACGCTGCCGCTGTACGACGTGTTCGCCGGCGGCGTTCTGGAGCGGATACCGGCACCCGCCCTGCTCAGAGGGGCATGAGGTCTCCGAGCGGCATGAGATCGGGGCGCTTGGCCGCCACGTGGTCGCCCGAGCTCTCGCCCCGCAGCCGCCGGCCGATCCACGGCACGAGGTACTCCCTGGCCCAGTTGATGTCGTCGCGGCGCACCTCGAGCGTGCCGCGCGGCGGGAGCGGCGGCCAGGGCTGGTCCGGGTCGGCCGGCACGTCCAGGCCGAGGACCTGGGCGGCGCGCAGCGCGACCCGGGTGTGGCCCTCGGGCGAGAGGTGCAGCCGGTCGTCGTCCCAGGCCCGCCTGTCCTGCACCGACCTGAGCGACCAGAGGTCGAGGACCGGGCAGTCGTAGCGGTCGGCGATGGACCGGACGTGGGCCGTGTACGTGGCGATCTTGCCGCGCAGATGCTTCAGCACGGGGACGTCGCGGGTGTCGAAGCCGGTCGTCACCATCACGGTGCCGACGGCGGACGTCAGGTCGGCGACGGCGCGCTCGAAGCGCTCAGCGACGTCGTCGGGGTCGGTGCCGGGGCGGATGATGTCGTTTCCGCCCGCGCAGAAGGTCACCAGGTCGGGGGCGAGTTCCTTCGCCCTGGGGACCTGCTCCTCCACGATCTGGTCCAGCAGGCGGCCGCGTACGGCCAGGTTGGCGTAACGGAATGCGTCGTGCTCCGGCAGTCGGTCGGCGAGGAGCACCGCGAAGCGGTCCGCCCACCCGACGTACTTCCCGTCGGGCCCGGGGTCTCCCACGCCCTCGGTGAAGCTGTCACCGATCGCCGCGTACGACCCGAATACGTGCGTGTCTCTTGTTCTCGAATCGTCTGCCACGGGACCACATCTTTCCCTTATGGATGTGACCTACGCGACCGTAAGGAGGGGTTGACGCCGGGTGAGATACGCCACCGGTCAAGATTCCACCAAGCCGGAATACGCGCGTGGGGGCCCGGCACTGGTAAGTGCCGGGCCCCCACGGGTGCTGTCGGTGCGTCAGATGCTGACGCCGTGCGAGCGCAGGTAGGCCAGCGGGTCGATGTCCGAGCCGTAGCCGGGTCCGGTGCGGATCTCGAAGTGCAGGTGCGGACCGGTGGAGTTGCCGGTCGAGCCGGAGAGACCGATCTCCTGGCCACCGGTGACGGTCTGGCCGGCGGAGACGTTCAGGGAGGAGAGATGGGCGTACTGCGAGAACGTGCCGTCGGCGTGCTGGATGACGACCTCGTTGCCGTACGAGCCGCTGTTGCCCGCGGAGTAGACGGTGCCCGCGCCGACGGCCTTCACCGAGGTGCCGGAGGAGGCGATGAAGTCGACACCGGTGTGGTAGCCGGAGGACCACATGGCGCCGGAGGCGCGGTACGGGGTGGAGATGCCGCCGCCGACGGGGGCGACCCAGCCGGAGGAGGATGCCTGCGCGGGGGCGGACGCCGGGGCGGCGGTGCCGGCCGGGTCACGCTCGGCGGAGCGGGAGGCGCGCGTGTCGGAGGAGGGCTTCTCCGCCTTCGGAGCGGCCTTGGGGGCCTTCTTCGGAGCGGCCTTGGGCGCCGCCTTGGCGGTCGACTTGGCGCCGAGGGTGAGCTTCATGCCGGGAAGGATCAGCGACGGGTTCTCGCCGACGACCTGGCGGTTGTCCGTGTAGAGCTTCTTCCAGCCGCCCGCGAGGTGGTGCTCGGCGGCGATCTTCGACAGGTAGTCGCCACGGACGACGGAGTACGTCTTCGGCTTGGCGGTCTTCCCGGCGGCCGGGGCCTTGGCGGGGGTCGCGGCGACGGAGGCGACGGCCTGGTGGGACGTCACGGACGGGGCGGCCTTGTCGGCGGCGTGAGCGCCGGTCGCACCGAGCAGGGGCAGGGCGACGACGGCGCCACCCGTACCGGCGGCGACGAATCCACGCGTGAGCGGGTTGGCCTTGGGACGGCGGTGCTTACCCTTTGCGGGCATGGCGAATTCCTCTCCGTCGCCTGCGAGGTGAGCTGTCGGGTTCGGACTGGAGATGTCCGGCCGCTTTTCACGCGGCTTCACCCCGAGCCGTCCGGAACGACCGGAACGGCGTACTACCTGGGTCCCCCGCTCCTGCCGTACGTGGGTGGGTGCGGATTCCGGGCGGTGGCAGGATTCGGCGGGTCCGACCGGATTGAGCGTGACGCTAGACGAGCGGGTCGAGGCGAACAAGCCGCCTCTTTTCGTTCGCAATCATGGGATGCAAATTCACACCGGATTCCGGTCACCCTCCGTGGAGGGCGGGACCTCGATCTCCTTTTCCGCTACGGGGATTGCACAAGACGATCAGGCACGGTCCGTCACCTCTATGACGCTGCTCACGCGCCGAATCCCATCTCCCCTGCAACCAGGGCGCGTTATACCTAAGGGCCCAATTCGGACAGAACACCCATTCCCATACCCCGGGGGTAGGCGGAGGCCCGGTCACCCGGGATGATTGGCCCAGGAATCGATCAGCAGTCGATCCCGATCCGCCAACCTTCAGGAGCACTCGTGACGCAGCAGCTGCCGCAGGTCCCGTCGACCGAACCCGAGCTCACCGGGGTGCGCAACTTCAGGGACGTGGGCGGACTGCCGACCGTGGACGGCGGTTCGGTGCGGTTCGGCCGCCTTTTCCGCAGCGGCCACCTGGCGCACGCCACCGAGCAGGACGCGGCGTTCCTCTCCACCCTCGGGCTGCACACGATCTTCGACTTCCGCAATGTGGCCGACCGCAAGATCGAGGGCCCGGACGTCGAACTGCCCGGCGTGCGGAACGTGAACATACCGCTCAACGACCCGGCTGACGGCAAGGAGTTCTGGAGGCTGGTCAGGACCGGCGAGCTGGAGCAGCTCCGCGGCATCCTCGGCGACGGCAAGGCGGCGGCGCGAATGTCCGATTCGTACCGGAAGATGATTGTCGAGCGGACGGCGGAGCACAGCGGCATCCTGCACGCGATGGCCGAGGACAGCGTCCCGGCGCTGATGCACTGCGCGGCCGGGAAGGACCGCGCCGGCCTCTCCATCGCCATCTCCCTGCTCGCGGTGGGCGTGGAGCACGAGGCCATCGAGGCCGACTACGTGAAGTCGAACGACCCGCACCGCCGCTACAAGGTGCAGCGCAGCTCCACCTCCGCGGACGCCATGTCGCCCGAGGTGATGGAGCTGCTCAGCCCGCTCTTCGACGCACGGGTCGAGTATCTGCGGGCCGCGTTCGAGACGATGACGCAGACCTGGGGGACGGTCGAGGGCTACCTCACGGACGGCCTGAAGCTCGCCCCGGAGACGCGGGCGCGGCTGCGTGAGCGTCTCGTCGTCGAGGTGTGACCCGGCCCCCGGCCGCTACTGGTTCTGGCCTCCGAGCATGAAGAGCAGATAGAGGAAGCCGGCGAAGAGGTGCCCGGCCACCAGATAGGCGAAGAGCCGGAGCACCAGCCCCTTGGGGAACTTGCCGGCCTCGCGCTCCTCACCGGTGACCGGTGCGGACTTCTCGGACATATCGACCCCTTTCCAGGGCTCAGCGCAGATGCGGGGCGCCGTCGCCGAGGCACAGCTCGGCGGCGGGGCTCTGCATGAGCGTGTGGACGAAGAGCAGCTCGGCCCCGCCGCGGCCGACGGCGCCGATGCGGTGCGGGGTGAGCGAGTCGAAGTGGGCGCTGTCCCCCGGATCCAGGACGTGCACGGCGTCGCCGAGGGCGAGACGCACCTGCCCGTCGAGGACGTGGAGCCACTCCTCGCCGGGGTGGACGCGCACGATGTCGGCCTTGGTGGCGTACGGGACGTGCACGCGGAGCGCCTGCAGGGCGCGGCCCGGCCCGCCGGCCTGGCGGTAGGTCCAGCCGTCGGCCTCGACGGGTTCGGACCGGTCCGCCCGGACGATCGGATCACGCTCGGGCGGAACCTCGCCCAGGAGCTCGGAGACCGTCGTACCGTAGATACGGGCGAGGGCGAGGAGCATCGGGAGCGAGGGCTGCCGGTGGCCCGTTTCGAGCCGGGAGAGATGGGCCGGGGAGAGCCCGGCCCGCTGGGCGGCGGCCTCCAGGGTCAGCCCGCGGCGTCTGCGCAGGGCGCGGAGCTGCGGCGCGACGTGCGGTGCGTCCGGCAGGGCGTCGGACGCGTCCGGTGCGGCGGGGTCCGCGGCCTGCTCCCCGTGGAGGTGTGCCATGCCTCCATTCCGCCAGGAACTTTCCTCTGAGGCAAGTTTCTTGCCCCAGAGGCAAAAGCCCATGCCGTCCCGGCGGTCAGCGTTGCGCGACCGCCTGCTTGACCAGCGTCTTTCCGAAGTCCCACATCAGCCCGCCGCCCCCGTGGGCGTCGTCCATCACAGCCGTGAAAGCGGTCACGAAGCGGTCCACGTCCGCCTCGTCGATGATCAGCGGCGGAATGAGCTTGATCACCTCCAGGTGGTCCCCCGACACCTGGGTCAGGATCCGGTGGCGCTGGAGCAGCGGCACGACGACCATCTGCGCGAAGAGACCCTTCCGGGCGGCCTGCAGCATCGTCCACCGGCTGCGCAGGGCCAGCGAGGACGGCCGGCCGAACTCGATCCCGATCATCAGGCCCCGTCCGCGGATCTCGTGCAGCAGCTCGTAGCGGGGCACGAGCTCCTTGAGGCGTGCGGAGAGCAGCTCGCCGATCCGGCGCGCGTGCGCCACCGTCCCCTCGTTCTCCATGACCGAGAGCACGGCGAGCCCGGCGGCCATGGCCTGCGCGTTGGACCCGAAGCTGGCGGAGTGGACGAGGACGCGGTCCATGGACGAGTAGACCTTCTTGAAGATCCAGTCCTTGCCGAGCGTCGCGCCGACCGGCACGTACCCGCCGGAGAGCGCCTTGGCGACGCAGAGCAGGTCCGGTTCGACGCCGTCCTCGTGCTGGTACGCGTAAAAGTCCCCGGTCCTGCCGAGACCGGTCTGCACCTCGTCGGCGATCAGCACGGCCCCGTGCCGGTGCAGCAGCTCCTGCGCGGCACGCAGGAAGCCGGGCGGGGCCTCGTGCACTCCCTTGCCCTGGATGGGTTCGACGACGAACCCGGCGACATCGCCCTTGCGCAGCTCGCGCTCCAGAGCGTCCAGGTCGCCGAGCCCGATCGCGGTGTCGGGCAGCAGGGGGGCGAACCCGTCCCGGAAGCCCTTCTCGCCGTTGACCGAGAGGGAGCCGGTGGTCAGGCCGTGGAAGGCGTGGGAGCAGTAGACGATCCTGGGCCGGCCGGTGGCGTACCGGGCGAACTTCAGCGCGGTCTCCACCGCCTCCGTACCGCTGTTTCCGAAGAAGACCCGGTCGAGGTGCGGGCTGTGGGCGAGCAGCTTCTCGGCGAGCAGCCCGGGCAGCGGCTGGCAGTCGAAGCGGGTGAGGTCCGCGAGCGAGGCGTCCAGGACGTCGTGGAGGGCCTTGCGGACGACGGGGTGGTGCCGCCCCAGGCCCATGACGCCGAAGCCGGCCAGCATGTCGAGGTGGTCGCCGCCGTCGGCGTCCCAGAAGTGGGCGCCCTCGGCCCGTACGTAGACCTTGTCGAAGCCGATGGTGTGCAGCATGCGCGGGAGCTGGTGATTGAGGTACCGGGTGTGCAGCTCGTAGCGCTCCGCGCCGCGTTCGGCGAGCAGTGCCGAGAGGTCGAACTCCTTGCTCATCGCCCCTTCTTCCGGGTCAGTGCGGCGCTGATCCGTCCGGCGATCTCCACCGGGGTCAGGCCGAGGTCGGCGAGCACCTCGCCGCGCTTGGCGTGGCCGAGGAACTGCTCGGGGATCCCGAAGGTCCGCAGCGGGACGTCGACGCCGGCGTCGCGAAGGGCCTGTCCGACCGCGGCGCCGACGCCGCCGGTGCGGATGCCGTCCTCGACGACGGCGACCAGCCGGTGCCGCTCGGCGAGCGGGACGAGGGCCTCGTCGACCGGTTTGACCCAGCGCGGGTCGACGACCGTGCATCGGATGCCGCGTCCGGCGAGCAGATCGGCGGCCTGGAGGCAGACGTCGGCCATGACGCCGACGGAGACGAGGAGCACGTCCGCCTCCGGCCCCGAGGGCTCCAGGAGGATGTCCGTCCCGCCGGTCCGCCGTACGGCCGGGACCGGCTCCCCCACCGTCTCCTTGGGGAAGCGCAGCAGGGTCGGGGCGTCGTCGACGTCGACGGCCTCGCGCAGCTGGGCGCGCAGCTCCTCGGCGTCGCGCGGAGCGGCGATCCGGAGGCCCGGCACGACCTGGAGGACGGAGAGGTCCCACATGCCGTTGTGCGAGGCGCCGTCGGTGCCGGTGACGCCGGCCCGGTCCAGGACGAAGGTGACCCCGCACCTGTGCAGGGCGACGTCCATGAGCAGCTGGTCGAAGGCGCGGTTGAGGAAGGTCGCGTACACCGCCACGACGGGGTGGAGTCCCCCGGCGGCCAGGCCGGCGGCCGAGACGACGGCGTGCTGCTCGGCGATGCCGACGTCCCAGACCCGGTCGGGGAACCGCTCGGCGAACGCCGTCAGGCCGACGGGGTGGAGCATGGCCGCGGTGATCGCGACGACGTCCGGGCGCTCCGCCCCGATCTCGGCGATGGCCTCGCCGAAGACGGAGGTCCAGGAGGGTCCGGCCGAGGGGGCGAGCGGTGCGCAGGTGAGCGGGTCCATGGCGCCGACGGCGTGGAACCGGTCCGCCTCGTCCTCCAGGGCGGGCCGGTAGCCACGGCCCTTCTCGGTGAGGCAGTGCACGAGGACGGGCCCGTTGAAGCGCTGGGCGTGGCGCAGCGCGGACTCGACGGCGGCGATGTCGTGGCCGTCGACGGGACCGACGTACTTGAGGCCCAGATCCTCGAAGAGCCCCTGCGGAGCGAACGTGTCCTTGAACCCCTTCTTGGCGCCGTGCAGCGACTCGTAGAGCGGCTGCCCGATCACGGGGGTGTGCTGGAGGACGTCCTTGCCCCAGGCGAGGACGCGCTCGTATCCGTCGGTGGTGCGCAGTGCGGCCAGGTGCTGGGCGAGGCCGCCGATGGTCGGGGCGTAGGAGCGCTCGTTGTCGTTGACGACGATGATCAGGGGCCGGTCCCGGGCGGCGGCGATGTTGTTGAGCGCCTCCCAGGCCATGCCGCCGGTCAGGGCTCCGTCGCCGATGACCGCGACGACGTGGTCGAGGCGGCCGGAGACCTCGTTGGCCTTGGCCAGTCCGTCGGCCCAGCCGAGGACGGTCGAGGCGTGCGAGTTCTCGATGACGTCGTGCTCCGACTCCTCGCGCGAGGGATAGCCGGAGAGTCCGCCCTTGCTGCGCAGCTTGGAGAAGTCCTGGCGGCCGGTGAGCAGCTTGTGGACGTAGCTCTGGTGCCCGGTGTCCCAGAGGATGCGGTCGTCGGGCGAGTCGAAGACCCGGTGCAGCGCGACGGTCAGCTCCACCACCCCGAGGTTCGGCCCCAGATGGCCGCCCGTCCTGGCGACGGCGTGGATCAGGAACTGCCGGATCTCCGCGGCCAGTTCGTCGAGCTGCGCGCCGCTCAGCGGCCGGAGGTCGCGCGGCCCCCGGATGTTCTCCAGAATCGTCATGCTCGGCCCCCTTTCGTCGTTCGGCCGTGCGGGAGGGCCGCGCCCGGTGGTGTCGCGGGCCCTCCCGTACCCGTCACGTCATCCGCGGTTCCCGGAGACGGTCTCGCGGGCCGCCCTCAGGGACTCCTTCAGCGAGCCCATGGTGGCGAGGACGGCGGTCGGCTCGTAGCCGCAGTGGGCCATGCAGTTGGCGCAGCGCGGGTCCTTGCCCCGGCCGTACTTGTCCCAGTCCGTCTCCTCGATCAGCTCCCGGTAGGTGGGGACGTAGCCGTCGCTCATCAGGTAGCAGGGACGCTGCCAGCCGAAGAGCGAGTAGTTCGGGATCGCCCACGCCGTGCAGGGGAAGTCGGCCTTGCCCTCGAGGAAGTCCAGGAAGAGCGGGGAGTGGTTGAGCCGCCACCGGCCCCGGTTGCCACCGGCGAAGGCCTTCTTGAAGAGCTCCCGGGTCTGCTCGACACCGAGGAAGTGCTCCTGGTCCGGGGCCTTCTCGTAGGCGTAGGCGGGCGAGATCATCATCTCGTCGACCTGGAGGTCGTCGTTGAGGTAGTTGAGGACCTCGATGATCGTCTGCGGGGTGTCGGTGTTGAAGAACGTCGAGTTGGTGGTGACGCGGAAGCCGCGCCGCTTGGCCTCCTTGATCGCCGCCACCGCCTCGTCGAACACGCCCTCCTTGGCGACGGACTCGTCGTGCCGCTCACGCAGCCCGTCGATGTGGACGGCGAAGGCGAAGTACCGGGAGGGGGTGAAGTCCTCCAGCTTCTTGCGCAACAGCATCGCGTTGGTGCAGAGGAAGACGTACTTCTTCTTCGCCACCAACTGGCGGACGATCTCGTCGATCTGCGGATGCATCAGGGGCTCGCCGCCCGCGATGGAGACCATCGGCGCCCCGGACTCCAGGACGGCGCCGACGGCCTGGGCGACCGGCATCCGCTGCTTGAGCACGCCGGCCGGGTGCTGGATCTTTCCGCAGCCCTCGCACTTGAGGTTGCAGGCGAACAGCGGCTCGAGCTCGACGATGAGCGGGAACTTGTCCCGCTTGCGGAGCTTCTGTTCGAAGAGATAGGTCCCGACCCGGATGGACTGTCGGAGCGGCATGGCCATAACTCGCTCACCTCCTGGGGAGCAGCAAAGAACGGTGCCATTCGAAGAATGCGGGAAGGACGGCACGAAGAACACGGAAAGCCGATATTCCACCGCGTACCGTGCCGATCCGGACCAGTTCATGTTCTGGAGCGTCCACGACCACCCGTACGGCCGCAACCGGGCGGGGCCCGGCGGCCAGCGCCGTACGGAGCGTGGCGGCGGACTCCATGTCCACCGCGATCGCCCCGGTGGCGCGCAGCTCGGCCCGCTCGTGGCCGCGCACGACGTGGTCGGAGCCGGCCAGCGGGCCGGTGTGGACGGTCCGCCCGGGGAGCGCCCGGATCAGGGCCTTCACCAGGAGCTCTGTCCCGGTGCAGGGCGTGACGCCGTCCGGTCCGCCGCGGGTCTCGTCGGCGACGATCAGGTCCCCGGGGTGCATCCCGGGGGCGAGCCCGGCGCAGAAGCCCGAGGCGACCACGACGGCGTCCCGCCAGGGCTCCCGGCCCAGCACACGGGCGACGGTCCGGCGGGCGTGGGCCGGTCCCATGCCCGTACGGACGACGGTGAACGCGCCCGGAGCGCCGGCGCGCTCGCCGCTGCGCAGGGCGAGCTGCTCGATGCCGAGCGCGCAGGCGATCAGCAGCGGCGCCGAGGAGCCGGCCGGGGGCCCCGGCTCTTCGCCCATCATCCCTCCCTGGAGACGACGGGTTCGCCGTTCACGTAGCGGCCGAGCGCCGTGAGCGGGAAGACCTGCCGGTAGAGGTGGTAGTTGATGGAGAAGTCCCAGGGGAAGCCGGTCCCGGTGAAGTACGGCTCGTCCCAGGATCCGTCGGCGCGCTGTGTCCCGGCGAGCCAGGCGATGCCCCGCTCGACGGCCCGGGAGTCGCGCCGGCCGGCCGCGAGCAGCGCGAGCAGCGCCCACGCGGTCTGGGAGGCGGTCGAGGCGCCGTGCCCGACCCAGGCCCGGTCCGAGTACGAGCGCAGGTCCTCGCCCCAGCCGCCGTCCTCGTTCTGTACGGACTCCAGCCAGGCGACGGCCCGGCGGATCGCGGGGTGGGAGCGGGGCAGCCCGGCCGCGGTGAGCGCCGGGACCACCGAGCCCGTCCCGTACACGTAGTTGACGCCCCAGCGTCCGAACCAGGCTCCGTTCGGGTCCTGTTCGGCGAGGAGCCACTCGATCCCCCTGCGGGTACCGGGGTGGTGGGCCTTGCCCTCGTGGGCGAGCATCTCCACGACATGGGCGGTGACGTCGGCCGACGGCGGGTCGACGACCTCGCCGAAGTCGCAGAACGGCAGCCGGTTGGGGAAGGGGCTGGTGTTGTCGGCGTCGAAGGCGGCCCAGGCGCCGTTCTTCGACTGCATGCCGAGGGTCCAGCGGGCGCCGCGGGCGATGGCCGACTCGACCCGGTCGGGGTCGGGGTGGCGGACCCGGCGGAGGGCGAGGATGACCTCGGCGGTGTCGTCGATGTCCGGGTAGGTGTCGTTGTGGAACTCGAACGCCCAGCCGCCCGGGGGCAGTCCGGGCCTGCGGACGGTCCAGTCGCCGGGCCGGACGATCTCCTCGCCGAGCATCCAGTCGGCCGCGCGGACGAGGGCCGGGTGGTCGGCGGGGAGGCCCGCGTCGGCGAGGGCGATGGTGGCCAGACAGGTGTCCCAGACGGGCGACTGACAGGCCTCGATCATGCGCGAGCCGTCCTCGCGCCAGACGGCGAAGCGGTCGAGTGACTCGAGGCCGGCCCGCATGACCGGATGCTTGAGGTCGTAGCCGAGGAGGTGCAGGGCGATGACCGAGTAGACGGCGGGGGGCTGGATCCCGCCCCAGCAGCCGTCGTTCTCCTGGCGTTCGACGATCCAGCGGGCGGCGACGTTCATGGCGGCCTTGCGCAGCCTGCGCGGGGCGACCTTGTGGTAGAGGTGCAGCGCCTTGTCGAGCCGCTGGAAGACGCCCTCCCAACTCGCCATCGCCGCAGGGGGCTTCACCGGGTTCGGACGGGCCGGATCGGTGTGCAGTTCGTCCAGCGGGAAGGGTGCGGGGCGCACCGGCCGCTTGGCGGAGACCACGGTGAGCGGCACGATGGTCTGCCGGGCCCAGCAGCCGAAGTCGTAGATGTTGAGCGGGAACCACTTCGGCAGGAAGATCAGCTCGGGTGGCAGCTCGGGCAGGTCGTCCCACTTCCACCAGCCGAACAGGGCGAGCCAGATCCGGGTGAAGACCCGGGCCGAGGCGATCCCGCCCCGCTCGCGGATCCAGGCGGCGGCGCGGGCCATGTGGGCGGCCTCGGGCAGGTCCCCGGCGAGGCGCAGCGCCACGTAGGCCTCGATGGTGGCGGAGAGCTCGCCGGGCCCGCCGTAGAAGGTGGCCCAGGCGCCGTCCTCGCGCTGCTCTCCCCGGATGAACTGGGCGGCGGCCCGGGTGGTCTCCGCGTCCAGGATGCCGAGGAACTGGCGCAGCAGAAGGTCTTCGGCGTCCATGGTGACGTTGGTCTCCAGGTCGCCCTTCCACCAGCCTTCGGCGTCCTGAAGGCCGAGCAGATGGTCGACGGAGCGTTCCGCGGCCCGTTTCGCGGCCTCGTCGAGGCCGGTCGCCGGCGCGGTGACGGTGGTGTCGCTGGCCGCGGCTGCCCGGGGGCCCACGGCCCCGGCGCTTCCGTCGGTCGTCGCTGTCATGGCTTCCCCTTCGTGCAGTCGAATGCTTCTGCTTCTTCGGGTCTGCCGTCGGCCGATGCCCGGTGGCACCGGCCGGCGACTGCGCACTCATATCAGGGCGATGGTGATCATCTCTTCCGTACGACGACGAAGTCGGCGAGCGCGGTCAGCTGGGCGCGGACGCGCTCGGGCATGTCCACCTCGTGCAGGGCCCGGATGGCGATGGTGTGCTGGCGACGGGCCTCCTCGGAGGTCCACTCGCGGCCGCCGGCCTCCTCGATCAGGGCCGCGCGGGTGGCGAACTCCTCCTCGGAGAAGGAGTCGAAGTCGCTGCTCTTGGCGTCGGCGGCGAGGAGTTCGCCGAGCCGCTCGGAGGCCGGGCCACCGGCCGCGAGGGCGGCGACGACGGGCAGGGACTTCTTGCGCTGGCGCAGGTCGCTCCAGGTCTGCTTGCCGGTGGACTCGGGATCGCCCCAGATGCCGAGGAGGTCGTCGACGGCCTGGAAGGCGAGGCCGAGGTGGTAGCCGTACTCCTCCAGCTTGTCGGCCGTGCGGTCGTCGGCACCGCCGAGGACCGCGCCGATGGAGACGGCGCAGGCGAGCAGGGCGCCGGTCTTGTTGCCCTCCATCTCCAGGCATTCCTCGACGGTGACCCGCTCGCGGTGCTCGTAGGAGATGTCCTGGGCCTGCCCGTCGATGAGCTTGCGGGTGGCCGTGGTCAGCCGGCGGGTGGCACGGCCGGCCTCGACGGTGCCGAGTTCGAGCAGCAGCTCGTTGGCGAGCGCGAAGAGCGCGTCGCCGACGAGGATCGCCTGCGCGGGGCCGTGGACCTTCCAGACGGTGTCGCGGTGGCGCCGCTGCTCGTCGCCGTCCATCAGGTCGTCGTGCAGCAGCGAGAAGTTGTGGACGAGCTCCACGGCGACGGCACCGGGGACACCGACCTCGGGGGCGACGCCCGCGGCCTCGGCGGAGAGCAGCGCGAGAGCGGGCCGGACGGCCTTGCCGCTGTCCCCCTCGGCGGGGTTGCCGTGGGCGTCGATCCAGCCGAAGTGGTAGGCGGCCACGGTGTCCATGGGCGGGGCGAGCCGGTCGACGGCCGCCCGCAGGACGGGGGTGGACAGGGTCCGCCCGCGCTCCAGCAGAGCGGTGACGTCCGCGGTGTCGACGGCCGGGTTCACCGGGGGCACAGTCGGCACGGTCTCTCCTCTTGTTCCAGTACTCACACTCATGCCGCCTCCTGCAGCGGATGTTCATGGTGGCGGCCGAGGGCGGAGAGCGCGGCGCCCGCGGCGCTGAAACCGCTGCGGACGGCACCCTCCATGGTCGCGGGCCAGCCGGTGGCGGTCCAAGCGCCGGCCAGGTACAGGCCGGGGGCGTGGGTGCGGGCGGCGGGACGGAGCCGGCCGACGCCCGGGGTGGGGGCGAACGTCGCTGTCCGCTCCCGGGTGACGAAGAAGTCCCGGATCCCGGCGCCGCGTGCCGCGGGCAGCAGGCGCTCCAGCTCCGGGAGATAGCGTTCGCGCAGTTCGGAGACGGGCGTGTCGATCTCGTCCTGGGCGGCGGACTGGGAGACGGCCAGGTACTGTCCGGCGCCCTTGAGGCCGGAGGAGTCGGTGCGGTCGAAGACCCACTGCACCGGGGAGCCCAGCGCGGTGAAGAAGGGCTGCCTGAGCACCTTGCGGTCGTAGACGACGTGCACGTTGAGGATCGGCGCGGTGCCGATGTCCAGGAGCCGGTCGGGGTCGTCGAGGGCGCCCTCGGGGATCAGCTCACGGGTCTCGCGCTGCGGCACGGCGAGCACGACGGCGTCGGCCTCGAGGGTCTCGCCCGGCACCTCGACGCTCCACCGGCCGTCTTCGGTACGGGTGATCCGCTCGGCCTTGGTGCGCAGTTCGGTCCGGACGCCGAGGGAGTCGAGGGCCTTGCGGGCGAGGGTGTCGTGGAGCTCGCCGAGGGGGACGTGGGCCCAGCCGATGTCGGCGGCGCCCGGTTCGGAGAGCAGGCCGGTCTTGAAGACCATGGCGGCCAGGCCCATGGAGGCGTGCGGGGCGGTGGCGTTGAGGGTGGCGACGCCGACGAGGTCCCAGAGGGCCTCGACGGCGCGCGGGGACTGGCCGTGGCGGCCGAGCCAGGTGGCGAAGTCGATGCCGTCGAGGGCGGGGTCGGCGGGGTCGAGTCCCTTGAGGGCGAGCGCGGCACGGCCGACGCTCGCGCGCTCGGCGAGGGAGAGGTGGGGGTAGGTCGCCAGGCTCGCGGCGAGGTGCAGCGGTACGGGCAGGCCGGTCCGCCGGAGCCGTCCGAGGCGGGGGCCGCGGGGGTGGGCGACGTCGAGGACGGGCACGTCGAGCCGGTCCTGGAGGGGCGCCAGGCGGGCGCCTTCGACGCGGTCGAGGAACCACCGGTAGGCGGTGCAGCAGCGCAGGTAGACGTGCTGCCCGTTGTCGACGGTGAGGTCGCCGCGCCGGAAGGAGAACGCGAGCCCGCCGAGCCTCGGCCGGCCTTCGAGGAGCGTGACGCGCACTCCGGCGTCGGCCAGTTGGAGCGCGGTGGTGATCCCGGCGAGTCCGCCGCCGATCACGACGGCGGTCGCGCCGGCCCCGGCCGCGCGGTGCGGTGTGGTGCCGTCGGTGGTCACGAGGCCTCCCCTCGGGGGGTCGCAGTCAGGGACGCCGCCCGGCGGCGGAGGGTTGCCCGGTGCCCGGGATCGTACGCGCGCATCAGACACGCCTCCTGACGATCCGTCGGGAGACGTGCCGGGTGTCGAGTCCGGAGAGACCCCGCACGGCGACGTACGCCTTCTCGCGCCCCGGGAGCGAGACCCGGCCGCGCAGCACCGCCTCCGGGTCGCGCTCGATCCGGTCGAGGAGACGGCGGTAGATCCCGGCCATCGCGGCGACGCAGGCGCCGCTGCGCCGGTCGAGCATGGGCAGCAGCCGGTAGCCCTCGGCGAACAGGGCGCGGGCGCGGCGGACTTCGAAGTGGACGAGGCCGGTGAAGTCGGAGCCGGCGGGCGGGGCCGCGCTCCCGAAGCCCTCGCCGCAGCCGAACTTGGCGAGGTCGTCGGCGGGCAGGTAGGTGCGCCCGTTGCCGGCGTCCTCGCGTACGTCCCGGAGGATGTTGGTGAGCTGGAGCGCGAGCCCGAGGGTGTCGGCGTACTCGGGGGCGCGTTCCGCGCCCTGCGCGCCCGGCTGGGTGCCGAACACTCCGAGCGAGAGCCGCCCGATCGCTCCCGCGACGCACCGGCAGTAGATCTTGAGGTCGTCCCAGGTCTCGTACGTCTCGCCGCGGACGTCCATCAGGACGCCGTCGATCAGCTCGTCGAGCCCGTCGAGCGGGATCGGGAAGCGCCGGGAGGCGTCGGCCAGGGCGACGGCGACGGGGTCGGTGTCGTCCTCGTCGACCCCGCCCCGGCGGATCCGGTCCAGCAGCGCGCGGGTTCCTTCGAGCCGGTCCCGCTTGGCCTCGGGGGCGAGCGTGCCGTCGCCGATGTCGTCGACGCGCCGCGAGAACGCGTACAGCGCGGACATGGCCTGTCGCTTCTCGGTCGGCAGGAGCCGGATCCCGTAGGCGAAGTTGCGGGCCTGCTGTCCGGTGACGGCCTCGCAGTAGCTGTACGCGGCCTGTACCGGCGCGGACGTCTCCGTCTGTCCCTCCACGGTCCGGCTCACCCCTCTCTCCGCGCTCTGAGCAAAATCGATCCCGCTTCACGCATCAGACTCCGCCTGGCGGGCCTCGGCGACCCGGCCAGGACGTCGAACCCACCTCCGGCGGCCGCGACGGCGTCGAGCGCCGCGAGTCCGCCGGCCGTGAAGCCGGCGAGCAGCAGTCGCAGTCTGCCGTGCACGCTCCCCACCAGCGGAATTCCGTCGTCGAGCAGGGCTCGGGCGCGCGCCGCCTCGAAGGCGATCAGGGCGCGTACGGAGGCGTTGGCGGTCGGCCGGGCGAGATCGTCCTCGGTGACGTGGAAGCGCTTCATGTCCTCGGCGGGCAGGTAGATCCGGTCCCGGCCGAGGTCCTCGGCGACGTCCTGGAGGTGCTCGACGATCTGCAGGGCGGTGCAGACGGCGTCGGAGCGGCGGACGCGCTCGGGGGTCGCCGTGCCGGTGATCCCGAGGACGAGCCTGCCGACGGGGTTGGCGGAGAGTTCGCAGTACGCCACGAGGTCGTCGTACGTCTCGTAGCGGCGTACGAGCTGGTCCTGGCGGTTGGCCTCGATCAGGCCGAGGAACGGCTCGGGGCCGAGGGCGCGGCGCCGCACGGTCGGCTGGAGGGCGCGGAGCAGCGGGTGGCGCGGGGTGCCGTCGAAGACCCGCAGGAGGTCGGCCTCGAAGGCGTCGAGCAGGGCGAGGCGGTCCTCGGCCCGTTCGGGGGCGACGCCGAGGTGGCGGGCGTCGGCTCCGCCGGGGGCGAGGTCGCCGTCGCCGATGTCGTCGACGAGCCGGGCGTAGCCGTAGACGGCCATGAGGTCGTCGCGCCACGCGCGCGGGAGGAAGAAGGGCGCCACGGGGAAGTTCTCGTCCGCGGCCTTGTCGAGCGTGGCGCGAGAGGAGGCGTCGGGGCGTGCCTGTCGGGTCGGCGTCACTGGCCGCTGCCCGACGCGGGGACGGCGACACCCTCGTGGAGCTGGAGATTTCGCGTCATGGCCGTCATATCTCCTGTTCTACACTGCCGATCCAATCCATCCTATTTCGGACACGCCACCGGGCCTCGCCGGGGCTCGCCGCCCGAGGGCAGGGGACGCCTAGGAGTTATCGACCCACTTGCCACGAATCAGCACCGGTACAGCTTACGTTGTACAGCGCCGAGTGCCTCGTCGGGGTGGTGGACGCTCCGGGGGAGCCTCGCTGCTCGCGTCAACCGTGCGACAGGGGGCGGCAGTTCAGATCTCCGACGGCCGCCGGTCGGCGCGGGCGCCGGAGACCACCAGGGCGAGGGTGGACTCGACGACCGCGGCCCGGCGCTGCTCCGGGAGGCGTCCGAGCGGGCCGTCGAGCAGCAGGAGTGACAGTCCGTGCACGGCCGACCACGCCGCGGGTGCGGCGGCCGGACGGGCGCGGCGCGGGCCGCTGCCCGCCCCCGCCAGGGCGTTCAGGGCGTCCGTGAGCAGGGCGAACGCGCGGATCTCGGGTTCGGGTTCGACCGGACGCCCGGGGGGCGCCCAGGCCTCGCCACAGGCGGGGCGCGGGGTGCAGAAGGCCGCCCGGTAGAGGCCGGGCTGGTCCACGGCGAAGCCGACGTAGCCGCGGCCGAGGGCGGCGAGGCGGAGTTCGGCGGCGACGGTGGGATCGTCGGCGCCCGGGACCCGGGAGGCGGCGCGCTCCATGGACTCGGCGAGCGCCCGCTGGGCGTGGGCCTTGACGGCTCCCAGCAGCTCGCCCCGGCCGTCGAAGTGCCGGTAGGCGGCGGTGGGCGAGACGCCGACCCTGCGGGCGGCCTCGCGCAGCACGACGCGTTCGGGACCGCCCTCGGTGGCGAGGTCGACGGCGGCGCAGATCAGCGCGTTGCGCAGATCGCCGTGGTGATAGGACTTTCCCCCCGAGATCGCTGCCATGCGCTCATCCTGCCCGATGTTGACCGCATGAACATTCCAGGTGGGGCCGGGGCGCGGTCCCGGGAACGCGAAGGCCCCCGCCGGGGTCGGCGGGGGCCGTCCGTACGCGGTTCGGGGTGCTACCTCGCGGTCTCGCGCTCGTACGCCCGCAGGACTTCCTCGGTGGGCCCGTCCATGAGGAGCTCGCCCTTCTCCAGCCACAGGACGCGGTCGCAGGTGTCCCTGATCGACTTGTTGCTGTGGCTGACCAGGAAGACCGTGCCGGCCTCCTTGCGGAGCTCCCGGATGCGCTGCTCGGAGCGGATCTGGAACTTGCGGTCACCGGTGGCGAGCGCCTCGTCGATCATGAGGACGTCGTGGTTCTTGGCGGCCGCGATGGCGAACCGGAGCCGGGCGCCCATGCCGGAGGAGTACGTCCGCATGGGCAGGCTGATGAAGTCGCCCTTCTCGTTGATGCCCGAGAAGTCGACGATGCCCTGGTAGCGCTCGCGGATCTCTTCCCTGCTCATTCCCATGGCAAGGCCGCCGAGTATCACGTTGCGCTCGCCGGTCAGGTCGTTCATCAGCGCCGCGTTGACGCCGAGGAGCGAGGGCTGGCCGTCGGTGTAGACCTTGCCGCTCTCGGTGGGGAGCAGGCCGGCGATGGCGCGCAGCAGGGTCGACTTGCCGGATCCGTTGCTGCCGATGAGGCCGATGGCCTCGCCGCGGTACGCGGTGAAGGTGACGCCGCGCACGGCGTGCACCTTGCGGACGCCCCGGGTGACCTCGGCCTTGCCGCGGCCGAGCATCCGGCTGAGGGCCGCGGTGGCGCTGCCCTTGCCGCCGCCACCGGTGTTGACCCGGTAGACGATGTGGACGTCGTCGGCGATGACGGTGGGAACACGTCCCAGGGTGGGGTCAGCCACGGCCGTACCTCTCCTCGGCCTTCCAGAAGTAGACGAAGCCGCCGATGCCGATCGCCAGGGCCCAGCCCAGGGCGGTCGCCCAGACGTGCGAGGGCAGGTTCTCGGCGCCGTAGCCGTCGATCAGCGCGAAGCGGATCAGGTCCATGTAGACGGCGGCCGGGTTGTACATGAGCACGTCGGCGATCCAGGCCGGCTTGTCCGCGAGCATGACCGGGATCGAGAACATCACGCCGGACGCGTACATCCACGTGCGCATGACGAACGGCATGAGCTGGGCGAGGTCGGGGGTCTTGGAACCCATCCTCGCCATGATCATGGCCAGACCGACGTTGAACACGAACTGCAGGAACAGCGCCGGGATCAGCAGCAGCCAGCTCATGGAGGGGTAGCTGCCGAAGGCGATCGCGACCGCGGCCAGCACGATCATGGAGTAGAGCAGCTGCTGGAGCTGCTGCAGCGCGAACGAGATGGGCAGCGAGGCGCGCGGGAAGTGCAGGGCCCGCACGAGGCCGAGGTTGCCCGAGATCGCCCGCACACCCGCCATGACCGAGCTCTGGGTGAAGGTGAACACGAAGATGCCGGTCACCAGGAAGGGGATGTAGACCTTGGTCTCCATGCCCCGGCCGGCGTCCAGGATCAGGCCGAAGATCAGGAAGTAGACCAGCGCGTTGAGCAGCGGGGTCGCCACCTGCCAGATCTGGCCGAGCTTCGCCTGGCTGTACTGCGCCGTCAGCTTGGCCGACGAGAAGGCGAGGATGAAGTGGCGCCGTCCCCAGAGCTGGCGGATGTACTCGAAGAACCCGGGCCGGGCGCCGCTGACCGACAGACCGTACTTCGCGGCCAGCTCGGCCGGGGGCAGGCCGTCGTCGGCGGATGGCGGGGCGCTGGTCGCGACCGCACCGTCGTGGGTTGTGTCACTCACAGGTCGGAACTTTCGTATTCAGATGCGCGGCAGGTCGGGCACCACGTGTCAGACGACGGGCGGGCGTCCCAGTCGGGTCAGCCGCCACACCGTACGCCATTTCATGGGCCGGCGCGGTCCGCAGGGGGCGGCCCAGCCTTCCCGGAAACCGCCGAGCCACGCCTTGAGCGCGGGGCCCGAGGGGCGGCGCGCGAGGGTCAGCAGCAGCCAGACACCGAGATAGACCGGAACGAGCAGAGCGGGGAGGTTGCGCCGGGCCAGCCATACCCGGTTGCGGGCCACGTTGTAGTGGTACGTCGCGTGCCGGGACGGTGGCGTGGTGGGGTGGAGCAGCACCATGTCGGAACGGTAGTCGATCATCCAGTTGGCGTCGAGGGCCCGCCAGGCGAGATCGGTCTCCTCGTGCGCGTAGAAGAACTCGTCCGGCAGTCCGCCGACTTCGGTGAGGACCTGGCTGCGCACCGCGTTCGCACCGCCGAGGAACGTGGTCACGCGCGAGGACCGCATCGGGTCGGATGCGCGCAGCCGCGGGACGTGCCGCCGCTGGGTGAGACCGGTCTCGGGGTCCGCGATCCGGAAGCTGATGATGCCCAGCCTCGGATCGGCGGCGAAGGCCTCGCGGATCAGCTCGGCGGTGTCGTCGCGTTCGAGCAGACCGTCGTCGTCCAGGAAGAGCAGGGCGTCGACGGGCCCGCAGGGGCCGCCGGGGCCGAACGCCTCGATGCCGACGTTGCGGCCGCCGGGGATGCCCAGGTTCTCGGGCAGGTCGATGGTGTGGACGCCCTCGGGCACCCCCGTGACGGGGGCGCCGTTGCCGACGACGACGACCTCGACCGGCTCGCCCTCCTGCTTGGCCACCGATTCCAGCAGCGCGCGCAGGTCGTCGGGCCGGTTGCCCATCGTGATGATGACGGCACCCAGCTTCATCGCCGTGGTCACGTTCGTCCTCCCCGCGCTTGTCGTCGTCTCGTCTGTCGTCCGCGCCCTCGCCATGTCCACCGGCCTCACTTCAGCCGGCTCGACGCCAGGATCGACACCAGGTGCAGGACCGTCTGGAGCATCGCGATGCCCGCGAGGACCGCGACACCGAGCCGGGTGAAGAACAGCCCGCCCTGGACGGTGTCGAGGATCGCCAGGACCAGGATCAGCAGCGAGGCCTCGATGCCGAGCACCAGGCGGTGGAACTGCAGCGCCGAGGCCGCCCGGCGGGCGAGGGCCATGCCGGAGGAGCGGGGCTCGCTCGCCGCCTCCTTGACGGGCGGCAGCCCGCCCTGGTGGCGGGCGACGCCGACGAGGTCGGTCTCCGCCTTGATCAGGACGGCGCCGAGCGCGGCGAGCGTGCCGAGGAAGGCCCACAGCCAGTCGATGCGGCCACCGCCCCAGAGGTCGGCGGCCCGCAGGCCGAAGCCGACGAGCACGGCGGCGTCGCACAGGTAGGCGCCGACGCGGTCGAGGTAGACGCCGTTGAGCGAGAACTGCTGCTTCCAGCGGGCGACCTCGCCGTCGACGCAGTCGAGCAGCAGGTACATCTGGACCGCGACGACACCGAGGACGGCGCCCCAGATCCCCGGGACGAGCAGCGCCGGGGCGGCGAGCACGCCGAAGAGGGTCATGACGTACGTCAGCTGGTTCGGCGTGACGTTCGTGGTCACCAGGCGGCGGGTGATGCGCAGCGAGATCTCGCGCATGTACAGGCGGCCGCCCCAGTGCTCTCCGCTACGCCGGTCCTTCACACCCGCCGGGTGCACGACCGGGCGGAGTTCAGCTACGGATGGTCTTGGCATAGTCGGCGTACGCGTCCCTGATCTGGTCGTCGGAGAGGTCGAGGTGTTCGAGGATGGTGAAACGGCCGGGACGGGTCTGCGGGGCGAAGGAGACGGCCCGGACGAACTCGTCCACGCTGAACCCCATCTCCTCGGGCGTCACGGGCAGCCCGTGGCGGCGCAGCGTCTCGACGATCCCCAGCGAGCCGTCGGCCGCACCGCGCAGGTGCATCGCGAAGGCGGCGCCGAGGCCGCACTGCTCGCCGTGGCTGGCGGCGCGCTGGGGGAAGAGCAGGTCGAAGGCGTGGCTGATCTCGTGGCAGGCGCCCGAGGAGGGCCGGGTGTCGCCGCTGATCGACATGGCGATGCCGGACATCACGAGGCCCTCGGAGAGCGTGACGAGGAAGTCGTCGTCGCCGACGCCGCCGGGGTGGCGGAGCACCGCCTCGCCGGCGCTGCGGGCCATCGCCGCGGCGAGGCCGTCGACCGGCTCACCGGTCTCGCGGTGGGAGAGCTCCCAGTCCGCGATGGCGGAGAGGTTGGAGATCGCGTCGCCGATCCCGGAGCGGACGTAGCGCACCGGGGCGTCACGGATCACGTCGAGGTCGATGACCAGCGCGATCGGGGTCGGCACACCGTACGAGCCGCGTCCGTTGTCGTTGTCCAGGGTGGAGACCGGCGAGCAGATGCCGTCGTGCGACAGGTTCGTGGCGATGGCGACCAGCGGCAGGCCGACCCGGGCCGCCGCGTACTTGGTCACGTCGATGATCTTGCCGCCGCCGAGGGCGACCACCGCGTCGTACCGCTGGCCCCTTATGGCGTCGGCGAGCTTCACGGCCGCGTCGATGGTGCCGCCGTCGACGGGGTACCAGTCGGCCCCGGGCAGCTCGGGGGCGAAGTGCTCGCGCAGCTTCAGGCCCGAGCCGCCGCTGATCGCGACGGCGATCCGGCCGTTGCTGGAGATCCGCTGGTCCGCCAGGAGCGTGGAGAGGTCCTCCATCGCACCGCGCCGGATGTCGACGACGACCGGCGAGGGGATCAGCCGGGTCAGTACTGGCACGCGATCTCACGGCCCTTCGCGAGGTCGTCGTGGTTGTCGATCTCGACCCACTTGACGTCGCCGATGGGCTCCACGTCGATCATGAAGCCGTCGTCGGCGAGCTTCTGGTAGCCGTCCTCGTAGTAGAGGTCGGGGTCGCGCTCGAAGGTGGCCTTCAGCGCGTCGGCGAGCGCCTCGGCGGCCTCGGGCTCGATGAGGGTGACACCGATGTACTCGCCGGTGGCGGCGGCCGGGTCCATCAGCTTGGTGATCTTGTCGACGCCCTTGCCGTCGGCGACGACGACCTTCATCTCCTCGTCGGCGAGACGCTTGACGGTGTCGATGGCGAGGATGATCCGCTGACCGTCGCCGCGCGCCGCGAGCAGCGTCTTCTCGACGGAGACGGGGTGGACGGTGTCGCCGTTGGCGAGGATCACACCGCGCTTGAGGACGTCACGGGCGCACCACAGGGAGTAGGCGTTGTTCCACTCCTCGGCCTTGTCGTTGTCGATCAGGGTGATCGAGACGCCGTAGGCGGCCTCCAGGGCCTCCTTGCGCGCGTACACGGCCTCCTTGCGGTAGCCGACGACGATGGCGACCTCGGTGAGGCCGACCTCCGCGAAGTTCTTCAGCGTGAGGTCGAGGACGGTGGTGTCACCGTCGACAGGCACGAGGGCCTTCGGAAGCGTGTCGGTGTAGGGGCGCAGACGCCGTCCGGCACCGGCTGCCAGTACGAGGCCGATCATGCGGTTTCTCCTTCGTCATGTACGGCGGGTGCTCCGGAGGACACCCAGAAGCGGATGGACTCCACGAGCACCACGAGCGCGACGACGACCGCCAGAGCGGTGAGCGCCAGGGTGAAGTCGTCGCCGCGGTCCGCCAGCAGGGCGGCGAGTACGACCACCAGCAACGTGCGGCCCTCGTGACCGCCGACGGTGCGCACGAGCCACGCGGGCGGGGCGCCGGTGCCGCCGCGAATGCGGTACACCGTGTCGTAGTGATGGTAGGCGACGGCGGCCACGAGCCCGTAAGCCGCGGGCAGGGCGCCGTTCACGTCGGACCGGGCGGCGACGATCAGGATCGTGCCGTACTCGGCGGCCCGGAAGAGCGGCGGGACGAGCCAGTCGAGGGGTCCCTTGAGCGAGTGCGACACGACGACGCCGGCGACCAGGACGTACACCACGGCGGCGAGGACGACCCAGAGGCTGCCGACGTCCTGGGTGCCCGCCTCCATCAGGACGAGGACCGTGCCGAAGGCGGCCATCAGCGGGGCCACCCAGGTGCCGCGGGCGCCCCCGGGCCGTCCGGCCACGAACTGGGCGATCGGCCCGGAGTCCGCGAGGTCGGCGAGGGCCTGGGCGGCCCGGTCGGTCCGCTTCGCCTTGCGGGTCAGCGAGCGGAGCACGCGCCCGGCGGTGGTGTAGCAGGCGCCGAAGGCGCAGCCGGCGATCAGGGCCCAGAAGACGATCCGCGGGGTGGTGACGGCGGTGAGGACCGCGATCATGGCCCAGCGTTCACCGATCGGCAGGATGATCATCCGGCGGACCCAGACGGTCCAGCCGACGCTGTCGAGCCGGTTGGAGAGGGCCGCGGTGGGGCTGGTGTTCGCCGTGGCGTCGTGGTTCGCCTCGTTGAACGAGAAGTCCACGACGTGCCGGCAGGTCATCAGGACCATCGCGCCGAGCGCGAGCGCCCAGACGTCGTCGCCGTTGCGCGCCGCGCCGAGTGCGAGACCCGCGTAGAAGGCGTACTCCTTGGCGCGGTCGAAGGTGGCGTCGAGCCAGGCTCCCATCGTCGAGTACTGCAGCGAGTAGCGGGCGAGCTGCCCGTCGGTGCAGTCCAGGACGAAGGAGACGAGGAGGAGCACGCCGGCGGCGATGTAGCCGCCGCGCTCTCCCGTGGCGGCGCAGCCGGCCGCGATCAGCGCGGTGAGCAGCGAGGCCGTGGTGACCTGGTTGGGGGTGAGGCCGCGCCGGGCGCACCAGCGCGCGATGTAGCGCGAGTACGGGCTGACGCAGAACGTGGTGAAGAAGCCGTCGTGGGCCTTCACGGCGGAGCGCAGCCGTACGGCCTCGTCGTCGACTGCGGCGACGGCGGCGCGGGCCTCGTGGCGGGCCTCGGCGTCGGTCGGCACGGCGGCGACGAGCGTGCCGAGCTGCGGCCGGTGCACGGCGACGCCGTCGGCGTCGAGGGCGTCGGCGAGCGCGTCGGGCAGGATCTCCCCGGCGGCCGCCGGGGCGGGTGCGGCCGGGGCGCCGGGCACCGCGGCGTAGGCGTCGGTCAGCGCGCGGGCGAGCGCCGGGCGGGCCTCGGGCTGCGCGGTGAGCGCGCCGGGCGCCGCGGCGGCGGGGAAGCGGGGGTCGGTGAGGGCCAGCCGCAGGGCGTGCAGGTGTCCGACGAAGCGAGGATCGACGACGGCGATCCGCTCACCCGCCGGTACGGCGGCGAGCAGTGCGCCCGTGTCCTGCGGGCCGGAGGCGACCCGTACGTCGAAGCCGAGCGACCGCAGATCGCCGTCGAGCGACGATCCGGGTACCGGCGGACCGGTGAGGATGGCGGTCGACAGACGAACTCACTCCTTGGAGCTGACGGGCGGGCCCGCGGGGCCCATGGCACGGCCCCGGGCACGGCGGCTCCGCCCGGCATCGGGCGGCGGCACGTCGGCTGAGGCTATCGGATGGACGAGGGTGGGAGTTCACCGAGGCTTTGCGGTGCGGACTCCCCCGGGCCCACTCGAATCCGCCCGAGTGCGCCATCCCTACGGAGATCATCATGGGTGATCGACCGGCCGCCTCACAAACCGCGTTCCCCGGCGCCCCGGAACCACCCTCGCACGCTCTCCCACCAGGCCCGCATCACCGCAGGTCAGATGATATGACAACGGTCTTCAGTACCGTGTTGCACATACCCCCCACCCGTAGTTGACTTGCCGCTCGGGCACCGCACACGACGACGGGGAGGCCGCGCCATGGGGGCTGGACACGACCACGGACACAGCCACGGAGGGCCACCGCCCACCGGGACGGCGGCCGCGGCCTACCGGGGCCGGCTGCGGATCGCGCTCGCGATCACACTGTCCGTGATGGTGGTCGAGATCGTCGGCGGCGTCGTCGCGGACTCGCTGGCCCTGATCGCCGACGCGGCCCACATGGCGACCGACGCCGTCGGCCTGGCGATGGCACTGCTGGCCATCCACTTCGCCAACCGCCCGCCGACCCAGACCCGGACCTACGGCTTCGCACGGGCCGAGATCCTCGCCGCGCTGGCCAACTGTCTGCTGCTGCTCGGCGTGGGCACCTACGTCCTGTACGAGGCCGTCCAGCGGTTCATCGAGCCGGCCGAGACCAAGGGCGGACTGACCATCGCGTTCGCGCTGGTCGGCCTGGTCGCCAACATGGTCTCGCTCTCGCTGCTGGTCCGCGGCCAGAGCGAGAGCCTCAACGTGCGCGGCGCCTATCTGGAGGTGCTGGCGGACGCGCTCGGCTCGGTGACGGTCCTCGTCTCCGCCGGCATCATCCTGGCCACCGGCTGGCAGTACGCCGACCCGATCGCCTCGATCCTCATCGGCCTGATGATCGTGCCGCGCACGCTCAAGCTGCTCCGCGAGACCCTGGACGTCCTGCTCGAGTCGGCCCCGAAGGGCGTCGACATGGCGGAGGTACGGGCGCACATACTGGCGCTGCCGGGCGTCGAGGACGTCCACGATCTGCACGCCTGGACGATCACGTCCGGGATGCCGGTGCTCTCGGCCCATGTGGTCGTGTCGCAGGCGGCGCTCGACGCCGTCGGCCACGAGAAGATGCTGCACGAGCTGCAGGGCTGTCTGGGCGACCACTTCGACGTGGAGCACTGCACCTTCCAGCTGGAGCCCGCGGGCCACGCCGCCCACGAGGCGAAGCTCTGCCTCTGACTGCTAGCCTTCCCGGACGTACGTGAGTGTGGAGAGGAGCTGAGGTTGATGACCGTCGCGATGGAGGCTGCCCAGTGCGGCAGCGCCCGGTCCTCCCTCAGCTTCCGGGTTTCCGGCTGACCTGACGTTCCGACGTCGGCCGGGGCCCTCTCACACAAGGGTTTCCCACGTTGTCCGACAACGCTCTGCACACCGCTTTCTTCACCCTGCACCACGGTCTTCCGCGGCAGGGTCCCGGCTCCGACGCCACCACCCGCCGTCTGCTCGCGCTCGCGGGCCCGCTCCCCGAGCGGCCTCGCGTGCTCGATCTGGGCTGCGGCCCGGCCGTTCCGCTCTCCTCCTGGCCGCCGAGGCCGGGGCCGAGGTGACGGCGGTCGATCTGCACCAGCCGTTCCTCGACGAGCTGCGGCAGGCCGCCGACGCCCGTGGGCTCGGCGACCGTGTCGTCACGCTCAACGCCGACATGGGCGAGCTGCCGTTCCCGGACGGATCCTTCGATCTCGTCTGGGCCGAGAGCTCGGCCTACGTGCTCGGCTTCGACACCGCCCTGCGCTCCTGGCGCCGGATGCTCACCCCCACCGGCGGCACCCTCGTGCTGACCGAATGCGAGTGGACGGTGGACGAGCCGGGCCCGGAGGCCCGTGCCTTCTGGGACGGGCACTACCCGCTCCGTACCGCGAGGGCGAACACCGCCGCGGCCGTCGAGGGTGGCTATCACGTCCTCGGCACCGTCACCCAGCCCGAGAGCGACTGGGACGAGTACTACGGCCCGCTCGCCGAGCGGGCCGACGCCGCCGACCCGTCCGCCCCGGGAATGGCCGAGGCTCTCGCCGCGACCCGGGCGGAACTCGCCATGCGCCGTGATCACGGCGGCGAGTACGGCTACGCCGGCTACGTACTGCGGCCGGCCGACACCCGGTGGCGGACACGGCCGGAGACCGCGGCCGACGTCCGCGCGGTGTGGGACGTCAACGCGACGGCCTTCGGGACGAGGGCGGAGGCCGATCTGGTCGACGCCCTCCGGGAGGACGCCGAGGCCTGGCTTCCCGGTCTGTCGTTCGTGGCCGAGGCCCCGGACGGCTCGGTCGCGGCGCACGCGCTGATCACCCGGTGCCGTGTCGGCGGTGTTCCGGCGGCGGCGCTCGCGCCGGTCGCCGTCGCACCCGCGTACCAGCGGCAGGGGGCCGGGGAGGCCGTCGTCCGGGCCGTCCTCGACGCGGCGCGGCTGCGCGGGGAGCGGCTGGTGCTCGTCCTCGGGCACCCGGAGTACTACCCCAGGTTCGGCTTCGAACGGGCGTCCGCGTATGGAATCAAGCCGTCCTTCGAGGTTCCGGACGAGGCGATGATGGCGCTCGTCCTGGCCGGATCCGGCCCGGTCCCCACGGGCACGCTCCGCTATCCGGCGGCCTTCGGCGTCTGACGCACCGCCCGCTCCCGTCGCGCCGGATGTACTCCGGTGCGGTGGGAGCGGGCCATGTCCGGCCGCCCAAGTACGGACAAGTGGTTCTTGTGCGGCAGACTGAGGGAGCCCCACCGGGCCGAGACCGAAGCGAAGGACGGTTATGCCGACCACATCAGCCAACGTGGCTCACAGCTCGTCGAACGGCGTCCAGCCGCCCGCAGCCCAGGCGTCGATCATGCTCGAACTCGTCGACGAGAACGGCATCACCATCGGTACGGCGGAGAAGCTCGCCGCCCACCAGGCGCCGGGCCGGCTGCACCGGGCGTTCTCCGTCTTCCTCTTCGACGAGTCGGGCCGCCTGCTGCTGCAGCGGCGCGCGCTCGGCAAGTACCACTCCCCCGGCGTCTGGTCGAACACCTGCTGCGGCCACCCGTACCCGGGCGAGGCGCCGTTCGCGGCCGCGGCCCGGCGCACGTACGAGGAGCTGGGCATCTCGCCCTCGCTGCTCGCCGAGGCGGGCACGGTCCGCTACAACCACCCGGACCCGGCGTCGGGCCTGGTGGAGCAGGAGTACAACCACCTCTTCGTCGGCATGGTCCAGGCCGAGCTGCGGCCCGACCCCGAGGAGATCGAGGACACGGCCTTCGTCACGGCGGAGGAACTGACGGAGCGGCACGCCACCGCGCCGTTCTCCGCGTGGTTCATGACCGTGCTCGACGCGGCGCGTCCGGCGGTCAGGGAGTTGACGGGTCCGGCCGGGGGCTGGTGACCCCCGGCATCGCCCCGGGGAGTGCTTCCGGTGCCGGCCCCGGCGCCGGGAGCCTGGGGATCAGGGGCAGGGCCGCCCAGATGATCTTGCCGCCGCTCGCGGTGTGCTCCACGTCGCAGGCTCCGCCCGCCTCCAGCGCGGTCTCCCGGACCAGGAGCAGCCCGCGGCCGCCGGTCTGCCCGTCGTCGGCCTCCAGCGCCTTGGGACGGTACGGATGGTTGTCCTCGACGGACACCCGGATCCACTCTGCGCCGATCGCCACCTCCACCGCCACTTCCGGGGAGAGCAGCGCCGCGTGCTTGACGGCGTTGGTGACCAGCTCCGAGACGATCAGGAGCAGGCCCTGGACCGTGTCCTCGTGGACCGGTACACCCTGACGGATCAGCAGGTCGCGTACGGCGTGCCGGGCCTGCGGAACGGAGACGTCGACCGCGGGAGCGGTGAAGCGCCAGACCCCTTCGTAGGACGGTGGCCGTGCGGGGACGCTCCCCCGGCTTTCCATAGTCCGGCTCCCACCCTCGTGCTCGATTGTCGCCACGAGTCGAGTCTTGGTAATGCGCAGGTCCGGACCGGGCTACTGACCAGAAGTCGACACTTATCGACCGCATTCCGATCGGGTGAGTATGCCAACGTCAGTTGTTCGACTGCTCCTGACCTTCTTCTGACCTCTTCGGAGGGTCGTCCTGCGCAGCGTCCGGAGGTGTGGCCTGCGGGGTCTCCGCCGCGCCGGCCGGTGGCGCCACCATACTGACGACCGAGGACGTAGCGGCTCGGTCCCGGGCCGTGTACGTCTCCCTCTCGGACCCCTTCTTGATCGTACGGTCGGGGTGCCCGGATAGCATCCGGCGCATGGAGCCCACCGAACCGCGAGTGAAGGTCGTCGTCGCCGACGAGGTCGCCACCGTCGTCGTCTCGAACCCGGCCAAGCGCAACGCGATGACGGCAGCGATGTGGCGGTCCCTGCCCGAGCTGCTCGCGCCGCTCGCCGTCGACCCCGCGGTCCGCGCTCTGGTGCTCACGGGCGACGGCACGACCTTCTGCGCCGGCGCGGACATCTCCACGCTGCGGGAGCCGGGCGACGAGCAGCAGTCGCTCGCGGTGCGCGCCGAGGAGGCGCTCGCCGCGTTCCCCAAGCCGACGCTCGCCGCGGTCCGGGGCTACTGCGTCGGCGGCGGCAGCCAGCTCGCCGCGGCGTGCGATCTGAGGTTCGCGGAGGAGGGCGCGCGGTTCGGGGTCACCCCGTCGAAGCTCGGGATCGTCTACCCCTCCTCCTCGACCCGGCGGCTGGCCGCGCTGGTGGGGCCGTCGGCCGCCAAGTACCTGCTCTTCTCCGGCGAGTTGATCGACGCGGAGCGTGCGCTGCGCACCGGTCTGGTGGACGAGGTGCTCCCGGCGGGCGAACTGGACAAGCGGGTCGCCGAGTTCACCCGGGTGCTGGTCACGCGCTCCCTGCTGACCCAGGCGGCGGCCAAGGAGTTCGCGGACGGGCGCACCGACCGGGACGCGCACTGGGCCGAGCAGGCACGCGGCAGCGGCGACACCGCGGAGGGTGTCGCCGCCTTCCTGGAGCGCCGCGCGCCCCGCTTCACGTACGAGGTCTGAGGCGCCGCCCTCCGGGTGGCCCGGCGGTCAGCCCTGGGGCAGGTCTTCGGTGGCCGTACCGCGCCAGCGGGCGACGATCTCGGCCGGGGCCTTCTCCGGGGAGCCCGCGTCGTAGGGCGGCTGCGGGTCGTACTCGGTCAGCAGCTGAATGGTCTGCGCCGTCGCGTCGCCCGCGATCCTGCCGATGAGGTGCAGCGCCATGTCGATGCCGGACGAGACCCCGGCGGCGGTGACGTACTTGCCGTCGAAGACGACCCGCTCACCGGTGGGCTCGACGCCGACCCCTCGGAGCTCGTCGAAGGCGAGCCAGTGGGTGGTGGCCCGGCGGCCGTCGAGCAGACCCGCGGCCCCGAGGATCAGCGAGCCCGTGCAGACCGAGGTGGTCCAGGTGCTGGTCGCGTCGGCGGTGCGGAGCCAGTCCAGGATCTCCGGGTCGTTCATCGCCGTACGGGAGTCGGGGCCGCCCGGAACCAGGACGATGTCCGGGGTCGGCACGTCCGCGAGGGTCTTGTCGGCGACGAGCGCGAGGCTGCCCTGGTCGTTGCGGACCGGTCCGGCCTCCTTGGCGACGAAGACCGTCTCGGCACCGGGGATGCGGGCGAGCAGCTCGTAGGGGCCGACGGCGTCGAGCGTGGTGAAACGGTCGTAGAGCAGCACGGCGATCTGCATGGTGTTCCCTTCAGCGGGTGTTCTGTGGTGCGTTCGGTACGGGTGCGTGGAAGCGGCGGCGGTACTCCGCCGGTGCGGTGCCCATGGCTTTGACGAAGGCCCGGCGCATGGCCTCGGGGGTGCCGTAGCCGGCGGCCCGGGACACCTCCAGGACGCCGTCGGCCGTCTCCTCCAGGAGCCTGCGCGCGTGTTCGAGCCGGACCTGGTCGACGTACCGGCCCGGGGTCGTCCCGGTCTCCGCGTGGAACGCGCGGGCGAAGTGGCGCGGCGACAGCCGGGCGCGGGCGGCGAGCGCCTCGACGGAGAGGTCTCCTTCGGGATGCTCGGTGATCCACTGCTGGAGGTCCCGCAGCGGCGCGCGCTGGGCGGTCTGGGCGGAGAGCTGGGCGCTGAACTGCGCCTGGTTGCCCGGTCGGCGCAGGAAGACCACCAGATGGCGGGCGACGGTCAGCGCGGTGTCCCGGCCCAGGTCCTCCTCCACGAGCGCGAGCGCGAGGTCGATGCCGGCGGTGACGCCCGCGGAGGTGGCGAGGGCGCCGTCGCGGACGAAGATGGGATCCGGCTCCACCTGGACCTCGGGGTAGCAGCGGGCGAGGTGGTCGCAGACGGACCAGTGGGTGGTGGCCCGGTGGCCGTCGAGGAGCCCGGCCTCGGCGAGCAGCAGGGCGCCGGTACAGACCGAGACCAGCCTCTCGGCACGCGGCGCGGCGGCGCGCAGCCACTCGATCAGCCGCGGGTCCGGACGGCGGGTGCCCTCGCCGCCGGGGACGAGCAGGGTGTGGGGGCGCTCCGCGGCGGCGAGCGTCGTGTCCGGGAGCAGTCGCAGGCCGCTCTGGGTGCGGACCGGGCCGCCGTCGAGCGAGGCCGTCACGATCGGGTAGGCGCTGTCGCCGCCCGCGGCGCGAGCCGCTCCGGCGAACACCTCCACCGGTCCGGTGACATCCAGGCTCTGCACGTCGTCGAAGAGGACGACGAGCACGGGTCGCTTCGTCATGTGATCCATCCTCGGCAGAGCGCCGGATGTCCGCAATGACGAAGAACCCACCTTTCCTGCCATCGGCCACCACCTGGCGGAGCCCGCCCTTCCGGTCGTACCGACCAGTCGGTAACGTTCCGTCCCATGACCTCTCTGCCGCCCCGCGCGGGCCGTCGCTGCCACCACATGCTCAACCCGATGCACTCCACCGTGTACTTCTCGCCCGATCTGGACACCGAGTTCCGTGCCCTCGGCTTCGACGACGTGACGGCCATGCGGCTCGCCTCGCGCAGCGCCGCGATGGGGGCCGTCGGCGCGGGAACCGTCGCCGCGGCCTTCTCCAACTACAACGTCGAGATGCTGGCCCAGCACCTGCCCGCCGTCTGGGACATCGCCTCGCCCACGGAGGTGGTGGCCGCGCGGCTGCGCGCCGTGGACGCCACGATGCTCCGTCTCCTCGGCCCGGACGCCCTCGCGTCGGCCGAGATGGCGGAGGCCGCCGAGCTCGCCCTGCGCGCCACCGAGGCCTGCACCCGGCACGCCCGGCCGCTCTACTCGGCCCATGCCGACCTGCCCGTCCCGGAGCAGCCGCACCTGCGCTACTGGCACGCCGCGACGCTCCTGCGCGAGCACCGGGGCGACGGCCACCTGGCGGCCCTCCTGAGCGCGGGCCTCGACCCGCTGGAGGCGATGGTCAGCCACACCGCCACCGGCACGGGCATGAACCCTCGCTGGGCCCTGGGCGCCCGCGGCTGGCGGCGCACCGACTGGGACGCGGCGGCGGCGCGCCTGCGGGAGCGCGGCCTCCTCGACGCGGACGGCGAGCTCACGCTGGAGGGCACGGCCGTGCGCGACGCGGTCGAGGACCACACGGACCGCCTGGACTCGGCCCCGTACGAGCACCTGGGCGCGGCGGGGGTGGAACGCCTCACCGAGCTGGGCAAGGCCTTCCGCAACGCGGCACTCCTCGCGGGCGCCTTCCCCGCGGACCTCGCCGACAAGGGCTGACACGGCCGGGCCGGGCCGCGTGCGGGGTTCCGGGAGGGGACGCGGCAGAATGCAGTCGCAAGCTTGAGGCACGAGAAGGCGAGTCGGGACACCGTGACGACGTCCATCGAAGGCAGGATCGCCGAGGAACTCGGCGTACGTGAGCGACAGGTGAGGGCGGCCGTCGAGCTGCTCGACGGCGGCTCGACCGTGCCGTTCATCGCGCGCTACCGCAAGGAAGCGACCGAGATGCTCGACGACGCCCAGCTGCGCACGCTCGAGGAGCGGCTGCGCTATCTGCGGGAGCTGGAGGACCGGCGGACCGCCATCCTCGACTCCGTCCGGGAGCAGGGCAAGCTGACCGCCGAGGTGGAGGCCCAGCTCCGGGCCGCCGACACCAAGGCCCGGCTGGAGGACATCTACCTGCCCTTCAAGCCCAAGCGCCGCACCAAGGCGCAGATCGCCCGGGAGGCCGGTCTCGAACCACTGGCGGAGGGGCTCCTCGCGGACCCCTCCGTGGACCCCTCCGCCGCCGCGGCGGCCTTCGTGGACGCCGGCAAGGGCGTCGCCGACGCCGCCGCCGCACTGGAGGGCGCCCGCGCCGTCCTCACGGAGAAGTTCTCCGAGGACGCCGACCTGATCGGCGACCTGCGTGAGCGGATGTGGGGCCGGGGCCGGCTCGCGGCCAAGGTCCGGGACGGCAAGGAGGAGGCGGGAGCGAAGTTCGCCGACTACTTCGACTTCGCCGAGCCGTTCACGGCGCTGCCCTCGCACCGGATCCTCGCGATGCTGCGCGGTGAGAAGGAGGACGTCCTCTCCCTGGAGCTGGAGCCGGAGGAGCCCTCCGACGCGCCCGGCCCGTCCTCGTACGAGTCCCTCGTCGCCTCCCGCTTCGGCGTGGCCGAGCGGGGGCGCCCGGGCGACAAGTGGCTGCTCGACACGGTTCGCTGGGCCTGGCGGACCCGGATCCTCGTCCACCTCGGGATCGACCTGCGGCTGCGGCTGCGGACGGCGGCGGAGGACGAGGCGGTACGGGTCTTCGCGGCGAACCTGCGCGACCTGCTGCTCGCCGCCCCGGCCGGCACGCGGGCGACCCTGGGCCTGGACCCCGGTTTCCGTACGGGTGTCAAGGTGGCCGTGGTCGACGCGACGGGCAAGGTCGTGGCGACCGACACGATCTACCCGCACGTCCCGGCGAACAAGTGGGACGAGTCGCTGGCGAAGCTGGCTCGGCTCGCCAAGCAGCACGCGGTCGAGCTGGTCGCCATCGGCAACGGCACGGCCTCTCGCGAGACGGACAAGCTGGCCGGTGAACTCATCGCCAAGCACCCGGAGCTGGGGCTCACGAAGGTCATGGTCTCCGAGGCGGGCGCCTCGGTGTACTCCGCGTCGGCCTTCGCCTCGCAGGAACTGCCGGAGCTGGACGTCTCGTTGCGCGGCGCGGTCTCCATCGCGCGGCGGCTCCAGGACCCGCTGGCCGAGCTCGTGAAGATCGACCCGAAGTCGATCGGCGTCGGGCAGTACCAGCACGACCTGTCCGAGGTGAAGCTCTCGCGCTCCCTCGACGCGGTCGTCGAGGACTGTGTGAACGGTGTCGGTGTCGACGTCAACACCGCCTCCGCTCCGCTGCTCTCGCGGGTGTCCGGCATCGGCGCCGGCCTCGCGGAGAACATCGTGGCGCACCGCGACGCCAACGGGCCCTTCCGGTCGCGGAGGTCGCTGAAGGACGTGGCGCGGCTCGGACCGAAGGCGTACGAGCAGTGTGCGGGCTTCCTGCGGATCCGGGGCGGGGACGACCCGCTGGACGCGTCCTCGGTGCACCCGGAGGCGTACCCGGTGGTGCGGCGGATGGTGAAGACGACGGGCGGCGAGGTCGCGTCGCTGATCGGCAACACGGGCGTGCTGCGGTCGCTGCGGGCGGACGAGTTCGTCGACGAGACCTTCGGTCTGCCGACGGTCACCGACATCCTGCGCGAGCTGGAGAAGCCGGGGCGGGATCCGCGGCCGGCGTTCAAGACGGCGACCTTCAAGGAGGGCGTCGAGAAGATCGGCGACCTGGAGCCGGGGATGGTCCTGGAGGGCGTGGTCACGAACGTGGCGGCGTTCGGGGCGTTCGTGGACATCGGCGTGCACCAGGACGGGCTCGTGCACGTGTCGGCCATGTCGAAGAACTTCGTGAAGGACCCCCGGGACGTGGTGAAGCCGGGTGACGTGGTCCGGGTGAAGGTCCAGGACGTCGACATCCCGCGCAAGCGGATCTCGCTGACGCTGCGGCTGGACGACGAGGCGACGGCGGATGCCGGAGGCGGTGCGCCGAAGCGGGAGCGTGGTGACCGCGGTGAGCGTGGCGGGCGCGGTGAGCGGGGCGGGCGCGGTGAGCGTGGCGACCGTGGTGGCCGCCCGCCGCAGCAGCGCCGCGGACAGTCCCAGTCCCAGTCCCAGGGCGGCTCGGCCCCGGCGCCCGCGAACAGCGCGATGGCGGACGCCCTGCGCAAGGCGGGCCTGCTGAACCAGGACGGCGGCGGCGGGAAGCGACGCGGCCGCTGACGCGATGCGGGCCCGGCCTCATGGCCGGGCCCGTGGCCCGTTCCTCTCCCCCGCGCCCGCCGGTGCGGGGTCAGCCGTTCGGGAGGAAGCGGAGGGCCCACTCCGCACGGTGGGCGACCGTGAGGTCGTCGTCCTCCGTCAGGGGCTGGAGCAGGGCCCGGGAGCGCTGCGGGTCGGCCTGGACCAGGTCGACGATCTCCGCCGCCAGGGAGTCCTGGTCGTCGCCCAGGTCGACGGAGGAGGCCCGCAGCAGCGCCGGGAGCGCGTCCGGGCCGCCGATCGCGGCGAGGACGCCGCCGAGGAGCTCACGGGCGTAGGCGTTGCGCTCGACGAGGGCACGGTCCAGTTCGGCCTGGAGGCGCGGGAGCAGCGCCGCGTCGCCCGAGGCGGCGATCTCGTCCGCGAGGTCGATGGTCTCGTCGACGTCGGAGTCGAGGTCGTCCAGCATCTCGGTGAGGCGGGTCAGCAGGTCGGTCATGGTGTCTCCTGGAATGCGCCGTCCCTCAGGACGGGGACCGTCTCCGAGGTGTCGGCCTCGGCGGCCACCGCGACGTCCTGCGGATAGCCGTACTCGTACAGTTCACGCCCGGAATCGCACCGGTGCAGCTCCGCCACGGGATCGTCCGTCGCCTCCCAGAGCGTCGCCGCCGCCCGCGCCTCGGGTGTGAGGGCGTACGAGCCGAGCGCGCGCAGGGCCGAGAGCACACCGCCCGCCCCGAGGAGGTCCTCCAGGGCAGGGCGCAGGGAGCCGTCGGGCCAGCGTTCGCCCGAGGCGACGACGGCGAGGGGGCGGGAGGCGGAGCCGTACCCGTGCCGGGCGAGCCAGCGGGCGACGGCCGTGCGGTTGCGGAGCGACGCGGCGACCACGGTCGCCTCTCCCGCCTGCGCGGAGATCGTGGAGCCGTTCGGGGACGGCAGGACCAGGCGGGGGGTGGGCGGGGCCGCCCGCAGGGCTGCCGGGGAGAGGGTCCAGGGCGTCCGGGGCGACGCTTCGCTCCGGCCGACGGCCAGCGCCGCGTCGAGCCCGGCCGCGTACGTCACGGCCGTCTCGTCCCTCCAGCGGTAGGGGAAGACGGCGGTGCCGGACTCCACCGCCACGCCGACCGAGGTCGTGAACGAGAGGACGTCGACGACGACCAGGCACGCGGCGTCGCGGGCGAGGACGGCGGCCTCCGTGGGGCCCCAGCCGAAGGCCACCCCCATCAGAGCTCGGTCACCTTGCCGGCCGCGACCTCGATACGGCGGGTGGTGCGGACCGCGTCCAGCATGCGCCGGTCGTGGGTCACCAGGAGGAGGGTGCCGGTGTAGGAGTCGAGCGCGGACTCCAGCTGCTCGATGGCCGGCAGGTCGAGGTGGTTCGTCGGCTCGTCGAGGACGAGGAGGTTGACGCCCCTGCCCTGGAGGAGGGCGAGCGCGGCCCGGGTCCGCTCCCCCGGGGAGAGCGTGGTGGCGGGGCGCAGGACGTGGTCGGCCTTGAGGCCGAACTTCGCCAGCAGGGTCCGCACCTCGGCGGGCTCCGTCTCGGGGACGGCGGCGCAGAACGCGTCGAGCAGCGACTCGGAGCCGTGGAAGAGCTTGCGGGCCTGGTCGACCTCGCCGACGACGACGCCCGAGCCCAGCACCGCGTCGCCCGCGTCGAGCGCCAGACGGCCGAGGAGCGCGGCGAGCAGCGTCGACTTGCCCGCGCCGTTCGCGCCGGTGATCGCGACCCGGTCGGCCCAGTCGATCTGGAGGGTGGCGGGCCCGAACCGGAAGTCGCCGCGCCGGACCTCGGCCTCGCGCAGGGTCGCCACGACCGAGCCGGAGCGCGGGGCGGAGGCGATCTCCATCCGCAGCTCCCACTCCTTGCGGGGCTCCTCGACGACGTCGAGCCGCTCGATCATCCGCTGCGTCTGGCGGGCCTTCGCGGCCTGCTTCTCGCTCGACTCGCCCCGGAGCTTCCGGCCGATCTTGTCGTTGTCGGTGGCCTTGCGGCGGGCGTTGCGTACGCCCTTGTCCATCCAGTTCCGCTGCATCAGGGCGCGGCCTTCGAGGGCGGACTTCTTGTCGGAGTACTCCTCGTACTCCTCGCGGGCGTGGCGCCGGGCGGTGTCCCGCTCCTCCAGGTAGGCCTCGTAGCCGCCGCCGTAGAGCGTGATCTGCTGCTGGGCGAGGTCGAGTTCGAGGACCTTGGTGACCGTGCGGGTGAGGAACTCGCGGTCGTGGCTGATGACGACCGTCCCGGCGCGCAGGCCCTGGACGAAGGTCTCGAGCCGTTCCAGACCGTCGAGGTCGAGGTCGTTGGTGGGCTCGTCGAGCAGGAAGACGTCGTACCGGGAGAGGAGGAGCGAGGCGAGACCGGCGCGGGCGGCCTGGCCGCCGGAGAGCGAGGTCATCGGCTGGTCGAGGCCGACGGTCAGGCCGAGGGAGTCGGCGACCTCCTCGGCCCGCTCGTCGAGGTCCGCACCGCCGAGGCCGAGCCAGCGCTCCAGGCTCACGGCGTACGCGTCGTCGGCGCCGGGCGTCCCGTCGACCAGGCCCTGGGTGGCCTCGTCCATGGCGGTCTGCGCGGCCGCGACCCCGGTGCGGCGGGCCAGGAAGTCCCGGATCGTCTCCCCCTCGCGCCGCTCCGGTTCCTGCGGGAGGTGGCCGACGGTGGCGGTGGGGGGTGAGAGCTTCAGCTCGCCGTCCTCGGGGGTGTCGAGTCCGGCGAGCAGCCGCAGCAGGGTCGACTTGCCGGCGCCGTTGACACCGACGAGGCCGATGACGTCGCCGGGGGCGACGACGAGGTCGAGGCCGGCGAAGAGGGAGCGTTCGCCGTGGCCGGCGGCGAGGTCCTTGGCGACGAGAGTGGCAGTCATCAGGAAACGAATCGTATGCCACCTCTCAGGGCAGGACCGGGACGGCCGTCTCACCCCCGGTGGTCCGGGCCACCAGGAACGTCCTTCCTGTTCCGCCTCGGTCTCGGGCGGGATCCGATGCGTGCCCGTCTCGCGGCACCGGGGTCGGGGTAGCGTCCGTCCATGAGCGACGACGTGATCGTGGTGGGTGGCGGGGTCATCGGTCTGACGACCGCCCTGACGCTGGCGGAGCGTGGACTCCGGGTACGGGTGTGGTCGCGGGACGCGGTGACGGGGACGACCTCCGCGGTGGCGGGGGCGCTGTGGTGGCCGTACCGGATCGAGCCGGCCGACGAGGTGGCCGGCTGGGCTCTGGAGTCGCTGCGGGTGTACGAGAAGCTCGCGGGCGACGCGGCGGCGACCGGCGTGCGGATCGTGGCCGGCGTCCACGCGGACATGGTCCTCGGCGACCTGGGCGACTGGGCGCGGGAGGTCCCGGGGCTGCGGCAGCTGTCGTCGGCCGAGGTGCCGGGGCCGTACGGAACGGGACTCGCGGCGCGGCTGCCGCTGATCGACATGCCCGTCCATCTGGCGTGGCTGCGCGGCCGCCTGGAGGCGGCGGGCGTGGTCGTGGAGCGCCGTACGGTGACCGGGTTCGCCGAGGCGGCCCGGGCGGCACGGGTGGTGGTGAACTGCACGGGTCTGGCCGCCGGAGAACTCGTGCCCGACCCGGGGATGCGGCCGGTGCGGGGGCAGTTGGTGGTGGTCGAGAACCCGGGGATCGGGGAGTGGTTCACGGCGGCCGACGCCGCGTCGAGCGAGACGACGTACTTCTTCCCGCAGCCGGGGCGGCTGATCCTGGGCGGAACGGCGCAGGAGGACGACGAGCGGCAGGATCCCGATCCGGCGGACGCGGCGGCGATCGTGGCGCGGTGCGCCCGCGTACGGCCCGAGATCGCGGACGCCCGGGTGCTCGGGCACCGGGTGGGGCTGCGGCCGGCGCGGTCGGGTGGGGTGCGGATCGCGGCGGAGCCGCTGGCGGGCGGTGGACGTCTCGTCCACAACTACGGCCACGGAGGCGCGGGGGTGACCGTCGCCTGGGGCTGCGCCCTGCGGGCGGCGGAGCTGGCCGTCGGCTGACGGTCGGGGAGCTGCCGGCTCCGGCCCGGTCCGGGGATCGGGCCGGAGCCGGCCGGCACGGGTCAGGGTTCGTCCCCCGGCGTCCGCGCGCCGGGCCCGATCCGCAGCTCGAAGTCGCCGTCGTACTTCTCGTGGCCCGCGATCACGGCGAGTTCGACGACCTCCTCGCCCACTTCGCCCCGGACGATCAGCGGGTCGTGCCGGAGGTCCCGCATGAGCGCCACGCACATGCCGATCATCACGAGGACGAACGGCGCGGCCACCAGGATCGTGAGGTTCTGGAGGCCCGCGAGCGCGTCACCCTGCCCGTCCCCGATGAGGAGCATGATCGCGGCGACGGCCCCGGTCACCACGCCCCAGAACACCACCACGGGACGGGTCGGTTCGAAGGAGCCGCGCTGCGAGAGCGTGCCCATGACGATCGAGGCCGCGTCCGCGCCCGACACGAAGAAGATGCCGACGAGGATCATCACGAGCAGACTCATCGCGCCGGTGAGGGGGAACTCCTGGAGAAGGCCGAAGAGTTGCCCCTCGGGAGTCGTCTCGTCCCCCAGCTGGCCGCGTTCGCTCAGCTTCATCGCCGTGCCACCGAAGATGGCGAACCAGATGAGGCTCACCGTGCTCGGCACGAGGATGACCCCGCCGACGAACTGACGGATCGTCCGGCCCTTGCTGATGCGGGCGATGAACATGCCGACGAAGGGCGTCCAGGAGATCCACCAGGCCCAGTAGAAGACGGTCCAGCTCCCCAGCCAGTCATGGACGTCCTCCCCGCCCGTGACCTCGGTGCGGCCGATCAGCTGCGGCAGGTCGCCGATGTAGGCGGCGATCGAGGTGGGCAGCAGGTCGAGTACGACGATGGTCGGGCCGGCCACGAAGACGAACACGGCGAGCACCAGGGCGAGCACCATGTTGGTGTTGGAGAGCCACTGGATGCCCTTCTCGACACCCGAGACGGCGGACAGCACGAAGGCCACGGTCAGGACGGCGATGATCCCGACGAGCAGCCCGGTGCCGGTCGTCTCCAGCCAGCCCAACTCCTCGACGCCGCTGCCGATCTGGAGCGCGCCGAGGCCCAGCGAGGCGGCCGAGCCGAAGAGGGTGGCGAAGATGGCCAGGATGTCGATGACCCGGCCCGGAGCTCCGTTGGCCGCCTTCTTCCCGATCAGCGGCACGAAGACGGCGCTGATGGTCTGCCGCCGGCGGCGCCGGAACGTGGAGTACGCGATCGCGAGGCCCACGACGGCGTAGATCGCCCAGGGATGGAGCGTCCAGTGGAAGAGGGTGGTCGCCATGGCGACCTGCATCCGCTCCGCCGAGTCGGCGGGGCTGGTGCCGGGCGGCGGGGTGCCGTAGTGGGCGAGCGGTTCGCTCACGCCGTAGAACATCAGGCCGATGCCCATGCCCGCGCTGAACATCATCGCGATCCACGACACGGTCCGGAACTCCGGGCCCTCGGTCTCGTGGCCGAGCGTGATCCGCCCGTACCGGCTGATGGCGAGCCACAGCGCGAAGACGACGAAACCGGAGGCGGCGAGCATGAACGCCCATCCCCAGTTGCGGATCAGGCCGTCGAGGAGCTTGCTGGAGACGCTCTCCAGGCTGTCCGTGGCGGTGGCGCCCCAGACCACGAAGGCGACGGTGAGGACGGCGGTGACACCGAACACGATCCAGTCGGTCCGGGCCCTGGGTTCGTGGCCGGGGTGGCGCGGGAGGGCCGCCGTCACCGGCAGCCCCTCACGGCCCCCACCCCGGCCCCCGCCGCCGCGGGGTTCGCCCGCTCTCTGATCTTCCTGCGACACAGGTGGCACCTTTCACGGCATTACGGACAAACTCAACTCGCTCCGTAAGGCAGTACCACAGGTGACGGGCTACTTCCGGGACCAACTCAGCCGATCAACAGACCTCCACCGGCACGCCGGTGGTGAGCCGGTAGGTGGCCCGGCCGTCGAGCAGCAGCGGGACCAGGGCCCGCTGCGACTGGCGCAGGGGGACGAACGCCCCGCCGCCCTCCCTGCGGACCGTGACCCCGTGCAGCGCCAGCTCGTCGCCGAACTCGGCGTACTGGGCGGCGTCGAGGCGATAGCCGCAGGGCGGGTCCTGGAGGATCTCCGCGGGGTCGGCCGGGTCGTTGTCGGCGCCGCCGAGAAGCACGGGCCCCCGGTCGGCGAACCCGGCGTGGCGCGCCAGTGCCGTCGCCGCGCCGAGGCGGCCACGCCGCTCCGCCACGTAGGCGAAGGCACCCTTCAGCGCGCTGAGTTGGGTGGCGACGCGGCGGCGCTGGTTCCGGGCGGCGTCGTCCTTCTCGGCCTCGGTCAGGGCCTCGATCCGGGTCTCGACGAGCAGACCGACGGAGTGCTTGACGCCGGCCGTGTTGCGCAGGATGCGCTCCTGGCCGTCACCGGCCACCTGCCTCACCGGCTGCCCGGTCAGGGGATCGGTCCAGATGCCGTAGATCCCGCTGCTGAAGCCGGCGAGCCCGGCCGCCGGCCGGACGTAGGACTCCGACAGGGTGCGGGCCTCGTCGTGCACCTGGGCGTCGGCGTTGAGGTTGCGCGGCCAGAGGGCGAGCAGGTCCTTGTCGTAGTACGGCGAGGTGCCGTCGTACTCGTGCAGGTCGTAGATCAGCTCGGGGCGCCGGTCCCGGACGAGGGCGGCGAGGGCACGGCCCTCGGAGGTCTCCAGGGCGATGTGGTCACGGTTGACGTCGATCCCGTCGGCGTTTCCCCGGGTGTCCGCCTCGCGCCCGTCGGGGTTGGCGGTGGGGACGACGAGGACGGTCGTACGGGAGAGGAAGCGGCGGGTCTCGGCGTCCCGGGCGAACGCCAGGTCACGCAGGGTGGTGAGGCAGGCCTCCCGGCCCGAGGGTTCGTCACCGTGCTGGGAGCAGACGAGCAGCACGGTGGTGGGGGCCGCGCTCGGGCCGCGGGTGCCGACCGTGGCGAGCCGGATCGGGCGCCCCTGCTTCGTCGTCCCGACGGTCCGCACGGCGACACGGTCACTGCCCCGGTCGACGGCGGCGAGGAAGTCGGTCTCCTGCCGTTCCGTGGTCCACCGCGCCCCCTGGCTCAGCTCGAACCCGGTCCGCGGGGGCGGGGCCGGGGCCGCGCCGCCGGCCGCCTCGGCGGGCACGGCGACGAGCGGGAGGGCGAGGGCCGCGACCCCCGCCACGAGGACGATCGTGCGCCGGGAGCGGCGGCTCGGTGCGCGGGTCATCGGGCCTCACCCGGGACAGGGATGTCCGACCGCGCGGGCCCGACACCGGTGAGCGGCTGCCCGGCCTGTGCCGAGCGAGCGCCGACGGTACCGGCCGTCGCCCGCGCGAAGGCCGAGGCGCCGCCGACGAGGGGAAGTTTCGCCCACGTACGAGTGAGGTCGAGGGTGAGGGTCGGCGTGGTGGACGGAGGGTCGAGAAGGTCCCGGTCCGTGCCGCCGACGATCAGGGCGAGCCGGTGGCCCGCCGGCACGACGTGGTCGGTGGCCGCCAGCTTCAGCGTGATCGTGTAGGCCGTGCCGGGTGTCAGCGGCCTGCCCTTGCGCAGATCGGCCCAGGTGCCCAGGTCGGCCCAGCCGCGGCTGACGACGGTGAGGTCCACGTCCGCCGTACGGGCCTCGGTCTCCTTGAAGCAGGCGCTGTCGCCGCTCGTGCTCGCGCCCCAGCAGGACCGCTGGGCGAGGGTGGTGATGCCCTCGCCGGGCGCCGCGTAGTCCCTGATGGTGTCGGGGCCGAGGTCGACGAGAACGGCGGTCAGGTGCGCGGTCGCGGTGGACGGGGTGGCCGTGACGGTCACCGTGGAGGGGCCGGAGAGCCGCAGGTCGCGGGTGAGCGGCCGGCTGGTGAACCCGGCTTTGGCGGGGGTGGGGTCGTCGATCCGCGCGGCCCAGTCGGTCTCGCCCAGGGTGGGGTCGTCGGTGAAGGTCTCCGTGGCGCCGGGGGCGGCGGGGGTGCGGGTCAGCGTTCCCACGCCGGGTGCCCGGCCGGTGCCGGGGCGCAGGGTGGTGGGCTCGGTGGCGCGCGGCGGCCAGACGCGGTCGGTGGTCCAGCGGTCCGGCGCCCGCTCGATGTCCGCCATCGGCTCGCGGTCGATGCCGTTGTCGTGGCCGAGGAGGTAGTGGTCGAACCAGCGGTGCAGGGTGCGGACCCAGTCGGCGCGCCGGAAGTCGAAGGGGTCGACGTGGCCGGTCTGGGAGAGCCAGATCTTGCGCTCGACACCGCGGGCGGCGAGGGCGTCCCACCACTGGCCGAACTGGTTGGCGCGGACGTTGAGGTCCTGCTGCCCGTGCACGACGAAGACGCTCGCCCGCACCTTCCCGGCGTCCGGGACGTGGTCGCGCTCGCTCCAGGCGCGGGTCCAGTCGCCGCTGTACGGGGTGGCGGCGGTGATGCGGTCCTGGACCGCGCCGCAACGCCCCTGCGCCTCGGGGCTGTTGACGTAGTCGGAGAGCCAGCTGGGATTGGCGTTGTAGAGCGGGGCGCCCTGCGAGTGGAAGTAGTCGTACCAGGAGGAGATCGCGCCGATCGGGACGATCGTCTCCAGGCCCTCCACACCGGTCGCGGCGACGCCGTTGGCGATGGTGCCGTCCCAGCTCTTGCCGATCATGCCGACCTTGCCGGTGGACCAGGTGGTGGCGCGGGCCCGTTCGGAGCCGGTGCGGGTGGTGTAGCCGCGGGCGCGGCCGTTCAGCCAGTCGACCACCGCCTTGGCGGACCGGACGTCGGAGCGGCCGCCGACGTCGTCGCAGCCGTCGGAGCGGTTGGTGCCGGCGAGGTCGACGGCGACGAAGGCGTAGCCGCGGGGCACGAAGTAGTTGTCGTAGAAGAGCGGGAACTGCACGGGGTCGCCGGCGGAGTCGTAGGTCTTCTTCTGGCTCTCGTTGCCCCGGCCGCAGCAGGCGTAGTACGGGCTCGCGTCCATGATGACCGGGATCTTCCGGCCGGTCGCCGCTGCCTCGCGGGGGCGGATGATGTCGGCGGCGACCCGGTCGGTACGGCCGTCGCCGTCGCCGTCGAGTCCGGTGTCCACCCAGACGGATTCCCGGACGGCGTCGCCGTAGGAGTACACCGGCCGGGACTCCCGTACCCCTGAGGCGTCCGCCCGGGTCGTGGCGCCGGCCGGGGAGACGAGGGCGGACATCAGGGCGGCCGTCGCGGCCACGGCCAGGGTTCTGAACGACAGACGGACTCCGCGGGTTCTCCGCTCACGTATCGCCATGGGGCGGAACGTACCCCCGTCAACTCCCGCGCAAAAGAGGGCCGTCGGGTCCGGACGGGCCGCCTGCGACGCGAGGGTTCGTTTCGGCCGAATGGCGATCGTGTGAAAGGAGGTCCTCTGGACGTGACGGGGCGTCGAGTTGCTGAATAGCGTCGCTAAGGACCGAACACCCTTCGGACGCCTTACGTTCTCCCTCCCTACCGACTTGGAGCTCTCGTGCACCGCAGACTTGTCGTTCCGAGCGCGCTCGCGGCCTCTCTCCTGCTGGCGATCCCGGCATCGGCCGCCGACTACGTTCCCGGCGCATCGGGCATCGGCGACCCCTACTACCCGGCCAGTGGCAACGGCGGCTACGACGTCTCCCACTACGACCTGAGGCTGACCTACCAGCCCGCGACCGACCTTCTGGAGGGCACGGCGACGATCGTCGCCACCACGAAGCAGAACCTCTCCCGCTTCAACCTCGACCTCGGACTGAAGGCCGGCGAGGTGCGGGTGAACGGCAAGAAGGCGCGGTTCACCACGAGCGGCGAGCAGGAGCTGGTGGTCACCCCGGCGACCCCGCTGGAGAAGAACCGAACGGTCACCGTCGTCGTGCGGTACGCGGGCAAGCCCTCCGAGGTGAAGATCGGCGGCTGGACCGCCTGGCACCGCACCCCCGACGGCGGTGTGGCCGCCCAGGAGCCGGACTCGGCCGCCTGGTGGTTCCCGTCCAACGACCACCCCCTGGACAAGGCGACGTTCGACGTCTCGGTCGCGGTGCCGGACGGCACGCAGGCGATCAGCAACGGTGTGCTGCAGTCGCAGTCCTCGCGGCTCGGCTGGACGCGCTACAACTGGCGGTCCAACAAGCCGCAGGCGACGTATCTGGCCACGCTCGCGGTGGGGAAGTTCGACATCACCACCGACACGACGGCGGGCGGGCTCCCCGTCCTCAACGCCTACAGCAAGGACCTCGGCGACAACGCGGGCGCGGCGCGGGCGTCGATCGAGCGCACGGCCGAGGTCACGGAGTGGCTGGAGGAGGTCTTCGGACCGTACCCGTTCAACGCGCTCGGCGGCTACGTCCCCAACGTGACCAGCGGATACGCCCTGGAGACGCAGACCCGGCCGTTCTACAGCCCCCGGCAGTTCGCCAACGGGGCGAACGTGTCGGTGGTCGTCCACGAGCTGGCGCACCAGTGGTACGGCGACAGCGTCTCGGTCGACCACTGGAAGGACATCTGGGTCAACGAGGGCTTCGCCCGCTACAGCCAGTGGCTGTGGTCGGAGAAGGAGGGCGAGGGCACCGCCCAGGAGCTGGCGGACTACGTCTACGGCACGCGGACGGCCGAGGACCCGTTCTGGACCGTCAAGCCGGGCGACCCGGGGCCCGACAACCAGTTCCACATCGCCGTGTACGACCGGGGCGCGCTGGCGCTCCAGGCGCTGCGCAACGAGATCGGCGACGAGGACTTCTTCGCCGTCCTGAAGGGCTGGCCGACGGAGTTCCGGTACGGCAACGCCGACGTGGCGGACTTCGTCGCGTACGCCGAGCGGGTCTCGGGCAAGCCCTTGGCCGAGCTCTTCGACACCTGGCTCTACCAGCCGGTCAAGCCGGCCACGTCGACGGCGGGCGGTGCGGGCGCTTCGGCGCGGTCGGCCGACGCGGGGCCCGCGGCGGCTTCCGCGGCCGCCACCGCCGCTGAGCCGGTGCAGCCGAAGTCGTGGAAGAAGATCGCGGAGACGAACACGATCCACGAGCACTGAGTGCGCGGGCGCGCCCACCCCCGTCCCGGGGCGGGCGCGCCCGTCCGCCCTGGATAGGCTCGCCGGCAGTACGGATACGGCAGGCGGGAGCGGACGGTGGCGGTGCAGGCGGAGCGGTACGGCGATCCGGCGGTGCGGGAGGCCGTCGCGCGGCGGGTCGAAGCGGAGTGGGGGCTCGAACTGCCCGACTCCTTCTTCCGGTTCACCGACTTCCTCGCCGCACTCGGCCCCGTCGAGCGGCGGGCGCTGAGTGACCTGGAGCTCTCTCCGTACGGCGTGACGGACCTGTTCGCCGACCCGTCGGCGCTCCCCCGGGAGGGCCTCGACATCCGGGTGCACGGGCGGTACTACCGCGATCCGCCGGAGTTCCTCACCTTCCTGCACGGGGGTAGCGACGGCTTGCACTTCGGCCTCTGGTCCGACGACGGGCGCGTGTGCGACGCCGTCGCCTCGTACTACACCAACGACGGCGAGGGGATCGAGCGGTGGCACCGCACCCCTCTGGAGGCCGTCCGGGCCCGGATCGAGGCAGCACAGCGCGATCTCGCCGACTACGCGGCCGACGGGGACGAGGAGGAGCAGGCGCGCCTCGACGGTCTCGGGCACCTGCGGACGGCGCTGACCGGCTTCGAGACCGGGGAGCGTACGGAGCAGGGGCTCGCCTACTCCGAGGCGTACGTCTTCCGGCGGAGGCCCGTCGACACCGCCCGGACCACGACCATGGACGGCGCGGGGGCCCTGGTCTCCGGGGCGACGGCGCTCGACCGTCCGCCGCTGGGCGCGGCCGACACGTACCGCCTGGCGACCTCCCTGGAGAGGCTCTTCGACGACGCCGAGGCGGTCCGGGAGGCCCGTGACGAGGCCCTGCGACGAGCGGACGGCGGCGATCCGGCCGAGGCCCTGGCACTGGGCCGGGACCTGCACTGGGCCTCGTACGGCCGCGCGGAGCACGAGGCGTACGCGCACGAGCTGCTCGCCGTGGCCTACCGGGAACTGGGCCGCCCGTCGCTCGCGGGCATCGCGGATGCCCACCACCGCCACCGGGGGCTGCGGAGCGTGGACGTCCTGCGAGCGGATCGCTGAGCGGGGCCCGGGTGACCGAGAGCGCTTTCCCCGCCCCCCTGGCCCGGCCGACCAGGCGTTACCCTCGACGCTGTCAGCACTGTCGCACCACCATGCCCGTGGGGAGCCAGCCTTGAGCGAAACGACGACCGGGACGCGCCCGACCCTGGAAGCCGTCGCCGCGCGCGCCGGGGTGTCACGGGCGACGGTGTCCCGCGTCGTCAACGGCGGGGCCGGAGTGCGGGAGGCGCTCGCGGAGAAGGTGCGCGAGGCCGTCGAGGAGCTCGGGTACATCCCCAACCACGCCGCGCGGACCCTGGTGACCCGGCGCAACGGCGCCGTCGCCGTGATCATCGCGGAGCCCGAGTTCCGGATCTTCTCCGATCCCTTCTTCGAGCAGCAGGTGCGCGGCATCAGCCGAGAACTGACCGCCCATGACACCCAGTTGGTCCTGCTCTGGGTGGAGGGCCCGGGCGATCACGAGCGGATCGCGCGATACCTCGGCGGCGGCCATGTCGACGGGGCGCTCGCCTTCTCGCTCCACAACGACGACCAGCTCCCGGAGATCGTCCGGCGCGCGCAGGTGCCCACGGTCTTCGGCGGGCGGCCCGGCTGGACGGGGCCCGCGGGCGAGCCGCCCGTCCCGTACGTCGACTGCGACAACCGCGGAGGCGCCCGCACCGCGGTGCGTCATCTCCGGTCGCTCGGCCGCCGGAACATCGCGCACATCACCGGGCCGCGCGACCAGACCTCCGCGCTCGACCGGCTCGACGGATACCGGGACGAACTGCCGGACGCCGGGGCGGACCTGGTCGCCGAAGGGGCGTTCACGGAGGAGAGCGGGGCGCGCGCGATGGCCGAACTGCTGCGCCGCCGCCCCGATCTGGACGCCGTCTTCGCCGCCAACGACCTGATGGCGTCGGGCGCGCTGCGCGTCCTGCGCGAACACGGCCGGCGGGTCCCGCAGGACGTGGCGCTCGTCGGCTTCGACGACATGCTCCCGGTGGCCGAGTCGACCGACCCTCCGCTCACGACGGTCCGTCAGGACATCGAGGGGATGGGCCGGTTGATGGTCCGGCTGCTGATGCGGACGCTGAACGGCGCGGGCGTCGCGGAGCCGGTGATCACCGAGACCCGGCTGGTCCGCCGGGCCTCCGCGTGACCTTCCCCGGCCGGTGTCGCGTCGCCTACGGCTCCTGAAGCGGTCGGACAAGTTCCAGCGTACTCCGAGCTGTTACGCGTTCGACTCTTGACGGGAACCCGCCCCGGAAGGCACGCTCCAGACGCATTCCTGAGAGCGCTCTCAAGACGGAGGCCTTCCATGCCCACAGCCCGAGCCGCCAGAACGACCGCCGCCGTACGGATCGGCGCGGTCGTTCTCACCGGGGCCCTGCTCGCCGCCTGCGGATCCGGGGGGTCCGACGGCTCCTCCGACAGCGCGGGCGGAAAGGTCACGATCACCGTCGACCTCTTCGGCTCGTTCGGCTACAAGGAGGCCGGGCTCTACGCCGCGTACGAGAAGCTGCACCCCGACGTGACGATCAAGCAGTCCGACACCGAGGACGAGCAGGACTACTGGAAGTCGCTCCAGACCCGGCTGGCCGGCGGGGGCGGGCTCGCCGACGTCCAGGGCATCGAGGTCGGCCGGATCGCCTCCGTCACCCAGCAGCAGTCGGACAAGTTCGAGGACCTGACGAAGTACGGCGCGGACGCCCTCAAGGGCGAGTTCGCCGAGGCCAAGTGGTCCGCCGCGACCACCAAGGACGGCAAGGTCCTGGGGCTCGGCACGGACGTCGGCCCCGAGGCCATGTGCTACCGCACGGACCTGTTCAAGCAGGCCGGACTCCCCACGGACCGCGCCGAGCTGGCACAGAAGTGGTCCACCTGGGACGGCTATCTGGATCTCGGCAAGCAGTACAAGGCCAAGGCTCCGGCCAAGAGCGCCTGGGTGGACAGCGTCGGCAGCCTGTACGCGGTCATGATCGGCCAGGAGAAGGAGCGGTACTACGACGCCTCCGGGAAGCTCGTCTACGCCGACAGCCCCGCCGTGAAGAACGCGTGGGACACCTCGGCCAAGGCCGCGCAGGAGGGGCTCAGCGCCAAGCTCGACCAGTGGTCGCCGCAGTGGAACCAGGCGTTCTCGACCGGTTCCTTCGCGACGCTCCCCTGCCCCGCGTGGATGCTGGGCTACATCAAGGGCCAGGCGGGTGACGCCGGCAAGGGCAAGTGGGACGTCGCCAAGCTGCCCGGCGGCGCCGGCAACTGGGGCGGTTCGTACCTCTCCGTACCGCGTGCGGCGAAGCACAAGAAGGAGGCGTACGAGCTGATCAAGTGGCTCACCGCCCCCGAGCAGCAGGCCGTGCTCTTCACCAAGCAGGGGAACTTCCCCTCGTCGACCGGTGCCATCGCCAAGGTCGCGACGGCGACGGACCCGTACTTCTCGGGTGCGCCGATCGGACAGATCTTCGGCGACGCGGCCAAGGCCGCGCCGGTGCAGGTGCTCGGGGTCCACGACAAGAACGTCGCCGACCAGATCACCAACGCGCTGAGCGAGGTGGAGCGCAAGGGCACCTCCCCCGACAAGGCATGGTCCAACGCCCAGAAGGGCGTCGAGAACGCGGTCGGCTGACGCCTGCGGGGTGTGGGGCACGGGACGCTCGTGCCCCCCACCCGCAGGCCCGCCGACCGACCGCCTCCGTCGACCGGCCCGTCCGCCGGCCGATGCGCCTCCGCCGACCGGCCCGTCCGCCCGCAGACGCGCCCGCCGGCCGACGCGCCCGCCCGCCGGAGAAGCCGCCGCAGCGTCGCGGCGCACCGCACCCGATCATCCGACTCGAAGGGCCGCACCGTGACCCTGACCGCCTCCGGGCCGACGAAGGCGCCCGTCCCGCCGTCGTCGGCCCGGTCCTCCGGACCGGCCCGCCGCCGCAGACGGTCCGCCCTCGTGCCGTACGCCTATCTCGCCCCGTTCTTCACCCTGTTCGCGGCGTTCGGTCTCTTCCCGCTGCTCTACACCGCCTTCGTCTCGCTCTACCGCGTCGAGCTGCAGACCCCCGGCGAGATGGAGTGGCGCGGATTCGGCAACTACGCGGCGCTGCTGACCGACGAGTTCTTCTGGACCGCGCTGCGCAACACCTTCACGATCGGTGTGCTGTCCACCGTGCCGCAGCTCGCGATGGCGCTCGGCCTCGCCCATCTGCTCAACTACAAGCTGCGCGGCCGGACGTTCTTCCGTACGGCGATGCTGCTGCCGTACGCGACCTCCGTCGCCGCCGCCACCCTCGTCTTCGCCCAGCTCTTCGGGCACGACTACGGGCTCGTCAACTACGCCCTCTCACTGGTCGGTTTCGGCCCGGTCGACTGGCAGAACGGCACGCTCGCCTCGCAGATCGCCGTCTCGTCGATCGTGATCTGGCGCTGGACGGGCTACAACGCCCTGATCTACCTGGCGGGCATGCAGTCCATCCCCGCCGAGCTGTACGAGGCGGCGGAGGTGGACGGGGCCTCCCGCTGGCGCCAGTTCTTCCACGTGACCCTGCCCGGTCTGCGTCCCACGATCGTGTTCACCACCGTCGTCTCGACGATCGGGGCGACCCAGCTCTTCGGTGAGCCGCTGCTCTTCGAGGGGTCCATCTCGGGTGGCATCTCCCACCAGTACCAGACGCTCGGTCTCTATCTGTACGAACAGGGCTGGGGCTTCTTCCACCTCGGACGCGCCGCCGCCATCGCCTGGCTGATGTTCCTGCTCATCCTCGTCGTCGTCGGGGTCAACGCCCTGATCGTGCGCCACCGTTCACGGAAGGAGGGCCGGGCATGACCACGCGTGTCGCCGGCCGTACGGGCCGCGGGGGCCGGATCACGTACGCGATCCTGATCCTCGCCGTCCTGGTCTCCGCCTTCCCGTTCTACTGGACGATCGTCGCCGCCAGCCGGTCAAACGCCGATCTCGCGCAGGTGCCGCCGACGCTGCTGCCCGGCCCGAACCTCTTCCGCAACTTCGAGGCGGTGATGGAGGAGGCGGACATCGGCAAGGCCCTCTTCAACTCCCTCGTGGTCTCGGGCTCCATCACCGTCGGCACGGTGCTCTGCTGCACACTGGCCGGGTTCGCCTTCGCCAAACTGCGCTTCCGCGGCCGGGGCGCGCTGCTCGCGATCACCGTCGGCACGATGATGATCCCGCCGCAGCTCGGGGTGATCCCGCTCTTCATGCTGATCGCCGAACTGGGATGGGTGAACCAGCTGCAGTCGGTCATCCTGCCGGGACTCGTCTCGGCCTTCGGGGTCTTCTTCATGCGCCAGTTCCTGGTCCAGGCACTGCCGGACGAGCTGATCGAGGCGGCCCGGGTCGACGGGGCCTCCTCGGCGCGGATCTTCTGGTCGATCGTGGTGCCCGTGGCCCGGCCCGGGATGGCCGTGCTCGGGCTGCTGACCTTCATGGCCGCGTGGAACGACTTCTTCTGGCCGATCATCGCGCTCTCCTCGCAGGAGCCGACCGTGCAGGTCGCGCTCCGCCAGCTCGGCGGCGGATACGTGCACGACCAGTCCGTGATCATGGCGGGCACCCTGCTGGGCACGCTGCCCGTCCTGCTCGTCTTCGGCCTCCTGGGCCGGCAGATCGTCGGCGGCATCATGCAGGGCGCCGTCAAGGGCTGAAGCACTCCTCCGCCCGGGCTCCGCCCACCCGGGCCCGCCCACCCGGCCTCCGCCCCGCACGGGCCCGCCGGCCGGCTCGGGCAGCCCTCTCCTTCTCTCCCTCTCACAGGAGGTCTCCGTCCATGAACGCTCTCTTCCCCGACGGCTTCCGCTGGGGCGCGGCGACCGCCGCCTACCAGATCGAGGGCGCCGCCGCCGAGGACGGCCGCACCCCGTCCATCTGGGACACCTTCAGCCGTACGCCCGGCAAGGTGCGCAACGGCGACACCGGTGACATCGCCGCCGACCACTACCACCGGATGCGCGAGGACGTGGCCCTGATGAAGGAGCTGGGCCTCACGGACTACCGCTTCTCCCTCTCCTGGTCCCGGATCCAGCCGACCGGACGCGGCCCGGCCGTCCAGAAAGGCCTCGACTTCTACCGCGGGCTGGCCGACGAGCTGCTCGACGCCGGAATCCGGCCGGTCGCCACGCTCTACCACTGGGATCTGCCCCAGGAGCTCGAGGACGCGGGAGGCTGGCCGGAGCGGGCGACGGCGGAGCGGTTCGCCGAGTACGCGGCGCTCGCCGCCGAGGCGCTGGGCGACCGGGTCACCACCTGGACGACCCTCAACGAACCCTGGTGCTCCGCGTTCCTCGGTTACGGCTCCGGTGTCCACGCGCCGGGCCGCACCGACGACGCGGCCGCCCTGCGCGCGGCCCACCACCTCAATCTGGCCCACGGCCTCGCCGCCGGTGTCCTGCGCGCGGCCGTCCCCGCCTCGGCGGAGCTGTCCCTGACGCTCAACCTCCACGCGATCAGGCCGCTGTCCGACGCACCCGAGGACCGCGACGCGGCCCGCCGCATCGACGCCGTCGGCAACCGGATCTTCCTCGATCCGGTCTTCCACGGCCGTCTCCCCGCCGACCTGGTCGAGGACACCGCGGACATCACGGACTGGTCCTTCGTCCGGGACGGCGATCTGGAGGCGATCGCCACGCCCATCGACTCGCTGGGGATCAATTACTACTCCCCCTCCGTCGTCTGCGCCGGCGTCTCGGAGTCCCCCTCGCCCTGGCCGGGCGCGCCGGAGCAGGTGCGGTTCGTTCCGGCAGCGGGACCGCGCACCGCGATGGACTGGCCGGTGGACGCGGACGGCCTGTACGAGCTGCTCGTCCGGCTCCGTGACGAGCTGCCGGAGGTGCCGCTGCTGATCACCGAGAACGGCGCCGCGTACGACGACTACGCCGACCCCGAGGGCGAGGTCCACGACCCTGAGCGGGTGACGTACCTCGACGCCCATCTCGCGGCCGCGCACCGCGCGATCGCCGACGGTGCGGACGTGCGGGGGTACTTCCTCTGGTCGCTGCTGGACAACTTCGAGTGGGCGTACGGCTACGGCAAGCGGTTCGGGATGGTCCACGTGGACTTCGCGAGCCAGCGCCGTACGCCCAAGGACAGCGCGCGCTGGTACGCGGAGGTGATCAGGCGCGGCGGGCTGGCCCGCTGAGCCGGGCCTCGAGACGGGCCTCCCGCCGGGCCTTCCTGGCCAGGGGCAGGTAGCGCAGCCGCTCGGGGAGTACGGGCACCACGGCCCGTACCACCCGGGTGAAGCGGCGCAGCCGCCGCTCCTGTTCGTCGGTCCACTCCAGGCCGAGGGCCTCGCGGGCGTCCGGCGGCATCAGACCGACGGTGACGAAGGAGCGGAACCGGGTGTACCGGGGCATGATCACCGGCCAGAGCGCCCTGAGCAGCAGCCGCAGCGGCAAGGGGCCCCGGTCGGGCGGCGGGACCTCCTGGTCGGAGGCGACCAGCTCGCGTACGACGGGGGTGGCCTCCACCTCCTCGGCGAGCATGGCGCGGTAGTACGGCCAGAACTCCTCGATCGTCGGGGGCATGTCCCGGTCGTGGATGCCGAGGATGCGGCCGACCTGGAGCCACTCGGCGTAGAGCTGCCGTTCCTGCGCCTCGGTGAGCGGGCGGGCGAGGTAGCTCCGGCCGTAGTGGAAGACCGGAAACCCGGTGGCGTGCACCCAGGCGTAGGTGGCGGGGGTGAGCGCGTGGTAGGGGCGGCCGCGGGTGTCGGTGCCCTGGATGGTCCGGTGCAGCCGCCGGACCCTGCGCCCCTCCTCGATCGCCGCCTCGCCGCCGTACACCCAGAGCTGCAGGGAGCGCAGGGAGCGCTCGCCACGGCCCCAGGGGTCGGTGCGGAAGACGGAGTACTGGTCCACACCGGCGCCGACGGCGGGGTGGGCGACCTGCAGGGTGAACGCGGCCGGCAGCATGAGCAGCCCCCGGATGTCTCCGGCCATGCCCCAGAGGACCCCGCCGACGGGCGGCGGTGCGGGAGACCCGGCCGTGTCGGGATCCGCCCGGCGGCCGCTGCCGGTCGTCCCGCTCGCCGTCGTGGCGGCCTTGCCGGCGTCCTTCGGTCCGCTCACGTGCGTTCTCTCCTCACGTTCTCAGCCTGCCTCGCTCGGGCCGCTGCGGCAAAGACCCAAAAGTCCGGGGCCGTGCGCCGGGCCGAGGCCCGGGGCACGGCCCCGATCTGGTGGTACGTGGGTGCGTCAGCCGCGGTCGGCGCCGACCGGCTCGCCGACGATGCGGCCGGCCAGGGCGCGGGCCCAGGCGTCGACGTCGGCGGCGAGCTCGCGCTCGGCGGCGGCGCGCTCGTCGGCGATACGCTCGGCGCCGGCGGCGAGGATGGCCTCGCGCTCGCGGATGCCCTCGGCGCGGGCGGCGGCGATGGCGGTCGCGCCCTCCTCGGTCGCCTGGGAGCGGATGCGGGCCGCGTCGTGGCGGGCCTCGGCCAGCTCGGCCTCGTACTGCTCGCGGATCTGCGTGGCCTCGGCGCGCAGGTCGTCGGCGCGCTCGGTGCCGCCGGCGATGGCGTCCTCGCGCTGGGCGAGGGTGCGGTTGATCTTCGGCAGGATGCCCTTCGCCAGGATCAGGAAGGTGAGGGCGAACAGGACCACGCCGAGGATCAGCTCAGCCGTGACCGGGTTGAGCGGACCAAGGTCCATGTCGAAGATCGTCGAATTCTGCGCGAGGGTCATGCGCGCATGATACCCGCTCGGACATGGGGCCCTTTCCCCGGTGGCCGCTCCCGGTGACGGTTCGTGCTGACATGACCGCGCAAGATTCCCGGCACCCAATGGCTACCGCAAGGTAACTACGGCTGATTTGATGTGCGGCGCCGCTCCAACCCCCCACCCGCAGAAGGAGTTTCTGTGCCGCTCGCCGCACACCGCCGTGTCTCCGGCGCCGCCCTGTCGCTGGCGCTCGCTGCCGCGACCCTGGCCACGGCAGCGCCGTCGGCCTCGGCCGCCGAGGCCCCGCGCCTGAAGGTGCTCAGCTACAACGCCTTCCTCTTCAGCAAGACGCTCTACCCGAACTGGGGCCAGGACCACCGGGCCAAGGCGATACCCGCCGCCTCCTTCTACCAGGGCCACGACGTCGTCGTGATCCAGGAGGCCTTCGACAACTCCTCCTCGGACGCGCTCAAGGCGAACTCGGCCGCCCAGTACCCGTACCAGACCCCCGTCATGGGCCGCAGCAAGTCGGGCTGGGACGCGACCGGCGGGGCCTACTCGGCCACCACGCCGGAGGACGGCGGCGTGACGATCCTCAGCAAGTGGCCGATCGTCCGCAAGGAGCAGTACGTCTACAAGGACGCCTGCGGCGCGGACTGGTACTCCAACAAGGGCTTCGTCTACACCGTCCTCGACGTGAACGGCAGCAAGGTCCACGTCGTCGGCACCCACGCCCAGTCCACGGACCCGGGCTGCTCGGCGGGCGAGGCGGCGCAGATGCGCAGCCGGCAGTTCAAGGCGATGGACGCGTTCCTCGACGGCAAGAACATCCCGGCGAACGAGCAGGTCATCGTGGCCGGCGACATGAACGTCGACTCCCGGACGCCCGAGTACGGCACGATGCTCGCCGACGCGGGCCTGGCCGGGGCGGACGCCCGCACGGGTCACCCGTACTCCTTCGACACCGAGCTGAACTCGATCGCCTCCGAGCGCTACCCGGACGACCCGCGCGAGGACCTCGACTACGTCCTGTACCGCTCGGGCAACGCGCGCCCGGCGAACTGGACGAACAACGTGGTCCTGGAGAAGAGCGCGCCCTGGACGGTCTCCAGCTGGGGCACGCGCTACACGTACACCAACCTGAGCGACCACTACCCGGTCACCGCGTTCTGACCGGCCTGACCTGACCGGCCTGACCTCAGGCCCTCGGCCCGCCGCGCCTCCGAGCGCCGGCGGGCCGAGTGCGTGGCACCGGCACCGGACCGGCCGGGCCCTCCGCGGGGGGCGCGTGTGGTTCGGCCGGACAGCTGCACCCGGCTGGTGACCGTTTTCGGGAGGCGGTGCCGTGGACGAGGATGCGCGCCGACGCTCCCCGAGCAGCGGGCGGCGGGCTCGCGTCCCCAAAGGCGAACGACCCATGCCCCTGGCCGTGGCCGACGGATCCTCCACCCCGTCGGTGTCCACCCCGGAGCTGCGCAGGAGACGACCGCGAAGGCGCCTCTCGCGCAGGTGCCGCGGTGACCGCTGAGACCCGATGAGGACGGCGCTAGTACCCGTACCGGCCGAACTGGGTGTACGCCCAGAGCCCCACGATGCCGGCCACGCAGAGCACCACCAGCCAGGAGCCGAGGCTCGTGTGGCGCCTCGTGGCCGGGCGGGCGGGTTTCGGCGGGCGTTCGGAGCGGGGCGGGCGCCCGGCGCGGCGCGGGCGCTCAAAGCGGGGCGGGCGTTCGGAGCGGGCCCGGGAAGGGGCCGGCGAGTCCGCGGCGGCGACGTCGGCGAGCAGCCGGCGACAGACCGCGGCCAGCTCCGCCGTCCCGGCCGAGAGGTCGACCACGGTCTCCGAGCGCGCCGGCGCCGTGGTGCCACCGTCCAGGAGGCGCCCGGCACGCAGCCGGGCCTGGTTCCTGCCACCGGTCGGGGCCAGGCTGATCCAGCGCTCCACGTGCTCACCCCGGATCACGACCCCACCGCCCCGCTCGCGGTACACGGTGTGTTCACGCCACAGGACCCCGGCCAACTCCGTGGCCGTATCCCTGAGTTCCGCGTACATGACCCTCCCCAGTAACCCATCCCCGAATTCGAACAAGCACGTGACTCTAGCGGCAGGTACACGCCAGACCGCGTGCGGGGCGGACGGTGCACCCGTACGCCCGCCTAAGCGTCGAAGTCGTACACGGTGACCGGTATCCCCCGCGCCGTGAGCCGCTCGGCTATCAGCGGCTCGACCCGTGACCACGTCCCGCCGGCCAGCCCGCAGCCGATCCGGGGCATGTGCACGGAGGCCCCCAACTCCCCCGCCTTCGTGGCGAGCAGGCCGAGCGCCGCGTCGATCGCCTCGTACCGCACGGGCACCCCCGCGCTCCGGCCGGTGCGCATCCCGCGCTGGCCGACCAGGTTGGCCACCCAGACGTACGGTCCGACCTGCACGAACTGGGCCGCGCCCAGCGCGAAGTCGTTCCGCGCGCGCTCCCGGTGCCAGCGGCGGTAGGCCGCCTCCGGCTCCGGCCAGCGGCGAGACAGCGCGAGGACGAACCCCTTGCCCCAGCCGCCCAGGTCGTTGCAGACATGCGCGATGATCTTGACGCCCTTGCCGTGCGGCGCGGTGGCGTCCCCCCGTACGTAAGAGATCCCCGTCATGTCACCACCGTAGGGGTCACCACCGACATCGACCGCACGCTTTTACATCGCTGGTGAGACAGCAATACTGTTGCACCGAGGGACGCACGTCAGGCACGGCACCGGAAGCGAGGCACCTCAGATGGCCACCGAGACCGAGGCGCAGCCGCCCGGGCAGCCCGAGCAGACGCCGACGTTCACCGTCGACGAGCTGGCCGCACGGGCGGGGGTCACCGTGCGGACCGTCCGCTTCTACAGCACCAAGGGGCTGCTGCCGCCGCCCGCCATCGGTCCGCGCCGGGTCGGACACTACGGGCCCGGGCACCTGTCCCGCCTGGCCCTGATCGAAGAGCTCCAGCGGCAGGGGATGACGCTCGCGGCCATCGAACGCTATCTGCACCAGCTGCCGCCCGACCTCAGCGAGCGGGACCTGGCCGTCCACCGGGCCCTGATCGCCGCCTGGGCACCCGAGTCCGCCGAGGAGACCACCCGGCGCGAGCTGGAGCGGCGCGCAGGACGGGCGCTCACCGACGAGGACGTCGACCGCCTCGCGGCCATGGGCGTCCTCGACAAGGGCGCCGACCCCGAGGTCTTCCGGCTCGACGCCTCGCTGCTGCGGCTCGGCGTCGAGCTGCTCGACGTGCCCATCGCCCACGAGACGATCCTCGCCTCCCGCACGGTCCTGCTGGAGCACGCGCGCGTGGCGGCCCAGGAGTTGTCCCGCCTCTTCCGGGAGGAGGTCTGGAACCCGTACCGGGAGCGGGCCGAGGACCCGGACCACCTCGCCGCGATGAAGTCGCTCTCCGCGCACATGCAGCCGATGGTGATCCAGGCCCTCGTGACGGCCTTCCAGCGGTCCCTCCGGGAGGAACTGCGAGCGGCCTTCGGCACGGAGTCGGGGGCGGGGACCGACTAGCCGAGCAAGCGCGGCTGGGTACCCGGCGTGAGGCCGATCCACACGGCGTCGCTCTCCCGGACGATGTACATCGCGTCACGCTCCACGTCCCAGCCGAGGGGTACCACGTAGTACCGCCCATCGTGTTCCAGGAGCAGGCGCAGCCCGGTGTAGCGGTAGCGATGACGCAGCCCGCTCGCCAGGACCTCCCGCTTGACCTTGCCGGTGGGGAGGGCGAGCGGATGACTGCTGAGGATCATCACGCCGGTCCAATCGGTGACATGGTCGGCGCGGGCCCTGGCGTCCCGTTGGGCCGTCTGGACGGTGACCTGGGTGAGAGTCCAGAAAAGAAAGGCCCCGGCCGCGAAGACCGGGAGCGCCTTGCGTCGCAGCCCCTTCGGCCGCCGGCCCTGGGAATCACGGCACTGGCCCATGAGCAACCCGACGGCGATAAGGAGGGGTGCGGTCCAACCGTACGGCTGGATCTCGCTCCACAGGGCGAGCAGCACCACACCGATGACCACGACGGGCACGGACAGGCGGGCGGCGAGGGCTTCGGCCCTGGCGGCGGTACGGCGCTCCCCGCCCCGGTACGTCCGGGCCCGGGACCGGGCCCAGGGCGCCGCCACGACCAGCACGATCAACCCGGCGGCCACCAGGACCTCGAGCTTCAGCAGCCGCAGGCTCTGGGTCACCAGTTCACCGAAGCCCAGGTCGAGGGTGCTGAGGGAGATGTGGAAATACGCGTAGAACGTGCTCATGTACATCGCGCCGAGGTAGAACAGGAGCGCGGCGATGAACGTTCCTTGCGCGACGACCATCCGGAGGAGCGCGGTGGGGCGGTAGGGATCGGCCTCCGGTTCCTCGGACGGGTCGTCCAGGGGCGGCTCGCTCACGTGCTGTCAGGACCGGGCTGTTCGATCGGCTCCGAAGGCCCGTCGGGCGTCGGGGGCGATGGCGGTTGCGTCTCGTCGAAGCTCGGGGCGGACGTCGGGTCGCCGTCCTCGTCTCCGCTCTTCACCGGTGGCTGCGGTTCGGGCGGAACGTATGGCGCCCCGGTGTCCGCCGGCTGCGGTTGCTGGGACTGCTGCGGCTGCACCGGCGGAGAGGCGGGCGGACTGGACACCGCGTCAGGCGGCGATGGGGAGTCCGCGGGGTCGGGCTTGTCGGAGTCGCACGCGACGAGCCCGGCCGCACCCAACACACCGAGCACGGCCAGCATGACGCCCCGGATCCAGCGAATGGTCCTGTTCCGCATCCGACCTCCTTGATCGTCTGCGAGCGTAGAGGGACCCGGGGCTTCGTCCCCGGCCCCACGCGACGCGGCCCCGCCGCACCGCTCGATCGGATGATCGAAGGGTGGTGCGACGGGGCCGTTCAGCGGATCAGAGGTGTCAGGCGTCCGTGAACACCTCGCCCCGCTCCGCCTTCTCCACCAGCAGCGCCGGGGGCTGGAAGCGCTCGCCGTACTTCTCCGCCAGCTCACGCGCGCGTGCCACGAAGCCGGGCAGACCGCCCTCGTAGCCGTTGATGTACTGGAGCACACCGCCGGTCCAGGCGGGGAAGCCGATGCCCATGACGGAACCGATGTTCGCGTCGGCGACCGAGGTCAGGACGTTCTCCTCCAGGCAGCGGACCGAGTCCAGCGCCTCGGAGAAGAGCATCCTCTCCTTCATGTCCTCGAAGGGGATGTGGACGTCGGACCGGGTGAAGTGCTCGCGGAGTCCGGGCCAGAGACCGACCCGCTTGCCGGCCTCGTCGTACGCGTAGAAGCCCGCGCCCCCACTCCGTCCCGTACGCCCGAACTCGTCGACCAGCCGGTCGATCACCGCGTCCGCGGGGTGCCCGGTCCAGGTGCCGCCGGCCTCCTCGATCGCGCGCCGCGTCTCGTTCCGGATCTTCCGGGGCAGTGTGAGGGTCAGCTCGTCCATCAGGGAGAGCACCTTGGCGGGGTAGCCGGCCTGTGCGGCCGCCTGCTCCACCGAGGCGGGGTCGGCGCCCTCGCCGACCATCGCCACGCCCTCGTTGATGAACTGGCCGATCACCCGGGAGGTGAAGAAGCCGCGCGAGTCGTTGACGACGATCGGGGTCTTCTTGATCTGCCGTACCAGGTCGAAGGCGCGGGCCAGCGCCTCGTCGCCGGTCCGCTCGCCCTTGATGATCTCCACCAGCGGCATCTTGTCGACCGGTGAGAAGAAGTGCAGTCCGATGAAGTCGACCGGGCGGGAGACGCCCTCGGCGAGCACGGTGATCGGCAGGGTGGAGGTGTTGGAGCAGAGCAGCGCGTCGGGCTCGACGATGTCCTGGATCTCCTCGAAGACCTTGTGCTTGAGCGCGGTGTCCTCGAAGACGGCCTCGATCACGGCGTCGCAGCCGGCCAGGTCGGCCGGGTCGGCGGTCGGGGTGATCCGGGCGAGCAGCTCGTCCGCCTTCTGCTGGGTGGTCCGGCCACGGGAGACGGCCTTGGCGCACAGCTTCTCGGAGTAGCCCTTGCCCTTGGCCGCCGCCTCCGCCGTGACGTCCTTGAGGACGACCTCGATGCCCGCGCGGGCGCAGGAGTACGCGATGCCGGCGCCCATCATGCCCGCGCCGAGGACCGCGACCTTGCGGACGGGGCGCGGCTCGATGCCCTGGGGGCGGTTGGCGCCGGAGTTGACCGCCTGGAGGTCGAAGAAGAAGGCCTGGATCATGTTCTTCGCCGTCTGGCCGGTGACCAGCTCGGTGAAGTAGCGCGCCTCGATGGTGAGCGCGGTCTCGAAGTCGACCTGGGAGCCTTCGACGGCACAGGCGAGGATGTTGCGCGGAGCCGGGTAGGGCGCGCCGTTCAGCTGCTTCTTCAGATTGGCGGGGAACGCCGGGAGGTTGGCGGCGAACCGGGGGTTCGACGGGGTTCCGCCGGGGATCTTGTACCCCTTGACGTCCCACGGCTGCTGCGACTCGGGGTGCGTGTCGATGAAGGCGCGCGCCTTGGCGAGCATCTCCTCGGGCGTGGCGGCCACCTCGTGGACGAGGCCGTTCTCCAGGGCGCGCTGCGGGGAGTACTGGGTGCCCTGGAGCAGCACCTTCAGCAGGGCGTCGGCGATGCCCATGAGGCGTACGGTACGGGTGACGCCGCCGCCCGCCGGGAGGAGGCCGAGCGTGACCTCGGGCAGGCCGATCTTGGAGCCGGGTGCATCGAGCGCCACGCGGTGGTGCGAGGCGAGGGCGATCTCGTAACCGCCGCCCAGCGCGGCCCCGTTGATGGCCGCGACGACCGGCTTGCCGAGCGTCTCGATCCGGCGCAGCGAGCGCTTGATCTCGGTGCCGGTGTCGAAGGCGATCTGTGCGTCCTCGGGACGCAGCCGGATCATGTCCTTGAGGTCGCCGCCCGCGAAGAAGGTCTTCTTCGCGGAGGTGTAGATGATGCCGCGGATGGAGTCCTTCTCGGCCTCGGCACGGTCGGCGATCGCCGCGATCGACTCCTTGAACGCCTGGTTCATGGTGTTCGCGGACTGGTTCGGGTCGTCGAGGACGAGGGTGACGACGCCGGACTCGTCCTGCTCCCAGCGGATGGTGGTGCTCTCGCTCATGGTGGTGTCTCCGAAGATGGAAAGGGACGGACGGTCAGACGCGCTCGACGACGGTGGCGATGCCCATGCCGCCGCCGACGCACAGCGTGGCCAGGCCGTAGCGCTTGTCCTGGCGCTCCAGCTCGTCGATGAGGGTGCCGAGGATCATCGCGCCGGTCGCGCCGAGCGGGTGGCCGAGCGCGATCGCGCCACCGTTGACGTTGACCTTGTCCAGGCTGATGCCCATGTCCTTGACGAAGCGGAGCACCACGCCCGCGAAGGCCTCGTTGATCTCGACGAGGTCGATGTCGTCCATCGTGAGGCCCGCCTTGGCGAGCGCCTTGCGGGTGGCGGGCGCGGGGCCGGTGAGCATGATCGTCGGCTCGGAGCCGGAGACGGCGGCGGCGACGATGCGGGCGCGCGGGGTCAGCCCGTACCGCTCACCGACCTCCTTGGAGCCGATGGCGACGAGCGAGGCGCCGTCGACGATGCCGGAGGAGTTGCCCGCGTGGTGGACGTGGTCGATCTTCTCCACCCAGTGGTACTTCTGCAGCGCGACGGCGTCGAAGCCACCCATGTCCCCGATGGCGGCGAAGGACGGCTTGAGGGCGGCGAGCGAGTCCGCGGTGGTGCCGGGGCGCATGAACTCGTCGTGGTCGAGGACGAGCAGGCCGCTGTGGCGGTCCCTGACGGGGACGACGGAACGGTCGAAGCGGCCGTCCTTCCAGGCGGCCGCGGCACGCTCCTGGGAGAGCGCGGCGTACTCGTCGACGTCGCGGCGGGAGAAGCCCTCGATGGTGGCGATGAGGTCGGCGCCGATGCCCTGGGGCACGAAGCCGGTCTCGTAGTTGGTCATCGGGTCGGCGAACCAGGCACCGCCGTCGGAGGCCATCGGGACGCGGGACATGGACTCGACGCCACCGGCGAGGACGAGGTCCTCCCAGCCCGAGCGGACCTTCATCGCGGCCATGTTGACGGCTTCGAGGCCGGAGGCACAGAAGCGGTTCTCCTGCACGCCGGCGACGGTGTCGGGCAGACCCGCGGCGATGGCGGCGATCCGGGCGATGTCGGAGCCCTGGTCGCCGACCGGGCCGACGACGCCGAGCACGATGTCGTCGATCGCGGCCGGGTCGAGTCCGGGGAACCGGGCCCGGATCTCGTGGATGAGTCCGACGACCAGGTCGATGGGCTTGGTGCCGTGCAGGGCGCCGTTGGCCTTGCCGCGGCCGCGCGGGGTGCGGATCGCGTCGTACACGTACGCTTCGGTGCTCACGAGAAGCCTTTCAACGATTCAGCGATGAGGGTGAGGAGAGAGGGGTCAGCCCAGCAGGGAACGTCCGATGATCTCCTTCATGATCTCGGTCGTCCCGCCGTAGATGGTCTGGATGCGGCCGTCGGTGAACGCACGGGCGACCGGGAATTCGGCCATGTAGCCGTACCCCCCGTGCAGTTGCAGACAGCGGTCCGCGACCCGCTTCTGCAGCTCGGTGGCCCACCACTTGGCCATGGAGGCGTGGACGGCGTCGAGTTCCCCGTCCGAGTGATCGACGATGCACCGGTCGAGGAACGTCCGGGTGACGGCGCACTCGGTCGCCATCTCCGCGATCTCGAAGCGGATGTGCTGGAGCTTGGCCAGCGGGCGCCCGAAGGCCTCGCGCTCCTTCACGTAGCGCGTGGTGATCTCCAGGAGGTGTTCGGCGGCGGCGATGCCCGCCACGGCTATGGCCATCCGCTCCTGGGCGAGATTGGTCATGAGGTGGACGAAGGCGCCGTTGAGCTCGCCGAGGAGGTTCTCCTTGGGGACCCGGACGTCGTGGAAGAACAGCTCGGCGGTGTCCTGGGACTTCTGGCCGATCTTGTCGAGGTTCCGCCCGCGCTCGAACCCCTCCATGCCCCGTTCGACGACCAGCAGCGACAGTCCGTGCGCGCCGCCCTCGGGGGTCGTCCTCGCGACGACGATGACCAGGTCGGCGAGGATGCCGTTGGAGATGAAGGTCTTGGAGCCGTTGAGCACCCAGTGGTCGCCGCGGTCCTCGGCGCTGGTCCTGATCCCCTGGAGGTCGGAGCCGGCGCCGGGTTCGGTCATCGCGATGGCGGTGATCAGCTCTCCGGTGCAGAAGCCGGGAAGCCAGCGGCGCTTCTGCTCCTCGGTGGCGAGCGAGGTGAGATACGGGCCGATGATGTCGTTGTGCAGGCCGAGGGCTATGCCCGGCGCGCCGGCCCGGGTGAACTCCTCGGCGAGGACCGCGCTGTAGCGGAAGTCGGGGTTGCCGCCGCCGCCGTACTCCTCGTCGACGGCGAGACCGAGCAGCCCCTGCCGCCCCGCGGCGCGCCAGGCCTCGCGCGCGACGATGCCGTCCTTCTCCCACTGCTCGTAGTGCGGCAGCACCTCCTTGGCGAGGAAGGTGCGGACGGTCTCGCGGAACGCCTCGTGGTCGGCGGTGTAGAGCTGGCGCTTCATGCCTGCGGCTCCTTGGAGGTGAGGGAGGGGACGGCCCAGTCGCGGGCGACCTCGTCGGTGTCGGCGCCGGGCAGGGCGGGGCCGGTGCGCACGGTGCCGGGGGTGGCGGAGAAGCGGGGCGCGGGTGCGGGCTGGGTCTGGCCGGCGTGCTCGACGAAGGTGGCCCGGGCGGCGAGGTGCGGGTGGGCGGGGGCCTCACGGAGCGAGAGGACCGGCGCCACGCAGGCGTCGGTCCCGTCGAAGACAGCCGTCCACTCGTCTCTCGTACGGGTGCGGAAGCGGTCCGCGACGGCGGTGCGCAGTTCGGTCCAGCGTCCGAAGTCCCTGCGGGCGGGGGCCAGGTCCTCGATGCCGAGGAGGCGTACGAACTCGTCGTAGAACTGCTGCTCCAGGGCTCCGACCGCCATGTACCCCCCGTCGAAGGTCTCGTAGATGCCGTAGAAGGGACAGCCGCCGTCCAGCAGGTTGACGCCGCGCCGGTCCTGCCAGCCGCCGGACGCCAGCATGCCGTGGATCATGGTCGCGAGGTGGGCGGCGCCGTCGACGATGGCCGCGTCGACGACCTGCCCCTCGCCGTGCGCGCGGGCGTGCTGGAGCGCGGCGAGGACGCCGACGACGAGGTAGAGCGAGCCGCCCGCGTAGTCGCCGACGAGGTTGGCGGGGACGGTGGGCGGGCCCTCGGGGTCGGGGCCGATCATCCCGAGGGTGCCGGTGATCGCGAGGTACGCGATGTCGTGTCCCGCGGTGGTGGCGAGCGGCCCGTCCTGTCCCCAGCCGGTCATCCGGCCGTAGACGAGCTTCGGGTTGCGGGCGAGGCAGGCGTCCGGGCCCACACCGAGGCGCTCGGCGACGCCGGGCCGGTAGCCCTCGATCAGGATGTCGGCCCGTTCGACCAGGTCGAGGACGGTCGCGGGGCCGCCGTCGGCCTTGAGGTCCACGAGGACGGAGCGCTTGTTGCGGTTGGTGAGGTCGTACGAGGGGTCGATGCCGAGCCCCGAGCCGCCGGGCCGGTCGATCCGTACGACGTCGGCGCCGAGGTCGCCGAGGAGCATGGCCGCGAACGGCCCCGGGCCGATTCCGGCCAGCTCCACCACGCGCACCCCGGCGAGCGGCCCGTTCCGGGCGGTCCGGGTCGGTTCCGTCGACGCCGCCATCAAGCCCCCAGCTGTGTGACACCAATGATGTAACACCGGTGATGCTAGGAACACGTTCCACTCCGCACAAGCCCCCCGGCCGAGCAAGCGCTTGGAAATTCCGCCCCTGGAGGAGAGATCCCGATCTTGCGCCGGTAGGGTCCGGACATGCCTGTATCCGGACGAGGGCTGACCGCCCTGCTCGCAGCGCCGCTCGCGGCCGTGCTCCTGGTCTCCTGCTCCTCGGCGGAGGAGCGGCCCGGCAGCCCGGCCCCCACCACGGCCGCCGCGGCCCCGCTCGCGGACGACGGCTCACGGGCGGAGGATGCTCCCGCTCCGGAGGAAGGAATCCCGACCCCCGCGCCCGTGCAGGTCAGGGACGCCTTCGCGGGACTCCAGGCCACGCTCGGCGGGAGCTGCGCCACCGACTGCGCCTACTTCCTCGGCCGCGTCCACGACGAGCTCGACCGGCTCGACGCCGCCATGAAGGCGGATCCGAAGGGCCCCGGTCACTTCCCCGAACCGATCGCCTGGATCGAGAAGCTGCGGACCACGCTGGGCGGCGACCGCTCGTTCGCCAACCTGAAGAAGCACGAGACCCTGCTCCTCGGCACGCGGGACCGGGTCAACACCTGGATGCAGGGCCACCCCGACGACTACCGCTGACGGACCACGCGGGAGCTACCGCTAGGCTCCGCCGTCTCAGGGGAAGCCGTAGGTGAAGGCGAGGGGCTGGATGGAGACCGGGAACGGCACGGGACGGGACGCGAGGGAGCGGACGTACGACGTCGTCCTCTTCGGGGCCACGGGGTTCGTGGGCGAGCTGACCGCGGAGTATCTGGCGGAGCACGCGCCGGCCGGGTGCCGGTGGGCGCTCGCCGGGCGCAGCCGCGCCAAGCTGACCGCGCTGCGGGAGCGGCTGGCGGCACGATGGCCCCGGTGCGCGGAGCTGCCGCTGCTGGTGGCGGACTCGGCGGACGCGGACGCGGTGCGTGAACTGGCCGCGTCCACGCGGGTGGTGGCCACCACCGTGGGCCCGTACGTCTGGTACGGCGAGGGCCTGGTGGCGGCGTGCGCGGAAGCCGGCACGGACTATGTGGACCTCACCGGCGAGAGCGAGTTCGTCGACGAGATGTACGTGAAGTACGACGCGCGCGCCAGGGAGACGGGGGCGCGGATCGTGCACGCGTGCGGCTTCGACTCCGTACCGCACGACCTGGGCGTGTACTACACCGTCCAGCAGCTGCCGCAGGACGTGCCCCTGCGGATCGACGGATTCGTCCGCGCCGGCGCCGTCTTCTCGGGCGGCACGTTCGCTTCGGCCCTGACGGCGATGGGACGCGGCCGGGAGATCCTGCGCGCCGCGCACGAACGCCGCCTGCACGAACCCCGGCTGGTGGGCCGCCGGGCACGTGCGCCGCTCGGCGGACCGCGCTTCAGCCGGGAGACCGGCACGTGGGCGCTTCCGCTGCCGACCATCGACGCCCAGGTGGTGGAGCGTTCGGCACGGGCTCTTGAGGCGTACGGGCCCGACTTCCGCTACCGGCACTACGCCTCGGTCAAGACCCTGCCGATGGCGCTCGGCGGCACCGCCGTCGTCGGCGCCGGCTTGGCAGCGGCCCAACTGGCGCCCGTACGGAGCTGGCTGATGGACCGTTACGAGCCGGGGCAGGGTCCGAGCGCCGAGCGGCGGGCCCGCAGCTGGTTCTCGGTGCGCTTCGTCGGCGAGGGCGGCGGGCGGCGCGTCTTCACGGAGGTCTCGGGCGGCGACCCGGGGTACGGCGAAACGGCGAAGATCCTCGCCGAGGCGGCGCTCTGCCTCGCCCTGGACGACCTGCCGAAGACCTCGGGGCAGCTCACCACGGCCGTGGCGATGGGCGACGCCCTGCTCGGCCGGCTCCGCGAGGCCGGCATCCGCTTCCGGGTGGCGCACCGAAGCTGAAACCGGGCGCCGGGGCTGCCGGCCCCGGGCTCAGGAGCCTCCGGGCGACGCCCGCCTCAGTGGCGTACGAGACAGAAGGGGTGGCCGGCCGGGTCGGCGTAGATCCGCCAGGCCCGGTCGCCGCCCCCGTCGTCGAGCAGCCACGCCCCGAGCTCGACGACCGCGTCATGGGCTGCCGCGAGATCGGCCACCCGGATGTCCAGGTGGAACTGCTGCTCCGCCGCGCCCCAGACGGGCGGCCGGTGGTCCGCCACCCCCTGGAAGGCGAGCACCGGGGCCCCGGCGGCGTCGTGGAGCGTGGCCCAGGCGTCGCCGACGGCCCACTGGGCGTCGGGCCGGTTGATCTCACCGCCGAGCAACTGCCGGTAGAAACGGGCCAGTTCCATGACGTCGGTGCAGTCCAGGACGACGCACTGGAGCGTGCCGATCACGCCGCCACCCACGCGGCGACGACGTACACCATGGCGCAGAGCCACGCCAGGGCGGCGATGCCGGCGGTGGCGAGCATCGCGACCAGGCCGCGGTCGGTGGATTTCGGCGGGAGGGGTACGGGGGTCGTCATGGACCCCAGCCTGCCGTCCATGATCGTGCCCCGCCATCCGTAGGCCTACTCAGTCGCCTACTCAGCTCCCAGGGCGTCCCGCAGGGCGCGGCGGCAGAGGGAGTCGGCGTGCCGGGTGGTCTCGGGGATGCGGTAGCGCGGGGCGAGCAGGAGCGTGTGGGCGCAGGCGTTGGCCAGGGAGACCCGGTGGCCGACGGAGACGAAGACGGGCTTGACCCCGGCCTGGGTGCGCAGGGCGCGGCCGACCTCCTCCTCGCCTGCCATGAGCGGGCTGAAGTCGCCGCGGTCGGGGCCGGGTTGGTCGAAGGCGAAGGTGAAGGGGTTCTTCGCGACACCGATCGCCGGTCGCCCGGTCAGCACACCGAGGTGGCTGGCGAGACCGAAGCGGCGCGGATGGGCGAGTCCGTATCCGTCGCAGACGAGCAGCCCGGGGTCGGCGGTCAGCGAGGCGAGCGCGGCGAGCACGGCCGGGATCTCACGGAAGGCGAGCAGTCCGGGGACGTAGGGGAACGACACCCGGCCGACCGCCGTCGCCTCCTCCACCACGTCGAGCGTCCGGGCGTCGAGCACCACGGCCGCGGCCGCGACGAGGTCGCGCTCGTCGTCGTACGCGACGTCGAGCCCGGTCACGTGCCCCGTGCCGGGCGCCGGTCCCGGCTCGTCGAGCACGAGCTCGGAGCGCAGCTCTCCCTGCACGGCGCGGGCCGCCGTCTCGTCGGTGGGCCAGCCGTCGGGAAGGTCGATGATCGTCATGATGACGGTCACCCTACGACCCCGTCACCGGGCGCCCGGCACCCCTCCGTCCGACAGGCGAGCGTGCTCCCGCCCTTCGCGGGCCGCCGGGTAGCCTGCGGGCATGTTCGTACTGGAATTGACCTATACCGCCCCTGTCGAGCGGGCGGACGCGCTGCTCGACGCGCACGTCGAGTGGCTCGACGCGCAGTACGCCGCCGGCGTGTTCATCGCCTCCGGGCGCAAGAACCCGCGCGACGGCGGCATCGTCCTCGCCTCCGGGGTCGACCGCGCGACGATCGAGAAGATCGTGGCGGCCGACCCGTTCACGGTCGAGGGCGTCTGCGCCTACCGGATCACCGAGTTCTACGCGACCAAGACGGCCGACGCACTCGCCCCCTACCGCGAACAGCTTCCTTCCTAGCCCTCCCCGCTAGCGCCTGCCGAGGTGGGCGATGCGGCCCTTCTCTCCGGAGGCCCAGCACGCGCCGTCCCGCGTGCAGTCGACGGTGTCGTACGAGCCGGTGTCGACGGTCCGCCAGGTGCGGCCGCCGTCGGTCGTCAGGTCCGTTCCGGTCGGGCCGACCGCGAGGGCGGCCGAGGAGGAGTGCGGGAGCCAGGCCACGCCCGAGCGGTACGCGGGCGGCGGGGCAGAGGCCGCGCGCCACCGGCGTCCGCCGTCCCCGGTGACCGCGGCCGCCTGCGGCGACGGCTGGTCCTTGCGGTCGTCGCCGCCGACCGCGAGCCCGTGCGTACGGTCGCGGAAGGCGAGCCCGAAGACGCCCCGCGCCGGGTCGCCCGCCGGGACGGTCGTTTCGGTGACCGTCCAGTTCAAGCCCCGGTCGCGGGAGTGCAGCACGCGTGCGGTGGCGCCGCCGCCGGTCGCGAGCCACACGTCCTTCGGCCCGGAGGAGACCAGGCACTGCCCGCTCGCCGCGAACCCCGCCTCGCCAGGCAGCGCGGCCGGCATCCCGGCGTCCGGGAGCACCGCCCAGGACCGGCCGCCGTCCCGCGTGGAGAGGATGCGGTACTTCCCGTCGACGGGGTCGCTCATGGCGAGTCCGTGCCGGTGGTCGAAGAACGTGATGCAGTCGTAGAAGGCCCGCGGGTCGGTGTTGCGGAAGGACTCCGTCCAGGTCGCGCCGCCGTCATCGGTGCGCAGGACCCGTGACGCCTCGCCCTCGCCGATCGCGAGGACCACGGCGCGCCGGGCGTCGAAGGCCTCCACGTCGCGGAGTTCCAGCTCCGCCGCGCCGGGTGGCGAGACGTTCCGCCAGCTCCGGCCGCCGTCCGTGGTGCGCAGCACCGTCCCCTTCGAGCCCGCGGCCCAGGCGGTCCTGCGGTCGACGGCCGCGAGCCCCCGGAAGCGGGCGTCGGTGCCGGTCTCCGTCAGCTGCCAGCCGGCACCCCGCGCCGTGAACGCAGCCTCCGCATCCGGTGCGGGCTGCGGCGCGCCGTGCGCGGGGGCCGTCAGGGCCAGTGCGAGGGCCGCCCCGCTCAGCCCCGCCGACATCATTCGTCTCGTCTTCCCCTTGGACGTCATGGCGCCGGAAGCTAGCCCACCCCGTGGAGCCCGTCCAGAGCGCCTCGTGCCGCGCGCGGAGGTGACGCGGCGGTGACACAGGTCACGTGACCCTCCAGTGCACGTTCCGGCCCCGTCGTTCGTCTCTCCTTGTGTCAGGGAGACATCAGGAACCGAAGCCGCGCGACAGGAGCTGGCCTTGTCCACCGTCATCGAGCAGGCCGTTCAGGCCCGTCTGGTCGCATCCGCTCCCCGGATGGAAACCGTTCCCGCCACGCTGCGGTACGACCGCGAGGATCCCTTCGCGGTGAGCATGGCGTTCCCGCCGCCCGCGACGCTGGAGGGCGTCGAGGTGTCGTGGGCCTTCGCGCGCGAGCTGCTCGCCGAGGGTGTCGACGGGCCGGCCGGGCTCGGGGACGTCCGGGTGCGTCCGTACGGCTACGACCGCACCGTCGTCGAGTTCCACGCGCCCGAGGGCGTGGCCGTGGTGCATGTCCGCACGTCCGAGCTGCGGCACTTCCTGAAGCGGTCGCAGCATCTGGTGCCGGCCGGCCGCGAGCACCAGTACCTGGACTGGGACCAGGATCTGGCGCAGCTCCTGGACGACTGACCCCCCGGCGGCCCCGTCCGCACCACCCGCGTACCCGGACCGCCGTTAAACCGATTGCCGCCACCCGGCCTCAGGCGTACCGTCCTGACCTGGCCCTGTTGTCGCCCGATCGGAGAAGGCCGTTGCTCGTCTGAGGATGCGAGACACCGTGCCGCGCGTGCCCCTGAGCTGCTTCACGCAGCGCCGCGTGTGCCGTCTTCGCCCTCGGCGTACGAGCATTCCCGCCTGCCCGCGCCCCGGTGTCTCACCCGTTGCCCCAGCCCGCGCTCATGCAACAGGGAGGCCCCCATGGCGACCCATCCCACTTTCATCACCTGCTCCTCCGTCTCGTTCTCCTGGCCGGACGGCACCGAGGTCCTGGACGACTTCCGGCTCGCGGTCGGCCCCGGCCGCACCGGCCTGATCGGCCTGAACGGCTCCGGCAAGTCGACGCTCCTCAAGCTCTTCGCGGGTGAACTGACACCCGCCGAAGGCACGATCCGTAGGGTCGGAGAGGTCGGCTATCTCCCGCAGAACCTCGTCCTCGACACCGGGTTGCGGGTCGACGAGGCACTCGGCATCGCGGCGACCCGTGCCGCGCTGCACGCCATCGAGGCGGGCGATGTCGCGGAGGAGCACTTCGCGGCGGTCGGCGACGACTGGGACGTGGAGGAACGGGCCCGCGCCACGCTCGATCAGCTCGGTCTCGGGCACATCGGCCTCGACCGGACCATCGGCGAGGTGTCCGGCGGCGAGTCGGTCCTGCTGCGGCTCGCGGCGCTACTGCTCGCCCGGCCGGACATCCTGCTGCTCGACGAGCCGACCAACAATCTCGACCTGCACGCCCGCGCCCGGCTCTACGAGGCGGTGGACGCGTGGTCGGGCGTGCTGGTGGTGGTGAGTCACGACCGTCAACTCCTGGAGCGCGTCGACCAGATCGCCGATCTGCGTGAGGGCGAGGTGACCTGGTACGGCGGCACCTACTCCGCCTACGAGGAGGCGCTCGCGGCCGAACAGGAGGCGGCGGAACGGATGGTGCGGGTCGCCGAGGCCGACGTCCAGCGCCAGAAGCGCGAACTCTCGGACGCCCAGATGAAGTTGGCCCGACGCAAGCGGTACGGCCAGAAGAGCTTCGAGAACAAGGTCGTACCGAAGATCGTCGCCAACAACCGCAGGGCCGCCGCCCAGGTGTCGGCGGGCAAGCACCGCGCCCTGCACACCGAGCGGCTGGCCGAGGCGCGGGAGCGGCTCGACCTGGCGGAGGAGGCGGTACGGGACGACGACGAGATCAGGATCGAGCTGCCGCGCACCCTGGTCCATCCCGGCCGCGAGGTGCTGCGGCTGAGCGGGCTGGAGCTGCGGTACGGCGCCCGGGTCGCCGGCGAGTTCGAGCTGCGCGGACCGGAGCGGGTCGCGCTCGTCGGGCGGAACGGCGCCGGCAAGTCGACCCTGCTGCGGACGATCGCCGGAGAACTGGAGCCGGTCGCCGGCACGGTCGAGACCCATGTGCCGCTCCGGTTCCTGCCGCAGCGGCTCGACGTCCTCGACGACGAGCTGAGCGTGGTGGAGAACGTGGCCCGGTTCGCGCCCGAGGCGACGGCGAACACCGTCAGGGCGCGGCTCGCGCGGTTCCTGTTCAAGGGCGCGCGGGCCGACCGGCCGACCGGGACGCTGTCGGGAGGGGAACGGTTCCGCGCGACGCTGGCGGCGCTGCTCCTCGCCGAGCCGGCACCACAGCTGCTGATGCTGGACGAGCCGACCAACAACCTGGACATGGCGTCGGTGCGGAAGCTGACGGCCGCGCTGGAGGCGTACGAAGGGGCGTTGATCGTGGCGAGCCACGACGTGCCGTTCCTGGAGTCGCTGGGGATCACCCGCTGGCTGCTGCTCGACGGCGAGCTGCGGGCGACGAGCCCGGAGGAGGTGGGTTCGGCGGTCCGGTGACGCCCGGAGGGCGCTCGCGGCGGTCCGGTGACGCCCGGAGGGCGCTCGCGGCGGTCCGGTGACGCCCGGAGGGCGCTCGCGGCGGTCCGGTGACGCCCGCGAGGGCGGTCGCGGCGCTCGGCGGCGCCGGTCTGCGCGGTGCGCGCCGCGGAGACCGGGCCGCCTGCGCTCAGTAGCCATGATCACGCCACCCCCGGTGTGCCCGGGGCCGTGACCTGCCTCTCCGTACACCGCCATCAGCAGCGCACATAACGGAACGTAACCGGACATCGCCCGGACGGGCTTGGCCGAGGCCTTACGGGGCCTTAACCTACGGTCTCGTAACCTACGAATCCGTAGGTAATCCCGTATGCCCTCTCTCCGTCCCCAGGAGTTCCCGTGACGCTCACCTCTCCCCACCTCGGCAGCTCGACAGGGTGGACCGACGCGCGGCTGCTCTACGCGTTGGAAGAGGTGGTGGAGAAGGAGCTCAACCGGCACCTCAAGGTCACCAAGGACTGGATGCCGCACGAGTACGTCCCGTGGTCCGACGGCCGGAACTTCCCGGGCTTCTTCGAGGACGGCGAGGCCTGGGAACCGTCCCAGTCCAAGGTCACCGAGGTCGGCAAGATCGCCCTCGTGGTGAACCTGCTCACCGAGGACAACCTGCCCAGCTACCACCACGAGATCGCCACCCTCTTCGGGCGCGACGGCGCCTGGGGTACCTGGGTGCACCGCTGGACCGCCGAGGAGGGCCGCCACGGCATCGTGATGCGCGACTATCTGCTGGCCTCGCGCGCCGTGGACCCGGACAAGCTGGAGCAGTTCCGGATGGCGCACATGAGCGAGGGCTTCGAGTCGGACAACCGGCACTCGATGCTGCACTCCGTCGCGTACGTCGCCTTCCAGGAGCTCGCGACCCGCATCTCGCACCGGAACACCGGCCACCAGTCGGGCGACCCGGTCTGCGACCGGATGCTGGCGCGCATCGCCACCGACGAGAACCTGCACATGGTCTTCTACCGCAACCTCCTGGGCGCGGCCTTCGAGCTCGCCCCCGACCTGACGATGCAGGCCGTGCGGGACGTCGTCGTGAACTTCCGGATGCCGGGACACGGCATGCCCGGGTTCGAGCGGGCGGCTGCGCAGATGGCGATCGGCGAGATCTACAACATGCGCATCCACCACGACGACGTGCTGCAGCCGGTGCTGCGCTTCCTCAAGGTGCTCCAGATCGAGGGTCTCGGCCCGGAGGGCCTGAAGGCCCAGGAGGAGCTGGGCCTCTACATGAACGGCCTGGACAGCGAGGCCTCGAAGTTCGACGAGAAGCTGGCGGCGCGCAAGGCGCGCATGGCGGCCCGCGCCGCAGGCTGACCCGAGTCCCGTATCCCGTATTCCGTATCAGGGAAGCAGGTGGCGGCCGGCGCCTTCCGTGCGCTTGAGCCGCCCCCGCTCCTTCTCCGAGAGGCCGCCCCACACCCCGAACCGTTCGTCGTGCTCCAGCGCGTACTGGAGGCACGCCACCCGGCCCTCGCACGCCCCGCACAGCTGCTTCGCCTCGCGGGTCGAGGAGCCGGGGGCGGGGAAGAAGAACTCGGGCCCGGCCTGGGCGCACAGCGCGTTCTCCTGCCAGGACATGTCGGGGGCGGCCGGGGCGGTCATCACGATGGTGTCGGTCTGCATGGCCGATACGCTGCCGTTCGGCCGTAAACGGTCCATCAACGTTCGATCAATGCGGCGCGCCGGGCGGCCCCACCCGCCGCTCGCGACCGCCTCGATCGCTCTCCGCGGCGCGCAGCCTCGGCGCTTCACGCCGCTTCGGAGCTTCACGCCGCCTCTTCGAGCGGTGCGCTCGTGATCACCGCGAAGCGCGCGCCGAACGGGTCGGCGAGCTTCGCCATGCGGCCGACGCTCTCCAGCTCCACCGGGGCGAGCCGCACCGTTCCGCCGAGGCGCTCGGCCGCCGCCACCGCCGCGTCGGTGTCCGGGACCTCGAAGTAGACCAGCCAGCCCGGACCGCCTTCCGCCTCGACGGGGTCGAGGTCCAGGGGGACGACGCCCCCGAACATCCCCTCCTCCCCCAGGCCCGCCGGGTACAGCGTGAGGTACGCCCCGGTGTCCTCCGGCATCGGCATCTCGGCGCTCTCCAGGCCGAAGACGGAGTGGTAGAACGCGACGGCCGCGTCCACGTCCGGGGTGTGGAGCTCGGCCCAGGTCAGGGAGTTCGGCCCGTCGACCAGGTCGAGGCCCTGGAACGTACCGGGCTGCCAGGTGGCGAAGCCCGCGCCCGCGGGGTCGGTGAAGACGGCCATTCGGCCGAACTCGAAGACGTCCATGGGCTCGAACAGCACCGTGCCGCCGCCCGCCTGGACCGCCTTGGCGGTCGCCTCCGCGTCCGCCGTGCGGAAGTAGACGGTCCAGGCGGGCGGGCCGCCCTGTCCGGGCTCGACCTGCATTCCGGCGGCGACCGTCCTGCCGTCGGAGCGGAACATCCCGTACCCGCCCGCCTCGGGCCCCGCGGAGACGAAGTCCCAGCCGAAGACGCCCTGGTAGAAGGCGGCCGCCCGATCGATGTCCGGAGTGCCGAGGTCGATCCAGTTCGGCGATCCGGTGACGTAGCGCGTGGTGAGCATGGCGCTGCTCCTTCGGAGCTCCCGGGGAGAGGGGTGACGTCTCCGAGTCTCCCCCGGACATGGGGCCCGCGCGCGGTCAGAGGAGCTGAGCCGACGTGTCTTCCCGGCGGAACAGGGCCGTCCAGAGGAAGTCCTCGCCGAAGTACGGGGAGTCGGCCGGCTCGTCCCGCATGCGGCGCAGTTCGACCTCCGTCAGATCGGAGAAGATCCAGCGCAGGGACTCCGGTGTGTAGGCGAGACCGCCGTGCAGTCCCGGCTCACGGTAGAAGTCGGCGTCCGCGAGCTCCGAGCCCATCGCCCCGGACGCGAAGCACGTCAGGGCGAGCTGCCCGCCGGGCGCGAGCAGCCGCTCGACGAGGGCGAGATAGCTGACGCGGCGGTGCGGAGGCAGATGGTGGAAGCAGCCCGAGTCGTAGATGAGGTCGTACGGGCCGGCGAGCGCGCTCCCGGCGAGTTCGAAGGCGTCTCCGTGGTGGAACCGGATCTGCGCGCCGGCCTCCTGGGTGCGCTCCCGGGCCCAGGCGATCGCCTCGTCGGAGAGGTCCACGGCATCCACCTCGAAGCCCTGGGAGGCGAGGTACAGGGAGTTGCGCCCCGGGCCGCAGCCCAGATCGAGGGCCCTGCCGGGCGCGACCCACCCCCGGTCGACGTACGCGACGAGGCTCTCGTCCGGCTTGGCGACGAAGAACGGCACCGCCTTCGTGCGGTCGCCGTAGAAGCCGTTCCACCAGCCGGCCGCGTCGGCGGTCCAGCGGTCGGCCTCCGGCGCGAAGAGCCCGTCGAGAAGCTTCAGCACATCGTCGACGTCACGTATGTTCCGGTCCATCCGGCACCCCTTTCCCGATGCCTCGAACGGTAGTGGGAATCCCGTCGAAAGCCCAGGTCAGAGCCGGTTTCAGAGGTGCCGGGGAAGGCCGTGTACGGCCTTCCGCGGGGAGCAGACGCGGAGGCCGGTCCGCCCACTCGTGATCACCCGTGCGCGCCTGCGGAGACCCCCGCCGAGAGCCGTCAGGCGGCCTTCCCGAGCCGCTCCGGGCCGGGTTTCCCGGCGGTCTTTCTCAATCGGTCTTCTTCGCCCTGCTCGGCTGGACCCGCTTCGGTTCGCCCGGCATCTTCGGGTACTCCGGCGGGTACGGCAGATCGCCGAGTCCGTGCTCCGCCTCGTCACGGCGGGCCAGTTCGAGCAGGCTCTCCAGGCTGAAGCGGTGGTCGTCCATGCCGGCGTGGACGTCGCCCACCTCCGCGTACCGGGCCGGCATCGTCCTGATGTCGAAGTCCCGCGGTGTCGCGTCGTCGATCTCGTCCCAGTTCAGCGGCGCGGAGACCGGGGCGTGCGGGCGGGGACGCACGGAGTAGGCGGAGGCGATCGTGCGGTCGCGGGCGGTCTGGTTGTAGTCGACGAAGATCCGCTCGCCGCGCTCCTCCTTCCACCACTTGATCGTCACCCGGTCCGGCATCCGGCGCTCCAGCTCACGGCCGACGGCGATGGCGGCGCGGCGGACCTGGGTGAACGTCCACTGCGGCTCGATCGGCACGAAGACGTGCAGCCCGCGCCCGCCGGAGGTCTTGGGCCAGCCGCGCAGTCCGTGCTCGTCCAGGACGGCGCGCAGCTCGTGGGCGGCGCGTACGGCGTCGGCGTAGTCGGTGCCGGGCTGGGGGTCGAGGTCGATGCGCAGTTCGTCGGGGTGGTCGGTGTCCTCGCGCCGTACCGGCCACGGGTGGAAGGTCACGGCGCCGAGGTTGGCGGCCCAGATCACGGCCGCGGGCTCGGTCGGGCACATCTCGTCGGCGGACCGGCCGCTGGGGAAGGTGATGTGCGCGGTGGGGATCCACTCCGGGAGGTACTTGGGCGCCCGCTTCTGGAAGAAGGACTCGCCGGTCACCCCGTCGGGGTAACGCTCCAGGGTCGTGGGCCGGTTCCGCAGCGCGCGGGTGATGCCGTCGCCGACGGCCAGGTAGTAGCTGACCATGTCGAGCTTGGTGTAGCCGTGTTCGGGGAAGTACACCTTGTCCGGATTGGAGACGCGTACCGTCCGCTCTCCGACTTCCAGCTCCACCGCTGCCGCCTTGGTCGCCATGCGAGTCAGCGTAGAGCTCGCCGACATTCCCCGCATACCGGACAATCGATCCATGGATCTGCCGGTGATGCCGCCCGTGAAGCCGATGCTGGCCAAGGCCGTGAAGAAGATTCCGCCGGGCATGCAGTACGAGGCCAAGTGGGACGGCTTCCGGGCCATCGTCCACCGCGACGGCCCGGAACTGGTCATCGGCAGCCGCACGGGGAAGCCGCTGACCCGCTACTTCCCCGAGCTCGTCGAGGCGCTCCTCCCCCGGCTCCCGCAGCGGTGCGTGGTCGACGGCGAGATCGTGATCGAGCACGCCGGCCGGCTCGACTTCGACCGGCTCACCGAGCGCATCCACCCCGCCGACTCCCGTGTGCGGATGCTCGCCGAGAAGACCCCGGCCCGGTTCATCGCCTTCGACCTGCTCGCCCTCGGCGACGACTCGCTGCTCGACACGCCCCTCACCGACCGGCGGGCCGCCCTGGAGGAGGCGCTGCGCGGGGTCGACGCCCCGGTGCATCTGGCGCCCGCGACGACGGACCCGGAGCTGGCGTCGCGCTGGTTCGAGCAGTACGAGGGGGCGGGCCTCGACGGGGTGATTGCCAAGCCGCTGGACCTGCCGTACCAGCCGGACGCCCGGCTGATGTACAAGGTCAAGCACGAACGCACGGCCGATGTGGTCGTGGCGGGCTACCGCTTCCACAAGAGCGGGCCGGTGGTCGGCTCGCTGCTGCTCGGTCTGTACGACGACCGCGGCACCCTCCAGCACGTCGGGGTCTGCGCGGCCTTCACCGCCAAGCGCCGCGAGGAGCTGATCACCGAGCTGGAACCGCTGCGGATGAACCCGCCCGACGGACACCCGTGGGCGGCCTGGGCGGAGGAGGCGGCACACGCGGGGGCGCGGCTGCCGGGCGCGCCGAGCCGCTGGTCGGGCAAGAAGGACCTCTCCTGGGTGGCCCTGCGCCCGGAGCGGGTCTGCGAGGTGGGGTACGACCACATGGAGGGCGACCGGTTCCGGCACACGGCCCAGTTCAAGCGGTGGCGGCCGGACCGCGCGCCGGAGTCCTGCGGCTACGCGCAGCTGGAGGAGCCGGTCTCGTACGACCTCTCCGAGGTACTGGCGTAGCCGTCAGCGGTACAGCGCCTCGATCTCCGCGGCGTACGCGGCCGTGACCGCGTGCCGCTTCACCTTGAGCGAGGGGGTGAGCATTCCGTTCTCCTCGCTGAACTCCCCCTCCACGACACGGAACCGGCGGATCGACTCGGCCCGGGAGACGGCGCGGTTGGCATGGTCGACGGCCTTCTGGATGTCGGCGAGCAGCTCGGGATCCTCGCGGAGCACGGCCGTGGGGGTGTCCGCCGGCCGCTTGCGTACGGCCAGCCAGTGCCGCATCGCCTCCGGGTCGAGCGTGACGAGCGCCGCGATGTACGGACGGTTGTCACCGACGACGAGGCACTGGCCGACCGGCGGGCGGCTGCGCAGCCTGTCCTCCAGGACGGCCGGGGAGACGTTCTTGCCGCCGGAGGTGACGAGGATGTCCTTCTTGCGGCCGGTGATGACGAGGTATCCGTCGTCGTCGAGGGCGCCGAGGTCGCCGGTGGCCAGCCAGCCGTCCCGCAGCACCTCCTCGGTGGCCTCGGGGTTGTTCCAGTACGCGGTGAAGACGATGGGTCCCTTGATCAGCACCTCCCCGTCGTCGGCGATCCGCACGGTGATGCCGGGCACGGGGCGGCCGACCGTCCCGGGGCGCGGGTGCAGCGGCGGGGTGACGGTGGCGGCCGCGCTCGTCTCGGTGAGGCCGTAGCCCTCGTAGACGAGGACACCGGCGGCGTAGAAGAACCGGCTGAGGCGCGCGTCGAGCGGGGAGCCGCCGCTGATGGCGTAGCGGAGGTTCCCGCCCAGCTCCTTGCGGATGCGCCGGTAGACGAGCAGGTCGTAGAGCGCCCAGGCGGCGGACAGTCCCGGGCCGGGGCGGGGGCCCTCGCCGAGGACGTGGCGCAGGGCCGTCTCGCCGTAGCGGACGGCGATGGCATCGGCCCGGTCGAAGGAGGCGCCGCGGCCGAGCTTCTCTGCGGTGGCGCGGCCGGTGTCGTGGATCTTCTCGAAGAGGTAGGGCACGCCGACGACGAAGGTCGGCCGGAACCGGCGCAGTTCGGGCCGGAGTTCGTCGGGCGTGATGCTGGGGAAGTGGCCGATCTCGATGCGCGCCATGAGGCAGGCGAGCTGGATGACGCGTCCGAGGATGTGGGCGAGCGGCAGGAAGAGGAGGGTGGAGGCCGCCTGGCCGGTGACCGCCTTGAAGACCGGATGGAGCAGCTCGACGGTGGCGCGGGCCTCGGCGTGGAGGTTGCCGTGGGTGAGGGCGCACCCCTTGGGGCGGCCGGTCGTGCCGGAGGTGTAGCAGAGTGTCGCGACGGTGTCCGCCGTCAGGGCCGCGCGGCGCTTGGCCGGCTCCTCGTCCGCGATCTCCGCGCCGAGGGCGGCGAGTTCGGCCAGGCCGCCGGAGTCGGTCTGCCAGGTGCGGACCGGCTCGGACGGTGCGGGCAGCGCGGCGGCCGCCGCGCGGACGGTGGTGGTGTGCTCGGCGGTCTCGGTGACGACGTGGCGGGCACCGGAGTCCTGAAGGATCCAGGTGATCTGCTCCGCGGAGGAGGTGGGGTAGACAGGGACGGTCTGCGCGCCGGCCGACCAGACGGCGAAGTCGAGCACCGCCCAGGCGTAGCTCGTACGCGCCATCAGCCCGACGCGTCCGCCCGGTTCGACTCCGGCGGCGATCAGCCCCTTCGCCACGGCCAGGACGTCCCCGGCGAACTCGGCCGCGGTGACGGCCCGCCAGTTCCCGTGCTCCTGGCGGCGCATGACAACCGCGCCGGGGTCCACGGCCGCGTGGGCGAAGGGGATGTCCGCAGGGGTACCGGAGGGCGGCGGCCCGGCCGGGAGAGCCGTGCGCGCCTCGCGTACGGCCCCGCCCTCGCGCACGAGCTCGACGGGGAACCGGTCGCGCAGATCGGGGCGCTTCCTGGCCTGCCTCAAGTCCTTGCGTACGCCCATGACGTGGCTCCTGTTCGCGGCGAGCGGGCGGGAAGTGTGCGGGACCTCCGGACTTACCGACAAGTCAACTTACTGGACCGTAACCAGATTTCAACCGTCCTCACACGATCGCTCCGCACGAGAAGCACATGCGCCGGGCCGCGATGTCGGGAGTGAGATGCTTCACACTCCCACCCGACCGTCCGAGCCCGCGTTCGGTGGACGACCGAGCGATACAGAGGATCGTTTCAGAAGGAAGATCGCCCCCCGCGGCGCGCACCTGCGGGAACGCCGGGAGACGTGGTGCGGCGGGGACCGGGGCCGGGTCCGGGCCGTCCGTACACCTCGCCGAACGAAGGACACGCCGTTGCCTCACGGAGACATCCCCGTCTCCGAACCCGGAACACCATCCTGTACGTATAGGGAGAGGGAGACCCCACCCCCGACATCCGTACCCACAAGGACTCGCCCGTGATCACCTCGCCCTCGCCCCTCGTACCCGTCCCGATCCCCGACCGTGTGGCCGCCATGATCGGGTCCTGCCTCCCGCTGCACGTGCTGCAGGCGGAGATCGACGCCGACTGCGCGGCGCGCGAGGTCCTGCGCTTCCGGGGCCCGCTCTGCGCGGAGGACCGGGCCGACCGGGAGCACGCGCTGTCCACGCTCGCCCGGGCGAACAAGATCCTGGCCAAGCACCACCCGCTGCTTCCGGTCACCCGTTAGGCCCCTTGGTCTGGAGGGCCCTGGGCCTGGAGGGCCTGGGCCTGGAGGGCCTTGGTCCGAAGGGCCCTTGCTCCGTTCGGGGCGCGGACCCGGCGCCGCACCGGTTCGGGCGTCCCCCGCATGCGGGCCGCGCCCCCCGGTGTGAGGCTGCGAGGGTGACGACCACCAGCGAAGCCGCCCCCGCGCCCCCGGCCGCCGGGCCGCCCGTGCTCGACAGCCGTCGACGCAACATCGTCTTCGGCACGATCATGCTCGGCGTCCTGCTGGCCGCGCTGGACCAGACGATCGTCGGCACCGCCCTGCCGACCATCGTCTCGGACCTCGGCGGCGCCGCCCACATGTCCTGGGTGGTCACCTCGTACCTCCTGGCCGAGACGGTCGCCACCGTCCTGGTCGGCAAGTTCGGTGACCTGTTCGGCCGCAAGGTGATCTTCCAGATCTCGGCGATCGTCTTCATCACCGGCTCGTTCCTCTGCGGGCTCGCCACCAACATGACCCTCCTGATCGTCTGGCGGGGGCTGCAGGGCATCGGCGCCGGCGGACTGATGGTCACCTCCATGGCTCTCATCGCCGATGTGATCCCGCTGCGCGACCGAGGGAAGTACCAGGGCGCGATCGGCGCCGTCTTCGGCGTGTCCACCGTCATCGGGCCGCTGCTCGGCGGGCTCTTCACCGACCATCTGACCTGGCGCTGGGCGTTCTACGTCAACGTCCCGATCGCGATCCTGGTCGTGATCGCCGCCGCCCGCACGATCCCCTCCGTACGCTCCGCGAGCAAACCGGTCATCGACTACACGGGCATCGCGCTGGTCGCGGCCGGCTCCAGCGCCCTGATCCTGGCCACCAGTTGGGGCGGGAACGAGTACGCCTGGGGCTCCCCCGTCATCATCGGGCTCTTCGTCGGCGGTCTGATCGCGCTCGCCCTGTTCTGCTGGGTGGAGACCCGGGCAGCCGAACCGATGCTGCCCATGCGGCTGTTCGCCAACCCGGTGTTCACCGTCTGCTCCGTCCTGAGCTTCGTGGTCGGCTTCGCCATGCTCGGCTCGATGACCTTCCTGCCGTCCTACCTGCAGTACGTCGACGGGGACTCGGCCACCGTCTCCGGCATCCGGACGCTGCCGATGGTCCTCGGCCTGCTCATCGCCTCGATCTACAGCGGCAACGTGGTCAGCAAGACCGGCACGTACCGCATCTTCCCCATCGTGGGCTGTGCAGTGATGGGCGTCGGCCTCTTCCTCCTGTCCCTGATGGACACCGGGACCAGTGCCTGGCTGGAGTCCCTCTACATGTTCGTGCTGGGCACCGGCATCGGTCTGTGCATGCAGGTGCTGACCATCGCCGTGCAGAACACGGTGGACTACGCCGACCTCGGCACCGCCACCTCGGGCGTCACCTTCTTCCGTACGCTCGGCAGCGCCTTCGGCACGGCGGTCTTCGGCACGATCTACGCCAACTCCCTGAGGCCCAACCTGGCCCAGGGGGTCGAGGAGGCGGCGGCGGTCGCCGGGCCTGCCATGGACCCGGCCGCGATCGCGGCGGCCTCACAGAGCCCGGACGGGGTGCACGGGCTGCCGGACGACGTGGCGGCGCCGATCGTCCAGGCGTACGCGGACACCCTCCACACCGTCTTCCTCTGGACCGTGCCGGTCGCGGCGATCGGCTTCGTCGTGGCGCTCTTCCTCAAGCAGGTCGCGCTCCGGGACACGGCCCGCGCCTCGGCGCCCGACATGGGCGAGGGCTTCGGGTCTCCGACCATGACGGGCGACTCGGCGAAGCTGCTCGAACTCGCCGTCGGAAGGATCCTGCGGAAGACGGATCTGGCGACCGCGCGCCGGATCGTCTCCGGCTCGGACACCCGGCTCGACACGGCGGGCGCATGGGCGGTGATGCAGGTGGAGCTCTTCACCCGTACGGTCGGCCACGCCAGTCTCGGTCTGATCTCCGCCGGACGGCGGGTCCCGCCGGAGGTCCTGCTGCCGGTCTTCGACCGCATGGTCGACGAGGGGTTCCTGACCCGGGACGGGTCGCTCCTCTCCCACACCCAGGCGGGGCGGAGGGAGGCCGAGGTCATCACCCACGCCTGGGGTGACTGGCTCAGCGACCGGGTCGAGCGGGAGACCGGCCGGCCGAGCGGCCCGGAGCTCAGGGCCGCGACGGACGCGATCACGAAGAAGCTGATCGCGGAGGACCTGGCGCAGGGGATGCCGCGACGCGACAGGGAGCCGGTGGGCGTCACCTCCTGAGACCCGTAGGCACAGCAGGACCCACCCGCTCGGACCGGCCGGCGCTCCGTTCAGGGCTCGTCGATGAAGTCGCCGTCCACGTAGACCCAGGCGCCCTCGTGGCGGCGGAAGCGGCTGCGTTCGTGGAGCGAGCCAGGCTCGCCGCCGTGGGTGTAGCGGGCGACGAAGGTCACCGTCCCGGACCGGTGGAAGGCCGTGCCGTCGGCGGTGTCGCGGATCTCCAGCCCCGCCCAGCGCATCGAAGGGTCGAAGTCGACCTCGCCGGGGCGGGTCTCCGGGGCCCAGGTCCGCAGCAGATACCCGGCGTCGCGCACGACGAAGCCGCTGTAGCGGGAGCGCATCAGCAGCTCGGCGGTGGGCGCGGCGGCGGGCCCGGAGTGGAAGCGTCCGCAGCATGCGCCGTACGTCGCGGACAGGCCGCACGGGCAGGGCGAGTCCGCGGTGACGGCGGGCGCGGAGGGTGCGGTGGGGGTGGCGGGGCGCCGCTTGGGGCGGGTGGTGCGTCGGGACATGACGTCATTGTCGCGTGTACGGAGGGGCGGGATCGCGCCATGTGGGGGCTGTGGCCCGCGCGATGCTTCCGGGGGCGAAGGGGGGCCCTTATGCTCCTGCGCCGGACGTGACAGTTACCGCCGGTAAGCCAAAGGGGCTGGGGCATGAACCGTACGGGTACCTCGCGACGCACCTTCGTGACCACAGCCGCCGCCGTCACCGCGGCCACCGCCACGGCCACCGTCGGTGCGGCACCGGCCCGGGCGGCTGCCGCGACCGCGTCCCCGCCGGCCGCACCCCCGTCCGTCGCGGTCCTCGGCGGCGGCGTCGCCGGCCTGACCGCCGCCCACGAACTGGCCGAACGCGGGTTCCGCGTCACCGTCTACGAGCGCCGGGCGCTCGGCGGCAAGGCCCGCTCGATGGACGTGCCCGAGAGCGCGCGCGGCGGCCGGCGGCCGCTCCCCGCCGAGCACGGCTTCCGTTTCATCCCCGGGATCTACCACAACCTCCCGGACACCATGCGGCGCATCCCCTTCCCCGGAAACGTCCACGGCGTCTGGGACAACCTGGTCGCCCCCGCCGAGATGTCCTTCTCCCGCACCGGCCGCGAAGACCTCCGCATCCCGCTCCCCTGGCCCGGTCACCGGCCCGCCGAGCTCACCCTCGACGAGATCCGCCGGGCCCTGACCGCGCTGCTGGAGACCGCCCGGTCCATCCCGCTCCACGAGGCCGCGTACTTCGTCAACCGCTTCCTGGTCTTCCTCACCAGCTGCGACGAGCGCCGGAACGGAACCTGGGAGGCCACTCCATGGTGGGAGTTCCTGCGGGCCGAGCGGATGAGCTACGACTACCAGCGGATCCTCGCCGTCGGGCTCACCCGCAACATCGTGGCCACCAAGGCGGAGGAGGCCAGTACCCGTACGGTCGCCACGCTCCTCGAGGCCTTCGCCTTCAACGCGCTCGGGCGCGGCGCGGACGGCCCTCTCGACCGGATCCTCGACCTGCCCACCAACGAGGCCTGGATCGACCCGTGGGTCACGCATCTGACGGGTCTCGGTGTGCAGTTCCGCGTCGGCTGGACCGTGCGGGAGATGGCGTACGACGCCGCGGGCGGCCGGATCTCCGCCGCCGTGATCGAGGACCCGGACGGCGTGCGCCGTTCGGTGACGGCCGACCACTACGTCTCCGCCATGCCGGTGGAGCACGCCCGGCGGACCTGGGGCGCCGCACTGCGGGCGGCGGATCCGCAGCTGGCGCGGTGCGACCGGCTGGAGACGGACTGGATGACGGGCATCCAGTTCTATCTGACCGAGCGGGCGCCGCTGCTCGCCGGGCACGCCAACCTGATCGACTCCCCCTGGTCCCTGACGTGCATCCAGCAGGCTCACCACTGGCCTACCCGTGACTTCGCCGCGGACTACGGCGACGGCTCGGTCGTGGACTGTCTGTCGGTGGACGTCTCGGAGTGGGACGTGCCCGGCGTCCTCTACGGGAAGACCGCCAAGCAGTGCACCCGTACGGAAGTCGCGCGGGAGGTGTGGGCGCAGCTCAAGGCCGCGTTCAACGACACGGGCCGTACGGTGCTGAAGGACGGCGCCCTGCACTCGTGGTTCCTGGACCCGGGCGTGGACGGTCTGGGCACACCGGACCCGACCAACGACGACCAGCTCCTCATCCACCCCGTCGGCACGTTCCACAACCGCCCCCAGGCCGCCACCAAGGTGCCCAACTTCTACCTGGCCGGCGACTACGTGGCCGTCGACATCGACCTGGCCACCATGGAAGGGGCCAACGCCTCGGCCCGGCAGGCCGTCAACGCGCTGCTCGACCGTACGGGTTCGACCGCGGCGCGCTGCACCGTCGAGCCCCTGTTCCGTGCGCCCGAGATGGAGGCGCTCAAGCGGCACGACCGGCTCCGGTACCGGCTCGGTCTGCGCAACGCCCTCGACGTCGGGTGATCCGGCGCGCCGCTCAGGGGCGGTAGCGCAGCGGATGGTCCTCGGGGACCTCGACGACGACGATCTCCACGCCGTCGGGGTCCGCGATCCACATCTCGACCAGCCCCCAGGGCTCTGTCAGCGGCTCCCGCAGGATCTCGACGCCCCGGTCCACGAGCTCCCGGTGAGCCGCCCGCACATCCGCCATCTGGAGCCAGAGCCGGAGCCGTGGCTGGGGCTCGGTCGGGGCGGCTCGGCCGGAGATCTCCAGGAACCCACCACCGAGGAAGTAGACGGTGCCCCGGTCGGGTCCGGTGCCGAACTCGCGGTACACCGTGAGTCCGAGCAGCTCTCCGTAGAAGCGCCGGGAGGCCTCGGGGTCGGACGGCCGGAGCAGAATCCGGCTGCTCAATACGTGCATCGCAGTAGCGTACGACCATGAAACTGACGATTCTCGGAGGCGGCGGATTCCGGGTCCCGCTGGTGTACGGCGCGCTGCTCGGCGACCACGCCGAGGGGCGGGTCACCCGTGTGACGCTCCACGACCTCGACGGCGGCCGGCTCTCGGCGATCGCCCGGGTCCTCACCGAGCAGGCGGCGGGGGTGCCGGACGCGCCCGAGGTGACGGCGACGACGGATCTGGACGAGGCGCTGCGGGGAGCGGACTTCGTCTTCTCGGCGATCCGGGTCGGCGGCCTGCAGGGCCGGGCGGCCGACGAGCGGATCGCCCTCGCCGAAGGGGTCCTCGGCCAGGAGACGGTCGGCGCGGGCGGCATCGCGTACGGGCTGCGGACCGTGCCGGTCGCGGAGCACATCGCCCGGCGGATCTCCGTACTCGCCCCGGACGCCTGGGTCATCAACTTCACCAACCCGGCCGGGCTGGTGACGGAGGCGATGTCCCGGATCCTCGGCGACCGGGTCGTCGGCATCTGCGACTCCCCCGTCGGGCTCGGCCGCAGGGTCGCCCGGCTCCTGGGCGCCGATCCGGACGAGGCGTGGATCGACTACGTGGGCCTCAACCACCTCGGCTGGCTGCGGGGCCTGCGCGTCGACGGGCGGGACGAGCTGCCCAGGCTGCTCGCGGACGAGGAGGCCCTCGGCGCATTCGAGGAAGGACGGCTCTTCGGCCCGGAATGGCTGCGCACGCTGGGCGCGATCCCCAACGAGTACCTGCACTACTACTACTTCAACCGTGAGGCCGTGCACGCCTACCAGCGGGCCGAGCGGACGCGGGGCGCCTATCTCCGCGACCAGCAGGCCGGTTTCTACGGGGAGATGGGCAAGCCGGACACGCCTGCGCTGGCCACCTGGCACCGTACGCTCGCCGACCGCGAGGCGACCTACATGGCCGCCAACCGGGAGGCGGCGGGGATCGGCGAGCGGGACGAGGAGGATCTGGAGTCGGGCGGGTACGAGAAGGTGGCGCTGGCGCTGATGCGGGCGATCGCGCGCAACGAACGGGCCACGCTGATCCTCAACGTCCGTAACGGCACGACCCTTTCGGTCCTCGACGCGGACGCGGTGATCGAGGTGCCCTGCGTCGTGGACGCGGCCGGCGCCCATCCGGTCGCCGTGGCACCCCTGCCGTACCACGCGGTGGGTCTGGTCACGGCGGTGAAGGCGGTCGAGCGCGAGGTGCTCGCGGCCGCGGCGAGCGGATCGCGGGCCACGGCGGTGAAGGCGTTCGCCCTGCACCCCCTGGTCGACTCGGTGTCGGTGGCCCGCCGTCTCGTCGACGGGTACACCGCCGAACACACGGAGCTGGCGTATCTGCGACGCTGATTCGGCGGTCGGACGACTGTCCGGCGAACATCTTTACGTCCCAGAGGACGCGGCCTACGCTCGCGCCCCATGGACTCACCTGGCACACGCTTTCGAAGGGCGACGGTCCGTCTCGTCGCGGGCTGTCTGCTGACCGCCGGACTGGTCGGCACCGGACCGGCGGTCGCCGAGTCAGCCGTGCCCACGGACGCCGGCCTCGCCACGGCGAAGGTCGTCCCCGTCCAGCTCACCGGTCCCGCGGACAGCCGGTTCAACCTGGTGATCATGGGTGACGGCTACACCGCCGAGGAGGCGGCCGAGTTCCGGGCGGACGTCGACACCCACCTGGGCGTGCTGTGGAGCATCGAGCCGTTCGCCTCCTACCGCTCGTACGTCAACGTCTGGGCGGTGGAGGTCCCTTCGCCGGAGTCCGGGGTGGACTGCGATCCCGGGCTCGACGCGCCCCGGCGCGACACCCCGCTCGACATGGGCTTCTGGGGCGGCTGCAACCCGGCGAGTGTGCAGCGGCTGCTGACCGTCGACAGCGCGAAGGCGGCCGCGCTCGCCGGCCTCGTCCCGGGCACGAGCGCCGCCAACCGCCAGATCGTGGCCCTCGCGAACAGCGACACCTACGGCGGCGCGGGCGGCAGCTACGCCACGGCGTCCGGCGGGAACGCGCTCTCCTCGCTGATCACCCCGCACGAGATCGGCCACTCCCTGGGCAGACTCCAGGACGAGTACGACTACTACGCGCGCGGTGTCGCGGGCGGCACGTACGAGGGCACGGAGCCCGCGTCCGCGCACCACACCCTGCTGACCGAGGAGCGGATGCGGGAGCAGCGCGCCAAGTGGTGGCGCTGGCTGGGCGAGCCGAGCGAGGCGGGCGGTGTCATCGGCCGGCACGAGGGCGGGCTGTACAGCACGAAGGGCGTGTGGCGGCCGAGCAGGCACTCGATCATGAAGACGCTCGGTTACGCCTTCGACCAGGTCGAACGCGAGGTCATGGTGCAGGCGATCTCGGCGAAGGTGAACCTCGTACAGGGACACACGGGCAACACACGCCCGATCGGAGCCGATCGGACGGTCTGGGTCGACACCCTCCATCCGCTCGGCGGGGAGCTCGACGTGGTGTGGCGGCTGGACGGCCGGACGCTCCCCACCCACAACGCCCGTACCGTCGACCTGCGTCTCCTCTCCCTCTCCCCCGGCGCCCACACCCTGACGGCGACGGTCAGCGACCCGACACCCTTCGTACGCGACCCGGCGGTGCGCGGCTCGGCGGCGCTGACGCGTACGGTGAGCTGGACGGTCGACCGCTCCGTGACCACCCCGGTGGAGAATGCCGCCCCGGCCTTCACGGGCCACACCCCGACGACGTCCCCGGTCGGCGCGCGCTCGGTGGTCCACGCCGACACCACCCACCCGACGCACCGGACGCCTTCCGTCCGGTGGCGCCTCGACGGCCGGCAGGTCGCCAACCCGGGCAACGACCGTGATCTGGAACTGCGTTCCCTGCGGCTGTCGCCCGGCACCCACACGCTGACAGCCGGGATCCCGGGCACGGAGGCCGAGTTGAGGTGGACGGTGGACGCCCGCCCGGCGACGGGAGCGTACGAACTGTCCGCACCCCTGCGGACGGTGAACCGGCCGGGCCGTCCGGTCGAGTACGTCTACGACGGCGAGTTCACGATGAGGCTGACCGCACGCGACGATCAACCGGGCACCGTCGTGCGCCAGTTCCGTGTGAACGGCGATGGCTGGTACACGTACTACGGCTGGCCGACCGACGCCGAGGCGCCGTTCCGCTTCTCGCCGGGCGGCACGGTCGTCGACGACCTCGTCTACGGCAAGCTGGGCCGCAGCCGGGCGGTGCCGTGGGACGACGCGACGCCGGACTACGGCACGCACACGGTCGAGTACCGGACGATCGACGCGGCGGGCAATGTGGGCAGGGCGAAGTCGTTCCTGGTGACGCTGGTCGAGCCGCGCGGCTGACGGCGCTCACGGCGGGTGCGAAGGCCCGCGGGACCCACCGTGCGCGCGCGAAGGCCCGCGGGACCCACCGTGCGTGCGCGAAGGCCCGTGGACGGGAAGAGTCCGCGGGCCTTCGTCCGTACAGGGATCCCGTCTCGAGCGGTGGGCGCCGTCAGACCTTGCGGCCGACGGCGGCCCAGCCCGGGATCGGGTCGTCGCCCTGGACCGGGACGACCTCGCCCAGCTCCGGATGCCACTCGGCGGTGAGCGTCACCCCGGGCTCGACGAGCTCCAGACCGTCGAAGAACGCGGCCAGCTCGTCGCGCGAGCGCGGCCGCAGCGTCAGCCCGCGGGCCTTGTACATGCCGACGGCCTTGGCGGCGCCCTCCGGGTCGAAGTCCCCGGTGACGTGCGAGAGCACGAGGTAGCTGCCCGGCGCCAGCTGGTCCACGAGCTTACGGACCAGCTCGGACGCCCCGTCCTCGTCCCCGACGAAGTGCAGCAGGGCGAGCATCGACAGGGCTATGGGCTGGTCGAAATCAAGTACCTTTCCAGCCCTTTCCAGGATGACCTCGGGGTCGCGCGCGTCCGCCTGGATGTACTCGGTCGCCCCTTCGGGCGTCGAGCGCAGCAGCGCGGCCGCGTGCGCGAGCACGATCGGGTCGTTGTCGCAGTAGACGATCCGCGACTCGGGCGCGGCCTCCTGGGCGATCTGGTGCAGGTTCGGCTCGGTCGGGATGCCGGTGCCGATGTCCAGGTACTGGCGTACGCCGTTGGCACTCAGCCAGCGGATCGCCCGGTGCATGAAGGCCCGGTTGACCCGCGCCATGTCCCGGCCGCGGGCGTCCACGGTGAGGAGCTGCTTGGCCATCTCCTCGTCGACGGGGTAGTTGTCCTTGCCGCCCAGGAACCAGTCGTACATCCGCGCCGGGTGCGGCTTGCTGGTGTCGATCCGTACGGTTGCGGGGTCCTGGGTCATCGGGGCTCCTGGTCCTGGAGTGGAACTACTGGCACTGCAGCAAGAGTTACGCGACGGTAGGGGTGCGACGGAAGGGGTCAGGTGAGCAGAAAGTCGGCCTGACCGGATTTCGCCCCCTGGATGAACGCGGCGATCTCGCCGTGGGTGTAGATGAGCGCGGGTCCCTCAGGGTCTGCGGACTGTCGCACGGCGACTCTGCCGTCGGCCAGCTTCATGGCCTCCACGCAGTTGCCCCCGTTCCCGCCGCTCCACGGCTTGTGCCATCCCTCGGCACCGAGATCCGCGGCGGGCATGCCGTTGTATATGCGATCCATTCACAGCTCCTTGCGGAGACCCCTAAGGATCTCCTTCGTGCGTTGTGCAGTCGCGGCCTGGGCCGCCATTCGGTCCATGACCTCGAGGTGGGAGGCCACCTCCGGGCGCGCGTCGAGATAGACGGCGCCCGTGAGGTACTCGCTGTAGACCATGTCCGGGAGTTCGGGCACGGCGTAGCGGAAGAGGACGAACGGTCCGTACGTGCCGGGGTGATGGCCGGACGAGAACTCCGCGATCTGCAGGGTGACGTTCGGCAGCTCGGACGCTTCGAGCAGCCGGTCGAGCTGGTCGCGCATCACTTCGGGCCCGTCGCCGACCGGTCGGCGGAAGACCGTCTCGTCCATGATCACCCAGAACTTCGGGGCGTCCTCCCTGGTGAGCAGGGACTGACGCTCCATCCTCAGGGCTACATGGCGCTCGATCTCCTCGGCATCGCTGCCGCCGACCGCCCCGCTGCGCAGAATGGCGCGGGCGTACCCCTCGGTCTGCAGCAGACCGGGGACGAATTGGGGTTCGTACTCCCGGATGAGGCTCGCGGCCCCCTCCAGGCTGACGTACATGGAGAACCAGCCGGGCAGCACGTCGTGGAACCGCTGCCACCAGCCGGGAAGGTTGGCCTCCTCGGTGAGGGCGACGAACGCCTCGGCCTCGGAGTCCGTGATGCCGTACGCCTTCAGCAGGAGCTGTACGTACGGGATCTTCAGCGCGACTTCCGCGGTCTCCATGCGGCGGATGGTGGCCGGGGCGACACGGAGGATCCTCGCGGCCTCCTCCCGCTTCAGGCCGGCCCGCTCGCGCAGATCCTGCAGACGCTTGCCGAGAACGACCTGTCCCACCGTGGGGGCGGACCGCGGCTCGCTCACTCTCAGACCTCCCCGACGCGCTGTTTCGCCTGAGTGTGCCACGAACATGGCCAGAGAGAACACCGCACTCTGCAATTTTCAGAGTGCCACTTGCCAAGTGTCCGACTCGGGAGCAAAGTATTCCGGTGAACCAGTACGCGCTGCTGTCGCGCGCCCGCCTCGGGGGGAGGCGGATCGCGGCGCTGCTTACCCACTGTTGTGAGGAACCGGTCGTGGCTTCTGGTAACGCGCTTCCCTCAGGTCTTATGAGCCCCCGCGTCATGCAGCAGCGCCCACGCACCGATGCTCTCCGTCACGACGTCCGACGGTTCGCCTTCGAACTCCCCGCCCGCACGGAATCCGTCTCGCGCGCCCGCAGACTGGCGGAGGAGCGGCTCATCCTCTGGGGATGCGCCCCCGACATACGCGAGACGGTGACGCTGATCGTCTCCGAGCTGGTCACCAACGCGGTCGTGCACACCGCGAGCAGCCAAGTGGTCTGCGAACTGCGCGAGGGGGAAGAGCAGTTGCGCATAGCGGTACGGGACGAGGGCGGCCTGGGTGACCCCCGGATCCGGGACTGCGGCGAGGAGGAGCGCGGCCGGGGCCTGGTGCTCGTGGAGGCGCTGTCCCACGCATGGGGGGCCGACAGCACGGGGCACGGCACGGCACGGATCGTCTGGGCCGAGCTGGCCCACGGCATGGGGTACACGTGCTGAGGTCGATGGCGACCCTCCTGACCCCACGGTCGCGCCGGACCTCGGAGTCGACCGGCTCCTCCACCGGCTCGCCGACCGGCTCGTCCCTCGACACGGTGCTCGGCACGGCGGCGTCGACGCGGCTGGTGGTTCCGCAGGAGTTCCGTACGACACTGGGCTGCGACGCGGTCGGCGTGCCGGCGCGCTACGGCTTCCGGATCCTGTCCCGGCTGCCCGCGAAGGGCTGTGTCTACGCGGACACGGACTGGTGGTGGTGGCTGGTCCCGACCGGCTCCGACCTGGACGTGAGCTGGCCGCTGCCGTCCTGCTACGCCCCCGGCGCGGAGGTCCCCGACCGCCGCCCCCGCCTGATCCACCACCCCGACGGCACCTCTCCGTACACCCCGCCCATCCCCCTTTATCTGCTGACCTGCCAGCTGACCGGGATCGCGCCCTCCTGGACCGCCCTGCACACGGCGGGTGACGGCGTAGTGTCGGGGCATGTTCACCCCTCAGGGCCCGACCGCCCGTGAGCTGACCGTCCAGGCCCTCTCCTCGGTGGAGCACGGCTACGACCTGCTGGCGACGAAGTTCGACGCGACGCCGTTCCGCACGCCGGACCCGGTGCTGTCGGCGGTGACGGACGCGCTGCGCCCCCTCGGCCCCTTCGAAGCGGGCCTCGACCTCTGCTGCGGGACCGGCGCCGGTCTCTCCGTCCTGCGGCCGCTGTGCGCGGGCGGCCGGATCGCGGGTGTCGACTTCAGCGCGGGCATGCTGACGGAGGCCCGCCGGGCCCACCCCAAGGCCACGCTGATCCGCGCGGACGTGCTCGCGCTCCCGTTCGCGCCCGCGTTCGACCTGGCGGTCAGCTTCGGCGCCTTCGGTCACTTCGTCCCGAAGGACCAGCTCACCCTCTTCCGCCAGGCCCACGCGGCCCTCCGCCCGGGCGGCGTTCTCGCCTTCCCGCTCCCGGCCCCGCCCCGGGTCGGCTCTCTCGCGTACTGGACGCTGCTGGGCTTCGACGCGGCCATGCGGGTACGGAACGCGCTGTGGCGGCCGCCTTTCGTCATGTACTACCGCACGTTCCGCCTCGCGGACGTCCGGGACCGCCTGACGCGAGCGGGCTTCACGGTGGAGACGCAGGCCCTGGAGACCCTGGGCCGCCAGGAGAACGGCAGCCCGAGATGCCGCCTGGTGGTGGCCCGGAAGGCGTAGCGATGCCGTGGAGGGCGCGAGCCCGACGGGGCTCCGAGGGCCCGATGGGGCTCGGAGGGCCCGATGGGGCTCGGAGGGCCCGATGGGGACTCCGAGAGCCCGACGGGGCGCTCCCCGGGGCGGAAAAGCGGAACGGCCCCAGATGAACTGGGGCCGTATCCGATCTGTGTCCGAGGGGGGACTTGAACCCCCACGCCCGATAAAGGGCACTAGCACCTCAAGCTAGCGCGTCTGCCATTCCGCCACCCGGACTAGGTGTTTGTGTCGTCCCGGGGTGTTCCCCGCGGCGACATGGATAACTCTACCAGGGGTTTGAGGTGCCTTTCACCCACGTTTCCCGTGGTCAGTGAGGTGCGGCGACCCCGGAGTCCTTGATCGGGCCCGGGCGCGCCGCGTCGGCGCACAGAGTGTCGTCGTACGCATACGAGAAGTCGCGACCCCCGCCGCCTAGCCTGCGCTGGGTGAGCAACCTCTTCGAAGACAACGGGGCGCCCGGCCGCGGGACCACGTACCGCCGGCCCCGGATGCTGTCGCCCATGCGGGAGCATCTGCGGGACACCTTCTGGTTCGCCCCGGTCGTCGCGCTGGTCGGCATCTTCGTGCTGTGGCTGATCGCCTCCGCGGTGGACTCCGCCATCATCGGCCATCTGCAGGACGAGGGGGCGTACGAGGAGGTCGGCGAGCTGATCGGGATCGTCGAGGACGCCAGGACGATCGTGACGACGATCAGCTCCGCGATGATGACCTTCATCGGCGTCGTCTTCTCCATCTCGCTGGTGGCCGTCCAGATGGCCAGCGGGCAGTTCAGCCCCCGGATCGTCCGGATCTTCATCCGGAGCCGCATCACCAAGGCGGCCTTCTCCGTCTTCCTGGCGACGTTCGCGCTCTCGCTGCTCGTCCTCACCTCCTACGACAGCGAGACCGACCCCCGGTACGTGTCGACCGTGCCGCTCGTGTCGTCGCTGCTGACCCTGTTCATGGTCGCGCTGAGCCTGCTGCTCTTCGTGGCGTACGTGAACTCGACGCTGCGGCTGATGCGGGTGGGGCACGTGGTGGACCTGATCACCCGGGAGTCGTTCGGCGCCCTCGCCAACCAGCCGTGGTACGTCGGTGAGCTCGCCGATCTCGGCGAGGCGACCGACCACCTCCCGCACCGGGGGCGCGCCGGGGTGCTGCGGGACGTGAACGTCGCGCTGCTCGTGCGCATCGCCGAGCGTCACGGCGTGGTGCTGCGCGTGCTGCCACGGATCGGGGACTTCGTGGTGCCGGGGACGCCCATCCTGGCCGTGCACGGCGGAACGGTGCCCCGCCGGATCGGGGCGGCGGTCTCCATTGGGGTCGAGCGGACGTACCACCAGGACCTCGGCTTCGGCCTCCGGCAGCTCGCGGACATCGGACTGCGGGCCCTCTCCCCCGCCGTCAACGACCCGACGACGGCGGTGCAGTGTCTCGACCGGATCACCCAGATCCTGGCGGCGGTGGCGGAGCGCCCGCTGGGCGCCGTCCACCACCGCGACCGCAAGGGCACGGTGCGACTGGTGCAGGACGTACCGGACTGGACGGACCTGGTCGATCTCGGTCTCACCGAGATCCGGGGCTGCGCGCCGGGCAGCCCCCAGGTGTCGCGGCGCATGCTGGCGGGGATCGACGACCTGCTCCTGCTGGTCCCGGACGTGCGCCGGGAGCCGCTGGTCCGGCACCGCACGCTGTTGACGCACCTGGTGGAGCGTACGGAGCCGGAGGCGGCCGACCGCGCGTTCGCGCTGGAGGGCGACCGCCAGGGAATCGGGTGACCGTTCCGGCGCCCCCTACGGCATCAGGTGGTGGTCGGGGAAGTTGCCGGGGAGCCGCTCGCCGTCGGGGCCTTCGGTGACGGCCTTGACGAGCAGCTCGCCGCCGACGAAGGCGCCGCGCCAGGAGGCGCCGAAGCCGCCGAACAGCTCGTCGCGGTCGCCGCGGGAGCGCGGGGTGCCGTGGCCCGTCTTGAAGGCCCGGATCTGCGGGGCCAGCCGCGCGTACGTCTCCGGGTCGTCGGTGGCGAGCGTCGCCACGAGCGCCCCGTTGGAGGCGTTCATCGCGGCGAGGAGTTCCGCCTCGGTGTCGACCAGGACGATCGTGTCGACCGGGCCGAAGGGCTCGGCGTGGTGGAGGGGTGAGGACGGGGGCGGGTTGAGGAGGGTCACGGGCGGCAGGTACGCCGAGGTGTCCTGGCCCGGCAGGAAGCGGCCGTCCGCGAGGGAGCCGCGGTGGAGCGGGATCGCGCCCCGGTCGACGGCCTCGGCGACCTGGTCGTCGAGCTCCTTGACCTTGGCCGCGTTGATGAGCGGTCCGAAGTCGAGGTCGGGAAGGTCGTCGTCCGGGCTCTCGACGGCCAGCGGGTGCCCGAAGCGCAGCGCGCGGACGGGTGGGAGGTAGGCGGCGAGGAAGTCGGCGAACCGGCTGCGCTCGACGACGAAGCGCGGGTAGGCGGTGCAGCGCTGCTTGCCGTAGTCGAAGAGCTTGGGGATCACGGCGGTGAGGGCCGGCCAGTCGGAGTGGTGCCAGATGCCCCAGGTGTTGAGGCCCTCCTGTTCGAGGATGTGGCGCTTGCCCAGGTCGGCGACTGCGGTGGCGATCCGGGCGCCCGTGTCGCGACCGCCGACGAACGAGACGCAGCCGATCTCGGGGGCGCGGACGAGGGCCTCGGAGAGCTCGCCCCCGCTGCCGCTGACCAGGGTGACCGGAACACCTTCGCGGGCGGCGAGCGCGGAGGCGAGGGTGAGGCAGGCGAGGCCGCCGTCGGTCGGGGTCTTGGCGATGACGGCGTTCCCGGCCAGCGCCTGCACCAGCAGGGCGTGGACCAGCACGGACATCGGGTAGTTCCAGCTGGCGATGTTGGAGACGGGGCCGGGCAGCGGGGTACGGCCTTCGAGCATGGTGTCGATGCCGTCGACGTACCAGCGCACGCCGTCGATCGCGCGGTCGACGTCCGCCCGGGCGAGCCGCCACGGCTTGCCGATCTCCCAGACGAGGAGGAGGGCGAGCAGTTCGCGGTGCTCGGTGAGCGCGTCGAGTGTGGCGGAGACGCGGGCGCGCCGCTCGGGCAGCGGGATGTGGCGCCAGGCCCGGTGCTGGTCGAGCGAGGCGCGGACGGCCCGGTGGGCGGTGGCGGCGTCGAGCCGCGGCGGGCTTGCGACCGGGCTGCCGTCCACGGGGCTGGTGGCGGGGACGGCTCGGCCGTCGGCCTGCCAGGTGCCGGCCCAGAGGTTGAGGACGGTGTCGTCGCGGAACGCCTCCGGGACGACCGTCAGACTGCGCTGCCAGGCGTCGGCCCAGGCGGTGCCGGGCTTGAGGATGAGGGTCGGGGCCGGGGATGGGGATGGGGATGGGGATGGAGTCGCGGACCCTTGCGGGGTCGGGGGCGGGGTCGGGGCCATGGGTGGTCTCCGCTCTCGGTGCACAGTCGGGGCGGGAGGGTGGGACGGCTTGGGCCCGGCGCGGTGGGGCGCGATCGGGGGACGGGGGCGGTGGGGTGCGATCGGGGACGGGCGCGGTGGGGTGTGTGGGGTGTACGGGGCGCGCGTTCGGCGGGCGCGTCAATCGTGGGCGCGGTCCTGCGGGCTCGCCAGCCGGGCGAGTACGAGGGCGGCCGTCTCCGTGGGGGTCGCGCCGACCTGGACTCCGGCCGCCTCCAGGGCCTTCCTCTTCCCCTCCGCCGTACCGGACGATCCGGAGACGATGGCTCCGGCGTGGCCCATGGTCTTGCCCTCGGGGGCGGTGAACCCGGCGATGTAGGCGATGACGGGCTTGGTGATGTGCGCTGCGATGTGGTCGGCGGCGCGCTCCTCCGCGTCGCCGCCGATCTCGCCGATCATGACGATCAGGTCGGTGTCGGGGTCGGCCTCGAAGGCGCTGAGGCAGTCGATGTGGGTGGTGCCGACGACCGGGTCGCCGCCGATCCCGACCGCCGACGAGAAGCCGTGCTCCCTCAGCTCGTACATGAGCTGGTAGGTGAGCGTGCCGGACTTCGAGACGAGTCCGATCCGGCCGGGCTCGGCCGCGATGTCGGCGGGGATGATGCCCGCGTTCGACTGGCCGGGGCTGATCAGCCCCGGGCAGTTGGGGCCGATGATCCGGGTGCCGTGGGCGCGGGCGTGCGCCTGGAAGGCGACGGTGTCGTGGACCGGTATGCCCTCGGTGATGACGACGGCGAGCCCGATGCGGGCGTCCACGGCTTCGAGGACGGCCGCCTTGGCGAAGGGCGGGGGAACAAAGACGACGGTGACGTCCGCTCCGGTGGCGTCCACGGCCGCGCGCACGGAGCCGAAGACGGGGATGCTCCGCCCGTCGAGGTCGACGGTGGTGCCCGCCTTGCGCGGGTTGACTCCGCCGACGACGTCAGTGCCGGCGGCGAGCATCCGGCGGGTGTGCTTCATGCCTTCGGCGCCCGTCATGCCCTGGACGAGGACCTTGCTCTGCTTGGTGAGGAAGATGGCCATGGCGTTCACATCCCTTCAGCGTGCGTCAGCGGTTGGCGAGTTGCGCGGCGCGCGCGGCGGCGCCGTCCATCGTGGTGACCTGCTCGACGAGCGGGTGGGCGCGGGCGTCGAGGACGGCCCGGCCGCGGGCCGCGTTGTTGCCGTCGAGGCGTACGACGAGGGGCCGGGTGAGGTGGACGGAGTCCAGGGCCCGGACGATGCCTTCGGCGACGGCGTCGCAGGCGGTGATGCCGCCGAAGACGTTGACGAGGACGGCCTTGACGTCGGGGTCGGAGAGGATGACGTCGAGACCGTCGGCCATGACCTGGGCGGAGGCGCCGCCGCCGATGTCGAGGAAGTTGGCGGGACGGGCGCCTCGCCCGGCGACGACGTCGAGGGTGGACATGACGAGTCCGGCTCCGTTGCCGATGATGCCGACCTCTCCGTCGAGCTTGACGTAGGTGAGGCCCTTGGCCGCGGCGGCCGTCTCCAGCGGCTCGGCGTCGGTGTCGCGTAGTGCTGCGTCGCGTACTGCTGTGTCGTGTACTGCTGTGTCGTGTACTGCTGTGTCGTGTACTGCTGTGTCGTGTACTGCTGACGCCTCGCCCCAACGGGCTTGGCGGAAACGGGCGTTGTCGTCGACGGTGACCTTCCCGTCGAGGGCGAGGATCGTGCCGTCGACGGTACGGACGAGGGGGTTCACCTCGACGAGGAGGGCGTCCTCGCGGACGAGGACCTGCCAGAGGCGGGCCAGTACGTCGGCCGTCTCCGTCGGGAGCCCCGCGGCGGAGGCGATCTCGGCGGCCTTGGCCTCGGTGACCCCTTCGGCCGGGTCGACGGGGATGCGCGCGACGGCCTCGGGGCGGGTGGCGGCGACCTCCTCGATGTCCATGCCTCCTTCGGCGGAGGCGATCGCGAGGAAGGTGCCGGCCGCCCGGTCGAGGACATAGCTCACGTAGAACTCGTCCTGGATCTGGACGGGTTGGGCGAGCATGACCCTGCGTACCGTGTGGCCCTTGATGTCCATGCCGAGGATCTGGCGCGCGGTGATCTCGGCGGCAGCCGGGTCGGCCGCGAGCTTGACGCCGCCCGCCTTGCCCCGGCCACCGGTCTTCACCTGCGCTTTGACGACGACGCGGCCGCCGAGGAGTTCGGCGGCGTGACGGGCCTCGCGGGGGTGGTCGACGACGGCCGCGTCCGGGACCGCGATGCCGTAGCTCTTGAAGACTTCCCTTGCCTGGTGCTCGTACAGGTCCATCTCGGCTCCCTGACTCGAAAGTGCCGCACACCCCCTGGACACCATCCGGGCGATGCGGGATAACAAGCTTCATACAGTATTCGTCGACTGTATGCAATCAACCGCGATCACCCTCAACTCCCCTACGAAGGGACAGGACTTCGCCATGCCCGACGACAGCCAGCAGCCCCAGCAGGAACGCATCTCCGGTGGCCATCTCGTCGCCAAGGCCCTCAAGGCGGAGGGCGTCGACGTCATCTACACGCTCTGCGGCGGCCACATCATCGACATCTACGACGGCTGTGTCGACGAGGGCATCGAAGTCGTCGACGTACGCCACGAACAGGTGGCCGCGCACGCCGCCGACGGGTACGCCCGGATCACGGGAAAGCCCGGCTGCGCCGTGGTCACCGCCGGACCCGGCACCACGGACGCGGTCACCGGAGTCGCCAATGCCTTCCGCGCCGAGTCACCGATGCTCCTGATCGGCGGTCAGGGAGCGCACACCCAGCACAAGATGGGGTCGCTCCAGGACCTCCCGCACGTCGACATGATGACCCCGATCACCAAGTTCGCCGCGACCGTGCCGGACACGGCCCGCGCGGCCGACATGGTCTCCATGGCGTTCCGCGAGTGCTACCACGGTGCTCCCGGTCCCTCCTTCCTGGAGATCCCGCGCGACGTCCTGGACGCCAGCGTCCCGGTGGAGAAGGCGCGGGTGCCCAAGGCCGGGCAGTACCGGGCCTCCACCCGCAGCGCCGGCGACCCCGAGGCGGTCGAGCGGCTCGCCGATCTCCTCGTGCACGCCGAGAAGCCCGCCGTCCTGCTGGGCAGTCAGGTCTGGACGACCCGGGCCACGGACGCCGCCGTCGAGCTCGTACGGACCCTGAACATCCCCGCGTACATGAACGGCGCCGGCCGTGGCACCCTGCCGCCGGGCGACCCGCACCACTTCCAGCTCTCGCGGCGCTACGCCTTCTCCAACGCGGATGTCATCGTGATCGTCGGCACCCCCTTCGACTTCCGGATGGGCTACGGCAAGAGGCTCTCCCCGCACGCCACGGTGGTCCAGATCGACCTCGACTACCGGACCGTCGGCAAGAACCGGGACATCGACCTCGGGATCGTCGGCGACGCGGGGCTGATCCTGAAGTCGGTCACGGAGGCGGCGAGCGGCCGGCTCGACGGCGGCGCCACCCGGCGCAAGGCCTGGCTGGAGGAGCTGCGCACCGCCGAGCAGACCGCGCTGGACAAGCGGCTGCCGCAGCTCCGCTCGGACGCCTCGCCGATCCACCCGTACCGGCTGGTCAGCGAGATCAACGACTTCCTGACCGAGGACTCGATCTACATCGGCGACGGCGGGGACATCGTCACCTTCTCCGGGCAGGTCGTGCAGCCCAAGTCCCCCGGGCACTGGATGGACCCGGGGCCGCTCGGCACGCTCGGTGTCGGCGTCCCCTTCGTCCTGGCCGCCAAGCAGGCACGCCCGGACAAGGAGGTGGTGGCGCTCTTCGGCGACGGCGCGTTCTCCCTCACCGGCTGGGACTTCGAGACCCTCGTCCGCTACAACCTCCCCTTCGTCGGGATCGTCGGCAACAACTCCTCCATGAACCAGATCCGCTACGGCCAGGCCCAGAAGTACGGCCTGGAGCGCGAGCGGATCGGCAACACCCTCGGCGACGTGCACTACGACAAGTTCGCGCAGATGCTGGGCGGTTACGGCGAGGAGGTGCGGGACCCCGCCGACATCGCCCCTGCACTGCGCCGGGCCCGCGAGTCCGGGCTGCCGTCGCTGATCAACGTCTGGGTCGACCCCGACGCGTACGCCCCCGGAACCATGAACCAGACCATGTACAAGTGAGAGGCCGGTCTCCCTCATGACCAAGGCACAGGGCACCAAGGCACTCGAAGGCATTCGCGTCCTCGACATGACGCATGTGCAGTCCGGTCCCTCCGCCACGCAGCTGCTCGCCTGGCTCGGGGCGGACGTGGTGAAGCTGGAGGCACCGTCCGGTGACATCACCCGCAAGCAGCTGCGGGACATCCCGGACGTCGACTCCCTCTACTTCACGATGCTCAACTGCAACAAGCGGAGCATCACCCTCAACACCAAGTCGGAGCGGGGCAAGGAGCTGCTCACCGAGCTGATCCGTCGCAGCGATGTCATGGTCGAGAACTTCGGCCCGGGGGCCGTCGACCGGATGGGCTTCACCTGGGATCGCATCCAGGAGATCAATCCGCGGATCGTCTATGCCTCCATCAAGGGGTTCGGGGACGGCCCGTACACCGACTTCAAGGCGTACGAGGTCGTCGCACAGGCCATGGGCGGCTCGATGGCCACCACCGGGTTCGAGGACGGGCCGCCGCTGGCGACGGGCGCCCAGATCGGTGACTCCGGCACCGGCATCCACGCCGTGGCCGGCATCCTGGCGGCGCTCTTCCAGCGCGAGAACACCGGGCGGGGGCAGCGGGTGAACGTCGCGATGCAGCACGCGGTATTGAATCTCTGCCGGGTGAAACTGCGGGACCAGCAGAGGCTGTCGCACGGGCCGCTCTCCGAGTATCCCAACGAAGATTTCGGCGAGGAAGTCCCCCGATCGGGTAATGCTTCCGGCGGCGGCCAGCCGGGCTGGGCGGTGCGGTGCGCCCCCGGCGGACCCAACGACTACGTGTACGTCATCGTCCAGCCCGTCGGCTGGGCGCCGGTCTCCGAGCTCATCGGCCGGCCCGAGCTCGCCGAGGATCCGGAGTGGGCGACGCCGGAGGCCAGGCTGCCCAAGCTCCCGAAGATGTTCCAGCTGATCGAGGAGTGGTCGTCGGCGCTGCCCAAGTGGGCGGTGCTGGAACAGCTCAACGCCCGGGGCATTCCGTGCGGGCCGATCCTCTCCACGAAGGAGATCATCGAGGACGCCTCCCTGGTCGCCAACGAGATGGTCGTCGAGGTCCCCCACCCCGAGCGCGGCAGCTTCACGACGGTGGGCTCCCCGCTCAAGCTCTCCGACTCCCCGGTCGAGGTCCTCACCTCACCCCTGCTCGGCGAGCACAACGAAGAGGTGTACATCGGCGAGCTCGGTCTCGGCGACGAGGAGCTGCGGCTGCTCAAGACGAACGGGGTGATCTAGTGACGGCGCACAGCTTCGACCGGCAGGCCGTACGGGACCTGCTGGACGCGGTCAGGGCGGAGGGGCGCACCGCGCTCACGGCGCCCGAGGGGAAGACGATCGCCGACGCGTACGGGATCGCCGTCCCGGGCGAGGCGCTCGCGCGGGACGTCGACGAGGCGGTGGCGCAGGCCGACCGGCTCGGCGGGCGGGTGGTCCTGAAGATCGTCTCCCCCGACATCCTGCACAAGACCGACGCCGGCGGTGTCGTCGTCGGGGTGGAGGGAGCGGCCCAGGTCCGTGAGGCGTTCTGCCGGATCGTCGAGAACGCCCGGGCCTACGCTCCGGACGCCCGCATCGACGGTGTACAGGTGCAGCAGATGCTGCCGCCGGGCCAGGAGGTCATCGTCGGCGCCGTGACCGACCCGGCCTTCGGCAAGGTCGTCGCCTTCGGGCTCGGCGGGGTACTCGTGGAGGTGCTGAAGGACGTCACCTTCCGGCTCGCTCCGGTGACCGCCGACGAGGCGGTGTCGATGCTGGACTCGATCCGGGCGGCGGAGATCCTGCGTGGGGTGCGCGGGGCGCCGGCCGTGGACCGGTGGGCGATCGCCGAGCAGATCCGGCGCGTCTCCCGTCTTGTCACCGACTTCCCTGAGATCGCCGAGGTGGACCTCAACCCGGTGATCGCCACGCCCGAGGGCGCGACGGCCGCCGACATCCGCGTCATCCTCGCCTCCGACGTACCGGCGCCGCGCCGGACGTTCGGCCGCGACGAGATCCTGCGGTCCATGCGGAGACTGATGCAGCCGAACGCGATGGCGGTGATCGGCGCCTCCAACGAGACCGGGAAGATCGGCAATTCGGTGATGCGCAACCTCATCGACGGCGGCTTCCCGGGGGAGATCCATCCGGTGAACCCCCGGGCCGATGACATCCTCGGCCGCAAGGCGTACAAGAGTGTCACGGACGTTCCCGGTGAGGTGGATGTGGCGGTCTTCGCGATCCCCGCTCCGTTCGTCGCGTCGGCGCTCGAGGAGGTGGGCCGCAAGGGCATCCCCAACGCGGTGCTGATCCCGTCCGGCTTCGCCGAGACCGGGGAACACGCCCTGCAGGACGAGATCGTGGCCGTGGCGGAGCGGTACGGCATCCGGCTCCTGGGCCCGAACATCTACGGGTACTACTCGACCTGGCAGGACCTGTGCGCGACGTTCTGCACGCCGTACGACGTCAAGGGAGGTGTGGCGCTGACCTCGCAGTCCGGCGGGATCGGGATGGCGATCCTGGGCTTCGCCCGCACCACGCGGACGGGTGTGTCGGCGATCGTCGGGCTCGGCAACAAGTCGGACATCGACGAGGACGACCTGCTGACCTGGTTCGGCGAGGACCCCCGTACCGACTGCATCGCGATGCACCTCGAGGACCTCAAGGACGGGCGGGCCTTCGTCGAAGCGGCCCGCCGGACCGTGCCGAAGAAGCCGGTGGTCGTCCTCAAGGCCGGGCGTACCAGCGCCGGGGCACGCGCGGCAGGCTCGCACACGGGCGCGCTGGCGGGCGACGACGCGGTGTACGACGACATCCTGCGGCAGGCGGGCGTCATCCGGGCGCCGGGGCTGAGCGACATGCTGGAGTACGCGCGGGCCCTGCCCGTGCTGCCGGCGCCTCGGGGGGACAACGTCGTCGTCATCACCGGAGCCGGCGGGTCCGGGGTGCTGCTGTCGGATGCGATCGTCGACAACGGACTCCGGCTGATGGAGATCCCCGACGATCTGGACGCCGCGTTCAAGGCGTTCATCCCGCCCTTCGGCGCCTCGGGCAACCCCATCGACATCACCGGCGGCGAGCCGCCCTCCACGTACGAGGCGACCATCAGGCTCGGTCTGGAGGACCCCCGGATCCACGCGCTCGTCCTCGGCTACTGGCACACCATCGTCACTCCCCCGATGGTGTTCGCCGAGCTCACCGCGCGCGTGGTGGCGGAGTTCCGCGAACGGGGCATCGAGAAGCCGGTCGTGGCCTCCCTCGCGGGCGACGTCGAGGTCGAGGAGGCGTGCCAGTACCTCTTCGAGCGCGGGGTCGTGGCCTACCCGTACACGACCGAGCGGCCCGTGGCGGTGCTCGGCGCGAAGTACCGGTGGGCGCGGGCCGCGGGGCTCCTGGGCGGTGATGCGGTGAGCTGAGCGACAGCTCGAACCACGGGGCTCGCGGTGGCCGCAGGCCGCGGGCCCCGGTGCGAAGGGAACGGACAGGGGGCGCTGGCCAGACTTCTTCCACGCGAGGGGTTCGATCTCCATGACGACAACCGACATCACCACCTCCCTCCCTTACAGGGAGGTGACGGACGGCAACGGCCGCACGTACCGACTCGGTGAGACCGACGTCGACCTGATGGGCCGCACACGCAAGTGGATGGTCATCCTGCCCTGGGTGGGCATGATGGGCATCAGCTCGGCGGAGTACGCGTTCGCGTCCGCCGAGGACACGCTGCACACCGCGCACAGCTGGAGCAGCGCGCACATCTTCTGGATGCTCGGGGTCTGGGTGTTCTTCCAGGCCGCGGTGGCCTTCCCGGCCGGAAAACTGCGCGAGAGCGGGCGCCTGCCGGCCCGCTGGGCGATGATGCTGGGCGCGCTCGGCACGCTGCTCGGCTACGTCTCGCTCGCCTTCGCGCCCCATGTGATCGTGGCCTACATCGGCTTCGGCATGTTCAGCGGCATGGGCGCGGGGATGGTCTACGCGACCTGCGTCAACATGGTCGGCAAGTGGTACCCGGAGCGCAAGGGCGGGAAGACGGGCTTCGTGAACGGCGGCTTCGCCTACGGATCGGTGCCGTTCGTCTTCATCTTCACCGGCTACATGGACCTGACGAACTTCCGCTGGGTGCTGGTCTCGGTCGGTGTCTTCCTCGCCGCGACGGTCGCGGTCGCCGGGTACTTCTTCCAGGACCCGCCGAAGAACTGGTGGCCGGCGACGGTGGATCCGCTGAAGAAGCCCGACGACCCGCGCACGCGGCGAGCGCTGGAGAAGAACCCGCCCGCGGTGAAGCAGTACACACCGGCCGAGGCCTGGCGCACCGGGCGGGTCGCGCTGATGTGGTTCTGTCTGCTCTGCACCTCGGGCGTGAACATCTTCGGGATCGCCTTCCAGGTGCCGTTCGGCGACGAGGCGGGCTTCGCCGGCGGGATCGTGGCGACGGCGATGTCGCTGAAGGCCATCGTCAACGGCACCGGCCGTGGTGTGATCGGCTGGCTCTCCGACCGCTACGGCCGCAAGCAGTGCCTGATCTTCGTCTGCATCGTCCTGGGCCTCGCCCAGTACGGCATCCTCTGGTCCGGCAACATCCACAACCTGCCGCTGTTCCTGGTCTTCTCCAGCATCTCCGGCTTCGGTGGCGGCGCGATCTTCCCCATGTTCGCGGCGATGACGGCGGACTACTTCGGGGAGAACAACAACGCCTCCAACTACGGGCTCGTCTACAGCTCCAAGCTGGTCTCGGGGCTGCTCGGCTCCGGTATGGGCGCGGTCGTGGTCGCCGCCTGGGACTACTCGGGAGCCTTCGTGCTCGCCGGGTCGATCTCGCTGTTCGCCGGCTGCGTGGCGGTGTTCCTGCATCCGCCGGGGCGGCCGCGGGCCCGCCGGACGACGGCGAACCCGCGGCCGATCAGCCGGGACGCGTGAGCGTCACGGGCCTTCGGTTCAGCGGTGCTTCTCGCGCAGGGAATGCAGGTGCGCGCTGGATTTGCGGGCGAACGCGAAGGACTCGGCCGGGTTGTCGTGTTCGGCCTGCCAGTGGTGGGACCGGTACCCGTGGTGGGTGCGGTTCACCGCGGAGATGAAGCGCCGGTAGTCGATGTCTCCGTCCCCGACGTCCGCCATGCGGTAGCCGTCGCGGACGGATTCGTCGCGCTCGCCGTCCTTGACGTGGAAGAGCGGATAGCGGTGGGGCTGGGCGAGGACGTAGCGCAGCGGGTCGAAGGGGGCGGGGGTGCCGTCGACGCGGCGGGAGAAACGATGCTGCGCCACGTAGGCCCAGTAGACGTCCATTTCGAGGTGGACGAGTTCGGGGTCGGTCTCGGCGAGCAGGACGTCGTAGAGACGGACGTCGGGGCGGTCGGTGGCGAAGGAGAACTCCTCGGCGTGGTTGTGCTGGTAGAACTTCATGCCGCGCTTCTTCGCCTCGGCCCCGTACTGGTTGAACTCCTCGGCGCAGCGCTTCCATCCGTCCACGGTGGAGCCGTACCGCCACGGGCCGGAGGCGGTGCCGATGTGCGGCAGACCGAGTGCCTGGGCGTCGTCGAGGACCTTGTCGAGGTTCTGCGCGAACGTGTACGCGTTGGGGTCGGAGGAGTAGTAGCCGACGTGGCTGCCGATGCCGCGCAGGCCGTGATCGCGGGTGAGCCGCCGGAGTTCGGCGAGGGTGATCGGGCCCGCGGAGCCCTGGGTGTAGCCGGCGAACTCCACCTCGTCGTAGCCGTACTTGCTCAGTTCGGCGAAGACGGTGGCGAAGCCGAGCGTGGCGACCTTGTCGCGCAAGGAGTAGAGCTGGATGCCGAGGCGGCCGGGCGGCAGGACGGGGCGGCCCTTGCCGTGGCCTTGGTCGTGGCCTTGGCCTCGCTCGGCGTCCGTGGTGCCGGCTTCCGCGGCGGCGGCGGTCGGGACGGTGGCGCCGAGGAGGGCCGCGGCGGTGGCGCCGGCGGCGACGCCGAGCATGTTCCGTCTGCTGAGCTTCTCAGTGAGCTCGGGGTCCGGGGTCGGGTGCGAGAGGCGGCGGGCGCGGGTCATCTGCGGATAACTCCTTGTTGTCGGTGAGGTCTGCTTCACTGGAGTCCGGTCAGTGAAGACCGGCCAGGTGGAGCAAGAGGGACTTCACATCGGTGGCCGCTACGCGGCCGCTCACAGCGCGGGGGGTGGAGCACAGAATGAGCGGACTTTCGTCGTCGCTCGTGGGGAGGCGGCCATGGCTGCCGCGAATAGGTGACGGGTCCAGGGGGACCACCGCCAGCCGGTAGCGCATGCCCAGCTTCTTGCGGGCGATCGCCGTCGCCGCCTTGATCCGTACGTAGGGGTCGAGCGGGTCCATGAAGAGCTCGACCGGGTCGTAGCCGGGCTTGCGGTGGATCTCGACGAGCTGGGCGAAGTCGGGGGCGCGCGCGTCGTCGAGCCAGTAGTAGTACGTGAACCACGCGTCGGGTTCGGCGAGGGCGACGAGTTCTCCGGAACGGGGGTGGTCGAGGCCGTTCTCCTTCTTGCCCTCGTCGTCGAGGAGCCTCTCGATACCGGGGAGTTCGGCGAGCGTCTCGCGGACGGCGTCGAGGTCCTCGGGACGTCGGACGTAGACGTGGGCGAGCTGGTGGTCGGCGACGGCGAAGGCCCGCGAGGTCATCGGATCCAGGTATTCCATGCCGTCCTGGGTGTGGACTTCCAGGAGGCCGGCGCGGCGCAGGGCGCGGTTGATGTCGACGGGGCGGCTCACCCGGGTGATGCCGTACTCGGAGAGCGCGACGACGGTTCGGCCTTCGGCTCGGGCGTCGTCGAGGAGGGGGGCGAGGGCGGTGTCGAGTTCGGCCGCGGCTCGGAAGGCGCGCGGGTCGTCAGGACCGTATCGCTGGAGGTCGTAGTCGAGGTGGGGGACGTAGGCGAGGGCGAGGTCGGGGCGGCGGGTGCGCAGGATGTGGCGGGTGGCATCGATGATCCACTGGCTGGAGACCAGGTCCGCGCCGGGGCCCCAGAAGTGGAAGAGGGGGAAGGTGCCGAGTTTCTCGGTGAGTTCGTCGTGGAGGGCCGGGGGCCGGGTGTAGCAGTCGGGTTCCTTGCGGCCGTCCGCGTAGTAGACGGGACGGGGGGTGACGGTGATGTCGGTGTCGGCGCCCATGGCGTACCACCAGCAGATGTTGGCGACGGTGTAGCCGGGGTGCGAGCGCCGGGCGGCGTCCCAGAGACGGTCGCCGGAGACCAGGCCGTTGTGCTGGCGCCAGAGGAGGACGTCTCCGAGTTCGCGGAAGTACCAGCCGTTGGCGACGATGCCGTGCTCGGAGGGGAGGGTGCCGGTCAGGAAGGTGGTCTGGGCGGTGCAGGTGACGGCCGGCAGGACGGTGGAGAGGGCCGCTTGTGAGCCCGCTCGGCCGAGGGCGCGCAGATGGGGCATGTGCTCCAGGAGGCGGGGGGTGAGTCCGACGACGTCGAGGACGAGAAGGGGGGTGGGTCGCGTGTCGCTCCGGGGGCTGGTCATGGCAGTTCCTTGAGGCCGAGGTCGGTCAGCAGGTCGCGGGCCAGGACGAGTTCGGCGGCGATGCCGTCGGCGAGGCGGGCACGGTTGCGGGGGCGCCGGTCGGCCGGGAGGGCCTGCCAGGTGTAGGTCTCGACCTCCAGGTGGTGGGTGCGGGGACGGGGGCCGCCGACCAGGTGGGCGAGTGTGGCCCTGAGCACGGGGAGAGTGGAGGTGAGCGGAGGCTCGGGCGGGGCGTGCAGGGGGACGTGGAAATGCGCGCGCCAGGGGGCGCCGTCGGGAAGGGCGCGGCCGGAGACGGCTTCGGGGAGGTCGTCGGTGCCCCGTAGGCCGGCGGCGGTCCGGGTGCGGGTCTGGTGGAGGAAGCGGGGTTCGGCGAAGGCGGCGAGTGCGGCACGGACTTCGGGGAGGTGAGGGTGCTCCGCGTGCAGGGCGGCGGAGAGCTGGGCCTTGACCACGGGGATGGAGGCGGCGCCGAGGGCGTCCAGGGCGGTGTGCGGGTCTTCGAAGGAGGTGGCGAGATGACAGGTGTCGACGCAGACGCCGATGCGGGGGCTTGAGACGGCGGTGAGCGGGGCGATCGCGTCGGCGGTGGTCTCGACGGTGCAGCCGGGTTCCGGTTCGAGTCCGATCCGGATGCTGTTTCCGGTGAGTTCCTCCAGCGCGTCGAGACGTTCGGAGAGGGTGGTCAGGGCGGCCAAGGCGGTGTCGGCGGCCCGGGAGTCGAAGGGGGTGCGCCAGGCGAGCGGCAGGGTGGAGACGGAGCCCTGGGTGACGTCGTCGGGCAGGAGCGCGGAGAGGAGACGGGCGAGGTCGGTGGTGTGGGCGAGACGTTCGGGACGGGTCCAGTCCGGTTGGTAGACGCGGTACTTGACCTCCTCGGCGCCGAATCCCTCGTAGGGGAAGCCGTTGAGGGTGACGACTTCGAGGCCGCGGCGGTCGATCTCGGCGCGTAGCGCGCGCAGGGAGCCCGGGTCGGTGATCAGGGCCTGGGCGGCGCCACGGGCGAGCCAGAGTCCGATGCCCAGCCGGTCCCGGCCGAGCCGCCGGCGGACGGGTTCGCAGTGGTCACGCAGCTGGGCGAGGACGCCGTCGAGGGTCTCGGCCGGGTGGACGTTGGTGCAGTAGGCGAGGTGGACGGTGGAGCCGTCGGGGTGGCGGAAGCGCATGGGCGGGCCGCCTCATTCCCCGCCGCGGAGGATGGAGTTGCCCTCGTGGGAGGTGTCGGGTGAAGGGGGGTCGAGCCGCAGGCGGCCGCTGAGGCCGTAGAAGGCGACGGGGTTGCGCCACAGCACCTGGTCGACGTCGTCCGGGGAGAATCCGGCGGCGAGCATGGCGTCGCCGACCTTGCGGGTCTTGAGCGGGTCGCTCTTGCCCCAGTCGGCGGCCGAGTTCACGAGGACGCGGTCGAGTCCGTGGTCCTTGAGGACGGCGACCATGCGGTCCTCGTCCATCTTGGTGTCGGGGTAGACGGAGAAGCCCAGCCAGGCACCGCTGTCGGCGGCCTCCTCGACGGTGGTCTCGTTGAGGTGGTCGAGCAGGACCCGTTCGGGGGCGAGGTCGGACTCGCGGACGACGTCGAGGGTCCTGCGCAGGCCGGCGAGCTTGTCGCGGTGCGGGGTGTGGACGAGCGCGGGCAGGCCGTGGTCGGCGGCGAGCTGGAGCTGCGACGCGAGGGCGGTGTCCTCGGCGGGGGTCATGGAGTCGTAGCCGATCTCGCCGACAGCGACGACGTTGTCCTTGACCAGGTAGCGGGGCAGGGCGTCGAGAACGGGGGTGCACCGGGGGTCGTTGGCCTCCTTCGGGTTGAGGGCGAGGGTGCAGTGGTGGGCGATGCCGTACTGGGCGGCGCGGAAGGGTTCCCAGCCGAGGAGGGAGTCGAAGTAGTCGAGGAAGGAGGCAGGAGAGGTGCGGGGCTGGCCGAGCCAGAAGGAGGGTTCGACCAGGGCGCGGACTCCGGCGTCGTACATCGCCTGGTAGTCGTCCGTGGTGCGCGAGGACATGTGGATGTGGGGGTCGAAGATGCGCATCAGGACTCCTCGGTGGGGGCGGTGAGGGCGAGGACGCGGTGGAGGTCGGCGGGGACGGTGCGGCCGGCGGCGGTGCGTTCGGCGGCGTAGTCGGTGAGCATCCGGGCGAGTTCGGTGTCGCCGGGGGCGCGTTCGTGCAGTCCGGCGACGGTGTCGACGGGGACGCCGGTGAAGAGGCACTTGAGGACGGCGTGGCGCCAGGCGTGGGGGGCGAGGTGGGTGGCCGCGTAGGTGCCGAGCGCGGCGGCGACGAGGTCGGTGTCGTGGGCGCGCAGCGCGTCCTCGACGAGGGGCAGGGCCTCGGGCCCTGTGACGAGTGAGGGGAGGGCGAGGAGCACGGCGCGGCGTTCGGCGGCCGAGCCGTGGTGGTAGAGGCGGGTGAGGACGGGGATGTCGGCCCGGGCCGCCTTGAGGAGGAGGACGCGGACGGAGTCGGCGTGCTCGGCGCCGCAGTGCCGGCCGGCGGAGGCGAAGCGCAGCTCCCAGAGGGTGGTGCGGGCGGTGGCGGCGGCGAGGGCCTCGTCCAGCCAGGCCTGGGCGGTGGTGGTCAGCATGCCGGGGCCTCCCGTGGGGCGGAGTGGTGGTGCAGGAACGCGAGGGAGGAGTGGGCGAGTTCGGGGCCGGCGTGGGAGTGGCGCGGCAGTTCGACGACCGTCAGACCCGGGTAGCCGGCGGTGGTGACCTCGGCGAGGGCGGCGAGGACGGGCGGGAAGTCGATCTCGCCGTCGCCGAACGGGAGGTGCTCGTGGACGCCTCGGCGCATGTCCTCGATCTGGACATGGTGGAGCCAGGGCGCTGCGGCGCGGACGCAGTCGGCGGGGGACGCGGGTTCCAGGCACTCGCAGTGGCCGAGGTCGAGCGTGAGGCCGAGGTGCCGCGGGTCGGGGTCGCCGAGGAGGCCGCGGAGCGTGTGGAAGTCGTCCAGGGTGGCGAGGAGGTGACCGGGTTCGGGTTCGACGGCGAGGGGGACGCCGGCAGCGGCCGCGGCCTCGAGAACGGGGGTGAGGGAGGAGGCGAGTCGCTTCCAGGCGGTCTCGTCGGAGGTGTCCGCGGGAGTGATGCCGCTGAAGCAGTGCACGGCGTGGGCACCGAGGTCGGCGGCGACGCGGACGGCGCGCAGGAGTAGGCGGACGCGCGCGGCCCGGCCGTCGGGGTCCCCGTCGAGGAGGGAGGGGCCGTGCTTGCGGCGCGGGTCGAGGACGTAGCGGGCGCCGGTCTCGACGGTGACCCCGAGGCCGAGCGCGTCGAGGCGACGGGCGACGTGGGCGGTGCGGGCGGGGAGGTCGGGGGCGAGGGGGTCGAGATGCATGTGGTCGAGGGTGAGACCGACGCCGTCGTATCCGAGGTCGGCGAGAAGGGCCAGGGCGTCGTCGAGCCGGAGGTCGGTGAGGCCGTTGGTGCCGTAGCCGAAGCGGACGGCGGGCGGGCGGTGGCTCATGTCGGGCTCACCTTCCTGGCGAGGGCGCGGGCGAGCGGGGCGAGGCCGAGCACCAGGAGCGCGGTGCCGGGCGCGCCGGCCCGGGCGGCGAGCGCCGCCTGGAGGGGGATCAGGGCACGGATACCGGCGCCGACGGAGCGCTGGGTGAGGGGAGGGGACGGATTGAGGGCCGCGTGGAGGAGCGGGACGGCCGGGGTCCGGGCGTAGGCGGCGGCCAGGGCGGCCGTGACGAGGGGGGCGATCGCGGCGGCGCCGCGTCCGGCCGGTCCGGCGTGGGCCGGCTGCCCACCCGGTCCGGCACCCATCGGCCCAACGCCGGCGGCGCGCCTGCCCGGGGCGCGTCCGGCTGGGGCTCGGGGGCGGGAGGTGACGGCGGCCAGGGCCGTGGTCGTGGCGAGGGCCAGGAGGGGGGTGCGGGTCGAGCCGCCCTGGGCCTCGTGGCGGGAGACCGAGGTCACGGCGTAGGTGTGGGCGCCCAGAAGCGCGGCCGACGGGAGGGCGGCGGGGAGGGGAGCACGGTCACCGATTCGCGCGGCCGGGCAGCCTGTCGTGGTCGCGATCGTGCCGAGGAGGAGGTTCAGGGCGCGGGCCGTCGCCATGGTCGCGGGGGCGGCGGGGGTGTGTTTGAGGCGGAGGTCGTAGGACCAGACCGTCGCGGCGAGGGCGGTGGCGGTCGCGAGGGTGGGTCGTCCGGCGCGGGCGGCGAGGGTGAGACCGGCGACGGTCAGGGCGGCGGAGGCCGCGAGGGCGGCCCGGGGCGTGACGCGGCCGGAGGGAAGGGGGCGGTGGGGTCGGTCGACGGCGTCCTCCTCGCGGTCGGCCCAGTCGTTGAGCGCCATGCCGGCCTCGTACAGACAGAGGGAGGAGCCGATGGCAAGCAGGGTCGAACGGTTGGGGCGCAGCCCCGCGGCCGCCGCGCCCGCCAGGGCGTCACCCGGCACCGTGGCCAGCGCGGAGACGCGCAACAGCTCCGCCCAGGCGGCCGCGCGCCCGCGCGCCCGGCTCACCGGACCTCCCCCAGGCGCGCGGCGAACGCGACCAGGCGGGCGTACTGGTCGGCGAGGCCGGCGGGCGGGTCGCCCTCCGGGTCCTTGAAGTAGAAGGCGAGGTCCTCCAGCGGGCCGGCGAGGCCCCGTTCGTGGGCGCGGGCCGTCAGCCGGGCCAGGTCGAGGACGAGGGGTGCGGCGAGGGCCGAGTCGCACCCCTGCCAGGTGGTCTGGAGCGTCATCCGGGAGCCGAGGAAGCCGTCGAAGGCGATGTGGTCCCAGGCCGTCTTCCACTCCCCCAGGGCCGGGACCTCGTCGATGTGGACCTCGCCCTGGGGGACGTGGCCGAAGACGTCCGCGAGGACGCGTTCCTTGCCGGCGTTCTTCGCCGCGGCGGCGGCCGGGTCGGCGAGGGCCGCGCCGTCGCCGCCGCCCAGCAGGTTGGTGCCCGACCAGGCCCGTACGGTCAGGGCCCGTTGGAGGAACATCGGGGCGAGGACGGAGCGCAGGAGGGTCTGGCCGGTCTTGCCGTCGCGGCCCGCGTGGGGAAGGCCGCTCGCGGCGAGCGCGGCGGCGAGGGCGGGGTGGCGCAGCCCGGTCGAGGGGGTGAAGTTGACGTAGGGGCAGCCGGCGCGCAGGGCGGCGCCCGCGTACAGGGAGCTGGGTGGGAGCGCGGCGCCCCCCGGCGCCGGCTCCGTGGACGCCACGTTCACGACGACGACCCGGTCCAGGCCCTGCCGGGTCCGGAAGTCCGTCATGTCGGCGGCGAAGGAGGCGATGAGTTCGCCTTCCTCGTGGCCGTCGCCGGGAGGTGGTCCGCCGGGGCGGATCTCCGTATCGGCGGCGGCGAGTTCGGTGGCCACGGCGGCGGTGAGGCCGTGTGGGAGGACCCCCGCGGCGGTGAGTTCCTCGGCGCGTTTGGGCAGCGGGCACGTCGCCGTGTCGTGTCCGCCGAACACGAGGGAGGTGAGCGGTGGGAGGCCGGCCACCGCGAAGGCGTCGGTCTCGGTCACCATGCCGGTCGGTGGGTGGAGGCCGGCCGTGGTCGCGGCGCAGCCGGCGACCGCGGTGGTGGCCACGGAGCCTCTCGCCCCGATGAGCCAGACTCCCGTACGTGTTCCTGTGGTCACGACCCTGCCTCCCTGGACTGTGGTGGAGACGGCGGGCGGGGGGTACGGCGCCTCCCCGCCCGCCGCCGGCTGGGCGGGAGCTCTACGAGGGGAGCTCCCTGAGCTTGATGTCGCGGAACGACACCTGGTCGTCGGCCCCGTGGTTCTGGAGGCCGATGTGACCGTCCTTGAGGCTGCGGGCCGGGTCGGTGTTGGTGAAGTCGTTGATCTTCACTCCGTTGAGGAACACCTGGAGCCGCTCGCCGCGCACGCGGATCTCGTAGCTGTTCCACTGACCGGGCGGTCGCAGCACGCTGTCCCTGGCCGCCAGGTCGGCGGACTTGAAGCCGTAGACGGCTCCGGTGGTCCGGTCGGCGGCGTCGGTCGCGTCGATCTGGATCTCGTAACCCTTGTTCACGGCGGACCAGGGGTCGTCGGAGGCGGGGAAGCCGACGAAGATGCCGGAGTTGTCGTCGCCCGCCGCCTTCCAGTCGAGCGTGAGGGAGTAGGAGGAGAACTCCTTGGCCTGGTACCAGAGCATGCCCATGCCGCCTACCGAGCGGATTTCACCGTCGACGATGTCGAAGCCGCCGGGTCCGGCCTGCTTCCAGCCCTCGCGGGTCTCGCCGTTGAAGAGCGCGCGGTAGCCGGTCTGCGGCCGGCAGTCGGCCGCGGTCTGTCCGGTGGCGTAGGCGAGTCCGCCGAGGAGGTGCTGCCGGAAGGCCGGCTCGGCGTACGACTCCTTGGTGTGGCCGCCGCCGGTGTAGAAGGAGCGGCCGCCGCCGTAGGTCTTGCACCAGGCGATCGGGTGGTCGCCCTTCATGGTGCCGCCCTCGTAGGTGGTCTCGTCCAGGGTGGCGAGGATCCGGGCCTGACCGCGCGGGTTGGTGCGGTAGTTGTACCACTCGTCGGTCCGCTGCCAGGGGCCGTCGAGGTGTGCGGTGGCCGGGTGGCCGTGGTCCTCGACGCGTACGGTCGCGGGCTGGATCTGCGGGTGCGAGGCGAAGTGGGCGCCGACGAGACCGCCGTAGAACTCCCAGTCGTACTCGGTGTCCGCGGCGGCGTGGATGCCCATGTATCCGCCGCCGGTGGAGACGTAGTTCTCGAAGGCCGCCTGCTGTTGGGCGTCGAGGACGTCGCCGGTGGTGGAGAGGAAGACGACGGCGTCGTAGCGGGCGAGGTTGCTGGTGGTGAACTGGCGGGGTTCCTCGGTGGCGTCGACGGTGATGCCGCTGCCGGCGCCGAGCTCCCTGAGTGCGGCGATGCCGGTGCCGATGGAGTCGTGCCGGAACCCGGCGGTCTTCGAGAAGACCAGGACCCGCTTGGCGTCGCGGTTCACCGGGGCGTTGGAGATCGTGAAGTCGTCGACGTCGTAGAGCGCGCCGGAGCCGCCCTTGAAGACGAGGAAGAGTTCGGTGGTGCTGCGGGGGACGGTGCGCAGCGGTACGTCGATGTCCTGGAACGTCTCCCAGCTGCCGGTGACGGGGACGGGCGCGGAGCCGTGGAGCGTGCCGGTGGGCGAGCCGGTGCGGACTTCGAGGAAGCCGCCGACGCCGCCGGAGGAGACGCGGGCGGTGAGCTTGGTGGCGCCGCTCAGGTTGTAGGGCTTGAAGGAGATCCAGTCGCCGTCGTGGATGTCCCCGACGGTGCGTCCGCCGTTGGCCTCGGCCTTGTCGAAGACGTTGACGCCGTTCTGGGCGTCGAAGTGCTCGGCCTGGCGGTGGCGGGGCTGGAGCTTGGCCTGGTCGTGGGTGGTGAGGGCGGCCTGGCCGCCGCCTCCGCCGTCGGTGTACTCGGCGTCGAAGACGGCGAAGATGTTGGCGTCGTCGTCGTGGCCGCCGTCGGAGGACGTCTTGATGGTGCCGGAGCAGCCGTTGGCCGAGGTGACGGGGTGGCCGTGGCTGTCGTGGCCGAGGACGTAGGTGACCTTGACCTTGGCGCAGTCGATCGTGCCGTCCTCCGGGTCCGTGACCTTCACCTTGAAGGGGACGTCGTCGCCGAAGGAGAAGAGGGCGCCCTCCGCGGGGAGTTCGAGGGTGACCTTGGGCGCGGTGTTGCCGACGACGACGTGGACGGAGGCGGAGCCGGTGCGCCCGCTCGGGTCCTTCGCCGTCACGGTCGCGGTGTAGGTGCCGTTCTTGCGGTAGGTGTAGGCGGGGTTTGCGGCCGTCGACGTACCGCCGTCGCCGAAGTCCCAGCTGTAGGTGAGGGTGTCGCCGTCGCCGTCGGTGGTGCCGGCGGAGGAGAAGGTCACCTTCAGCGGGGAGGTGCCGGAGGTCTTGTTCGCGCTCGCCTCGGCGACCGGGGAGCGTCCGCCGGTGGCGTTCTCGATGCGGTAGAGCCCGGAGTTGTGGTCGCCGCCGAACCAGGCGGTGCCGTAGTCGAGGACGTACAGCGCGCCGTCGGGTCCGAAGGCCATGTCCATGACCTGGGTGCCGGTCCAGGGGACGGAGTTGATGGACTGGACGGCGCCGTCGGCGCCCTGCTCGATGCGCTTGATCCAGCGCCGGCCGAACTCACCGGCGAAGAAGTCGCCGTCGTACGCCTCGGGGAACTTGACCGGGGAGGTGGAGGCTGCGTCGTAGCGGTAGACGGGCCCACCCATGGGTGACTCGGAGCCGGTCCCGAACTCCGGTACGGAGCCGCCGTTGTACGGGATCCAGGCCGCCTCGGCCGGCGGGAGGTCGACGAGGCCGGTGTTGTACGGCGAGTCGTTCTTCGGGGCGGCGCAGTCGAAGGCCGCGCCGGACACCTTGGTCGCGAAGTCGTAGTCGAGGTAGGCGTCGTTCTTGCCGGTGCAGAAGGGCCAGCCGAAGTTGCCCGGCTTGGTGATGCGGGCGAACTCGACCTGGCCGGCGGGTCCCCGCTTGGGGTCCGCGGCGCCCGCGTCGGGGCCGTAGTCGCCGACGTAGAGGACGCCCGTCGCCTTGTCCACACTGAAGCGGAAGGGGTTGCGGAAGCCCATCGCATAGATCTCGGGACGGGTCTTCGCGGTGCCGGGGGCGAAGAGATTGCCGTCGGGGACGGTGTACGAGCCGTCCTCGGCGACCTTGATGCGCAGGATCTTGCCGCGGAGGTCGTTGGTGTTGCCGGAGGTCCGCCGGGCGTCGAACGCGGGGTTGCGGCCGGGGCGTTCGTCGATGGGGGTGAAGCCGTCGGAGGCGAAGGGGTTGGAGTCGTCGCCGGTCGAGAGGTACAGGTTGCCCTGGGCGTCGAAGTCGATGTCGCCGCCGACGTGGCAGCAGATGCCGCGGGTGGCGGGGATGTCGATGACCTTCTTCTCGCTCGCATTGTCGAGCGTGCCGTCGGCCTTCAGCGTGAACCGGGAGAGGCGGTTGACGCCGTCGTACTTCTCGAAGTCGGCCGCCGTGCCGTTCTCGGGGGCGTCTCCGGCGGGAGTGTCGAGAGGCGGGGCGTAGTAGAGGTAGATGGCCTTGTTCCGGGCGAAGTCCGGGTCGAGCCCGATGCCCTGGAGGCCTTCCTCGTCGTGGGAGTAGACGGGGACGGTGCCGATGACGGTGGTGTTGCCCGCCGCGTCGGTGCGGCGCAGCTCGCCGTTCCGCGAGGTGTGCAGGACGCTGCGGTCGGGGAGCACGGCCAGCGACATCGGTTCGCCGACCTCCTCACCGCCCTTGGCGAGGGTGACCTGCTGGAACTCCTCGGCGGCCGCGGCGGTGCCGGCGCCGCCGTCCGTCTCGGCCGCGAGGGCCTGTTGGCCCCCGAGGGTGAGGAGTCCGACGGCGAGGAGGGCGAGTGTCTTTCTGGCTCGGAGTCGTTTGCTGTGCACGGATGTCCTCCGGAGTAGGGCCGGGTGTGCGGGTGTCCGGGGACCGGCGCGCGCCGTCACGCTGGTCTCAAAGCACGGTCGAGCGAAGTGGAACGAGGTGGAGCGAAGGGCTGGATGGAACGAGGTGGAGCATCGTTACGCCATGAACACATCAGGGACCGTAGCGGGGTTCGTCCTCAGCGGAAAGCCCTTGCGCACGGACCTCGTCTAACTTTTCACCGCGACAGGACAAAGCCTGCCGAGGGCACGGCGGAGCGACCCGGTGGCGACATGGCCGCCGGGCGGTCACCTGCCATGTCGGGTCAGTCGCGGCCCCCGAAGGCCGCGTCGAAGGAGGCGGTCGGCGGGTCGAAGTCGTACCGCTTGAGATGAGAAAGCGCTTCCGGTGCGCCGGTCAGCCGGTCCATCCCGGCGTCCTCCCACTCCACGGAGACGGGTCCCGCGTAGCCGATCGAGCGGAGCATCCGGAACACGTCCTCCCACGGCACGTCACCGTGCCCGGCCGAGACGAAGTCCCAGCCGCGCCGCGGATCGCCCCACGGCAGGTGCGAGCCGAGCCGCCCGTTGCGCCCGTCGAGACGCTTGCGGGCCTCCTTGCAGTCCACGTGGTAGATCCGGTCGCGGAAGTCCCAGAGGAAGCCGACCGGGTCCAGGTCCTGCCAGACGAAGTGGCTCGGGTCGAAGTTCAGCCCGAAGGCGGGACGCCGGTCCACCGCCTCCAGTGCGCGCTGCGTGGTCCAGTAGTCGTACGCGATCTCGCTCGGATGGACCTCGTGCGCGAAGCGGACGCCCTCGGCGTCGAAGACGTCCAGGATCGGGTTCCAGCGCTCCGCGAAGTCCTCGAAACCGCGCTCGATCATGCGCTCGGGGACCGGCGGGAACATCGCCACGAGATGCCAGATCGACGAGCCGGTGAAGCCGATGACGGTGTCGACGCCGAGTGCGGCGGCGGCCCGCGCGGTGTCGGCGAGCTCGCGGGCGGCCCGCTGCCGTACGCCTTCGGCCTCTCCGTCGCCCCAGATCCGGGCCGGCACGATCGCCTGGTGCCGCTCGTCGATCGGGTGGTCGCAGACCGCCTGGCCCACCAGGTGGTTGGAGATCGCCCAGCACTTCAGGCCGTACTTGTCGAGAAGGGCGCGGCGGCCGTCGACGTACGACGGGTCCGCCAGCGCCTTGTCCACCTCGAAGTGATCGCCCCAGCAGGCGAGTTCGAGGCCGTCGTAGCCGAAGTCACGGGCGAGCCGGCAGACCTCCTCCAGCGGCAGGTCGGCCCACTGGCCGGTGAAGAGGGTGAAGGGACGGGTCACGGTCGAAGGCCTCCTAGAACTGTACGGGGGTGTAGACGGCGTTCTTCTCGGCGCTCTCCTCCACCGCGGCGAGCACGCGCTGGACCTGCAGACCGTCCGCGAAGGTCGGCGCGGGCGCCGTCCCGGACGCGACGGCGAGGACCAGGTCACGGGCCTGGTGGGCGAAGGTGTGCTCGTATCCGAGCGCGTGGCCCGGCGGCCACCAGCCCTCCAGGTACGGATGGTCCGGCTCGGTCACGAGGATCCGGCGGAAGCCCGCGGAGGCGGCCGGCTCCGTGTGGTCGTGGAAGGAGAGCTCGTTGAGCCGCTCCAGGTCGAAGGCGAGCGAGCCCTTCTCGCCGTTGATCTCCAGACGCAGGGCGTTCTTGCGTCCCGCGGCCATCCGGGTCGCCTCGAAGGAGGCGAGCGCCCCGGAGGCGAGCCGTCCGGTGAACAGCGCGGCGTCGTCGACCGTCACCGCCCCGTACGTCCCGCCCGTCGCCGCGCCGGAGAGTCCGGCCGACACGCCCGCGAGCAGCGGACGTTCGCGTACGAAGGTCTCGGTGAGCGCCGAGACCCCGACCAGGAGCTCCCCCGCGAGGTACTGGGCGAGGTCGACCGCGTGCGCGCCGAGGTCCCCGAGGGCCCCGGACCCCGCGTGCTCGCGCTCCAGGCGCCAGGTCAGCGGGAAGCCGGGGTCGACGAGCCAGTCCTGCAGATACGTGACCCGTACGTGCCGCAGGGCGCCGAGCCTGCCCTCGGCGACGAGCCCACGGGCGTACGCGATGGCCGGCACCCGCCGGTAGTTGAAGCCGACCATGGCGACCTGGCCACGGGCGGCCGCCGCCTCCGCGGCGGCGGCCATGGCCTCGGCCTCGGCGACGGAGTTGGCGAGCGGCTTCTCGCACAGCACGTGCTTGCCCGCCTCCAGGGCGGCGATCGCGATCTCCGCGTGGCTGTCGCCCGGGGTGCAGACGTCGACGAGCTGGACGTCGTCGCGTGCGACGAGGGCGCGCCAGTCGGTCTCGGCCGCCGCCCAGCCGTGCTTGGCCGCCGCTGCCCGGACGGCCGTCCGGTCACGGCCGGCGACGGCGGCGAGCACGGGCCGCAGCGGCAGGTCGAAGACACGCCCCGCGGTCCGCCACCCCTGGGAGTGGGCGGCGCCCATGAACGCGTAGCCGACCATGCCGATGCCGAGTGACGGCGCCGTGGCCTCGCCGGCCTGACCGGTCGGGCCGGCCTCGCTCTCCCGCTGTTCCATACGGTTCCTCCTCATCGGTTGCACGGTGGGGGGTGCCGGGCTCGGGGGGATCCGCCGGCCACCCCCGAGGGCCGGCGGCCGGACCCCGGTCAGCTGAAGCCGGTGGGCAGGTACTCGTCGACGTTCTCCTTGGTCACCACGGCCGAGTAGAGGGTGAGGGAGGCCGGGATCTCCAGCTCGGCGAGTCCCCCGACGCCCTTCTTCTGGCCGAGGGCGCGGGCCAGGTCGATGGCGGAGGCGGCCATGGTCGGCGGGTAGAGGACGGTGGCCTTGAGGACCCCGTCGTCGGCCTTGATGGCGTCCATCGCGGACTTGGCGCCCGCGCCGCCGACCATCAGGAAGTCCTTGCGGCCGGCCTGCGCGATGGCCCGCAGTGCACCCACACCCTGGTCGTCGTCGTGGTTCCAGAGAGCGTCGAACTTGGGCTGCGCCTGGAGGAGTTGGGCCATCTTGGCCTGGCCTGACTCGACGGTGAAGTCGGCGGCCTGACGGGCCACCTTGCGGATGTTGGGGTAGTTCTTGAGGGCGTCGTCGAAGCCCTGGGTGCGCTGCTTGGTCAGTTCCAGGCTGTCCATGCCGGCGAGTTCGATGACGGTGGCGCCCGGCTTGTCCTTGAGCTTCTCGCCGATGTAGCGGCCGGCGTTGAGGCCCATGCCGTAGTTGTCGCCGCCGATCCAGCAGCGGTAGGCCTGCGGGGAGGCGAAGACGCGGTCCAGGTTGATGACCGGGATGCCGGCCTTCATGGCCTGGAGGCCGACCTGGGTGAGTGCCTTGCCGTCGGCGGGCAGGATGACCAGGACGTCGACCTTCTTGTTGATGAGGGTCTGGATCTGGCCGATCTGGGTGGCGGTGTCGTTGGAGCCCTCGGTGATCTCCAGCGTGACCTCGGAGTACTTCTTCGCGCGCTCCTTGGCGTTCTGGTTGATGGCGTTGAGCCATCCGTGGTCGGCCTGGGGACCGGCGAAGCCGATGGTGACGGGGGTGCCGGGCTTGTCGTCGGCGGCAGGGGCGTTGCTCGCGGCTGGGGCCGCGTTCTTGGGCTCGTTGCTGGTACAGGCGGTGAGGAGCGCGCCGGCCGAGACGGCGGCGGAGCCGAACAGCAGGCCTCTGCGGCTGGTTTCTGGCATGGCGATGAATCCCTTCGGGAGTGAGGGAGGAACTCGGGGGGCGGGGGGATGGGGCGGATGGGGAGGACGGGGCGGATGAGGTGGGGGGGGAGGTCAGGTCTCGCCGTGGCGCGCGGTGCGGTGCCGGACCAGGACGGCGGCGACGATGATCGCGCCCTTGGCGATCTGCTGGACGTCGCTCTGCAGGTTGTTGAGCGCGAAGATGTTGGTGATCGTGGTGAAGACCAGGACACCGAGGACGGAGCCGACGATCGTGCCGCGGCCGCCGGTGAGGAGCGTGCCGCCGATGATCGCTGCGGCGATGGCGTCGAGTTCGTACAGGTTGCCGTTGGTGTTCTGGCCGGAGCCGGACAGGATGATCAGCAGGAAGGCCGCGATGCCGCAGCACAGACCGGAGAGCAGATAGAGGTAGAGGCGCTGCCGGCGTACGTCGATGCCGGCGAGGCGGGCGGCTTCCGCGTTGCCGCCGACGGCGACCGTACGGCGGCCGAAGGTGGTCCGGTTGAGGATCAGCCAGCCCGCGACGGTCACGGCGCCGAAGACGAGGACGAGCGGCGGGACGCCCAGGATGTAGGCGTCGGGGATGCCGAGGTCGAGGACGGAGTCCACACTGACGATCTGCGTGCGCCCGTCGGTGATCTGGAGCGCGAGACCGCGGGCCGAGGCGAACATGGCGAGGGTCGCGATGAAGGGGACCATTCCGCCGTACGCGATGAGCAGCCCGTTCACCAGGCCGCACCCCACGCCCACGACGACTGCGGTGAAGAGGATGCCGGCGAATCCGTACTCCTGTGTCGCCAGTGTGGTCGCCCAGACGGAGGCGAGGGCGACGATGGCGCCGACGGAGAGGTCGATGCCGCCGCTGGTGATGACGAAGGTCATGCCGACGGTGACGACGCCGATCACGGACGCCTGGGTGAGGACGAGCTGCAGGTTGGAGACGGCGAGGAACTCGTCGGGCCGGGTGAAGCCGCCGACCGCGATCAGCACGGCCAGTACCCCGAGCAGGGAGAGGTTGCGGACGTCGGCCCGCAGCCCGAGCGGGCGCCGGCCGCCCTCCTGCGCAGGCGCCGTGGTGTCCTTGGCGGTGGACAGCGTCATGACGTGGGGCTCCCTTCCATCACGAGGTCGAGTACACGGTGTTCGTCGAGCTCGCGGGCCGGGGCCGTGTGGACGACACGGCCCTCCCTGAGCACCAGGACACGGTCGGCCAGGCCCAGGACCTCGGGCACTTCGCTCGACACGAGGAGGACGGCGAGGCCGTCGTCGGCGAGGCGGCGGATGACGGCGTACAGCTCGGCGCGGGCGCCGACGTCGACGCCCCGGGTCGGCTCGTCGAGCAGGAGGACGCGGCAGCCGCGCAGGAGCCAGCGGGCGAGGACGGCCTTCTGCTGGTTTCCGCCGGAGAGGGTACGGATCGGGGCGTCGGGGTTGTCGGGCCGCAGGGACAGTTCCCTGGTGGCCGCCCGGGAGGCCTCGCGTTCGCCGGTACGGTCGATCCAGCCTGCGCGCGAGAAGCGGGCGAGCGTGGAGACCGAGACGTTGCGGGTGACGGACTCCAGCATGAGCAGCCCCTGCGCCTTGCGCTCCTCGGGAGCGAGACCGAGCCCGGCGCGGACGGCGTCGCGGACGCTGCCGGGGCGCAGGGCGCGGCCGTCGACGACGACGCGTCCGGCGGTGGCCTTCCGGGCGCCGTACACCGTCTCCAGGATCTCGGAGCGGCCCGAGCCGACGAGCCCGGCGAGGCCGACGATCTCCCCGGGCCGCAGTTCGAGGTCGACGGGGGCGAACTCGCCTTCCCTGGCGAGGCCTTGGAGCTGGAGCACGGGCGCGCCGGCCGGCGGTTCGGCGGGGCGTGGCGGGAAGACGTACTCGACGTTGCGGCCGGTCATCAGGGCGACGATGTCCCGGGTGGGTGTCGAGGCGGCGGGCAGGCCGCCCGCGACGGCTCGGCCGTCCTTCAGGACGGTGACCCGGTCGCCGATGCGGCGGATCTCCTCCAGACGGTGGGAGATGTAGACGACGGCGACCCCGTCGGCGGTGAGGTCGGCGACGATGCGGAACAGGTTGTCGACCTCGTCGGGGTCGAGGGCGGCCGACGGTTCGTCCATGACGATGAGACGGACGTCGTGCGAGAGGGCGCGGGCCATCGAGACGATCTGCTGCTGTGCGGCCGACAGGTCGCCGACGCGGCGGGCGGGGTCGATCTCGGGATGGCCGAGCCGCTTGAGGAGCGACGCCGTGGACGCCTTGGCGGCGCGGCCGCGGACGACGAATCCGGCGGTGGTGGGTTCGTGGCCGAGATGGACGTTCTCGGCGACGGAGAGCCCTTCGACGAGGTCGAGTTCCTGGTAGATGGTGGCGATGCCGAGGCGCATGGCGGCGATCGGGGAGCGGAGCTGGACGGCTTCACCGCGCCAGGTGATGCTCCCGCCGTCGGGCTGGTGGGCGCCGGCGAGGACCTTGATCAGGGTGGACTTTCCGGCGCCGTTCTGGCCGAGGAGGCAGTGGACCTCCCCGGGGGCGACGTCGAGGTCGACGCCGTCGAGTGCGCGGACGCCGGGGAAGGACTTGGTGATGGCGGACATGGTGAGCAGGGGTGGCTGTTCTGGGGGCATGACGGGGTTCCCCTCGGCGGGTGCGGGTGGCGCCTGGGCGAGTGGTGACGGGTGGGGCTGGATGGGGCTGGATGGGCGGGCCGGCTGACGCGGGTGTGCGCCTGAGCGGGTGCGGGGTGAGGAGGCACGGGCGGGCGCGGGCCGGCGGGGCGGGGCGCGCCCACCCGTGCCGCCCCGGCGGCACGGGTGCCCACGACCACCCGGGAGACGGCTACGCCGGGGAGAAGACGTGGTCGCTGATGAGGCGGGCCGCGCCGATCACTCCGGCGGTCGGGCCCAACTCGCCCAGCACGATGGGGAGGTTGCCGGTGGCCAGCGGGAGGGACTGGCGGTAGACCTGGGTGCGGACACTGGCGAGAAGGTTGTGACCGAGGCCGGTGACCCCGCCGCCGATCACCACCAGACCGGGATTGAAGAAGCTGACGAGTCCGGCGATGACCTGCCCGACCCGGTTGCCGCCCTCACGGATGAGGGCGAGTGAGGTGGCGTCGCCCGCGGCGGCCGCCGCCGCGACGTCGACCGCCGTGAGCCGGCCGGCCGCCGCGAGGCGTCCGGCGAGCTCGTCCGACCGGCCCGCGCGCGCCGCGTCCTCGGCGTCACGGGCCAGGGCGGCGCCGCTGAAGTGGGCTTCCAGGCAGCCCTTGTTGCCGCATGCGCAGGAGCGGCCGTCGGGTTCCACCTGGATGTGCCCGATGTCCCCGGCGCTGCCCGTCGTACCGCGGTAGACCTGCCCTCCGACGACGATGCCGCAGCCGATGCCCGTACCGATCTTGACGCAGAGGAAGTCGCCGACCGAGCGGGCGACGCCGGCGTGCTGCTCCCCCATGGCCATCAGGTTCACGTCGTTGTCGACCATGACCGGACAGCCCAGTTCCTGGCTGAGCGCCTCCCGTACGGGAAAGCCGTCCCAGCCGGGCATGATCGGAGGCGCGACCGGGACGCCCTCGGGGAAACGGACCGGACCGGGGACGCCGATGCCGGCCCCGTCGAAGCCTTCGGCGAGGCCGGAGGCGCGGAGCTTGGACGCCATGGCGAGCGCCTGTTCGAAGACCGCGACCGGGCCCTCGCGGACGTCCATGGGGTGGTTGAGATGCCCGAGCACCTCCAACTCGGCGTTGGTGACGGCCACGTCGACGGACGTGGCTCCGATGTCGATGCCGAGGAAGCGGAGTTCGGGAGCGAGCCGGATGTTGTGCGACCGGCGGCCACCGCGGGAGGCGGCGAGTCCGTCGGCGACCACGAGGCCGGTCTCCAGGAGCCGGTCGACCTCGACGGCCAGTTTGGAGCGGGACAGGTCGATCTGATCGCCCAGCTGCGCACGGGAGTTGGGACCTCCGTCGCGCAGTAGGCGGAGCAGCCGCGCCTGGTGCGCGTTGGCGGGTCGTGCCGTCATGCGTCTCACGCGCCCCTCCCCTGACGAGTCGGCGAAGCCCTTCGGTCGGCTCGCCGCCGGGCTTTCGAGGGGAACGTAGCAGTGGCGTCCGGGACTGGGAAGAAGTTGCGCAGCAATCCGGTCCGACTTTTTCCCGAGTGAGGACAAAGCCTTCCGGCCCAGGGGTCAGCGCACCTCGACGAGGCGGGCGGAGACGACGACGTTGCCGTCGTAGCCCTTCTGCCGGGAGAAGCCTCCGCCGCAGGTGAGAAGGCGCAGCTCGGGGTGGGCACCACCCTGGTAGATCCGCTCGGCCGGGAAGCCCTCCTTCGGCACGACCTCGATGCCGTACACGGAGAAGACGGCGGTCCGGCCGTCCTGACGGGCGATCTCGACGCGTTGGCCCTTGGCCAATGCTCCGAGTTCGTAGAAGACGCTCGGCCCCTCCGGGGTGTCGACATGGCCGACGACGACCGCCGTGCCCTTCTCGCCGGGCGTGACGGCGCCGGTGAACCAGCCGGCGAGGTTGGTCTCGTGCGCAGGCGGGGTGTCGATCCAGCCCTCGGTGTCGAGCCCGACCGGCGTCACGGGCGCGTCGATACGGACGCCGGGCACGCGGACGCGCGTGGGGCGGGAGGCGCGCAGTGCGCCGGGGCCGGGCGCGGGAGCGAGGGCGGCGGCGCGCTGCGGGGCCGCGGCGGCGAGCGGCTGCGGGGGGCCTCCGGCGCGCCACTCCTCCGTACCGCCCCGGACCAGATGGACGCCCACGAGCAGGACGACGGCGACGACGCCCCAGGCGCCGCGCCTGGACAGTCCGCTCGACCCGTGCACGATCCGCACTCCCGTCGTACGTGGACGACGCTCCCCCGCCCCGGATCTCGTCACACCGGGGCGAAGGAGCCGTTTCAGGCGAGGTCGTCGGTACCGCGACGGCGTGTCAGGAGCACACCGCCGCCGCCCAGCGCGCCCGCGATCAGCGCGGCGCCGATGGCGACCTCCGTGGCGCCGAGCTCTCCCGCGCCGCCGCCGAAGCCGGCCTTGACGCCCTTGTGCGCGCCGGTGTCATGGCCGCCCGTCGAGTGACCGGGGGAGCCGGCGGCGATGACGAGAGGAGCGGTGCCCTTCTCGCCCTTGCAGTCGAAGGTCACCTGGTACTCCGCGGCGATCTTCGCCTCGACGTCGATGGTGGCGGTGCCCGCCCGGCCCTCGGTGAGCGTGACGGTGTCGAAGACGCCGGAGGAGACGGTCACGGAAGAGGCTTCGCAGCCGTCGGACTTGAGGGTGACCGAGCCGCCGGGGGAGACCGTCGCGGGCGTGACGGAGAAGCCGAAGGAGGTGACGTTGCTCGCGGTGCCGTCGGCGGACGGCACCCCGTCGCCGGACGCGCCGGCCCCCACGGGGCCGAGGGGATCGGCCGGGTCCAGCGGGTCCACGGGGACGGCCGGATCCAGCGGGTCCACGGGGACGACCGGATCCACCGGGTCCACCGGGGCGACCGGGTCAGCGGGGTCCGCCTGAGCGCCGCCGGCGTCCGTCGGGTCTCCCTTCGCACCGCCGGCCCGCGCGCCCACGCTCGGCGTCGCGTCGCTCCCGGTCCCCTCGTCGGCCAGGGCGGACGTCGCCGCCCCGAGCGACAGGGCGGCCGTGGCGAGCAGGGCCGCGGAAGCAACACGTATCGCGCGCATGGCGATCCTCCAGATCACACGAGGAACGCCCGGCGGCCCGTTGCCGCGTACGGCGGGTGATGTCCCTCGCCCCGTCCGAAGCTAGGGCGGCCCCGGGCGCGCCGCCACCGGGCTCCGCCGAACGGGGAACACCTCAGCCCTGGCTGTGCTCGCGGTAGGTGGCGCGGGTGTGCTCCGTGTGGGCGCGCATGACCGTCGTGGCGCGGGCCTCGTCACGGGCGGCGATCGCGGCGATCAGCTCCCGGTGTTCCTTCCAGGACTGCTCGCCGCGCTGCCGGGCGACCGGCGTGTAGTACCAGCGGACGCGGCGGTCGACCTGACCGGCCAGCTCCGACAGGACGAGGTTCCCGGCCAGCTCCATGACCTTGGCGTGGAAGGCGGCGTTCGTCGCCACGGCCAGATCGACGTCGTCGTCCGCCACGGCCCGCTCCCCCTTCGCGCAGAGCTCCTCCAGGGCGGCGATCCCCGCCGAGCCGGAGTTCGCGGCGGCGAGCCGGGCGGCTTCGGCCTCCAGGAGCGTACGGACGGAGAGCAGTTGGTCGGCCTCCTCGTCGGTCGGCTCGTGGACGAAGGCTCCCTGCGCGGGCCGGAGGTCGACCCAGCCCTCGGTGTTCAGCCGCTGGAGCGCCTCGCGGACCGGCTGTCGGGAGACCCCGAGGTGTCCGGCCAGTTCGCTCTCGACCAGGTGCTGACCGGGGCGCAGGGCGCGGGTGGTGATCAGTTCGAGCAACGCCTCGTAGACCCGGTCGCGCAGCGGCCCGGGCCGCTCCAGCCTGGGCACGGCCCCTTGCGGCAGTCCTGCGGACAACATCGCGGCCCCCTCGTACGCCGTAGGCGATCAGCACAGATTGGCTATCGTCTACAGTCTACCGGCGCTCATGTCCAGGCATACGGCCCCGCGTGATCTCGGCCGGAACACGAGCCACGGAACCCGCGCCCCAGCAGGCGAGTCGCGGCACGCGAGCTACGGAACGCGGACGACCTGCCCGGCGTACGAGAGGTTGCCGCCGAAGCCGAACAGGAGGGTCGGCGCGCCCGACGGGAGCTCCCCGCGCTCGACCAGCTTGGCGAGCGCCATCGGGATCGAGGCGGCCGAGGTGTTGCCCGACTCGACCACGTCGCGGGCGACGACCGCGTTGACCGCGCCGATCTTCGCCGCCAGCGGCTCGATGATCCGCAGGTTGGCCTGGTGCAGCACGACGCCGGCGAGCTCCTCCGGCGCGATCCCTGATCGCTCGCACACCTGGCGGGCGAGGGCCGGCAGCTGCTGGGTGGCCCAGCGGTAGACGGTCTGGCCCTCCTGCGCGAACCGCGGCGGGGTGCCTTCGATACGGACGGCGTGGCCCATCTCCGGTACGGAACCCCAGAGCACCGGGCCGATGCCGGGCTCGGCGCCGTCCTCCACGGCCTCGACGACCGCCGCGCCCGCGCCGTCCCCCACGAGTACGCAGGTGGTGCGGTCGGTCCAGTCGGTGATCTCGGTCATCTTGTCGGCGCCGATGACCAGGGCGCGCCGGGCCCCGCCCGCCCGGATCGCGTGGTCGGCGGTGGCGAGGGCGTGGGTGAAGCCCGCACAGACCACGTTGAGGTCCATGGTGGCGGGCGAGCCCATGCCGAGCCGGGCCGCGACGCGGGCCGCGGTGTTGGGCGAACGGTCGATCGCGGTGGAGGTGGCGACGAGGACCAGGTCGATGTCGTCGGGACCGAGACCCGCCGCGGCGAGCGCCTTGCCCGCGGCGTGGGCGGCGAGTTCGTCGACCGGTTCGTCGGGTCCGGCCATATGACGGGTCCTGATGCCGACGCGGCTGCTGATCCACTCGTCGCTGGTGTCGACCAGCTTGGCCAGGTCCTCGTTGGTCAGGACCTTGGCGGGCTGGTAGTGCCCGAGCGCGGCGATACGAGTGCCCGTCATGCCCGGGACCCCCTTGGTTCAGGTGACGCATGGTGCGCTTGCGCGGTTCAAGCGGAAGCAGGACCACCCAGTCTTGCCAGCGACTGATCGGTAACCGGGCACGTAAACCACCAAGATTCGCCCGTACCTGTTGGGAGACCGTGACAACGGCGGGGAACGGGCGGCCTCCCGACCCCTTGTCGACCCTCACTCCATACTGTAGACAATATTTCGTCGACACATACTCGCACGTCCTCCCTCACGGTTCCCTCGACCGAACGGAGATCCGCACGTGAAGGTCGCAGTCCTCGGCGCCGGTGCGATCGGCGCCTACGTCGGAGCCGCGCTCGACCGCGCCGGCGCCGATGTCCATCTGATCGCCCGTGGACCGCATCTCGCGGCCATGAGGCAGCACGGTGTACGGGTCGAGAGCCCGCGCGGCGACTTCACCGCCCGGGTGCACGCCACCGCCGACCCGGCCGACGTCGGCCCCGTCGACTTCGTCTTCCTGGGCCTGAAGGCCAACGCGTACGCGGCGTGCGGGCCGCTCATCGCGCCGCTCCTGCACGGCACCACGGCGGTCGTCGCCGCGCAGAACGGCATCCCCTGGTGGTACTTCCACCGCCACGGCGGCCCGCACGACGGCCATCGCGTCGAGAGCGTCGACCCGGGCGGCACGGTCTCTGCCGTCCTCGCCCCCGAACGGGCCATCGGCTGTGTCGTCTACGCCGCGACCGAGCTCAGCGGCCCCGGGGTCGTCCGCCACCTGGAGGGCACCCGGTTCTCCATCGGCGAGCCCGACCGCTCGGTCTCCGCACGCTGCGAGGTGTTCGCCGAGGCGATGCGCGCCGGAGGGCTGAAGTGCCCCGTCGAACCCGAGCTGCGCCACGACATCTGGATCAAGCTGCTCGGCAACATCTCCTTCAACCCGATCAGCGCCCTCGCCCGGGCGACGATGCGTCAGATGTGCCTGCACGACGGCACACGACAGGTGATCGAGCAGATGATGCACGAGACCCTGGCCGTCGCCGCCGCCCTCGGCTGCCGCCCCGACATCTCCGTCGAGCGCCGCCTCGCCGGGGCCGAGCGGGTCGGCGACCACCGGACCTCCACACTCCAGGACCTGGAGCGGGGCAAGCCGCTGGAGCTGGACGTGCTCCTCGCCGCCGTGGTGGAGCTGGCGGACGTCACCGACGTGCCCGTGCCGGCGCTCCGTACCGTCCACGCCCTGTCGGACCTGCTCGCGACCCAGTCCAGGAGCACGGCATGAAGAAGCGGAACCGCGAACCGAAGACGTACACCCGGCTCACCCACCCGCTCGTACGGGACGAGAAGGGCGGGCCGCTGCGGCCGGCGAGCTGGGACGAGGCCCTGGAGCGGGCGGCGGCCGGGTTCCGCGCGGCACGGGGCGCGTTCGGGATGTTCTCCTGCGCCCGCGCGACCAACGAGATGAACTACGTGGCGCAGAAGTTCGCGCGCGTGGTGATGGGCACCAACGACGTCGACTCGTGCAACCGTACGTGTCACGCGCCGAGCGTCGCCGGTCTCTCGGCGGTCTTCGGCTCGGGCGGCGGCACCTCCTCGTACGAGGAGATCGAGCACACCGACGTGATCGTCATGTGGGGCTCCAACGCCCGCTTCGCGCACCCGATCTTCTTCCAGCACGTGCTGAAGGGGATACGGAACGGAGCGCGGATGTACGCCGTCGATCCGCGCCGGACCTCGACCGCCGAGTGGGCCGAGAGCTGGCTCGGGCTCGACGTCGGTACGGACATCCCGCTGGCGCACGCCATCGGCCGGGAGATCGTCCACGACGGCCTGTACAACCGGGCGTTCGTGGAGCGCGCGACGACCGGCTTCGAGGAGTACCGGGCGCTGGTGGAGCCGTGGACGCTGACGGCCGCCTCGAAGGTGACGGGCGTTCCGGCCGCCGCGATCCGGGAGCTGGCGCACGCCTTCGCGCGGGCGGAACGTGCCCAGCTCTGCTGGACGCTCGGCATCACCGAGCACCACAACGGCACCGACAACGTCCGCGCGCTGATCAACCTGGCGCTGCTGACCGGGCACGTCGGACGGTACGGCTCGGGGGTCCAGCCGCTGCGCGGCCAGAACAACGTGCAGGGCGGCGGGGACATGGGCGCGATCCCGAACCGGCTGCCGGGCTTCCAGGACATCCTCGACACGGAGGTGCGGGAGAAGTTCGAGTCCTTCTGGGGCGTGGGCATCCAGCCGCGCTACGGGCGGAACCTGACCGAGATGTTCGACGCGATGGAGAGCGGCGAGCTGCGGGCCGTGTACTGCATCGGCGAGAACCCGGCACAGTCGGAGGCGGACAGCGCGCAGGCCATGGGGCGGCTCGCGAAGCTGGACTGCCTGGTGGTGCAGGACATCTTCCTGACGAAGACCGCGGAGTTCGCGGACGTGGTCCTGCCGGCGACGGCGGCCTGGTGCGAGACGGACGGCACGACGACCAACAGCGAACGGCGGGTCCAGCGGGTACGGAAGGCGGTGCGGCCGCCGGGCGAGGCCCGCGAGGACATCGACATCATCTGCGAGCTGGCGCGGCGGCTCGGCCACGAGGAGTGGGGGTACCCGGACGCGGAGGCCGTCTGGAACGAGCTGCGCGCGCTGTCGCCGGACCACTGGGGGATGACGTACGACCGCCTGGAGGAGCACCAGGGCATCCAGTGGCCGTGCCCGGACCTGGAGGGGCTCGAACCGTCCTTCCTCCACGGCCGGTTGTGGGAGCCGGATCCCGGGCGACGCGGCAGACTCGCGCCGTTCGGGATCGTCCGGCACGACCCGCCTGTCGATCTGACCGACGAGCGGTATCCGATCCGGCTGACGACCGGCCGGCGGCTCGACTCGTACAACACCGGTGTGCAGAGCGGGAGTTTCGCGTCCCCGCTGCGGCGCGGTGAGTACGTGGAGCTGTGCCCGGAGGACGCGGAGCGGTACGGGGTCGCGGTGGGCCAGGAGGTACGGGTGACCTCGCGGCGCGGGTCGGTGGTGGCGCCGGTGTGGGTGGACCCCGCCCTGCGGCCGGGACTCGCGTTCATGACGATGCACTTTCCGGACGAGGTCGACACCAACCAGCTGACGATCGAGGCGAACTGTCCGATCGCGGGCACGGCAGAGTTCAAGGCGTCGGCGATACGGATCGAGAGGGTGACGGAGGTGGCGGAGGATGGATCTGCGCTTCGGTGACGCCAGGCCGACGGACGAGGAGCGGGAGGCGGTCGACGCGGTCCTCGGTCCCCCGCGGTCGGCGTGGGAGGGCGCGGACGACCGTTCGGCGGCGGATCTGCGGTGGGCGCGGGGCGGACGGGAGGCCCGGGAGCGCAGGGACCTGCTGCTGCCGGGGCTGCACGCGCTCAACGACCGGGTGGGGTGGATCAGCGAGGGCGGCCTGGACTATCTGTGCCGGCGGCTCACGGTGCCGCCGGCGGAGGCGTACGGGGTGGCCACGTTCTACGCGATGTTCGCGGTACGGCCGCGCCCGGCGCAGGTCCTCCACGTCTGCACGGACCTGACGTGCGCGGCGCGGGGATCGGCGGCGGTGACGGCGAGCCTCACGGCCGAGGGCGTCGCCTTCGAACCGAGCCCGTGCCTGGGCCTGTGCGAACGGGCCCCGGCGGCGCTGCTGGTACGGGCGGGGGCGGACGCCGCCCCCGTCGAGATCCCCGGCCCGCCCGGGCCATCCGAGATCCCCGGCCCGCCCGGGCCATCCGAGATCCCCGGCTCGTCCGGGCCACCCGGGACCTCCGCCCTGCCCGGGCCACCCGCGCCACCCGAGCCCCCTTCCCTGCCTGGGCCCACCGGGACCCCCTCCCCGCCCGGGCCACCCGAGCCCCCCTCCCTGCCCGGGCCCGAGACCGACGGCCCGTCCGAGCGCCCTCCCGGCCCCGGCACCGCCCTGCTCGGCGCGCTCAGCGGCCAGGAGCCGACAGCGGCCGCCTTCCAGAACTCCGTCGCACCGGGAGGCACGACCCGCGGCGCCGGGTCCACCACCGTCGCCCCGGCCTTCCCCCGCACCCGCCTGGCCGTCGTCGTCGCACCAGCGACGGCCGACGAGCTCGCCCGGGCCGTCCTCCGGCCCGAGGCCACCGCGCCCGAGGCACCCGCCGTCATGGCCGTCCCGCAGGCCGGACACCCTGGGCTCACGCTCCTCGGGCGGGTCGGGGTCGTCGATCCGGGCAGCGTGGACGACTACCGGGCGCACGGCGGATACGCCGCGCTGCGGCGGGCCTTCGCGCTCGGGCCCGCCGGGGTCGTCAGGGAGGTCACGGAGTCCGGGCTCGTGGGGCGCGGCGGGGCCGCGTTCCCGACCGGGCGGAAGTGGCAGGCGACGGCCTCCCAGCCCGAATCCCCCCACTACGTCGTGTGCAACGCCGACGAGTCCGAGCCGGGCACCTTCAAGGACCGCGTGGTCATGGAGGGCGACCCGTACGCGCTCGTCGAGGCGATGACCGTCGCCGGGTACGCCGTCGGTGCCCACCGGGGCTATCTGTACATCCGCGGCGAGTATCCCCGCGCCCTCGGAAGGCTCGGTCACGCCATCCAGGAGGCCCGGACGCGCGGGCTGCTGGGCGACGACGTCCTCGGCAGCGGCTTCGCCTTCGACATCGAGATACGCCGCGGCGCCGGCGCGTACATCTGCGGTGAGGAGACGGCCCTGTTCAACTCCATCGAGGGGTACCGGGGCGAGCCGCGCTCCAAGCCGCCCTTCCCCGTGGAGAAGGGGCTGTTCGGCAGGCCGACGGCCGCCAACAACGTGGAGACGCTCGTCAACGTCCTGCCGGTCCTCACCCGCGGCGCCGAGGCGTTCCGCGCCACCGAGACCAAGCTCTTCTGCGTGTCGGGCAACGTCGGCCGTCCCGGTGTGTACGAGCTCCCGTTCGGGGCGACCCTCGGCGAGCTCCTCGCTCTCGCGGGGCGCCCGGACACCCTGCGCGCGGTGCTGCTCGGCGGGGCGGCGGGCGGGTTCGTCCGCCCGGACGAGCTGGACATCCCGCTCACCTTCGAGGGCACCCGGGCCGCCGGCACCACGCTCGGCTCCGGGGTCGTCCTCGTCCTCGACGACTCCGTGGACCTGCCCCGGATCCTGCTGCGCATCGCGGAGTTCTTCCGCGACGAGTCCTGCGGCCAGTGCGTGCCCTGCCGGGTGGGCACGGTCCGCCAGGAGGAGGCACTGCACCGGATCAAGGACCGCACCGGCGCGGCGGCGGCCGGTGACATCGCGCTGCTGCGCGAGGTCGGCCAGGCCCTGCGCGACGCCTCGATCTGCGGTCTCGGCCAGACCGCGTGGAACGCCGTCGAGTCCGCCATCGACCGTCTGGGGGTCTACCGGTGACCACGATTCCGCTCGCCCCGCCCCGCCGTCTTCTGGAGTTCACGCTCGACGACGCCCCCGTGCGCGTCCCCGAGGGTGCCACGGTCCTCGACGCCTGCCGCGCCGCCGGGAAGGACGTGCCGACGCTCTGCCACGGCGACACGCTCACCCCGAAGAACGCCTGCCGGGTGTGCGTCGTCGAGGTCGAGGGAGCCCGGACCCTCGCCCCGGCCTGCTCGCGCCGCGCCGAGCCCGGGATGGTCGTCCGCACGGACACCGAGCGGACCCGGCACAGCCGGAAGGTGGTCCTGGAGCTGCTCGCCTCCTCGGTGGACCTCTCCACGACCCCGCGCGCCGCCGAGTGGATCAAGGAGTACGGGGCGGAGCCCGACCGCTTCGGCCCGGAGGCCCGGCGTCTCGGCGAGGAGCCGCGCGTCGACAACGACCTCTACGTCCGCGACTACGACAAGTGCATCCTCTGCTACAAGTGCGTCGACGCGTGCGGCGACCAGTGGCAGAACTCCTTCGCGATCTCCGTGACGGGCCGTGGCTTCGACGCCCGGATCGCCGTGGAGCACGACGGGCCGCTCACCGAGTCCGCGTGCGTGTACTGCGGCAACTGCATCGAGGTCTGCCCGACGGGCGCGCTGAGCTTCAGGCGGGAGTTCGACATGCGCGCGGACGGCACCTGGGACGAGGCCGCGCAGACGGAGACGACGACGGTCTGCGCGTACTGCGGGGTGGGCTGCAACCTCACCCTGCATGTTCAGGACAACGAGATCGTCAAGGTCACCTCCCCGCACGACAACCCGGTGACCCATGGCAACCTCTGTATCAAGGGCCGCTTCGGCTTCCAGCACGTACAGAATCGGGTGTAACCACATGGGACGGGTCACCGAGCGACGGCGCGTCATCCGGATCCGGGGCGCGGCCGTCAACGCACGCCCGGACACGCTGGTGGCCGAGGAGCCGCTGGAGATCCGGCTGAACGGCCGGCCGCTGGCCATCACGATGCGCACGCCCGGCGACGACTTCGCGCTGGCCGCCGGTTTTCTGGTCAGCGAGGGCGTGCTCGGCGCCGCCTCCGACGTACGGAACATCGTGTACTGCGCGGGCGCCAAGGACGACGGCACGAACACCTACAACGTGGTGGACGTGCAGCTGGCGCCCGGTGTCCCCGTCCCGGACATCACTCTGGAGCGGAACGTCTACACGACGTCGTCGTGCGGGCTGTGCGGCAAGGCCAGCCTGGACGCCGTACGGACCACGGCACGCTTCCCGATCGCCGACACTCCCCCCGTCCGGCTCACGCCCGAGCTGCTCGCCGGGCTCCCCGACCGGCTGAGGGCGGCGCAGCGGGTCTTCGACCGGACCGGAGGTCTGCACGCGGCGGCGCTGTTCTCCGAGGACGGCGAGCTGCTCGACGTACGGGAGGACGTGGGGCGCCACAACGCGGTGGACAAGCTCGTGGGCCGGGCCCTGAGCGACGGGCGGCTGCCGCTGGAGCGGGCGGTGCTGCTGGTCTCCGGGCGGGCGTCGTTCGAGCTGGCGCAGAAGGCGGTCATGGCGGGCATCCCGGTGCTCGCGGCGGTCTCGGCGCCGTCCTCGCTGGCGGTGGACCTGGCCGCGGAGACCGGTCTCACGCTGGTCGGCTTCCTGCGCGGCGAGGACATGAACGTGTACGCGGGCGAGCACCGGATCGCCCTCGGGGCCGCGGCCCCCCGGCGCTGACGGGCTCCGCGCGCTGCACGGGTCGGGCCATCGGCCGGCGGGGAGCGCCCCCTGCGCCGGCCGGTCCCGCACCTCCCGGAAGCTCTCTACCGGGCGCGGCGTCCCGCACGGGTGCTCGTCGTCCCGGTCGGCGGGTCGATCATCTGGAGCGTGAGGGTCGCGGGGGGTTCGGCGATGCCGGGGCCGCCCGCGGCCGTCCAGGCGAGGATGTCGTCGAGGCAGTCGTCGTCCGCCGTGAACCCGATCCAGGCGGCGCGTCCGCCGCGGCGGCGGCCCTCCGTGGAGGGCTGGACCACGACGATGTTGGCCTGTGCGCAGGGGCCGAGGCAGTCGCTCGTACGGACGGAGAGCCGGCCGCCGGACCGTGCCGCGGCCTCGCGGAGCCGGGCGAGCTGGCCGTCGTGGTCGACGCCCGGGTTCTTTCCGGCGTCGCCGCAGCAGCAACCACGGCAGACGACCAGGGAGCAGGGGCGGGCGCCGTAACGTATCGGAACGCGGGTCACTCGGGTCCGTCCAGGGTGATCGTGCCGACGAAGGCGACGGTGCCGAGGCGCGGGAAGTCCAGAGTCACCGAGGCGTGGTGCTCGTCGGCGGTGAGGGCGGTCATGGCGTCCTCGGCGAAGACCGGTTCGTAGCCGAGGTCGCAGGCGGCGCGGGCGGTGGACTCGACGCCGAGGTTGGTGGCGATGCCGGCGAGGACGAGGGTGGTGACCTCGTGCGCGGCGAGGAGTTCGTGCAGGCCGGTGTCCTGGAATCCGCCGATGGTCCGCTTGACGACGACGTGGTCGCCGTCGTGGACGAGGGAGGGGACGAGGTCGCTGCCGGGCGGCTGGGTCCCGACGTTCGGACGCTCGACCCTGATGTGGACGACGGGCGCGCCGGCGGCCCGGAAGGTGTCGGCGAGGCGGTCCGCGGCGGCGACGACGTCGGTTCCGGGACGGGGGGCGAGCGGCAGCGCGACGATGCGTTCCATCAGGTCGACGAGGACGAGCGCGGTGCGGCCGGGATCGAGTGCGGGCATGGGAGCACGGTAGCGGGCGGGATGATCATCGCGGTGGGTCCGGGGACGTGATCCCGCCAACCCTCACGCCGGTCGCCCGGTGCCCGCGCTCCCCGGCCGGCCTCAGCTCCTTGCGGCCGTACCGGCCGTCGCGGCCTGCGGGGCTCGTTCGGGCAGAGCCGTCCCGGGCTCAGGAGCCGGTTCCGGAGCCCGTTCCGGAGCCCGTTCCGGCGCCCGTTCCGGGTCACCGGCGCGGCGTCTGGCGAGGACCGCGCAGACCATCAGCTGCATCTGGTGGAAGAGCATCAGGGGCAGGACCGCCAGCGAGGCCTGCGCACCGAACAGCACGCTCGCCATCGGGAGCCCCGCCGCCAGGCTCTTCTTCGAGCCCGCGAACTGGATCGCGATCCGGTCCTCCCGGCCGAAGCCCAGCCGCTTCGCTCCGTACCAGGTCAGCGTCAGCATCACGGCGAGCAGCACCGCCTCGACGGCGAGCAGCAGTCCGAGCCGCGCCGGGGTGACCTGGTGCCAGATGCCGGCGACCATGCCGTGGCTGAAGGCCGTGTAGACGACGAGCAGGATCGAGCCCCGGTCGACGTACCCCAGCACCTTCTTCCTCCGGACGACGAATCCGCCGACCCAGCGCCGCAGCGCCTGCCCGGCCAGGAACGGCACGAGGAGCTGGAGCACGATCTTCAGGAGCGAGTCGGCCGAGAATCCGCCCGCGCCACCGCCGAGCAGGGCGGCGGCGAGCAGCGGGGTGAGCACGATGCCGGCCAGGGAGGAGAAGGAGCCCGCGCAGATCGCGGCGGGAACGTTGCCCCGGGCGATCGAGGTGAACGCGATCGAGGACTGGACGGTGGACGGCACCAGGCAGAGGAAGAGCAGGCCGCTGTGGAGCGGGGGCGTGAGAACGGCCGGGACCAGCCCCTTCGCCGCCAGTCCGAGCAGCGGGAAGACGGCGAAGGTCGCCGCGAGGACCGTGACGTGGAGCCGCCAGTGCTTGAGCCCGTCCAGCGCCTCGCGGGTGGAGAGCCGCGCGCCGTAGAGGAAGAAGAGCAGTGCGATGGCCGCCGTCGAGGCCCCGTCGGCGACGGTCGCGGCGGCGCCGGAGGCGGGCAGCAGCGCCGCGATGCCGACCGTGGCGAGCAGGGCCGCGATGTACGGGTCGACCGGCAGCCGGGACGGCAGGAGGGTGGTACGGCGGCTCATGTGCTCCACTGCTCTCGGGCGACAGATCGTGCCTCCCCATCCTGCTCCCGGGCCCGGCGATCGGGAATCCCGTACAGCGCTCTGACTGTCATCATGGATCGCGATGACCGCGCGCTAGCCTGGACGGTGTGTACGATCCCGCGCAGCTCCGCACCTTTCTCGCCGTCGCGCAGACGCTGAGCTTCACCCAGGCCGCCCGGCGGCTCGGGGTGCGGCAGTCGACCGTGAGCCAGCATGTGCGGCGGCTCGAGGACGCCACCGGGCGTCCGCTGTTCACGCGGGACACCCACAGCGTCGAGCTCACGGAGGACGGCGAGGCGATGCTCGGCTTCGCCCGGACGATCCTCCAGGCCCATGAGCGGGCGGCCGCCTACTTCACCGGGACCCGGCTGCGCGGGCGGCTGCGCTTCGGGGCCTCGGAGGACTTCGTGGTGACCCGGCTGCCCGAGATCCTGGAGTCGTTCCGGCGCGAGCACCCCGAGGTGGATCTCGAGCTGACGGTCGAGCTGTCCGGGACGCTCAACGCCCGGCTGGAGGCGGGCCGGCTCGACCTGATCCTCGCCAAGCGGCGTACGGAGGAGAGCGCGGGGGAGCTGGTCTGGCAGGACTCGCTGATCTGGATCGGCGCGCCGCGGCTGCGTCTCGACCCGGACCGTCCCGTGCCGCTGATCGTCTTCCCGCCGCCGGGCATCACCCGCGCCCGGGCCCTGGAAGCCCTGGAGGGGCAGGGGCGGGCCTGGCGGATCGCGTGTACGAGCAGCAGTCTGAGCGCGAACATCGCGGCGGCCCGGGCCGGTCTGGGGGTGATGGCGCACACCCGTGGGCTGGTTCCGCCCGGCCTGTCGCAGCTGCCGGCCCGTGCGGGGCTGCCGGACCTGGGTGACGTCGACTTCGTCCTGCGCAAGGGGCGGCAGCGCGGAAAGGCACAGGAGGCGGCCGACGCGCTGGCCGCGGCGATCCTCGCGGGTGGCGACCGCCTGCACCGCCCGCGCCCGGCCGCCGGGACTCTCGACCCCTGAACCCTGGGCGAGCGAGTGAGCGGCCGGTACAGATTCCGTGGAGATTCCCTCCCGCCGTACTTACCGCACGGTCAGTAACGGCCCCCGGCCACCCGCCACTTGCCTCCCTTCCCTCCTCTGACCTGTGACAACACCCAATGTCCCGGGTTGGTGAAGGCCCTCCCGCCCGCCAGTCGGGTGGGGTACCGTCACCCGCGCCGTACGGAGCGCGACAACGAGCGGTCGAGGAGCAGGTCTTTGCGCGAGTTCACCGTGCCGCCCATCGAGGCGGCGCCTCAGGTCGGCGGTCTGGCGGACGCCGTGTTCGACCACGCCGAGCAGGCGCCCGACCGGGTCGCCTTCGGCCGCAAGGACGCCGCGGGCCAGTGGCAGGACGTGACCTCGGCGCAGTTCAGGGACGAGGTGCTCGCGCTCGCGAAGGGGCTGATCGCCCACGGCGTACGGTTCGCCGACCGGGTCGCCATCATGGCCAGGACCCGCTACGAATGGACCCTGTTCGACTTCGCGCTCTGGACCCTGGGCGCCCAGTCGGTGCCGATCTACCCCACCTCCTCGGCCGACCAGGTCTATTGGATGCTGCACGACGCCGAGGTCACGGCCTGCGTGGTGGAGCACGAGGACCACGCGATGACGATCGGTTCGGTGGTCGACCGGCTGCCCCGGCTCCAGCGGCTGTGGCAGCTGGACGCGGGCGCGGTCGACGAGCTGATGGCGGCGGGTACGGAGATCGACGAGGACGTCGTGCAGCGGCACCGCCGCGCGGTGACGCCGGACTCGGTGGCCACGATCATCTACACCTCGGGCACCACGGGCCGCCCCAAGGGCTGCGTGATCACCCACTCCAACTTCATGTTCGAGACGGACATGCTGGTCGGCCGCTGGGAGCCGGTCTTCCACTCCAAGCCGGGCGACGAGGCCTCGACCCTGCTCTTCCTCCCCCTCGCCCATGTCTTCGGGCGGATGGTGGAGGTCGCGGCGGTGCTGAGCGGGGTCAAGATGGGGCACCAGCCGGTGCTCGCGGCTTCCGCGCTCCTGCCGGACCTGCAGTCCTTCCGGCCGACGTTCATCCTGGCGGTCCCCTACATCTTCGAGAAGGTCTTCCACGCCGCCCGCCGCAAGGCCGAGAGCGACGGGAAGGCGGGCCCCTTCGACAAGGCCGTCGACGTGGCGGTGAAGTACGCGGAGGCGATGGAGCACAAGGCGTTCGGCATCGGCCCGGGGCCGTCCGCCGGGCTGCGGATGCAGCACCAGTTCTTCGAGAAGGTCGTGTACGGGAAGGTCCGTGACGCCATGGGCGGGCGGGTCCGGCACGCGATGTCGGGCGGCTCGGGCATGGACCGGCGCCTCGGCCTCTTCTTCGAGGGCGCCGGGGTGACGGTCTTCGAGGGGTACGGCCTGACGGAGTCCTCCGCGGCGGCGACGGCGAACCCGCCCGAGCGCGTCAGGTACGGGACGGTCGGGCAGCCGGTGCCGGGGACGACGGTGCACATCGCCGAGGACGGGGAGGTGTGGCTGCACGGCGGCCAGGTCTTCTCGGGCTACCTCAACAATCCGCAGGCCACCTCGGCCGTCCTCAACGACGGCTGGCTGGCCACCGGCGACCTGGGGATGCTCGACGAGGACGGCTATCTGACCATCACCGGGCGCAAGAAGGAGATCCTGGTGACCTCCGGCGGCAAGAGCGTCTCGCCCACCGGCCTGGAGGAGCGCGTTCGGGCGCATCCGCTCATCGCCCAGTGCATCGTGGTGGGCAACGACCGGCCGTACATCGCCGCACTGGTGACGATGGACCAGGAGGCCGTGGACCACTGGCTGGCGATGCAGGGCCGGGCGCCGCTGCCGGCGGCCGACCTGGTGCGCGACCCGACCCTGGAGACGGAGATCCGGCGGGCCGTGGTGGCGGCCAACACCCTGGTCTCACAGGCGGAGTCCATCCGGACCTTCCGGATCCTGGCCCACCCGTTCAGCGAGGAGCACGGACTGCTCACGCCCTCCCTCAAGCTCAAGCGCAAGGCGATCGAGAACGCGTACGCGGCCGAGGTCGAGGCACTGTACGGCTGACCGGGGCGGCGGCCGAAGCCGCCCGATCTCAGCTGACACATCATCAATTGACGCTGTATCAGTTATTGACGGTTCATCAGCCCGGTCACAGAATGCGGTCACCCGACGGAGGGACGACCGACGTGCCGCGACCGATCCGCACCCTCGCCGCCGCTGCGGCGGCCCTGCTCCTGGCCACAGCCTGCAACTCCGCCTCCACCGGGGGAAGTTCGGAGAAGCCCGGCTCCTCCGGCTCCTCCGTACGCGGAGTCACCGCCGAAGCGATCAAGGTCGGCGGGATCGTCTCCATGACCACCGCGAGCGGCTACTCCAAGAAGGACACCGACCTCGGCGCCAGGGCCCGCTACGACCGGGCCAACGCCGAGGGCGGGATCAACGGCCGGAGGATCGACTACCTGGGCGTCGAGGACGACGGCCAGGACCCGGCGAAGAACCTGGCGGCGGCTCGCAAGCTCGTCCAGCAGGACAAGGTCTTCGCGGTCTCCCCCATGAGCTCGGTCACCTTCGCCGGAGCCGACTTCCTCGACGGGCAGAAGGTCCCGACCGTGGGCTGGGGCACGCTCCCCTCGTTCTGCGGCCCGAAGCACATCTACGGCTTCAACGGCTGCCTCGTCCCCACCCCCGGCGGCACGCTCAACCAGACCTGGCCCGAGGGCCTGGCCGCCGTGCTCGGCGGGGCGCGCGGCAAGTCGGTCGCGCTCATCGCGGGAGACAACGACGCCGGAAAGTTCGGCATCCGTACGTTCACCCAGGGGTTCAAGGCGGCGGGCTTCGACGTCCCCTACGCGAAGGCCGTGGTGCCCGCGACCTCGATGCCCAGTGACTGGTCGGCGTACACCAAGGAGATCCTGCGCTCGGGCCCGGGCGGCGGGGCCCCCGACGCCGTCGTCTCCGTGATGCAGACGCCGTACAACATCGGCCTGTTCACCTCCCTGAAGCGGTCCGGGTACAAGGGCCTGCTCTCCGACCCGACGGACTACGACCCCGGGCTGCTGGCGAAGGACGCGACGAAGCAGGCGCTCGACGGAGTCCATGTGCTGCTGCAGTTCCAGCCGTTCGAGGCCGACAGCCCCGCGATGCGGCAGTTCAAGGCGGACATCAGGAAGGCGGCGGGCGGCAGGGACGTCCCGCTCAACATGCACATGATGACCGGCTACATGAGCGCCGACCTCTTCCTCTCCATCGCCGAGAAGGCAGGCGAGGACCTCACCGTGGAGTCCTTCCAGCGGGCCGCGAACGGCTTCTCCGACACCGGGACGCTCGTGGGCGACCGGGCCGAGCCCAAGGGACAGAAGGAGAGCTTCGGCTGCGGGGCGCTGGTCCGGCTGAAGAACGGACGGTACGAGGTGGCGGTGCCCTTCAGGTGCTACCCGCCGATCCCCTTCGGGTGAGGGGCGCGTCGCGTGGGTGACCTGCTGGGCTTCGTCCTGAGCGGGCTGGTCTCGGGCGCGCTGTACGCGCTGCTCGCGACCGGGCTCGTCCTGTCGTACTCCGCCTCCGGACTCTTCAACTTCGCGCACGGCGCCACGGCCTATCTCTGCGCACTGGCCTTCTACGAGCTGCACTCCGGTTTCGGCTGGCCGGCCGTGCCCACCGCCCTGCTGCTGGTGTTCGTGGTCGCGCCCGCGCTCGGCTGGGGCCTCGACCGGCTGATGTTCCGCAAACTCGCCGGGGTCGGGGAGACGGCGCAGATCGTGGCCACCATCGGTCTGCTGGTGGCGCTGCCGGCGGCGGGGCTGTGGGTGGTCGAGCTGCTGGAGCGGGCCGGTGCGCCGGTCCTCCCGGCGGAGAACCAGTTCGGGCTGCCCGGTGTCGGGCCGAGCCCCGCGGTGTCCTGGCAGCCGTTCGATGGCGTCGGCATCGACTCCGACCAACTCATCACCTGGGTCGCGACAGCGCTCGCGGCTGCCGGGCTGTGGGTGCTGATGCGGCACACCCGGCTCGGGCTGCTGCTGCGGGCGGCCGTGGACAACCGCTCGCTGGCCGAGCTGCGGGGCGTCAGCGCGGACCGGCTGTCCTCGGTCGCGTGGATGCTCTCGTCCGGTCTCGCGGGGCTGGCCGGTGTCCTCGCGACCCCGCTCCTCGGGCTCTCCGCCCACGACTACACCCTGTTCCTCTTCGTCTCCGCGACGGCGGCGGTGCTCGGGCGCTTCGCCTCGGTGCCGCTGGCGTTCGCGGGCGGGCTCGGACTCGGCGTGCTGCAGAACCTGGTCGCCGGGTACTCCTCCTTCGCCGAGGACATCACCGGATTCCGTACCGCCGTACCGTTCCTCATCCTCTTCGCCGGCCTCGTCGTCCTCGCACAGCGCCGGCGCGCGGCGGGCACGGCCGCCGCGGACCCGCCGCCGGTCGACCCTCTGGCCGGGAAGGGCCGTGGGCGCCGCTGGGGGGCCTGGATCGTGGCGGCGGTGCTGCTCGGTACGGCCTTCTACACCGTCACCACACCGTTCTGGAGCGGGATCCTGGCCCAAGGGCTGGCGATCGGGCTGGTGTTCATGTCCTTCACCGTGGTGACCGGCCTCGGAGCGATGGTGTCGCTCGCCCAGGCGACGTTCGTGACCGGGGCCGCCCTCGTCGCGGGGCTGCTGATGAGCCACGGCTGGCCGTTCGTGGCCGCCACGGCGGCCGGCACGGCCGCGGCGGCGCTCCTGGGTGCGGTGGTCGCGCTGCCCGCGCTGCGGCTCGGCGGCCGGTCGCTGGCCCTCGCGACCCTGGCCCTCGCCTTCCTCGCGGACCAGGTCCTCTTCCAGCTGGGGTGGCTGCGCAACGGCGACACCGGGTGGGAGATCCCCCGGCCGGTGGTGGGTCCGGTGGACCTGGCCGACGACCGGGCGCTGGGGGTCGCGCTCGTGGTGCTCTGCGGCGGGGTGGTGGCGCTGCTGACCTGGCTGCGCGGCTCCCGGTGGGGCCGGGCGATCCTCGCGGTCCGTTCGGCACCGGAGGCCGCCGCGGCGTCGGGCGTCTCGGTGGTGCGGACGAAGCTCCTGCTCTTCACGGTGTCGGCGGGGCTCGCGGGCTTCGGGGGCGTGCTGTACGCCTCGTACAGCACACGGATCACGGCGACGGACTTCACGGCGATGACGGGGCTGGTGTGGCTGGCCGTCGTCGTCGCGGCGGGGGTCCGCAGGCCGCAGTACGCGGTGGTGGCGGGGCTGGTCTTCGCGGTGGTCCCGCACCTTCTGGCGACATACGTCACGGAGTCCGCGCATCTGCCGGTGATCCTCTTCGGCCTGGCTGGACTCGCCCTCGCGAACGACCCGGACGGGTACTGCGCGGCGCTGCCGTCCAGACGAGCGGCGCGGGCGAGCGCCCGCACGGCCGCGACGAGCACGACGGGCGGAGCCGGGACGACGACCGGCACGACCGGCACGACCGGGCTCGCCCCGGGCGGCGCCGCCGAGCCCGTTCCGGCCGGCATCGCCGTCGCCGCCACGGGCGGCCCCCTCGCGGAGCCGTACGCGCTCGAACTGCGGGGTGTGCGGGCCGGATACGGCGGCGCGTCCGTGCTGCACGGCGTGGATCTCGCGGTCCGCGGCGGTGAGGTGCTCGTCCTGCTCGGCCCGAACGGCGCCGGGAAGTCCACCCTGTGCCGGGTGGCGGCGGGCCTGCTGCGGCCGGCCGGCGGTCTGGTACGGGTGCGGGGAGCGGACGGCACACGGGACGGCGCGGTCGCCCGGGCGCGGCGCGGGGTGCGGCTCGCGCCCGAGGGGCGGGGGATCTTCGCCGGGCTCTCGATCGAGGAGAACCTGGCCGTGCAGCTGCCGGCCCCCGAGGACCGGGAGGCGGTCTACGCCCGCTTCCCCGTGCTCGCCGCCCGCCGCAGGGTCCACGCCGGGTCGCTGTCGGGCGGGGAGCAGCAGCTCCTCGCGCTCGCGCCGCTGCTCCAGCACCCGCCCGAGGTCCTCGTCGCCGACGAGCCCTCCCTCGGTCTCGCCCCCCGTGTGGTGGACGAGGTCTTCCGGCTCCTCACCGAGCTCCGCGCGCACGGCACCGCGCTGGTCCTGGTCGAGGAGAAGGCGGCCGAGGCGCTCGGTGTCGCCGACACCGTCGCGTACCTCTCACAGGGCGGGATCGCCTGGTCCGGGCCTCGCTCCGAGGTGGATCCGGACCGGCTCGCCGAGGCATACCTGGGGACGGGAGTCCGCCGATGACCCGTGCGCTGCTCCGCGCCGAGGGGATCGACGTGCGCTTCGGCGGCGTCCAGGCCCTGCGCGACGTGACGATCGCCGTACGCCCCGGTGAGATCTGCGGTCTCATCGGCCCCAACGGCGCGGGCAAGACGACGCTCTTCGACGTCCTGTCGGGGATCAGACGGCCGGACGCGGGCACGATCGGGTACGGCGACACGGACATCACCCGGCGCTCCCCCGTCTGGCGGGCCCGTCACGGCATCCGGCGCACGTTCCAGCGCCAGCAGCTCTTCGGGCAGTTGACGGTGGCGGACAACCTGGTCGTGGCCCAGGACTGGCGGGGCGGGCCGCGCCGGGGTGGACGCGGCCACCGGGAGCGGGCCGCCGCCGTGCTCCACGAGTGCGGGATCGACGCGCTCGCCGGCTCGTACGCGGGTGCGCTGCCCGTGGGGCAGGCCCGCATGGTCGAGCTCGCCCGGGCGCTCGCCGATCCGCCCCGGGTCCTCCTGCTGGACGAGCCCGCGTCCGGCACGACCGCCGAGGAGCGCCGCCGGCTCGCCGCTGTCGTGCGCCACGCGGCCGACGAGGAGAACTGCGCGGTGCTGCTGGTCGAGCACAACGTGGCCTTCGTGATGGAGCTGTGCTCGCGTGTCGTGGTCCTGGACCTCGGCCGGGTCCTCGCCGAGGGGAGCGCGGCCGAGGTCCGGGCCGACGCCGCGGTGCGGGAGGCGTACCTCGGCTCCGCGCCGGGAACGGTCATGGACACGTGATCGAGGAGACCGACACGGCCCCCGGACCGGCGGAATGCGACAGCGCCTCCGACCGTTGACGTGGGGAGTACCCCCCGACGACGTAAGGACCGACCGCACGTGAGCATGGAAAGCAGGGTCCCCTCCCTCACCCTGAACAACGGCGTGGAGATGCCGCAGCTCGGCTTCGGCGTCTGGCAGGTGCCGGACGACGAGGCGACCCGGGCGGTGGCGACGGCCCTGGAGGCCGGCTACCGCTCCGTCGACACGGCCGCGATCTACGAGAACGAGACGGGCACCGGCCGGGCGATCGCCGAGTCCGGCATCCCCCGCGAGGAGCTGTTCGTCACCACCAAGCTGTGGAACAGCGAGCAGGGCCACGACACGACGCTCCGGGCCTTCGACGCCTCGCTCGACAAGCTGGGCCTGGACTACGTCGACCTGTACCTGATCCACTGGCCCGTGCCGGCGAAGGACGCCTACGTCGACACGTTCCGGGCGTTCGAGAAGATCTACGCCGACGGCCGGGCGAAGGCGATCGGCGTCTCCAACTTCCTTCCGGAGCACCTGGAGCGGCTGATCGGCGAGACCTCGGTCGTCCCCGCGGTCAACCAGATCGAGCTCCACCCGCATCTGCAGCAGCGCACCTCGCGCGAGGCGCACGCCCGCCACGGCATCGCGACCGAGGCCTGGTCGCCGCTGGGGCAGGGCCGGGGCCTGCTGGAGGTGCCGGCGATCGTCGCCGTCGCGCAGAAGCACGGCCGTACGCCGGCCCAGGTGGTGCTGCGCTGGCACCTGCAGACGGGGAACGTGGTCATCCCGAAGTCCGTGACCCCGTCCCGTATCCGGGAGAACATCGACGTCTTCGGCTTTGAACTGGACGACGAGGACATGGCGGCGATCGCCGTCCTCGACGAGGACCGGCGCCTGGGTCCGCACCCGGGCGAGTTCAACGCCGGCGCCTGACCGAACGGGGGCGCGTTCGGCGAAGACCCCTGACCGGACGAGTTCGGCGCCGGCCCCGACCGGACGCGGGCCGCGAGGGAGCGCCGGATGTCCGGCGCCCCCGCGGGGCGTGGCGGCTCAGACGGTCAGGACGATCTTCCCGCGCGTCCGGCCCGACTCGCCCAGCTCGTGGGCCTTGGCCGCGTCGGCCAGCGGCAGGACGGTGTCGACCTCGGGCCGCAGCCGTCCCGTCTCCACCAGCTCGGCGAGGGCGAGCAGCCCCGCGTAGTCCGGCTCGACGAGGGTGAACCCGGTACGGATGCCGCGCCCGGGGGCCGCCGGCACGGCGTCGGGTGACGGCAGCGTCACCAGGGTGCCGCCGTCGCGCAGCACCGGCAGCGAGCGGGTGCCGTAGTCGCCCCCGATGGCGTCGAGGACCACGTCCACGTCCCGTACGGCCTCGGCGAAGTCGGTCGTGGTGTAGTCGATCGGCTCGTCGACGCCGATACCGCGCAGGAAGTCGTGCTTGGCGGCGCTCGCCGTCCCGATGACGTACGCCCCGCGAGCCTTGGCGATCTGCACCGCGAGGTGGCCCACACCGCCGGCCGCCGCGTGGACCAGCACCCGCTGTCCGTCGCGCAGGGCGGCGGTCCCGACGAGCGCCTGCCAGGCGGTGAGCCCGGCGAGGGGCAGCGCGGCCGCCTCGACGTGGGTGAGGGCGGCGGGCTTGCGGGCGAAGTGACGGGCGGGGGCGGTGACGTACTCGGCGTAGCCGCCCGCCTGCTCCGGGAAGCGGGGCATGCCGAAGACCTCGTCGCCGGGCTCGTAGAGCGTCACGCCGAGTCCGACCGCCTCGACGACGCCGGAGACGTCGTAGCCGAGGACCGGGGTCTCGCCCCACATGCCGAAGCCGCCGGTGGCGCGGGACTTCCAGTCGACCGGGTTGAGGCCCGCCGCGTGGACCCGGACGAGGATCTCGGTCGGGCCCGGCTCGGGCCGGGCGATCCGGGCCTCGGTGAGGACCTCGGGTCCGCCCCACGTGGTGGCGGTGATGGCGCGCATGGTGGCGGGGGCTGCGGTGGCGGTGTCGTTCATGGGGAGGGGCTCCTGGTGCCGGGGTTTCCTGGTCTGCTCCCAGCCTCGGCGAGATTCCCGCCCACCGGTACTGGCCAGAACGCCATGATGTGACAGAATCTGGCCATGGCCACGTTCGTGTCAGCAGCAGAGAACCCCCCGCGCGAGTCGCCGCCGCCCCACCGGGTCGCCGTGCTCGCTCTGGACGGGGTGATCCCGTTCGAGCTGGGCATCCCCTCCCGGATTCTCGGCGCCGCGTACACCAGGGACGGCACACCCCTCTACGACGTCCGCGTCTGCACGCTCGACGGCGCCCCGGTCCGCACCTCCGACGGCTTCTCGATCGTCGCCGAGCACGGACCCGAGGAACTGGCCGCGGCCGACACCGTCGTCGTACCGCCCACGTACGAGCTGCGGAGGCTCGCGGACGAGGGCAGCCTGGCCGACGGGATGCGGGGGGCGCTGGCGCTGATCCGGCCGGGCACACGGGTGGTGTCGATCTGCACCGGTGCGTACGCGCTGGCGGCGGCCGGGCTGCTCGACGGCCGCCGGGCCACCACGCACTGGTGGGAGGCCGCCCACTTCCGCTCGCTCTTCCCCGATGTACGCCTCGACGAGGACGTGCTCTTCGTGGACGACGGGGACGTCCTGACGTCGGCGGGGGCGGCGGCCGGGGTGGACCTCTGCCTGCACCTGGTACGGAAGGACCACGGCAGCGCCACCGCCAACGCGGTCGCCCGGCGCTGCGTCGTCCCGCCGTGGCGGGACGGCGGCCAGGCGCAGTACATCGAGCGCCCGGTCCCCGAGCCGGCCACCACCACCACGGCGCCGACCCGCGCCTGGGCGCTCGAACGGCTCGACCGGCCACTGACGCTGACCGAGCTCGCGGAGCACGCCCGGATGAGCGTACGGACCTTCACGCGCCGCTTCCGGGACGAGGCCGGGACGACACCCGGGCAGTGGCTCACCGCCCAACGGGTCGAGCTGGCGAAGCAGTTGCTGGAGACCAGCGACCTGACGGTCGACCACATCGCGGACCGGACGGGGTTCGGCAGCGGGAACTCGCTGCGTCAGCACATGCGCGCCCTGGTCGGGATCTCCCCGGCCGCCTATCGGCGCGCCTTCCATCTCACCACCAGGGAAAAGGAGTTCGCACAGTGAGCGGTTCGCCCACGCCGGTCGACGAGGGGCTCTACCGGGTACGGAACGTGGCCAGCGGGCTGCTTCTGGAGGTGTTCGAGGGATCGAGCCGCAGCGGCGCCAACGTGCAGCAGGGCAAGGAGAACGGAACGCCCGGCCAGCACTGGCACATCGTGCCCGTCCCGAACGGCGGCGGCCTCTACCACCTGGTGAGCGCGGCCAGCGGCAAGCGGCTCGACGTCGCGAACGCCTCGACGGAGAACGGCGCCAACATCCAGCAGTGGAAGGCGAACAACTTCGGCGCGCAGGAGTGGATCATCGAGCAGGACCTCCAGTCGCCGGGCACGGTCGCGCTGGTGAGCTTCATCAGCGGGCTGCTCCTGGAGGTGGAGGACGGGTCGATGGACGACGGGGGCAACGTACGGCAGTGGGAGGACACCGACTCCCCCTCCCAGTGGTGGCAGTTGGAGCCGGTGTCCTGACCTCGGCGGGCCGCTCAGCCCTTGCGGGCGGTGTGGACCGTCGAGGCGGAGAGATGGAAGAGGTCCGTGCGGCGGTGCAGGGAGAGCGGGTCCGCCGGGTCGAGCAGCCGGTCGAGGGTCGCGACGTCCTCGGCGTCGATCCGCTCAGCGAGCGGGTGCCGCAGGCGCGTGTAGTGGGCGACGACCTGCTCGCGCACGAAGGGCGGCACGGGCGCGGGGACGTCGGTGAGGAACGAACGGGTGCCGCTGGGCGTGAGTCCGGCGGAGGCGAGGAGCTCGCGCCAGTCGTCCGGCTCGTCCTTGCTGCCGGGCAGGTCGGTCCGCATCTCGGCGAACCAGTCGGCGTGCGCCGCCTCGATCCTGGTCTCCAGGCCGGGCCGGCCGAAGCCGATGTTCGCGGGCAGATGGCGGGCGTAGAGCCCGCCCTCGACGAGGGCGATCAGACCGCCGGGCCGCAGCACTCCGGCGAAGGAGGCGAGAGCGGCCCGCTGGTCGCCGATGTGGTGCGTGGAGTTGCCGGCCCAGATCAGGTCGGCCTCGCCCAGGGAGTCGAAGTCCTCGGGCAGTTCGGCGCGGAGCGTGGTGACCCGGCCCGCAAGGCCACGGGCCTCGGCGCGGTCGCGGGCCCGCTCCAGGAGCTCCGGGGACGCGTCCACGGCGACGACCTCGGCGGCCGGGAACGCCTCGGCGAGCAGGGCGGAGACGACGCCGGGACCGCTGCCGACGTCGAGGACGCGGCGGACGCCGACGGCCGGGACGAGTTCGCCGAGCCAGGTGGCGGCCCGGGTGTACAGGGGGCTGTGGAGTTCGGCCTGGCGCTCCAGGAGCGGTGCCATCGCGGCCCAGTCGAGGTGGGTGTGCTGGTGGTCGTGAGTCATGGTGCCAGCGTGCGGCCGGCGCCCGGAGAACGCGAGAATTCTTGCCGTTCCGGCAAAAGGGATCACTCCAGACGGCGGTATTCCTGCGGGCTGACGCCCCGCACCCGCTTGAACGCGGCGCTCAGGGCGAAGGCGGTGCTGTAGCCGACCTGGCGGGCGACGGACTCGACCGTCGCGTCCGTCTGCCGCAGCAGGTCGGCGGCGCGCGCGAGCCGCCAGCCGGTCAGGTACGCCATGGGCGGCTCGCCGACGAGCTCGGCGAAACGGCGGGCGAGGCCGGCCCGTGAGGCGCCGGCCTTGGCCGCGAGGGAGGCGACGGTCCAGGGATGGGCCGGGTCGTCCTGGATCAGCCGCAGGGCGCGGCCGACGACGGGGTCGGCCATGGCGCGGTACCAGGCCGGGGCCTGCCCGCCGGGCCGGGAGAACCAGGTCCGGACGACGGCGATCAGGAGCAGGTCGAGGACACGGTCGAGGACGACGCTCTGGCCGGGATCGTCGCGGGCGATCTCCTCGTCGAGGAACGGCATCAGGGGGCAGCTCCAGGCGTCCGCGGCCAGATGGAGCAGCGGCGGCAGCGCGTCGAGGAGGCGGCGGCTGACCTCGCCGTCCATCTGGTAGGTGCCGACGAGCACGGTGGTGGAGCCGTCGAGGGCGTTGCCCCAGGTCCGTACGCCCAGGTGCATCGACTCCGAGAGCGGCTCCCCGCTCAGGGTGGTGCAGACGCCGCCGGGGCCGATGGTCGCGCGGGGCGGTGCGTCCGGGGCGTGGGCGACGGTGTACGGCTCCGGGCCCCGGGCGACGGCGACGTCGCCGGGCCGCAGCAGGACGGGCTCGCCCCGGTCCGGGACGATCCAGGCCTCGCCTTCGGTGACGCACATCAGACAGAGCGGCGCGCGGTCCTCGATCCGGACGGACCACGGCGGCTCCATGATCATGCGAAGCAGGAAGGCCCCTTTGGCCCGCGGTCCGTCGAGGAGTCCGGCGAGAGCGTCCATGGGGCGCAAGCGTAGACGGAGGGCCGGCGCGCGGACGACGGGCGGACGTGGACGGACGCGTATGGGACTGAGCCTGTGGAACATGGGAAACGCATCCGGATCCCGCGAGTCTTGAGCCATGACGACGAACACGAACGACACGCGGACGATTCTGGTGACGAGCGCGACGGGCAAGACGGGACGGCGGGTGGCGGAGCTGCTCGCGGCCCGCGGCGCGACCGTCCGGGCGGGCTCCCGCTCCGGTACGACCCGTTTCGACTGGGAGGACGTGACCACCTGGGCCGAGGCGCTGCGGGGCGCGGACTCCGCGTACGTGAACTACTACCCGGACCTCGCCGCACCCGGCGCGGTCGAGGCCATGAAGACCTTCGGCGAGCTGGCCGTGGCGAACGGCGTGCGGCGGCTGACGCTGCTCTCCGGGCGCGGCGAGCCGGACGCGGTCCGCGCCGAGGAGGCACTGCGCGCCTCGGGAGCCGAACTGACCGTCGTACGGGCCGCGTTCTTCGCGCAGAACTTCACCGAGGGCGCCATGGCGGAGGGCGTCGCGGAGGGCGTGATCGCGTTCCCCGCCGGCGACACGGCGGAGCCGTTCGTCGACGCGGACGACCTCGCGGAGGTCATCGTCGAGACGCTGACCCGGGACGGCCACGCGGGCCTGGTGCACGAGGTGACCGGTCCCCGGACGCTGACCTTCGCGGAGGTGGCGGCGGAGGTCTCCCGGGCGTCGGGCCGTGAGGTGACGTACATCCCCATGGGCGAAGGCGAATACGCCGCGCTGCTGGGCACGTTCGGGCTGCCCGCCGAGGACGCGCGGTGGCTGGCGGCGCTCTTCGCGATGCTGCTCGACGGCCACAACGCGTCGGTCACGGACGGTGTGAAGCGGGTCCTCGGCCGCGAGCCGCGCGACTTCACGGCCTTCGCGGCGGAGGCGTGGGCGCGGCCGGCGGAGGCGTGAGGACCGGCGGAGAGGCGGCCGACGGCGGCGTGGCGGCTCCGTACCGGGCTGCGAGGCGGGCGACGGTCCCGGCGATGCGGGCACGGAGTTCGGGGGGTTCCAGGACCTCGATGTCCGCGCCGAGACCGAGGTAGGTGTCGTGGGCGTGGGCGAGGGACTCGATCGGGAGCGTGGCGCGCGTCCAGCCGTCCGGCTCGGGGGTGCCGTTCGCGGCGAGGGCGCGGGCGGCGGCGCCCGTGAGGCGCTTCACCCCGTCCGGGGAGAGACGGACGAGCGCGTCGCCGCCGTGCAGCCGGGCGTGGAACCCGGCCTGGGACGCCCGCCAGTGGGCGGCCAGGTCGAAGCCGTCGGGGATCCCGGACTCCTCGTCGGTGACGTCGATGCCGAGGATCTGGTCCACCCGGTAGGTGCGCGGTCCGGGGCCCGCGACCAGATACCAGCGGCCGGCCTTGAGGACGAGTCCGTACGGTTCGAGGCGACGGTCGACGTCGGTGGGCTCCTTCCAGCGGCGGTAGCGGACGGCGATGACCCGGCCGGCCCGTACGGCCTCGGCGACCTGGGGCAGGAAGGGCGCGTCGGTGTCCTCCGCGTACCACCCGGGGGCGTCGATGTGGAAGCGGGCCCGCAGCCGGTCGACATGGTCGCGCAGCGGCGCGGGCAGGGAGGCGCGCAGTTTGAGCTGCGCGTCGACGAAGTGGGCGCCGAGGCCGAGTTCGGCGGCGGCCCCGGGGATCCCCGCGAGGAAGAGCGCCTCGGCCTCGCCCGTGTACAGGTCGGTCAGCCGTGAACGGTGGCCGGCGAGCAGCTGGTAGCCGCCGGAGTGGCCCGCGTCGCCGTAGAGCGGGACTCCGGCCGCGTGCAGCGCCTCGACGTCGCGGTAGACGGTCCGTACGGACACCTCCAGCTCCTCGGCGAGCTGGGCGGCGGTCATCCGGCCCCGGGTCTGGAGCAGCAGGAGGACGGAGATCAGACGGCTGGACTTCACTGACACAAGGTGTCAGTGAAGTCCTCCTACAGTCCAGCCATGGCTTTCGCAGAGAAGTTGCTCTTCGTTCCGCCGCCCGTCGAGGTGGGCGGCCGTCGTGTCAAGCGCTATCACGTCACCCTGGACCCGGCCGGGATCGAGCCGGAGGTCGAGAAGGCGGCCTACGCCCTGCTCCCCGACCTGCTCCCCGAGGCGGACGGGACACCGCCCGCGACCTTCGTCGTCCTCCACCGGGGCGGCGACACCGGCGCCTACCTGAACGCGTACAGCTGGGTGTGGGACAACGTGCTCCACTTCGGCGGCGCGGCCGCCGGGCAGCCGGTCCTCGGCTGTCCGGACACCGACCCCACGCACTTCGTGAAGACGGCGAAGCCCTGGATCGGCTGTGTCTGGGAGCTCCCGCCGATCCTGCACGAACGGGACGCCTGGGTACGGCACATGCTGGCGCCGGACGCGCCCGACCTCGACGGCTACGTACTCGACTCCCTCCCCGCCGGCACGACCGGAGACCGCGCGTGAGCGGCGTCGACCGGGCCGGCGGCTTCGACTTCCTCGACGGCGGCTGGAACGTCCGCAACCGCCGCCTCGCCGACTTCCTCGATCCCGCGAGCGGCTGGGAGGAGTTCGACGGGCACACCTCGGGCCGTCTCCACTGGGGCGGCCGGGCCCACGTCGACGAGATCGTCTTCCCGTCGAAGGGGTTCAGCGGGCTGACGCTGCGGCTGTACGAGCCGGAGACGGACGAGTGGACCCTGAACTGGTCCAACAGCCGTACGGGCCGCCTCGAACCGCCGGTCAGGGGGCGGTGGTCCGAGGACGGCACCGGGGAGTTCCACGGTGTCGACACCTACGCCGGCAAGGACGTGCGGGTGCGCTTCCGCTGGTCGGGCATCTCGGCGGGCACCGCCCGCTGGGAGCAGGCGTTCGCGGTCGACGGCGGGGAGTGGGTGACGAACTGGGTGATGGAGTTCAGTCGCGCCTGACGGGCCGCCGGTAGGACACGAGCCGGTACTCGGGATCGTCACGGGGGCGGTCCTGGTCCGGCAGTGCGCCGAGGCCGGCGGCGAGCGCGGCCGCCGTCTCCGGGGAGCCTTCGAACCACGAGGCGAAGTAGCCGCGGCGCAGCTTCTCGACGGTGCCGCGCGGGGTGTTGCCCTGGCCGTGGCCGGTGAAACGGGTGGCGCCGGCCGGTTCGAGGCCGTGCGCGGCCGCGTGGGCCGCGACGAGATCGGCCCGGTCGGTGCTCGCCTCGTACGAGCGGTGCGACGCGAGGACGGCGTCGATGTCGCTGCCGACGTCGTGGGCGGCGTCCTTGTCGACCGTGACGATCAGGACGCCGCCCGGTCGCAGCACCCGGGCCGCCTCGGCGACGATCGCGGCCGTGAAGGGGACCAGGTGCAGCAGCCAGACGGCGCTGACCGCGTCCACGGAGGCGTCCGGGAGCGGCAGCCGCCGGGCGTCGGCGAGGACGATCCCGCCCGGGACACGCCGGACGGCCCTGTGTGCCATGCCGGATGCGGCGTCCGCGCCGTAGACGCGCAGGTTCGGGCGGGTGATCCGCTCGGTGACGAGCCCGGTGCCGCAGGCCAGGTCGAGGAGGGTGCGGGCGCCGGGCGGCACCAGTCTCAGTACCGCCTCGGCGGCGGCCCGCGCCCGCGGGACACCGCCGCGCGTCTCGTCGTAACGGTCCGCCTCGGCGTCGTAGTCCAGCAAGGTCTCCCCCATGGGGAGAGCGTAGTCCGCCGGGGTCAGCTCGCGCCGTGGCCGGGAGCGACGGCGTCGACCCGGGCGGCCAGTTCGAAGTCCTTGTCCGTGATGCCGGGTCCGGCGGAGTGCGTGTTCACGGAGACCGCGACGGAGTCGTATCCGAGGGTCAGATCGGAGTGGTGGTTGAGCTCCTGCTGGATCTGCGCCACGTGGACGACCATCGCCGTGGCCGCGAAGTGGTCGCCGAGGCGGTACGTGCGGGTGATCCGGTCGTCCGTCAGGGACCAGCCGGGGAGCTCTCGCAGGCGGTCCTCGATCTCCTTCTGCGACAGCGGCTCTGTGGGCATGTCCGTACTCCCTCCGGTCGGGGTTGCTCACGGTGACGATACGGTCCCGGGGGTTCGATACCCCGGCCGACACCTGGGATAGCGTCGGGTCATGACAACAGTCGTGACCGACACGGGAGTAGGGCCGCTGCTGCGCGGCTGGCGCGAGCAGCGGCGGTTGAGCCAGTTGGCGCTGGCGCTGCTGGCCGATTCCTCGGCCCGGCACATCTCCTTCATCGAGACGGGCAGGGCCCGGCCGAGCGAGGAGATGGTCCTCCGCCTCGCCGAGCATCTGGAGGTGCCCGTACGGGAGCGGAACGCGCTGCTGCTCGCGGCGGGGTACGCCCCGAAGTACACCGAGTCGACGCTCGACGACCCGCAGCTGGAGACGTTGCGGGCGGGCATCGAGCAGCTGCTGCGCGGGTACGACCCGTATCCGGCGCTGGTGGTGGACGGTTCGTACACGGTGGTGGCGGCGAACGAGGGCATCGGCGTGCTGCTCTCCGGCGTGGCGGAGCACCTGCTGACGCCGCCCCTGAACGCGATGCGGATCACGCTCCATCCCGAGGGTCTCGCGCCGCGGATCCGGAACCTGCGGGAGTGGCGGGGGCATCTGCTGGCCCAGATGGAGCGTCAGATCGCCCTGTCCCGCTCGCCCGCGCTGCGGACGCTGTACGAGGAGGTGGCGGCGTACCCGCTGCCGGAGGGCGCCCAGGACCCCGAGGACCGGGAGGACCCGGAGCCGTATCCGTACTTCGCGCTCCCGCTGCGGATCGAGCACGACGGTCGGGTGCTGTCGTTCGTCTCCTCGATCTCCACGTTCAACACCCCGACGGACGTGACCGTCGCCGAGCTGGCCATCGAGACGCTGCTCCCGGCCGACCCGGCGACGGTCGACTATCTGCGGTCGCTCACGGGGTAGTGGCGCGCAGGGCCGACCACTGCAGGGCGGCGAAGCCGGCGACGGTGAGGGCCTGCGCCAGGGTCCACACCGTCCCCGCCGTGCTGGGCTCCAGCCAGGCGACCAGCGCGACGACGCTCAGCACGGTCCAGAGGACGTTGACGTCGACGACGAGCCTGACGCCGAGGACGGGCGGGCGGGCCCGGCCGCCGACCCAGGCCACGCCGGCGGCGTACGCGGTGAGCAGCGCGCCGAGGGCGAGGAGCAGCCCGGGGTCGACGCCGAACAGCTCGCCGAGCGGCCCGGAGGCGCCGAGGTAGGCGAGCCCGTTGGCGCCCGTGACGAGGGCGTCGAGAGCGAGGAACCGGCGCAGCATGGACAGGGGCCGAGTGGTGCGGGAGAGGCCGGCGAGCAGGGCCTGGGACATGGCGGATCACCCTCCTTGGGGGACGTAACCGCTGCTGGTGGGCCGGAGCTCGGCCGGAGTGCGCCGGCCGAGTTCCGGTGGACACCACGATGCCGCCGGTCCTGACGTGGGTCGATTACGTGTGGGGTAATGCGCGATGCTCCAGGGACGCGCCCGCCGCGCGTCAGCCGCTAGCGGACCGGGACCGGGACCGACCGCGGACGCGGACACGACCGCGACCGCGCCCGCGCCCGCGACCGCGCGAGCCTGTTCTCACAGGCGGCTTCTGTGCGGGGCGTACAGGTCCAGGAGGCGGGTCCGTGCGGAGACCAGGCGGTTCGCCAGCATCTGGCCCACCGCGTGCTCCACGGCGTAACCGAACGCCGGGTCCTCGGCCATCTCCCGCCGCACGGAGAGGGCGTCGAACTCGAAGGCCCGCACCCGGGTCATGGCCTCTCCGCCGAAGTGCCAGCGGTAGGGGTGGAACAGCCAGGACCAGCCGACCAGTTCGCCCGCCCGCACACTCTCGACGACGGCGGCGGAACGGCCGGAGACCTGGACGTCGAGGGTGACCGTACCGGTGCGGATGATCCAGAACTGGTCGGCGATTCCCCCTTCCTCGAACAGGCGGGTGCCTTCGGGGAAGTCCACCGGGCGGGCGCCGGACATGAGGCGCTCGCGGTGGTCACCCAGGGCGACGGAAAGGTTTCGGGGGGAAGCGGGCGGTGTCACGGCGGACCTCCTCACCGAGGATGTCTCTTCACTATGCCCCGAGCCGGGCGCCGCCACCTCAGGGACGGGTACCCCGCCCCGGCCGCCGACCGCACATCGTGACGAGTTCTCGACACGGAGTGATGAAGTCCGCATAGGGGCGGTCCCTGAGGGCAGAACGCCAGTGGCACGACCGTCCCAACCCCGGGAGCCTCCCATGTCATCCTCGCCTCCGGCCTCCGAGCCGGTCTTCATCGCGGACTTCAGCTCTCCGGAGCAGTGGGTCGCCGGCCGCTCGTGGGCCTATCCCGACGGCGGGCCGGTCAACCCGGGCGACAACAAACTCGACCACCTGGTGGAGGACCCCGACTACAGCCGCTCCGGGGTCTTCCGTGCGACCCGCCGCGGCGACGGGCTGTGGGACAGCGGACTGCTGACGACGGAGGGCAGCCCCCAGGGTTTCGAGGTGCGCGCGGGGGACGTGCTGGAGGCGCGGGTCCGGCTGCCCGAGGAGACCGGGGCCTGGCCCGCGATCTGGACCTGGCGCGACGGCGGGCAGGAGATCGACGTCTTCGAGTACCACCCGGACAACCCCGACCTGCTCGAACTGTCGAACCGTGTGCGCGGCGCCCACCGCTACCACCGCTCCCCCTCGGTGCGCCCCGGCGGCTGGATCCGGCTGCGGACGCAGTTCGGAGCGCGCTCGGTGGTGTGGTGGCTGGACGACGTACGGGTGTTCGACGACCGTCGCGGGGTCGGCCGCTCCTGGCACGCCGCCCTGATCGTCAATCTGTCGGTCTGCGCGGGCCGTTACCACCCGGCACCGGACGCGGGCACCGACGAGATGTCGTTCGAGGTACGTGACCTCAAGGTGTACCGGCCGGGCGGGTGAGCAGGGGCGCGGCGCCGGATCCCCCACCGGGGAACCGAGGCCGTGTCCGACCACAACTCCCGTGCGACGTATGGGTATTCTTCGCGCCGTGGTGGCGGGGGCCGCCATCGGGACGGCGGGAGACGCACATGGCGTGGCGCAGGGACCGGGCGGGGATGGTGGCGGCCGGGGACGAACACAGGGTGACGCCGGCCGAGCTCTTCTTCGACCTGGTGTTCGTGTACGCGATCACTCAGGTCACCGCTCTGATGGCGGCCGATCCGTCGGTGGTCCGCGTGGTCGGCGCGATGATCGTGCTCGCGCTGCTGTGGTGGTGCTGGTGCTGCTTCGCATGGCTGGGCAATGTCGTCCGGGCCGACTCCGGTGCGCTGTTCGCGGTGCTCGTGGTCGTGATGGCCGTCGTCTTCATCGTGTCGCTCGTGGTGCCCGAGGTGTTCGCGGACGCACCCGGCGGGCTCTCGGCCCCGCTCCTCTTCGTGCTCTGCTACGGGGCCGTGCGCACGCTCCATCTGGTCTCCTACTGGATCTCCAGCCCCGGTGACGCCGCCCTGCGGGCCACGCTGCGCCGCACGGCGCTGCTGTCCGTGGCTCCGCCGATGGTGCTGCTGCTGATCGGCTCCGCGTACTCGGGGAAGGTCCAACTCCTGCTGTGGCTGGGCGCGGTGGTCATCGACTACGGCGGGATCTACGTCACGGGAGCCTCGGGCTGGCGGGTCAACTCGCCGGAGCACTTCTCCGAGCGGCACGGGCTGATCGTCATCATCGCGCTCGGCGAGTCGATCGTGGCGATGGGCGTCGGGGTGTCCGGCCTCCCGATCACGGTCGCGGTCCTGGGCGCCGCGGCGGCGGGTCTGCTGCTCTCGGCCGCGCTCTGGGCGCTGTACTTCCGGCGCCTCGCGGAGGGGGCGGAGCACCGGCTGGCCGGGCTCGACGGCGACGAGCGGACCCGGTTCGCCCGGGACGTGTACACCTTCCTGCACCTTCCGCTGGTCGCGGGTGTGGTGCTCTGCGCGCTCGGGATGAAGAAGGTCCTGCAACAGGTCGCCGACACCGGCCACTACGGCCTCGCCGAGCCGCTGCACGGGGTCGTGGCCTGGTCCCTGACGGGTGGTGTCGGCGTCTTCCTGCTCGGCGGCGCCGCGATCGTGCTGCGCACCTCGGGCCGCCGGCCGACGGTCCTCGCCGTGGGCGGGGTGTGCGCGCTGGGGTCGGGCGCGCTCGTCGGTCTGGTCCCGGCCATGGTGGCGCTGGTGCTTCTCGCCGTCGGCCTGACGACGCTCGTCTTCCTGCACGGCAGGGCCGCCACGCCCCAGAAGGCCCACGGAGCGGCCTGAGCCGCCTTTCGTCGCGTCAGTACGCGGCGTCCCGGTGCTGGATGTAGCCGCGCAGCCTGGCCGTGTCGGCGGCCGTCCAGCCCTCCGGCGGGGCCACCGCCGCCCAGCCGTCCACGGCCCCCGCGCCGTAGCGGTGGCCGTGCGGTGCCTGCACCCCGTACGAGACGGCCATGTCGACCGAGGTCTGCCAGAAGGCGACGAAGGGGAACCAGTCGATCTCGGGGGTGATGTCCGGGCCGAGCGGGTCCGCGAGCCACTGGGGCCGGTCCAGGAGGAGATCCGGCGACCACCAGACGACCGGGTCCGAGGCGTTCTGCAGATAGACCGCGCGGGGCCACTGCCAGCGGGCCGGGGGCCGGCCGAGGTCGGCCGCCGGGAACTGCGCGAACCGCACCCGCGCGCCGCCCTCGTACTGCGGGCGCCACACGGGGCTGCCGGGGTCGCGGTCGCGGCGGATCTCCTGCGAGATCGGGGAGAAGTTCGGGGTCCCGAGCAGCAGGGCCCCGTCGGTGCGGGCGAGCAGGTCGTCGGGGCCGTCGAAGGACGCCTCGATCGCGTACGCGCCGAGGCTCTCGCCGGTGACCAGGAGCTTGGGCCGCCGCTCGGCGGGGAGTGCGTCGATGCGGGCGCGTACGGCCCGGACGAGCGCACGGGTGGCCTGGCCCGCCTTCTCCTTGTCGACGAGGAAGGAGACCCAGCTGGGCAGGTACGAGTACTGGACGGCGACGATCGCGGTGTCTCCGCCGTACATGAACTCCAGCGGCTCGGCCACGTTGGGGTTGACCCAGCCGGTACCGGTGGTGCCGGCGACGACGAGCACCCGGCGGTCGAAGGCGCCGGTGCGCTCCAGTTCGCGGACGGCGAGCCGGGCCTGGGCGGCGAAGGGGCGTTCGTCCTCGAAGGCGGCAGGCAGCGCGGAGGGTATGTAGACGCGGACGGGGTCGGCGGCGGCGGGTCGTCCGCTCACGGCGGTGACGCGGGCGCGGGTGGGGACGGAGCCGGTGAAGTTGCGGCCCTGGTAGCCGAGGTCCTGCCAGGGGATGAGGGAGCCCGGGCCGCCGGAGACGTACCGCGAGACGGGGCGGTGGATGCCGTCCTTCGTACCGCCGTTGGCCGCCTCCGCGATCCGGTCGGCGATGTCGACGACTCCCCGGTCGAAGACCACGTCCCGGACGCCGACGAGGACGGCGAGGGTGGACAGGAGCGCCCCGACGGCGAAGGCGACGGGCCTGGGCAGGAGCCGGCCGAGCTGACGGATCAGCTTCGCGGAGCCGAGCCGGACGGTGCGGGCCACGAGGAGGAGCGCGAGCAGCAGCGCGAGCGTCATGAGCGCGATCATCGGGGTGTGCCAGGTGAGCGCGGGCGGCAGGCCCTGCAGGACCCGGAGCTGACGCTGCATCCGGGCGCTCTCGGAGATGAGCCACACCGAGAGGACCACGGCGATCACCCAGTACACCTGCCAGCATCTGGCCCGTGTCCGCTCGCCGGGACGTCGGCGCACGAGCGCCCGGAACAGCCAGGCGGCACAGGAGCCCAGCGCGTAACCGATGGCCGCGGTGATGCCTCCGACGACGCCCTGGAGGTACCAGGGACGCGGGACGAGCGAGGGGGTGAGGGAAGCCCAGAAGAAGAGCGTGGCGACGCCGAGCGCGGTGAGGTCGGGCCAGCGGCGGATCAGGTACGAGGGGTCGGGGCGGTCCCAGTAGGGATGCCGCGCGACGGAGACGAGCCGGGTGCCGAGCGCCCTCTTCGGGAGGAGTGGGGCGCGGCGGCCGACGGGGCCGGCGGACCGATCGGGAGGCGTGTGCCGGTCGGTCGAGGTCATCGGCTCAGCCTCGCTCACCGCCCGGCGATTCCGCAACGCGGTCCGCCGGCGCTCTTCTAGCCGGCGGGGCGCTCGTCCCGGGCCGGCGCGGGTTCGGGTTCGCGGACCGCGGCGCGTTCCGGCTCCACGGGGGCGACGCGGGCGTCGCGGGCGGCCTCGGCGCGCAGCAGGGCGCGCAGCACGACGAAGGGGTCGACGGGCATGGTGAAGCTCCTTGCGGTGGGGGGTGAGGTGCTGGGAGAGGTGGGGGCCTCTCAGCAGCGCATCACCACACACCGGCGGGCCTCGCCACGCGGGCGGGGTACGGGTACGGGGGTGCCGGCCCGGACCACGGCAGCGGCCGGGTGCGCGACGCGGACGCGGATGTCGCCGTACCGCCGGCGGAGCCGTCCGGGCGCCGTGGCCTCGCCCTCGGCGACCTCGTGCGTCTCCCCGCCGAGGTCGGGCGCCTGACTCGCGGACGCCGGCCTGGCCTCCGTGGCGGCCGGGCAGACGGCGCCGGCGCCGACGCCGAACAGGGCGGCGAGCACCAGCGCCAGGACGAGCACGGCACGCCGGGCCACACCCGCCGGAGCGGCGGGTTCGGTACGGGGCTCGGGCGCGGGGCTCATGGACTTGCGTACTGCCCCGTGGCGGGCCCGGCGTGCCGGTGAGGGCGGTGGATCCGCCCGGGCGGCCTACGCGCGCAGGCCCGGATTCACGCGCTCGGACGCGCCGTCGGCCGCTTCGTCAGCCGCTGTTTCGGCCGCTGCTTCGGCCGCTTCGTCGAAGGCCTCCCGCCGGACCTTGCGGGCCGACATCCACGCGTACACGAGGACCCCGGCGAAGAGGAACAGCACTCCCTGGTAGACCGCCGCGTAACCCGAGCCCGCCACCAGCCACATGGAGAAGCCGAAGGCGGCCGCGGCCAGGACCCCGTCACGGACCAGACGGCCGCGGTCGACGCGCTCGGAGTGGCCGGAGAGCAGGAAGTAGATCTGCGCGGCGGTCGACAGGAGGTACGGGACGGTCGCGGTGAAGGTGGTGACAAGGACCAGGATCTCGAAGACGCCTTCGGTGCCGACCGTGTAGTTGTAGACCGTCAGGAGCGAGGCGAGGACGACGGTCACGATGACGCCGACCGTGGGGACGCCACGCCGCTTGCGTGCGAAGACCTTCGGGAAGAGACCGTCGCGCGCCGCCGCGTACGGGGTCTGGGCGCTGAGCAGCGTCCAGCCGTTGAGCGCGCCGAGCATGGAGACGAGGGCCATGCAGGCGATGGCGGTGCCGCCCCACGAGCCGCCGAACATGGCGTTCACGGCGTCCGAGAACGGTGCGGAGGAGTCGACGAGCCGGTCGTGGGCGACCGTGCCGAACACGGCGACCGTGCCGAGGAGGTAGATCGTGGCCGCGCCCAGGGTGCCGAGGACGGTGGCGCGGCCGACGTTGCGCCGCGGGTCGCGGACCTCGCCGGCGCTGACGGCCGCCGACTCCACGCCGAGGTAGCTGAAGAGCAGGATCGCCGCGGAGGCGGAGACGGCGCCGAGCGCGCCGCCGTCCCCCGCCCGGAAGGGCCCGAGGTTGGCGCTGTCGAAGAAGAACAGCCCGCCGACGGCGACCAGGAGGAGCGGGACGAACTTCAGGACGGTCGCCACCAGCTGGACGGCGCCGACGTAGCGGGTGCCCGCGAGGTTGGCGAGCGCCGGCAGCCACTGGAGCGTGAGCGCGGCGGCGATGGTGGCGGCCGTCGACTCGTGCACGGGGATCAGCACGTCGAGGTAGCCGACGGCGGCCACGGCGAGGGCCGCGTTGGAGACCCAGGCGGTGATCCAGTACGACCAGGCGGCGAGGAATCCGGCGAAGTCGCCGAAGGCCGCGCGGGCATAGACGTAGGGTCCGCCGGTCTGCGGGTGGCGGTGGGCGAGCCGGCCGAAGACGAGGGCGAGGGCGATGGCGCCGAGGGTGAGGACGCCGAAGGCGACCAGGCTGATCGTGCCGTACGGGGCGACGGAGGCGGGGAGCAGGAAGATTCCGCCGCCGATGATGTTGCCCATGACCAGGGCGGTGGCGATCGGCAGTCCGAACCGCCGGGCATGCTTGTTCCGTTCCCCGGGGACCCCGGAGGTGCCGGAGGTCTCCGGGGTCTCCGAGGTGTCCGAGGTGTGTGAGGTATCGACCGTGGACCGGTCGGACAGGGCCGTGCTCATGGGGGGTGGTGCGCCTCTCGTCGTGCAAACCCGGACATGGTCCGGCACGTGAGACGCACCACCAAATCAGCTCTTTTTCTCCCGTACGACCGGCCCGTCAACCGGAAGAAACGCTTCCGCATCACTGTCGGGCGGGGAAATCTCCAGCGGCACCTGCGGACCCGCGCACTCCCACAGCCAACGCCTGAGCACCTGGTGCAGCTGTTCCGCGCCCACCAGCTCGCCCCCGTCCGGTACCGGCGCGGAAAGGTCCACGGGGGAGAGCAGGAAGGGGCGCGCCTGCTCTCCCCCGAGGCCGCCGTGCGAGCCGATCTGCTCCTCGAAGGCGTGGACCGTGCCCCTCGCGGGGTCGTACATCGAGTTGACCATGATGTCGGCGACGTGCGGGAAGCGGTCGGTGCGCCGGACCGCGTCCGCCGCACCGGGCCCGAAGACCGCGAGCGGCCCGTCGTCGGCGAGTTCGGCGACCGGCACCTCCGCCCCGTCCCGCCCCAGGACGACCGAACCGTGCTCGGCGCTCGCGACGAGCAGGAAGCCGACGCCGGGATGGTCGGCGAGTGTCCGCAGCAGCGCGGGATGGCGGCGGTCGATCTCCTCACGGGTCATCCGGTGCGGCACTCCGGGGAACGAGATCAGCCCCAGGTTTCCCGAGGCGAGCACGATCGGCTCGGCCTCGTCCCGCTCGTGCTCCCCCACCAGCTCCCCCGCCCCCTCGCCGTCCTCGTCGACCGGCCGGTGCAGGGCGCTGCGCAGCGCGTCACGGGCCGCGTCCCTGGCCTCGGAGCCTCCCCCGGACTCCGCCTGGGGGTGCCCCCGGCGGGTGCGCCGGACCCGGCGCGGCACGGGAAGCCCGCACCCGACGCGTACGAGGTCCCGCAGGGACAGCCCGTACGCCCCTTCGAAGGTCGCGCCGGGGCTCTGGCCGTGGTCGGAGAGGAGCACGATCCGGTACGGACGGGGTGCGTGCTCGGCGACCTTGGCGATCAGCGCGATCGAGCGGTCGAGCCGGGCGAGGACCCGGTCGGTGTCGTGGCCGTGGGGGCCCGAGTGGTGCGCCACCTCGTCGTACGCGACGAGGTCGGCGTAGACGGCGGTCCGCCCGGCCAGCAGGTCCCCGATCACCGCGGCGACGACCACGTCCCGTTCCACGACGGTGGCGAAGGCCCGGACGAAGGGGTACGCGCCACCGCGCGACACCCTCGGCGTCTCCTTGCCCAGCCGCGCCCGCGTCGACTGCGCCACCTCACGGACGGCCTCCGCGACGAAGGAGCCGGCCGTGCGGACGGCGTTGGCCGGGTCGGAGAAGTACGCGAAGTAGCCGGCCCGGGAGCGGTTGCGGCGGCCACGGCGGGCGGCCATGGACAGGACGAGCGCGAGCTGGTCGGCGCCGCCGCTGAACAGGTTGCCGCGCGAGGCGCCGTCGACGGTGAGCAGCCCGCCGTCCCCGGTGCGGGCTATGGCCCGCCGCTGGAGCTCCACGGCGCTCGCGGGCCTGTTGGAGACCATCAGCCGGCCGGTGTCCTTCTCGTACCAGCGGAAGGCGGGCACGTCCTCGTTGGAGCCGTGCAGGATGCCGAGCTGGCTGGCGCCGGTCTGGCTGGACCAGTCGGTGCGCCAGGGGGTGAGCCGGTGGGTGGTGTCGAGCCAGCCGGCGACGGTCGGCATCAGGCCGTCGGCGACGGCGTCGCGGAGCACCCGGTGGCCGACGCCGTCGAGTTGCAGGAAGAGCGTGCCGGGGACGGGCTCGGAGTCCGCGGTGACGGCACGGCGGCGCGTGCGGGCGGCGAGCCGGTAGAGGCGGCGGCGGTAGGCGTCGTCGTCGCGCACGGCGAGCGCGGTGGAGGTCGCCGAGGCGACGGCCGACATGACGGCGGCGACCACGACGGCCGTCTCGGGGTCGGCGGCGCCGCGACCGTCGGGGACCAGCCAGAGCGCGATCAGCAGCAGCGAACCGTTGAGGAAGAAGACCAACAGGCCGAGGACGAGGGCCGGTACGAGCAGCAGCGCGCGGACGACGACGGGCCACACCAGCGCGCTGAGGAGACCGAAGGCTCCGGCCGCCCACACGGCGGTGAGGGCGGTGCGGGTGATGCTGTCGCCGTCGGCCGACTGGAGTTCGAAGTCGGGCAGCAGCCCGGCGAGGGCCAGCACGGTCAGGGTGGAGACCGCCCAGACCACGATCACCCGCGCCAGGGCGCTCCCCGCGGTCCGCCATCGGCCGGTGGTACGCCATCGCCCGTCACCCACGCGTGGTTCACCTTTCACCCGTTACCTGACTCAAGCGTGGCACATCACCCAGGGGGCGCAGCCAGGGCGGGGAGGGGGCGGAGCGGGGCGGAGCGGGGCGGAGCGGGTGCGCCGGGGAGGGACACCCGCTAGCAGCCGTCGTAGCCGGCCGTGGGCATGGAGAGGCGGCGGTGCACGTCGGCCTTGGCCGCGGCGTCGTACGACGGCTCGTCCAGACCCGCGGTCTCCAGTCGTACGCCACGGCGCCCGCACTCCGCGACAAAGCCCGGCACGTCGGTCAACGCCCGGGACAGGACGCGTTCGTTGGGCGCGACGAAGAGGTCGACATGGCCGTCGTCCACGTCCGCCCAGAGCGCGGCGTGGTCGGGCCGGATCCCGTAGAAGAGCAGCTGTCTCGCCACCACGTAGCCCTTGTCCAGGGCCCAGCGGGCGCACATGGCGTGCTGGCTGCGCGAATCGACCAGGAAGGGGTCGCTGTCGAGTTCCTCGAGCGGGGTGAGGCTGGCGATCGCCGCCACCCGAACGTCGTCCATGGCCCGACCCTACTCCGATCGCGGGGACCCGAGGAGGGCCCTCCTCGCGTAGGGCCGGACCTCAGGGCGGTGAGGAGTAGCCGCAGGTGTGGCAGATCCTCCAGCCGTCCTGGGTGACGGCGAGGACGCCCCCGCAGCGCGGACACTGCGCCGAATTGCAGGTCGTCCCCATCGTGCTCACCGCGACTCCCATCCCCTTGCTGACGGATGGCTACCCCCGCGAACCGCCGTAGACGCCCCGCGTCGCCCGCTTCGGGCATTTACCCTCGTGACAAGTGGAGTGCCGAGCGGAAGGGCGGCGGGCCGGTGGAGATCACCTGGTGGGGTCATGCCACCTGCACGGTCGAGGACTCCGGCGTCCGCTTCCTCACCGATCCGCTCTTCGCCCGCCGGCTGGCCCATCTGCGGCGCAGGCGCGGCGCGCTGCCGCCCCCCGAGGCCGGGCGCGCCGAGGCGGTGCTCGTCTCCCATCTGCACGCCGACCATCTGCATCTGCCGTCGCTCGCCCGCCTGACGCCCGGGACGCGGCTGATCGTCCCGCGCGGTGCGCCCGCGGCGGTCGCGGGGCTGCGCAGGCTCGACGGGCGGGGGCTGCGGCTGACGGAGGTCGGCCCCGGTGACTCGGTGACGGTGGAGGGCGTGACCGTACGGGCCGTTCCGGCGCTGCACGACGGACGGCGCCTGCCCGTCGGACCGCACCGCGCCCCCGCGCTCGGGTATGTCGTCGAGGGCGAGGCGCGGACGTACTTCGCCGGTGACACCGGGCTCTTCGACGGGATGGCCGAGGCGGTCGGACCGGTGGACGTGGCGCTGCTGCCGGTCGGCGGCTGGGGGCCGTATCTGGGACACGGTCATCTGGACGCGGGGCGCGCGGCGCGGGCGCTCGCGGAGCTGTGCCCGGCGGCGGCGGTCCCGGTGCACTACGGCACGTACTGGCCGATCGGGATGGACGCCGTGCGACCGCACGAGTTCCACGCGCCGGGCGACGAGTTCGTCCGGCACGCGGCGCGGCTCGCGCCGAAGGTGGCGGTGCATCTGCTCGGCCACGGCGAGCGCGTGCGGCCCGAGGTCGCCCGGTGATCGACGCTCTGCTGCGCGCGGCGGGTGACCTGCCGCCGGAGTCGACGCAGCAGGCGGTCGGCCTTCCTTCGCTCTTCCTGCTCGTGGCGCTCGGCGCGCTGGTGCCGGTGGTGCCGACCGGGGCGATCGTCAGCTCGGCGGCGGTGGTGGCCTTCCACCAGACGTCTCCCTTCGCCCTGCTCAACGTGTTCCTGGTGTCGGCCGCCGCCGCGCTCCTGGGTGATGTGACGCTGTACTGGCTGGGGCGGCGCGGAGTCCGTTCCAGGAACGGTTCGCGGTGGCTGGCGGTGCTGCGGGGGCGGGCGGCCCCGGACCGGCTCGCGCAGGCGCAGGAGAAGCTCGACACGCATCAGGTGTCGGTGCTCGTGCTGTCGCGTCTGATTCCCGCGGGCCGGATCCCGGTGATGCTCGCGTGTCTCCTCGCGGAGGTGCCGCTGCGGCGGTTCGTGCGCGGGGACCTGCCCGCGTGCCTGGCGTGGGCGGCGACGTACCAGCTGATCGGGATCCTGGGCGGTTCGCTGCTTCCGGAGCCGTGGCAGGGCGTGCTGGCGGCGGTGGGTCTGACGGTGCTGGTCAGCGCAGCTCCGGCGCTGTGGCGGCGGTTGCGGGGAGCCGGGCGGCGGGGAGCGGGGCGGCGGGGCGACAGGTCAGGGAACGAGCACGCGTGAGGCGCCGACCGGGAGGTCCCAGAGGTCCTCGCGGGGCAGGCCGGCCCGCTCCCAGGCGGCCCGGACCCGGGTGAGCGGTTCCAGGACCGGCTCGGAGGAGAGCACGAACGTCGCCCAGTGCATGGGGGCCATCCGGCGGGCGCCCAGGTCCTGGAAGGCACGGACGGCCTCCTCGGGGTCGGTGTGGACGTCGCTGAGCCACCAGCGGGGGTCGTAGGCGCCGATCGGGAGCAGGGCGAGGTCGAGCCCGGGGTGTCGGGCGCCGATCTCGGCGAACCAGTGGCCGTAGCCGGTGTCTCCGGCGAAGTACACCGAGCGCCCTGCGCGGTCGGCGAGCACCCAGCCGCCCCACAGCGAGCGGCAGGTGTCCAGGAGGGTCCGCTTGGACCAGTGGTGCGCGGGGACGAACTCGATCCGCACGCCGTCGAGTTCGGCCGCCTCCCACCAGTCCAGCTCGGTGACGCGGCTGAACCGGCGGCGGACGAACCAGCGGGCGAGACCGGCGGGGACGAAGACCGGGGTGTCCTTGGGGAGCCGCTGGACGGTCGGGGCGTCGAGATGGTCGAAGTGGTTGTGGCTGATGACGACGGCGTCCACGGGCGGCAGGTCCTCCCAGCGGACCCCGACGGGGGTGATCCGGGCGGGTGTGCCGAGGATGCGGCGGGACCAGACGGGGTCGGTGAGCACGGTGAGGCCGCCCACGCGCAGGATCCAGCTCGCGTGGCCCGCCCACGTGACGGCGAGGGTGTCGGGTCCGGCGTCGGGCAGCGGGCCGGGGGCGAAGGGCAGCAGCGGGATGTCGCGGAGCCCTTCGGCGCCGGGGCGCACGGCGCCTTCGCGGGCGAGGCGGGCCATGGCACGGACCCCGGGGAGCGGGGCGGTGAGGCGCTCGGCGAAGTCGCGGGGCCAGTCGGTCCGGACCCGGCCGAGGGGCTGGAGGACCGGGCCCGGAGCGGGCGCGGGGGCAGGGGCGGAGGCGGGGGCAGGGGCAGAAGCGGGGGCAGGGGCGGAAGCGGAGGCGGAGGCAGGGGCGGAGGCGGGGGCAGGAGTGGAGGCGGGTGTGGGAGTGGCCGCGTGCGCGGTGGTGGTCCGGCCGTCGCGTACGGAGCGCGGGGCCTGCGTCGGCCGTGCCGTCCGTTCCGTCATCTGCGGGCTCCGTTCTACGCGGTTCGTCGGGACGGTCGTGTCACCGGAGCTCTTCCAGAGCTTCGGCGAACGACCTCAACGCGGCTTCCACGTGCGGCAGTTCCACCGGGTTCGCGGAGGTGAGGGACTCCATCAGCTCCTCCTCGGTCGAACCAAGGAAGGCGCCGGTGTCGAAACGCACCCGCAGGGCGCCGAGTTCGTCGCCGAAGCGGTGGCCGCCGGGGACGGGGGTGCCGAGCCGGCGGCCGAGGTGGTTCTCCAGCTCCATGGAGTCGGTGACGCCCCGGACGGCGAGTCCGGACCGCAGCGGCCCGAGGTCCGCGTAGAGGTGCCGGCCGGCCTGCGGCGGCCTGGCGAGGGCGCCGGCGGTGAGGACCGCGCGGTGGGCGGCGGTGCCCACGCGGGCGTAGAGGGCGGAGGCGAGGGCGGCCCGTACGGCGACCTCCTCCGGCTCGTCGAGGGCGTGGGCGGCGGCGGGGGCGACGGGTCCCGCGACGAAGGCACCGAGCGCGGTGAGGATGTCCAGGGTGCGGGCGCGCGGGTCGGTGTACCGGTCCGCGCGGTCGGGGCCGGTGGGCGGGAAGCGGGCCACGGCGCAGGGCCAGGCCGCCGGGGCGAGGGCGCCGGCCAGGTCGTACAGGACGGTCACGTCGTCGGGACACATCTCCGCGGGGCTGAGCAGCACGGTGTCGTGGCGCTGGTGCAGGGTGTCGCGCCAGGTCTCGTCGCTGATGATGTGCAGCCCCTCGGCGACGGCGGCCTCGCACGCCTCGCGGACCAGCTCGGGCGGGGCGACGGTGGCGGTCGGGTCGTCGGCGACGGAGAGCAGCAGCAGCCGGGGCCGGCCGCCCTCCGCGCGGACCCGCCGGACGGTTTCGAGGAGGGCGTACGGGTCCGGCACGCCACCGCACTCGGCGGGGGTGGGCACGTGGTAGGCGGGGCGGCCGAGGAGCCGGGCCTGCGGGGTCCACCAGGCGGGACAGGGCCGGGGCAGCAGGATGTCGCCGCCATGGGCGGCGATCAGGGCGAGCATGAGGGGCTGGGCACCGGGTGCGGCGACGACGTCCTCGGCGTGGGTCCGCAGCCCGCGCCGCCACCAGTAGCCGCTCGCGGCCTCGCGGAGCACGGGCCCGCCGCCCGGCGGTTCGACGGCGGTGCGCCCCGCGGCGGCGGCCAGGATCGCGGCGAGCCCGGGCAGCACGGGCAGACCGGGCTCCGGGGCGGGTGGTCCGTAGCGCACCGGGCCGCGCCCTTCCGGGGCCGTCTGCCGCATCTCCCGCACCTCCCGAACACCGGCCGCCGCCCCGTACGGCGCCTCAATGCCCTTTATACGAAGGTTGAGGAGGGTTCGCCGCCTCAGAGGGCACCGACCGCGCCGCGGACACGGGAGCGGGGGCGCCGCCGCGCGGCGCCGGGACCCGGGGCGGAGCCGCCGAAGGACCCGCCCTGCCGCCCTGGAGGGCCGGGTCCCCGTTCCCGGCCGGGACGCGCAGGGCCGTCCGGGTGAACGCCGGGCCGAGCGGGGCGGGGCGGGCGGATCGCGGGCGCGCTCAGCGGACCAGGATCCGTTCGAGCATCAGCTCGACCGCGGAGACGATCGCGTCCGCGTCGATGCCCGCGTCGTGGAGCTGCTCCTCCGGGGTCGCCGAGGTGGGCATGGAGCGGACGGCGAGCCGGGCCAGGCGGGGCACCCCGCCGTGGCCGTTGGCGTACGCCTCGGCGACGGCGTCGCCGAGACCGCCCTCGGGCCGGTGGTCCTCCACCGTCAGGACGCAGCCGGTCGTCCCGGCCGCGTCGTCGAGGGTGGCTGTGTCGACCGGCTTGACCGAGTAGAGGTCGATCACCCGCACCGGCAGCCCGTCGCCCTCCAGCCGGTCGGCCGCCTTCAGGGCCTCCGGCACGGTCACCCCGGCCGCCACGATCGTCGCCCGGTCGTCCTCGCCGTGGCTGCGGAGCACCTTGCTCCCGCCGACCGGGAACTCCTCGTCCGGCCCGTAGACGACGGGCGTGGCGCCGCGTGTGGTGCGCAGGTAGCGGACGCCGTCCAGGTCGGCCATGGTCGCGACGAGCCGCGCCGTCTGGGGGGCGTCGCACGGGTAGAGGACGGTGCTGCCGTGGACCGAGCGCATCATCGCCAGGTCCTCGAGTCCCATCTGGCTCGGCCCGTCCTGGCCGATCGAGACACCGGCGTGCGAGCCGACCAGGTTGATCCCGGCCCTGCTCACGGCGGCCATGCGGATGAAGTCGTGGGCGCGGGTGAGGAAGGCTGCGAAGGTCGAGGCGTACGGGACGTAGCCGCGCGCCTGGAGGCCGACGGCGGCCCCGACGAGCTGCTGCTCGGCGATCCAGCACTCGAAATAGCGCTCGGGGTGCGCCTTGGCGAACTTCTCGGTGCGGGTCGAGTCACCGACCTCGCCGTCGAGCGCGACGATGTCGCCGCGCGTCTGCCCGAGGGCGGCGAGAGCCTGTCCGTAGGCGTCCCGGGTCGCGACCTTCTCGCCCCGGTCGTACGTCGGGAGGTCCGGCGTACCGTCCGGGGCCGGCCGGGACACCAGAGCGGCGGGCGGGTCGGTGACGCGGACTCTCAGGTCCCGGTATCCGCCGAGTTCGGCGATGGCGGCCTCGGCGTCCGGGAGGGGCTTTCCGTGCTTGCCCTCGCGGTTCTCGACGGCGGCCACGCCGCGTCCCTTGCGGGTGGCCGCGAGGACGGCCGTGGGCCGGCCGACGGTCGCGCGCGCCTCCCGCAGGGCCTCGTCGACGGCCTCCACGTCATGGCCGTCGATCCGTACGGTGTGCCAGCCGAAGGCCTCCAGGCGCCCGGCGTAGGCGCCGAGGTCGTGCTGGTGGCGCGTGGGGCCGCGCTGGCCGAGCCGGTTGACGTCGACGATCAGGGTAAGGTTGTCGAGACCGCAGTACGCGGCGTGCTCGACGGCCTCCCAGACGGAGCCCTCGGCCATCTCGCTGTCGCCGCTGACCACCCACACCTGGTACGGGACGCGGTCGAGGAACTTCCCCGCCAGCGCCATGCCGACGCCGACGGGCAGCCCCTGGCCGAGCGAGCCGGTGGCGACGTCGACCCAGGGCAGCCGGGGCGTGGGGTGGCCTTCGAGGAGGCTGCCCGCCTGCCGGAAGGTCAACAGCTCCGGCTCGCCGACGACGCCGGCGGCCCGGTACATGGCGTAGAGCAGGGGCGAGGCGTGCCCTTTGGAGAGCACGAGCCGGTCGTTTCCGGGGTGGTCGGGGCGGTCGAAGTCGTAACGCAGATGGGTGAGCAGCACGGCACCGATCTCGGCGGCCGACATGGCGGACGTCGGATGACCGGAGCCGGCCGCGTCGGTGGCGCGCACGGAGTCGACACGGAGCTGCTGGGCGAGCGAGGACATCGTTTCGTACCGCATCGAATGCCTTCCTCCATCGGTGCGCGGCGGCGTCCGGTCACCGGCGGTCCCACACCGCCCGAGTACCCAGGCCCCGACTCCGTATGCCCCGGGAAAGCCGCTCGCCCGGGGCGTCGGCGCCCGTCGAGAATGCGGTGCATGTCGATCCGTGCAGCACTCCCCGCGGACGCGGCGGCGATCGCCGCCGTCCACGTCCGGTCCTGGCAGGCGGCCTACCGCGACCTGATCCCCCAGTCGTACCTCGACGGTCTGGACGTCGGGGAGCGGGCCGCCGTCTGGTCGGCCCGGCTGGAGGCGCCGGCGCCCGCCCCGGTGCTGGTGGCGACCGAGGCCGGGGGGCGGGTGGTCGGATTCTGCTGCTTCCGGGCGTGGCCGGACGCCGACCTCGACGCCGCCACCACCGGGGAGATCGCCGCGCTCTACGCGCTCCCCGAGGTGTGGGGCTCGGGGGTGGGCCGGGGCCTCCTCGCCGCGTCCGAGGAGGCGCTGGCGGCGGACGGGTTCCGCGAGGCGGCGCTGTGGGTCCTCGCGGACAACACCCGGGGGCGCCGCTTCTACGAGGCGGCGGGCTGGCGGCCGGACGGAACGGTCGTCCAGGACACGACGGCGGGCCGGACGCTCGACGAACTCCGGTACCGGAGGCTCCTGTTCACCTGAACGGCTCGTCGACTTCGTCCGCATCGCGAGATTGCTATCTCACGATGCGGGTGATGCGCGTACCGTTGCCGTACCCACTCAGACGAGGGAGTCCGGTCATGACGTATGCCGCCGAAGAGTCCAGTCCTCACGAGACCGCCGTCTACACCCACGGGCACCACGAGTCGGTGCTGCGCTCGCACAGCTGGCGCACCGCCGCGAACTCCGCGGCGTATCTGCTGCCCGAGCTGCGGCCCGGCCTGGACGTCCTGGACGTGGGCTGCGGCCCCGGCACGATCACCGCGGATCTGGCGGCGCTGGTCGCGCCGGGGCGGGTGACCGCGGTCGACGCCGCCGAGGACGTCCTGGACAAGGCGCGCGCCGTGGCGGCCGAACGCGGCCTGGAGAACGTGGAGTTCAGGGTCGCCGACGTCCACGCCCTGGACTTCCCGGACGACTCCTTCGACGTCGTCCACGCCCACCAGGTGCTGCAGCACGTCGGCGACCCCGTGCGGGCGCTGCGCGAGATGCGGCGCGTCTGCCGTCCGGGCGGGGTGGTCGCCGCGCGGGACAGCGACTACGGCGCCTTCGCCTGGTACCCGGAGCCGCCCGCCCTCGGGGTCTGGCAGGAGCTGTACCACCGGGTCGCGCGGGCCAACGGCGGCGAACCGGACGCCGGGCGGCGGCTGTTCTCCTGGGCGCGGCGGGCGGGGTTCACCGACGTCACGACGACGGCCGCCACCTGGTGCTACGCGACGCCGGAGGAGCGGGCGTGGTGGAGCGGGCTGTGGGCGGACCGGACGACGGAGTCGGTCTACGCGAAGCTGGTGGTGGAGGGCGGTCACGCCACGGCGGACACGCTGCGCGCGATCGCCGACGCGTGGCGGGAGTGGGGCCGGCAGGAGGACGCCTGGTTCATGGTCCCGCACGGCGAGATCCTCTGCCAGGTCTCCTGATCCTCAACTAGGCTCGTCCGCATGGAGATTCTGGGGACCACTCTTCGTGTCTGCGTCGACGAGCTCGAACCCGCCGTGGACTTCTACGAGCGGCTCACCGGCTCCCCCGCCCTCCGCTTCGAACGGGGCGGGGTGTCGGTGGCGGCCGTCGGCTGCTTCCTCCTGATGAGCGGGCCGGAGGCGGAGCTGGAGGTCCTGCGCAAGGTCTCCGCGACCATCTCCGTCCAGGACGTGGACGCGGCGTTCACCGCGCTGGCGGAGGCGGGCGCCAAGATCCTGGCCGGCCCGGTCCCGACGCCGGTGGGCCGCAATCTGATCGCGGTCCACCCGGACGGTTCGGTCTTCGAGTACGTCGACCGGCGGTCCTGAGCCGCCCGCCGCGCGGCGGGCGGGCCGTTCTCCCGTACGGCGGCGCGGTCGCGCTGACGCACAGCTGCGCGGTCGCGTCCGGCTCAGGCGGCTGACGCGCCCTGCCCGAGGGCGCGTTCCACCGCCGCGTAGGTGATGCCGTGGTCGGCGAGGACCTCGGCGACGACGCCCGGGCGGGCGGTCAGGGCGAGCAGCAGGTGCTCGTCGCCGATCACCTTCTCGCGGCGGCCGAGGCAGATCCGCAGCGTGCGCTCCAGGACACTCGCCGCCTCGCGGCTGAACGTGGGCCGTCCGAAGCGCCGGGAACCCCCCTCGCGGTCGTCGGCGAGGGCCCCGGGGCCGTGGGCCTCCTCGACGCGGGCGACGATCTCCGGCACGTCGATCCCGAGACCCGCCAGCGCCTCCATGTCGGCCTTCGACAGACCGCCCCGCCGATGGGCGTCGGAGAGCTCCGCCTCGAGCGAGGCACGCCGGTCGGTCGCGCCGAGGGCCCGCAGCACGAAGGACGCCTTGGTCCCCTCCGCGTCGAGCAGCGCGAGCAGCAGATGCTCCTCGGTGACCGTGGCGGCGCGGCCGCGCCGGGCCAGCTCCACGGCCTCGATGACCACCGCCCGGGCCCCTGCCGAGAATCGCTCGAACATCAATGCCTCCCGTACTTCTTGTGCACGGCCTGACGGCTCACACCCAGCTCGGCCGCGATCTCCTGCCAGGACCAGCCCTGTGCGCGGGCACTGCGCACCTGGACGGCCTCCAGCTGTTCGAGGAGCCGCCTCAGGGCGGATACGGCGCGCAGTCCGACCCGGGGGTCCCGGTCGCCCGCCCGCGCCGCGAGATCGGTCGCATCGGTCATGACGTCAACCTACGTTGACGCACCCTTCCTGTCAACCAAGGTTGACATCGGGTCCCGAATCGACCGAAGGCGGCCGAATTCGCGAAATTCGATGAACACACCCACCGAAAAATGATCACATTGTGCGGGAACTGTGCACACGCACCGAGTTCCTTTCACCACGCCGATCTGGAGTCACCATGACGCCTCCTCATCCCCCTGTGCCACAGCCGGGTTCAGCCGCCCCCACGGGCGTCGGCCCTGCCGCCTTCGACGCGGTTCCCGCGCTGGACGGAGAGCTGCGCTTCGACACCGCCGCACTCGACGCGGCGTCCACCGACTTCGGCGGCCTGGTCCGCCTGCCTCCCGCCGCGGTCCTCAGAGCCGGCTCGGTCGAGGACGTCGCCACGATGGTGCGCCACTGCCGGGAGCGCGGTCTGAAGGTCGCACCCCGCGGCCAGGGACACTCGACCAACGGTCAGGCGCAGGTGCCCTCCGGCCTGGTCGTCGACCTCGGCACGCTGGATGCCGTCGAGATCCACGATGACACCGCCGTGGTCCAGGCCGGGGCCCTCTGGAGCTCCGTGGTCCGGGCCTCCCTGGCCCGTGGCCTCACCCCGCCCGCCTTCACCGACTACCTGGAGCTGTCCGTCGGCGGCACCCTGTCGGCCGGAGGCCTGGGCGGGCAGATCGGCCACCACGGCACACAGGCCGACACCGTCCGCGAACTCCAGGTCGTGACGGGAGAGGGCGACATCGCGACCTGCTCCCCCACCGTGCGCCCCGACCTCTTCCGCGCCGCCCTCGGCGGCCTCGGGCAGTGCGCGATCATCACCCGCGCCACGCTCTCCCTGATCCCCGCGCCGCGCTCGGTCCGGTTCTACACCCTGACGTTCCGGAGCGTCGCCGAGCTCACGGCCCAGCAGGCCCGGCTGATCGGCGAAGGACGGTTCGACTACCTCATCGGCCAGACCCGGCCCACGCCGGACGGCTGGGTGTACCGGGTGGAGGCCGCCGCCTACGACGGGACCACCGACGACGACGCCCGGCTCACGGACGACCTGGACGCCCTCTCTGTCGAGGCCCAGGACGTCCCGTACTTCGACTTCGTCAACCGTCTCGCCGCGATGGTGGACGCCTTCACGGCCATGGGCGAGTGGTCGCTGCCCCACCCCTGGTACGACGCTCTGCTCCCCGCCTCACGGGTGAACGCCGTCGTCACCGACACGCTCGCCGACCTCAAACCGCAGGCCATCGGCGCGAGCGCGGTCATCCTGCTCTACCCCGTGCTCACCACCAAGTGCCGCACCCCGCTCCCGGTCATGCCGGACGAGGAACTCGCCTACCTCTTCTCGATCCTCAAGACCGCTTCCCCGGGCGCGGATTCCGCCGACGAGATGGTCGCCGCGAACCGCCGCCAGTACGACACCACGGTCGAGGCCGGCGGCTGCTGGTACCCCATCGGGTCGGTCCCCCTCACCAAGGACGACTGGGTGCGCCACTTCGGCGGCTTCTGGGACGAGTTCGAGGCCGCGCGGCACCGCTACGACCCCGACGGCGTCCTCACCCCCGGACAGCGCATCTTCTGACCGGGGGACCGTCGCCGGGGCCTCAGGGACGCATCCGGAACTCGTAGCGGTCCGGCAGCGGCTCGTCCGTCAGCAAGGACCAGACCTCGCCCAGGATCTCGGCGCCCTCCCGCAGGTCCGCCACCTCGAAGCCCTCGTCGAAGACGGCACGGGCCTCGGCCTTCCTGCCCTCGGCGATGAGGAGGCGGGCCTCCAGGAGGCGGAACGCACCACGGGCGCGCACCGCCTCCGGCAGGCCGTCACGGAGCGCGCGGGCCCCGGCGATCCTCCCTGCCTCCAGGAGCGCGGTGAGGGTCTCGCGGCCCAGGGCCGCGGTCACCACCTCGTCGGCGTCGGCGGGCAGGGCGCCGAAGGCCTCGGCGTACCGTTCGGCGGCGCGCGCCGGGTGTCCGCCGTCCCGGTCGGCGACGGCCAGGCAGTACAGCAGGGCCCAGCGCATGCCCTCCTGCCGGAGCCCGCGCTCCCAGCTCCGTACGGCCTGGGCCAGATCGCCGGCACGCCACTGCGCGAGCCCGAGGTGGTACTCGGTCAGGGGTACGGCGGGAGCGGTCTCCAGCATGTCCCGCCAGTGGTCCGCGACCAGGGACGGCCCGGGCACGTCGCCGCCGGCGGGCTGCGGCAGGGCGCCGGTGCGGAGCAGCTCCAGCCAGGGCTTCTGCTCCTCCCCCAGGGTCGATTCGGGGAACGGCGTGCCGGGCAGCTCATGCCCCGAGCAGAGGACCTCGAGGGCTCCCCAGCCCGATCCGACCCCGAGCACCGTCGTCGGCTCGGCGTCCGCCGGGCCGTCCCGCCATGCCTCGTGGGCGGCGTCGACGGCTGCGCGTGGCAGGGCGGACTCCAGGGACCGCTCCACCTCCGCGCGGGCCGCCGCCCAGTCCTCTCCGTGCACGGCCCCGCGCTCGGCGGCCAGCGGCCCGTACGCCTCCAGCCAGCTGAACTCCTCTCCGCCCTCCAGCTTCAGATGCTCCAGCTGCGTACGGGCGAGGCCCGCCTGTATCTCGGCGTAGCCCGGCGCGCCGGGTTCCGTGAGCCACCGCTGCCAGCGCCGCCCGCCCCGGGACGAGCCCCAGAGGAACAGCTTGCGCCCGCGCGGCAGGTCGGTCGACGTCTGGACGAGCCCCGCGCCGCCGTCGTCGACGGCGGCGATCCAGCGCCGCTGCGGGTCGGCGAGGTCGTAGAAGTAGTCGGCGGGCAGGGTGCCGTGCTCCGGATACGTGTGGTCCGCGCCGTCCTCGCCGCGCGGGACGGGGACGCGGCGCAGGCCGCGCTCGTATCCGTGGAGCCAGGCCTCGTCGGCGGGGGCGAGGATCCGGCGGTCCTCCGGGACGGCGGTGTTGGACCACCAGTAGACCGGGACGGCCCGCTCGTGCGGGTTGCGGATCCGCACGCCCACGTGGAGGAAGTCGGAGCCCTCGGGCAGCCACAGGTCGACCTGGAAGGGCAGGTCGCGCAGTCGCTCCCACTCCCACAGCCGGAGCATCTCCCCGCCGTCGGGGGACGGGACGATCGCGGCGTGCAGCGGCGCGCAGGAGAGGGTGGTGTGGCCGGTGGCGCCGATGTTCCACTCGATGCCGCCGGCGAACCAGGCACCGTTGAGGGCGAAGGCGGCGGGCTGGAACACCGGGTTGCGGTGCACGAGTTCACGCCCGGTGGGCTTGTGGTGCAGCGAGTGGACGCGGCCGCCCAGGCCGGGCAGCACGGTCGCCCGCAGCCGGTCGTTCTCGACGACGATCGCGTCGAATTCCGTGTCCACGCGCTCGCGTCCGTAGCCGTCCCGGAGCGGGACGGGCAGCACGGTGCGCAGGGGTGCGTACCCGAGCTGCCGGGCCATGTCGCGCGGCAGCCCTTCCGCGGCACGGGCGTCGACCGTCGGGGTCCCGTCGAGGGTGCGCAGGGCGGGCAGCGGGTTGTCCGGGCCCAACGGGGCGGCGGGCAGGGTCAGTACGGCACGTCGTACGGTCGTCATGTCGGCCATGGAACACGGCGGACGGGCGGCCGACCAGGGGGTCTGTCCGTCAGTCTTCGGCAAAGGCGGCGACCACGACGTCCGTGAGCAAGGCTCCGGCGGTACCGTCGGGGTCGAGATCGGGGTCGTAGATCGTGACGTTGAGCCCGACGCAGCGCTCGGCGCGGACCAACGTCCGCAGCAGGGGGACGAGTTCGTCGGGGAAGAGGCCTTCGGGGTCGGGGCTGTCGACGGCCGGCATCACGGCGGGGTCGAGGACGTCGGCGTCCAGGTGCACCCAGAAGCCGTCGAGCTCCGGGGCCCCGAACGCCGTGACCGTGGCGGCGGCGAGGTCGGCCGGGCCCCAGGCGCGCAGGTCGGCGACGGTGACGACGGGGACCTTCAGGGCGCGCAGTTCGACGAGTTCGGGATCGTCCTGGTACGCGTCACGGATGCCGAAGAGCCGGACGTCCTCCTCTCGGAGGTAGGGCCCCAGGCTCTCCAGGTCCGTGAGGTCGGCCTGGCCGCGCCCGGTCGCGAGGGCCAGCTCCTCGCCTCCCGCGGCACCGACGCCGTCGGAGTTGCCGGGGTGGCGGAAGTCGGGGGAGGCGTCGACGGCGGCGAGCCCGTAGCGTCCGATGCGGCGCAGGGCGAGCGAGGCGCCGAGCTGGATCGAGCAGTCGCCGCCGAGGACGAGCGGGAAGTCGCCGGCCCGTACGTGGTGCTCGATCCGGTCCGCGAGGGTGCGGGTGTACGTGGCGAGCGCGGCCGCGTTGAAGACGCCGTCGCCCTCCTGCCAGTCGCCCCGGTCGTAGCGCGGCGGGACGACCACGCCGCCCTCCAGAGCGCCGAGCCGCTGGACGATCCGGTTCTCGCGGAGGGCTCCGGCCAGCTTGTGACAGCCGGGGACGGTGCCGGGGACCGGCGGACGCAGGCCGAGGTTGGACGGTGCGTCGAGGGCAACGATATTCCGCATGCGCCTCATCCTCGCCGCCGTACTCTGGATCTTCAACGCCTTTGACGACCACGCTCCGCACAGCACGGCGCTGCGTGAAGAACGACGTGAGGACCAGGAGAATGACCACCCAGCACACCTACCGGGTGATCGTGCGCGGCACGTTCGAGGGGCTCTCGGAGGAGGGCCGGTCCCGGCTGCTCGCCGAGGCCGACGCGCACGGCATGTCGGCGATGCGGTTCACCCCGGAGGGTTCGCTCGCCTACGACCGGACGCTGAAGCACTTCTCGTACCGCCTGGTCGTCCTCTCGGACGCGGCGGACGGCGAGGAGATGGCCGGAGCGATCGCCGAGGACCGGGTGGAGACGGCGCTGAGGGAGCTCGGGCACGGCCACGGCGAGCTGAAGTCCACCGTCACGGACATGGACACCATGAAGATCAACTACAAGCGGTGACGGCCCAGCGCTCGTGGTCCCGCCAGGCGCCGTCGATGTGGAGCATGGCGGGCGAGAACCCTTCGAGCCGGAAGCCGGCCCGGAGTACGAGCGCGCGGGATGCGGCGTTGCCGGGCTGGATGTTGGCCTCGAGCCGGTGCAGTCCGAGGGGCCCGAAGGCGTACGGGAGGAGCAGGCCGAGCGCCTCGCCCATCAGGCCCCGCCCTGCCGCGTGCGCGAAGGCGCCGTAGCCGAGGGCGCCGCTGAGGAACGCGCCGCGGACGATGTTGTTGATGTTGACGAACCCGGCGATCCCGCCCCGCGCCTCGCGATCGCACACGAGGAAGCCGGCCCTGGCGGGGTCGTCGGTCAGGGCGCGCGCGTAGGCGGCGAAGGTCTCGGGCCGGTCGGGCGGGAAGAGCCAGGGCCGGTGCAGCTCCCGGCTCTCGCGCGCCCGCGCGGTGAACTCCTCGGCGTCGTCGAGGGAGTAGGGCCGCAGGCCCACCCGTGGACCGGCGGTGAGGTACTGACCAAGATCGTCGGACATGCCCTCAGGCTACGGGGACCGGGATCGCCGGTGGAGACGGCTACGGCTACGGCTACGGGCAGCGGAGGAACCGGCGGCGGCATCAGCGGCGGGCCGAGGTGACCCGGGCCGGGCAGCTCTCGCCCTTCTTCACGACGCCGATCACGACCGTCGTCCGGCCGTCGGTCACCGCGCCCTCGGTCGGGTACTGCGTGCACACCTGCCAGTTCGGCGGCCAGAGCACCCGCCTGTCACGGCCGCCGACGTCATGGACGTCGAGACGGGTGCGGGGATCGAGGGCGGTGAAGACCCGCCAGAGGCCCTTGCCGAGGAGATCGGGCATCGGCCGGTCGTCCGTGCCCGGCGCCTTCTCCCCCGGCGCCTCCTCCGCCGTCGCTACCGCCATGGCCGCGAGCGCGACGACGGCGCCCGCGCCCAGGAGCGCCGCCTTCCTCATGAACGCCGCCGGTCCGCCGCGTGGCGGCCGCACTCCGCGCCCGGCACGCTCACCCGCGCGACGCGGCCGGGCACGGCCGGCCGCGTGGCGCAGGCGCACGGGAGGGGTCCGGAGCGCCGGTGGCCGTCGGCGCTCGCTGTCTCGGTGGGACTCATGCCCGGACCTCTCCTCCGTCGTACGCGGCCGCCCCCGTGGGACCAGGATGGAGGGATCCGGTCCGCACGGGGGCGGTGGAAGGGGCCGTACGGGTGAGGGTGCGGCCTCTCCCGCCGTGCCCGGTCAGTGGTGGGCGAGGACCAGCTGCGGCTCGTCGGCGTCCGCGTCGGCCGCCTCGGCCGGGTCGGGGCGCTGGATGAGCAGCGCGGTCACGACGCCGATGCCGAGCAGGGCGAGCGCCGTGTACATCGCGTGCTGGTAGCCCGCCTCCGTCGGACCGCCCGCGTCGCTGCCCGCGGTGATCATCGCGGAGGCCAGGGCGATGCCGAGGGAGGCTCCGATGCCGAAGCAGGCACCGTTGAGACCGGAGAGCGAGCCGGGCTTGTCCTTGGGGGCCGTGGTGACGGCGAGGCCGTTGAGGCCGGTCAGCATGAAGCCGCCGTACGTCACGCCGAGGGCGGCGAGCGAGGCGACGAGGATCCACTCGTCGTGCAGGAAGAAGGTGGCGACCAGGAAGATCGCGAAGTTGGCGATCGCGCCGGTGACGACGATCCTGCGCCAGCCGATCTTCGGGCCGAGGCGCCCGGTCAGCGGCGCGGAGATCACGCCGATGAGCTGGATCGGGGTGAGGAAGAGGACGGCCGCGGTCACGGCGGAGAGGCCGAGGCCGACCTGGCCGTCCTGCGAGAAGAGCGGGATGGTCAGCGCGACGGCACCGAAGGCGCCGCCCAGGGTGCAGACGGTGGTGAGGAGCAGCGGCCAGGCGCGGCGCGAGGCCAGGACCTCGATGTCGATGACCGGGTTGGCGGCGCTCTTCTGCGAGACGACGAAGAAGACGAGCGAGGCGAGGCCGCCGAGCAGGAAGCCGAGCGTGAGGACGGAGGTCCAGCCCCAGGCGCCGCCCTGGGCGAGGCCGACGAGGACGCCGGTGAGGCCGAGCGCGAGGGCCGCGATGCCACGGGAGTCGAAGCGGCCGTCGGCGGCGGTGGCCGGGACGTCCGGGACGTACTTCCGGACGCCGATCAGGCCGGCGACGGCGATCAGGGTGGAGCAGACGAAGATGCCGCGGAAGCCGATGGTGTCGGCGATCTGGCCGCCGGCGATGGCGTCGACACCGGCGAGGCCGCCGTTGACGGCCGTGATGATGCCCGCGGCCTTGCCGAAGCCTGCCGGGGTGAGCAGCTGGTTCAGGGTGAGGAAGGCGAGCGTGAACATCGCGGCGGAGATGCCCTGGAGGATGCGGCCCGCGATGAAGAGCTCGATGTTCGGCGCGAAGACGCAGAGCAGGTTGCCGGCGATCAGGACGACGGCACAGACGATCATCATCGGCTTGCGGCCGCGCTGGTCGCTGAGGCGGGCGAGGGTGACCTGACCGATGGCCGCCATCAGGAAGAAGAGGGTCTGCGAGAGACCGGCGGCGGCCGTGGTCGTGCCCAGGCGCTCGATGACATCCGGCAGGGCGGGGCTCAGCATCGTGGCGTTGATCTGGTACCCGAGGACGGCGAGCACCATCGCCAGGAGCATGGGCCCGCGGCCCTTGAGGTCGGATGTGGCTGACATGTGGGCCCCTTTGCCGTGGATGTCATTCGATGAAACCGAGCTTGTCAGACAAGTAACGCCAGACAGAGTGAGTTCTACGCGCGTAAAACGTCAAGTCCCTTTGACCTGTGATTCCGAATACCGTTCACTTGCCGACAACCGAGCGGAGGAGGGGCAGTGGCAGTCGGCGGACAGCAGCGGCGACCGGTCGTGGTGCTCTACGAACGGATCGCGGACGCCATCCACGACGGCACCTATCCGCCGGGCTCGACCCTCCCCTCCGAGCCGAAGCTCGCCGGCGAGCTGGGCGTCAGCCGGCCCGCCCTGCGCGAGGCCCTGCTGCTGCTCCAGGAGGACGGCCTGCTCTCCGTCCGGCGCGGGGTCGGCCGGACCGTCAACGACCACCCGCCCCGCCGCGGCTTCGAGCACATCCAGCCCCTGGAGGAGCTGATCGGGGCGGGCGCCCCGCTGCGCGTCCGCGCCCTGCTCCGGGCGGTGGAGGAGCCCACCGACTTCACCACCCAGCACCTGCTCGCCCCGGCCAGGGCCGAGCTGCGCTTCTGGGAGTCGCTGCTGGCCGGAGAGGGTGCGGCGGCCGCACTCAGCCAGGAGTGGGCGGCGGCCGACGACGTACTGGAGGCGTCGCATCCGGACTTCGCCGAGGCGCTGCGCACGGCGCCCGCGCCCGAGCGGACCTCGATGCTCGCGGTGCTCGCGGGAGCCTCGCGCGGGATGCCGCTCGCCGCGCACAGCAGCGTGACCGCGACGCTGCTCGGACAGCGCCGCGGCGAGCAGCTCGGCCGGCCGGCCGACACCCCGGCGGTGCTCGTCACCCAGGTGGTACGGGTCGGGGAGACCCCGATCCTGGCGGCCAAACACATGCTCCCCACGGGCGCCCCCGCCCTTCCGGTCCTCCAGTCGAACTAGGCCGCCCCCTGGGCCCGGGCACCACGGCGACCGCCGTCACAGCGGCCCGCCCCCGACGTGGCGTACACTTCCGCGCCATGCACTTGTCTGACAACCCTGCCGCCCCGCTCAGCAGCCCGGTCTCCATACCCGTCGCCGAGTGGATCCGCCGCGCGCCGAAGGCCGTCCTCCACGACCACCTGGACGGCGGCCTGCGCCCCGCCACGATCGTCGAACTGGCCCGGGAGTGCGGCTACACCGCGCTGCCCACCGAGGACCCCGCCGCGCTCGCGGTCTGGTTCCGGGACGCCGCCGACTCCGGCTCGCTGGAGCGGTACCTGGAGACCTTCGCCCACACCTGCGCGGTGATGCAGACCCGCGAGGCGCTGCACCGCATCGCGGCCGAGTGCGCCGAGGACCTGGCGGCGGACGGTGTCGTCTACGCCGAGATCCGCTACGCCCCCGAGCAGCACCTGGCGGCCGGGCTGACCCTCGACGAGGTCGTCGCGGCCGTGAACGACGGCTTCCGGGAGGGCGAGCGCCGCTCCGGCGGCCGGATCACCGTCCGTACGCTCCTCACCGGCATGCGGCACACCGACCGTTCGCTCGAGATCGCGGAGCTCACGGTCGCCCACCGCGAGAACGGCGTCGCGGGCTTCGACATCGCCGGCGGAGAGATCGGCAATCCGCCCGCCCGCCACCTCCCGGCCTTCCAGCACCTGAAGCGGCACAACTGCCACTTCACGATCCACGCCGGCGAGGCCGTGGGCGCGGAGTCGATCCACGAGGCCGTCCAGGTCTGCGGCACGGAGCGGATCGGTCACGGCGTGCGGATCACGGACGACATCGCCGAGGACGGCACGCTCGGCCACCTCGCCGCGTACGTCCGCGACAACCGGATCGCCCTGGAGGTCTGCCCGACCTCCAACCTCCAGACGGGTGCGGCCAAGGACTACGCCTCGCACCCGATCGACGAGCTGCGCCGCCTCGGCTTCCGGATCACGCTCAACACGGACAACCGGCTGGTCTCCGGTACCACCATGAGCGAGGAGTTCCAGCACATGGCGGACACCTTCGGCTACGGCCCGGAGGTCTTCGAGGAGTTCACCGTCGCGGCGCTCGACGCGGCCTTCCTGCCGCTCCCGGAGCGGCGGCGGCTGATCGACGAGGTCGTCCGCCCCGGCTACGCGGCGCTCGCGGCGCGCGCGTAACGCCGCCGGCCACGTGAAGAGCCCCCGTCCGGCCGGACGGGGGCTCTTCTCGCTCGCGGCACCGGCGCTGCGCGCGCCGGCCGCCTAGGCGGGGACCAGAGGCCCTCGGGGCGCCGTGTCGAGGCCCGGCACCGTGCCGAAGCGGGCGGGGTGGCCGAGCCGGATGGCGCGGTCGAGGCGGGCCTCGATGTGGGCCCGCACCACGGGCCACTCCTCGTCCAGGACCGAGTAGAAGGCGGTGCTCCTCACGGCCCCGTCCAGACCGCGCGAATGCGCCCGGCGCACACCTTCGCAGGTGGCGCCGAGCCGCTCGATGGCGGCCCGGGAACGTACGTTCCTGGCGTCCGCGCGCATCGAGATCCGGCGGACCCCCCACGCCTCGAAGGCGTGCCGGAGCATCAGCAGCTTGGCCTCGGTGTTGACGCCGGTGCCCTGGGCCCGGGGCGAGAGCCAGGTGTTGCCGATCTCCGCCGCGTCCGGGACGGAGGTGAGCGGATCACCGTGCGGGACGCCCGGCACCGAGGGCCAGACCAGCGGCCCCTGCCAGTAGTCCAGCTCCAGGAACCGTGTCGATCCCACGATCCGCCCGTCGGCGGTACTGACGACGGCGAAGGGCTGCGCTCGGCCCGCGGCCTGTTCGGCCAGGGCACGTTCGATATAGATCTCTGCCGCGTCCAGATTGTGGGGGACGGGCGTGAACGCGTACGTCGTACGGTCCTCGGAGCCGGCCGCGGCGATCGCGGCGGCGTGCTGTGGTGCGAGGGGTTCCAGCCGTACGGTGCGGCCGGACAGCACAACGGGAAGTGGCACGGGGCCTTCGGTCCTTCTGCGAGGAGGGAGCTGCGCCCCGCACCGACGTCACGGCACGAAGGCGGAGGCACAGTCTCCGTCCCACTGCCCGCAGAGTGGGAAAAGAACAGGTAAAGAACACCCGAAGGTCACGTGAATCCACCCTTCTGGCTGCTACCTCACCTGGCCCTTGACAACGGGCAGCTCCAGGGTGCCGGTGGCCCGTCTCGTAGCGGTGCACGATGCCCGGGAGCTCCACCGTGAAGGGCAGGGTGACGTCCGGTACCCGTACCGGCGCCACGAGCCGGTTGACCAGGGTCTTCCTGCCGTCCGGGGCGATGTCGCAGACCTTGGCGAAGAACACCGGTTTGTCGGCGGCGTCGCCGGAGTCCTGGACGCGTTCGGTCCCGGGCGACCTTGGCGCGGTTGTCGACGGGCTTGCCGTCGCCGGAGAGGTGGAGCTTCCGGCTGAGGGCCGGCACCCGGGCCGCCGTGCCGTAACCGCTCTGCCAGGAGCGGTAGTAGGCGACCTCCGTCCCCGTGTCGACACCCCCTGCGCGCCTTAGGTACCGGTCGAACCAGGCGAGGACGCGCTGCCCGACGTAGCTGGTCTCCAGGTTGCCCTGCCCGAGGTCGAGTTCACCGGGTGCCTGTCCCCCGCTGTGCCCCCACGACTGCCAGATCATCTTGGTCTCGACTCCGCGCGCCCGGAGCCGTTCGTAGGTGTCCTGGGCCTCGTTGAGGTTGAAGAGGCTGTCGGACTGGCCCTGGACGAGGAGCGTCGGGGCCTTGACCCGGTCGAGGTACGAGGCCGGGGTGACGCTCCGGGCGAAGTCCAGCATCTTCCGGGTGTCCGCGTCGCGGTAGCGGCCGGAGTTGAGCAGCCGGACGGTGTCGCAGGCGTCCGAGAGGGTCAGCCGAGCGCCGGTACGTCCAGCGTGAGCGTCCCGGACTCCGCGTCCAGCACGCCGGGCACGCCCAGCGGGAAGGTGAGCGCCGTCTCGCTGTGCCCGAACCCCAGCTCCTCCACCACGGGCACGCCGAGGGCGCCGAGCCGGTCGGCGAGGACCGCACGGACCTCGTCGTAGGGGCCGCACTCCGCCCAGGAGCCCAGGGCGATGCCCGCGACCCCGTCCAGCCATCCGGAGCGGAGCAGTTGGGTGAGGATCCGGTCCAGGCGGTACGGCTCCTCCCCCACGTCCTCCAGGAGCAGCAGCCCGCCACGGGCGGAGGGCCGGGCGTGCGGGGTGCCGAGGTCGGAGGCCAGGAGGCTCACGCAGCCGCCGAGGGTGACGCCGTGGGCCCGGCCGGGGGCCAGCGGGCGTGCGGTGTCCAGGCCGAGGGTCCGCACGGACTCGGGCTCGAACAGGGTGGCGCGCAGGGACTCCTGGGTGCGGGGGTCCTTGAGGAAGGTGGCCGCGGCGGCCATCGGCCCGTGCAGGGTGGCGAGTCCGGCGCGCACGGCGAACGCCTCGTGGAGGGCGGTGACGTCGCTGTAGCCGACGAAGACCTTGGGGCCCGCCGCCCGTATCGCCGTCCAGTCGACCAGGTCCACCATCCGCTGGACGCCGTAGCCCCCGCGGGCGCAGATCACCGCCGAGACGGCGGGATCGCACCAGGCCTCCTGGAGGTCACGGGCCCGGCTCTCGTCCGTACCGGCGAGGTATCCCAACTCCGGGTGGACGTGCAGGACATGGGGTGCGACGACCGGCTCCAGGTCCCAGCCGCGCAGGATGTCCAGGCCCGCGGCGAGCCGCTCCTCCGGGATCGGCCCGCTGGGCGCGACGACGGCGACGCGCGCGCCGGGACGGAGCCGCGGCGGCCGGTTCAGCGGAGTCACGGTCACTTCTTCAGCTCCAGGAGGGGGACGTCGGGACGGGCGATGCCGAAGGTCTGTGCGTACAGGGAGAGTTCGGCCTCCAGGGCCCGGACCATCGTCTCGGCCATGCGGAAGCCGTGGCCCTCGCCCTCGAAGGTGAGGGCCGCGTGCGGGATGCCCCGCCCGGCCATGCGCGCGAGGAACCGCTCGGCCTGGGCCGGCGGGCAGATCACGTCGTCGAGGCCCTGGAGCAGCACGAACGGAGCGGAGATCCGGTCGACGTGGTGGAGCGGCGAGCGCTCGTGGTACCGGGCGGGCACGTCGGCGAGCGGGCCGACGAGCGATTCCAGGTACTGGGACTCGAAGTCGTGGGTCTCGTCGGTGGCCCAGCCCAGGAGGTCGAGGATGGGGTAGATGATCGTGCCGCAGGCGTAGACGTCGGTGGTGACGAGGGAGGCGGCGGTGGTCCAGCCGCCCGCGCTGCCGCCGCGGACGGCGAGCCGGGCGGGGTCGGCGGTGCCCTCGGCGGCGAGAGCCTCGGCGACGGCGGCGCAGTCCTCCACGTCGACGACGCCCCACTGCTCGCGCAGCCGGTCGCGGTACGCGCGTCCGTAGCCGGTGGAGCCGCCGTAGTTGACCTCGGCGACACCGATGCCGCGCGAGGTGAAGTAGGCGATCTCCAGGTCCAGGACGAGTGGCGCGTGGCCGGTCGGTCCGCCGTGGGCCCACACCACGTACGGCGGCAGCTCCTGGCCGGGCGGGGTCCGGTCGGGGCTGTGCGGCGGGTACACATGGGCGTGGATCTCGCGGTTGTCGGGCCCGGTGAAGGTGCGGATCTGGGGCTCGGGGTAGTACGACGGGTCGACCGGGTCGTCGTGGGCGGAGCCGATGACCCGGGCCCGGCCGGTGCGGGTGTCGAGCTCCACCACCTCGTAGGCGCTGCGGGGGCTGGCGGCGACGCCGACGACCCGGTCGCCGTGCACGGCGAGGGTGGCGGCCCATTCGGTCCAGGGGCCGGCGGCGTCGACGAGTTCGCCGCTCTCGGGGTCGAGTATGCCGAGTGCGGTGGCTCCCTTGCCGTGGATGACGGCGACGAGGCCGTTCGCCAGGGGCTGGAACCAGCTGAGCCCGATCTTCCACAGCGGTCCGCCGAACTCCTCGGCGCGGGGGCAGAGCGCGACCGGTTCGCCCCCGGGTTCCGCGCGGTAGAGGTTCCACCAGCCGCTGCGGTCGCTCACGTACAGCAGCTGGCCGTCGGCGGTCCAGCCGGCCTGCGGCACGGACTCGTCCGGTCCGCCGGCGACGGGGCGCGCGTCCCGCAGGGTGCCGTCGGCGGTGATGTCGGCGAGGAGCACCTCCGTTCCGTCCCAGGGCATCCGGGGATGGTCCCAGGCGATCCAGACGGCCTGCCGCTTGTCCGGGGAGAGCCGGGGTCCGGTGACGAACCGGTGCCGTCCGTCGGAGAGTTCGCGGATCGCTCCCCGGTCGTCGGCAGCCGATCCGTCGAGGGGTACGGCGGCGAGGACGCGGCGCACGTCGGTGGGCGCGGGGCCGGTGAACTCCTCGAGGACGCACCAGACCTCGCCGCGTTCGGGGTGGAGCACGGGGTCGGCCCAGCGCAGCCCGCCGCCCACGGCGGAGACGGGCGTGAGGGGGCGGGGGGCCGCTCCGCCTTCCGTACCGGCGTCGGGTTCGCAGGCGTAGAGGCGCTGGTCGGCGAAGTGGCTGAACACCACGAGCGGTCCGCCGTCCTCGCGCGCCAGGCCCGCCCAGGGCTGCCCGCCGTACTCGATCACCCGGCTGCGGACGTTCCAGGGGGCGGGCAGGACCGACTCCTCGGTGCCGTCGGCCCGACGGCGTACGAACGCGCGCCGGCCGCCCTCGGTGGGGCGGGGCGCGGTCCACCACACCTCGTCGCCGACGACGCCGACGTACTCGGGCCGCCCGTCGTGGCGGGCGGCCAGTGGGGCGTCGATCGGGGAGGGCCAGGTGCCGTAGGCGCCCGTGGGGACCATCGCGACTTCCTTTACGCGGACGTGACGTGACTCGCTCGAACCCGACCGAAGCTACGCGGACCTCAGGTAGTGGTCGAGGACTCGGACGCCGAAGTGCAGGGCGTCGACCGGAACCCGTTCGTCGACGCCGTGGAACAGCGCTCCGTAGTCGAGTTCCGGGGGGAGCTTCAGCGGGGAGAAGCCGTATCCGGTGATGCCGAGCCGGGAGAACTGCTTGGCGTCCGTGCCGCCGGACATGGAGAACGGGACGACGTGCCCGGTCGGGTCGAAGTGCTCGACGGCGGCCCGCAGTCGGGCGAAGGTCGGCGAGTCGACCGGAGCCTCCAGGGGGACCTCGCGGTGGTGGAACTCCCACTCCACGTCCGGTCCCGTGAGCCGGTCCATCGTCTCGGCGAACTCCTCCTCGCCGCCCGGCAGCATCCGGCCGTCGACGTAGGCGACGGCCCGGCCGGGGATGACGTTGACCTTGTAACCGGCCTCCAGCATCGTCGGGTTGGCGCTGTTGCGCACGGTCGGTTCGACGAGGGCGGCGGCCGGTCCGAGCTTCTCCAGGAGCTGGTCGACGTCGAATCCGTCGGCGCTCACATCGGTCTCGATGCCGTAGAGGGCGGCGAGTTCGCTCAGCGCGGCCCGTACGGTCGGGGTGAGGCGTACGGGCCAGGTGTGGGCGCCGATGCGGGCGACGGCCGCGGCGAGGCGGGTGACCGCGTTGGCGGTGTTCACCTTGGAGCCGTGGCCCGCGCGCCCCTGGGCGGTGAGCTTGACCCAGGCGGTGCCCCGCTCGCCCGCGGCGATCGGGTAGAGCGTCATGCCGGGGGTCGGGTGGAAGCTGAACGCGCCGGACTCGCTGATGCCTTCCGTGCAGCCCGCGAAGAGCCCGGGGTGTCGCTCGGCGAGGAAGTCCGAGCCGTCCACGGCGCTCGCCTCCTCGTCCGCGGTGTAGGCGAGGACGATGTCCCGGCGCGGCCGGACGCCCTGGCGTGCCCAGGAGCGGACGACGGCGAGGACCATCGCGTCCATGTTCTTCATGTCGACGGCGCCGCGCCCCCAGACCACCCCGTCGCGGACCTCTCCGGAGAAGGGGTGGACGGCCCAGTCGGCGGGCTCGGCCGGGACGACGTCGAGATGGCCGTGGACGAGCAGGGCGTCGGCGGACGGGTCGGTGCCCTCGATACGGGCCACCACGTTGGTACGGCCCGGGGTCCGCTCCAGGAGCGTGGGCTCCAGGCCGATGGCGGCGAGGCGCTCGGCGACGTACTCGGCGGCGGGCCGCTCGCGGCAGTCCCCGCCGCCCCGGTTGGTGGTGTCGATGCGGATCAGCTCGGAGGTGAAGGTCACCACCTCGTCGAGCGCCGCGGCGTCCGGGCCGCCCTGGGCAGGCTCAGCCATACTGCTCCTCCACCGCTGCGGAGACGATCGTGGTGACCGCCTTGAACGTGCGAATGCCCTCGTACATCGCCTCGCTGGTGTAGGCGACCCTCCGCTCGCCGGTCCGGGCCACGCCCGGGACGACGGTGGCGGCGCCCGCCAGATGCTCGGCGTCGAACTCCAGCTCGATGGTGAACGGCCCGCCCGGCTCCGGCTCGTACCGTACGGCGAGGCCTGCCGCGGACTGCGCGGCGGCCCGGATGTCGCTCGCCGTGCGCTTCGGGGTCCGGCACACCGCCGCGTACCGCGAGACGTAGTCCTTGACGGCGACCTTGCGCGCCTCGGGCGCGTAGCCGAGGGCGTCGTCACAGGTCAGGTCGTCGCCCGTGACGAGGACGACGGGCACGCCGTACTCCGCCACCACATGGGCGTTGAGCAGCCCCTCGCTCGCCCGGACGCCGTTCAGCCAGACGCCCGTGACGGAGTTCGCGAGATAGGTGTGGGCGAGGACGCCCTCGGTGCCGGCGCCGGTGTGGTAGCCGACGAAGGCGACGCCGTCGACGTCACCGTGCTGCACGCCCTCGACCATCGACAACGTCTTGTGCCGCCCGGTGATCATCTCGGCGCGCTCGTCGAGCTGTTCGAGCAGCAGGTTCCGCATGCTCCAGTGGGCCTCGTTGATGAGCACCTCGTCGGCGCCCCCGTCGAAGAACCCCAGCACCGCGGCGTTCACATCGGAGGTGAACATGGCCCGGCACCGCTCCCACTGGGGCGTACCCGGCAGCACGTCCGCCGGCCAGGTGACACCGGTGGCGCCTTCCATGTCGGCGCTGATCAGGATCTTCATCGTGCTCCCGGTCTCCTCGACGCAGCCCCACCATAGGCGCGAAGACCCTCGGTGCGAAGGAGGACCGGGCAAGAGCGACCGGGTGCCGGGCCGGGCGTCACCCGGTGGTGTGCGCCGCCCTGTCACTGGTGGCCCACAGGGAGCGGACGTGGCCCAGATGCCTCTTCATGCACCGCTCCGCTCCCCTGGCGTCACCCGCGAGCATCAGGTCGAGCAGCTCCAGGTGCTCCTCGGCCGACGGGATCAGCTCGCCGCGCTCGTCCAGCGCGGTGAGCCCGTACAGCCGGGACCGCTTGCGCAGCTCGCCGACGGTCTCGACGAGGCGTTCGTTGCCGGCGAGCCCGAGGAGCGTGAGGTGGAACCGCCGGTCGGCCTCCAGGTAGCCGATGAGGTCGTGCTCCCTGGCGGCGCGCACGATCTCCTCGGCGACGGGCCGCAGCGCCTCCAGGTCCTCCCGGGCGGCGGTCCGGGTGACCCGTCCGACCACGGGGATCTCGATGAGCGCGCGGATCTCGGTGTACTGGTCGAGGTCGCGCTCGTCCACCTCGGTGACCCGGAACCCCTTGTTGCGGACCGGCTCGACCAGGCCTTCGCGCGCCAGGTCGAGCATGGCCTCACGGACGGGGGTGGCGGAGATCCCGAAGTCCTCCGCAAGGGTCGGCGCGGAGTAGACCACGCCGGGCCGCAGTTCGCCCGAGATCAGCGCCGCCCGCAGGGCATGGGCGACCTGGTCGCGAAGCCGCTCCACGGAGGCGTTGAGGTCGCGGTGGGTCAGGTGCCCCATGGTGGCGGTGGTCCCTTCGTTCGGGTCCGGACCGGGTCCGTTGGTTCGGTTCTGAACCACCACCGTACAATGTCACGTTGTTTCCGCAGGTGACAGGGTGTAGGTGCGACTCGACGTGTAGAAGTCGAGCGCGGCCCCGCCCTGTTCGCGCGCCCCGAGGCTCGACTCCTTGCACCCTCCGAAGGGCAGGTGGAAGTCCACCCCGCTGGAGGGGGCGTTGACCCGGACCATCCCGGTGTCGAGCGCGTCGAGGCCGTGCAGGGCGGTGGTCAGATCGGCGGTGTGGACCGAGGTGACCAGGCCGTACGGCACGGCGTTGGTGATGCGGACGGCCTCGGCCAGGTCGTCGGCGGGCAGCAGGGCGGCTACGGGTCCGAAGACCTCCTCGTGCAGCAAAGGGTGTTCGGGGGCGACCTTCTCGACCAGCGTCGGTGCCGCGTACCAGCCGGGTCCCGCGGAGGGGAACGTGCCGCCGGCGAGCGTGGGCAGCCCCTCCCAGGCCGCGGCGACCCGGTCGCGGGCCCGCCGGTCGACGAGCGGGCCGCAGACGGTCGCCGGGTCGGCGGGGTCGCCGGTCGGAACGGCGCGCAGCGCCTCGGTGAGGGCCTCGCGCAGGGGGCCGAGGGCGGCTCCGACGGCGACGACCCGACCGGTGGCGGTGCACTTCTGTCCCGCGTACCCGGCGATCGCCGCGGCGATGTGGGCGGCGGCCTGTCCGATGTCGGCGTCCGGCAGCACGATCGCCGCGTTCAGACCGCCCATCTCGGCCTGGACCGGGATCCCCCTGGCCATGGCGTACGCGGCGACGGCCCGGCCGACCGAGGTCGAGCCGGTGAAGGAGAGGACGTCGGCGGCCGAGACGAGCGCGTTCCCCTCGGTGGCCCCGCCGGGCAGCACCGTGAACACGCCCTCGGGCAGCTCCTTGCGGACGATCTCGGCCAGGCTCAGTGCGCACGCGGTGGCCTCGGGGGCGGGTTTGAGGACGACGGCGTTGCCGACGGCGAGGGCGGGGGCGGCCTTCCAGCTCGGGATGGCGAAGGGGAAGTTCCACGGGGTGATGAGCCCCGCCACGCCGTGCGGCCGGCGCCGGGTCAGGAGGAGCCCGGGCCCGGCGGCGGGTTCGTGGACGGCCCCGGTCGGCGCGAAAGGTGCCTGGGCGTAGTAGCGCCAGATCGCGACGGTCCGGGCGACCTCGGCCCTGGCCTCGGTCAGCGGCTTGCCCACCTCGCGTACGGCGAGCGCGGCGAGTTCGGGCCCTGCGGCCTCGACGGCCGCCGCGACGGCTCCGAGGGCGGCTGCGCGGGCAGCCGCACCGCCGCGCAGCCAGTCGGCCTGGACGGCGCGGGCGCGTTCGACCGCGTCGGCCACCGCGAAGGCGCCGGGGGCCGGGACGCGCAGGACGACGTCGGCCGGATCGGCCGGGTTGCGGGAGGTGAGGACCGGGGCGTCGGTGAGGCCCATGGGATCGGTGAGCGGGGCGCGGTGGGCGGGTGCCGTGCGGCCGGTGCCGGCGGGTGCGTGGTCGGCGCGGTGGGCGGTCACAGGAGGAAGCCTCCGGGGAACGGGTCGTCCGGGTCCAGGAAGTACTGCGCCGTGCCGGTGATCCAGGCCCGGCCCGTCACGGTCGGTACGACGGCGGGCACCCCGGCGACCTCGGTCTCGGCGACGAGCCTGCCGGTGAAGCTCGTCCCGATGAAGGAGTCGTTGACGAAGTCGCGGTCGAGCGGCAGCTCGCCCCGGGCGTGGAGCTGGGCCATCCGCGCCGATGTGCCGGTTCCGCACGGGGAGCGGTCGAACCAGCCGGGGTGGATCGCCATGGCATGGCGGGAGTGGCGGGCATCGGAGCCGGGAGCCGCGAGATAGACGTGCTTGACCCCTGCGATCTCCCCCTGTTCGGGGTGGACGGGGCGGTCGGGTGAGGCGTTGACCGCCTCCATGACGGCGAGTCCGGCAGCCAGGAGGTCGTCCTTGCGGGCGCGGTCGAAGGGCAGTCCCAGGTCGTCCAGGGTGACGAAGGCGTAGAAGTTGCCGCCGAAGGCGAGGTCGTAGGTGACCGTTCCGTACCCGGGCACGGCCACCTTGCGGTCCAGGCCGACGCAGAACGCGGGCACGTTGGTGAAGGTGGCCGACGTGGCGGCACCGTCCTCGACCTGTACGTCGACGGCGACGAGGCCCGCCGGGGTGTCGAGCCGCACGGTGGTGACCGGCTCGGTGACCGGCACCATGCCGGTCTCGACGAGGACGGTGGCCACGCCGATCGTGCCGTGCCCGCACATCGGCAGCAGGCCGGAGACCTCGATGTAGAGGACGCCGTAGTCGGCGTCGGGCCGGGTGGGCGGCTGGAGGATGGCGCCGCTCATGGCGGCGTGTCCGCGCGGCTCGTACATCAGGAGCGTCCGGAGGTGGTCCAGATGCTCGATGAAGTGCAGCCTGCGCTCGGCCATCGTGGCGCCGGGGATCACTCCGACGCCGCCGGTGATCACACGCGTGGGCATGCCCTCGGTGTGCGAGTCGACGGCGTGGAAGACATGACGGGTCCGCACGGGCTTCCTTTCGCTGGACGGGTGTGGTGGGCCGTGGTCAGTGGTGGCCGTCGGCGACGGCCTTCTCGGTGGCGGTCCGCACGCGGGCCTCCGTCTCGCCCGTGAGCGGCAGGCGCGGCGGGCGCGTGGGGCCGCCGGGGAGGCCGACGATGTCCATGGACAGCTTGATCGCCTGGACGAACTCCGTCCTGGAGTCCCAGCGCAGCAGCGAGTGCAGGGACTTGTAGAGCGGCAGCGCGGTGGCCAGGTCGCCGGCGACCGCGGCGCGGTACAGCTCCGCGCAGGTGGCGGGGAAGGCGTTGGGGTAACCGGCGATCCAGCCGACGGCCCCGGCGACGGCCAGTTCGAGAAGGACGTCATCGGCACCGATCAACAGATCCAGTTCCGGGGCGAGTTCGGCGATCTCGTACGCTCTGCGGACGTCACCGCTGAACTCCTTCACGGCGACGACGGAGCCGTCGTCGTACAGCCGGGCCAGCAGGTCGGGAGTGAGGTCGACCTTGGTGTCGATCGGGTTGTTGTACGCGACCACCGGCACGCCCGCCCCGGCCACGTCGGCGTAGTGGGCCCGCACGGCCGTCTCGTCGGCGCGGTAGGCGTTCGGCGGCAGCAGGAGCACCGATCCGCAGCCCGCCTCGGCCGCCTGCTCCGCCCAGCGCCGGGACTCGGCGCTGCCGTAGGCGGCGACGCCGGGCATCACGCGCGCCCCGTCGCCCGCCGCCTCGACGGCGGTGCGGACCACGCGGGCGCGCTCCCCGTCGGTGAGGGTCTGGTACTCGCCGAGCGAGCCGTTGGGGACGACTCCGTCGCAGCCGTTGTCGATGAGCCGTCGGACGTGCTCGGCATAGGCGTCGTGGTCGACGGAGAGGTCGTCGCGCAGGGGCAGGGTGGTGGCGACCATGATGCCGCGCCAGGGGGTGGTGGCGGTCCAGGAAGTGCCGGTCATGTCGACGAACCTTTCTGTATGGTGTGACATTTTATTGAACGTCCCGAGGCGCCCACAAGGGGCGGACACCCCTAGGACTCCTCGTCGAGCGAGGCCAGCGCCGAGAGCGGGACCGGGACGGCCAACGGGCGCCGTTCGGCAGGAGGTTCGGCGGGGAGCCCGGCCGAGGCCGGGGACTCCGACGTGACGGCGGCGCCGCCGGACGCCGCCAGGCAGGCCACGGCCGTCCCGCACATCCGGCCCTGACACCAGCCCATGCCGGCCCGGGTGAACAGCTTGACAGTCCGCGCGTCACGCGCCCCGAGGCCGGCGACCGCCTCGCGGACACCTCCGGCGGTGACCTCCTCGCAGCGGCACACCTCCGTGTCGTCCGTCATCCACCGCGACCACCCCGGGGCGGGCGCATGGGCGGCGGTCATGACGTCGGCGAAGGCGCGCATCCGGTCCCGTCGGCGGCGCAGTTCACGGACCCTGCCACCGGGAGCGCCGCTCCCCCGCAGCCGCGCCGCCACCGCGAGTCCGGCCAGTTCACCTTCCGTACGGGCCAGTTCCGCACCGCCCACGCCTCCGGACTCGCCCGCCGCCCAGAGGCCGCGCACCGAGGTCTCCTGGAGTCCGTCCAGGGCCAGGGCGAGGGTGGAGTCGGACAGGCGACGGGTGGCGCAGCCGAGCGCCGTGGCCAGTTCGATCTGGGGAACCAGTCCGTGCCCGACGGCCAGCGCGTCGCAGGCGATCAGCCGGCCCGTTCCCGGCACGGGCCGCCAGTCACGGTCGAGACGCGAGACGGTGACGGCCTCCACCCGTTCGGTTCCGTGGACCTCGGTGACGGCGCTGCGCGTCCGGAGCCGTACACCGTGCCGCAGCAGCGCGCCGCCGTGGAGCAGTGCCTCGGCGGCCTTGCCCGGGTTGGCGGCGAGCGCCCGCGGGCTCCGGGCGTACCACAGATACCCGGAGGCCTCCACCACGGCCGGCACCCGCGCCCCGGCCGCCGCCAGCGACGAGGCGACCGCGAGGAGCAGGGGGCCGCTGCCGGCCACCACGACACGCCTGCCGGGAAGCACCAGGCCGGACTTGAGCATGGCCTGCGCTCCCCCGGCCCCCACGACGCCGGGCACGGTCCAGCCGGGGAACGGCAGGTGACGCTCGTACGCTCCGGTGGCGAGCAGTACGGCCCGGGCGCGCACCGTCGTGGGGGTTTCCTCGGTGCCGTCGGATCCGGTGACGGCGTGCACCGTCCAGAGGGCGTCGGGCGCCGCGTCGCTCCTGGTCAGGCTCCACACGTGGTGTCCGGCCAGGTGGGTCACATCACCGTCCGCCAGGCGGCGGTTCAGGTCACGGAACGCGGACCAGTCGTGGTGCAGCGCTTCGGGCCGTACGGCGCCCAGCGCCGGTTCCGGGTGCCGGTAGAACTGCCCGCCGGTCCGCGGCGAGGCGTCCACGAGGGCGACGGTCAGGCCGCGTTCGGACGCGGCGACGGCCCCGGCGATCCCGGCGCAGCCCGCGCCGACGACCGCGAGGTCGTACGCCTCGTCCCGTTCACACCCCGAGGCTGTCATGACCGTGCCCTTCCTGCGTGGTGATCGTGTCGCCGGGCCGGACGGGGACGAGGCAGGCCCGCCGGTTGGGCTGCCCGTTGACCGTGGCGAGGCAGTCGTGGCACTGGCCGATGCCGCAGAACACGCCACGCGGCCGGCCGCTCTTTCTGGTCGTGCGCCAGGCGACGATTCCGGCCGCCCACAGCGCGGCGGCGACGGACTGGCCGGGCAGGGCGGTGAGCGGGCGGCCGTCGAAGGTGAACTCGAACGGCGGACCGGGCTGCGCCCCGACCAGGTCGGTGGGGGTACGGGCCACGGGGCCTCTCCTCTCGTGACGGGCGGACGACGGTGGCTTCAGGAGGACACGGGAGCGAATCGCTCGGGCCTGAACGGCGTGATGTCGAGCGGGGGTTCGCCGCCGGTGAGACAGCGGGCGACGATCTGGCCGGTCACCGGCGCGAGACCGATCCCGGCCCCTTCGTGCCCGCAGGCGTGCAGCAGGCCGGGGACGCGGGGATCCGGGCCGATCGCCGGCAGATGGTCCGGCAGATAGGGGCGGAAGCCCGCGTACGTCCGGATCGCACGGACCCCGGCAAGCACCGGGAAGAGACGGGTGGCCCCGGCCGCGAGGCGCCGCAACACCTCGGTGGAGAGGGTGCGGTCGAAGCCGACGCGCTCCCGGCTGGCACCGATGAGGACCGGACCGGCCGGGGTCCCCTCGACCACCGCCGAGGTCTGCAGGGCCGCCGACCCGCTGGCCACGTCGGCCACGTAGTCGGCCGCATAGACCTTGTGGCGGACCACGCGCGGCAGCGGCTCGGTGACCAGGACGAAGCCTCGGCGGGGCAGGACGGGCAGCTCGACCCCGGCGAGGCGCGCGAGGTCACCACCCCAGGTGCCGGCGGCGTTCACCACGTGCGGGGCGTGGAGTTCGCCGGCCGGCGTACGGATGCCGCGCACCTCGCCCGAGGATCCGGTGAGGACCGCGAGGACCTCCTCGCCGAGCCTGAGCCGAACGGTCCCGCCGGTCCCGCCGGTCTCACCGGCCCCGCCGGTCCCTCCCGTCCCGTCGGCGCGCAGCAGGTGCGCGGCGGCGAGGGCGGGCATGACCTGGGCGTCCTGCGGATAGTGGAAGCCACCCGCGAGGCCGGGTGCCAGATGGGGTTCGAACTCGTGCAGCAGCCCGGCCGGGACCTCCCTGGCGTCGACCCCCGCGTCGGACTGGCCGGCGGCGAACGCGCGGAGGGCGTCCAACCCGCCCTCCCCCGACGCGACGACGAGGCCGCCCTTCGCCTCGTACTCGATTCCCTGCGGCAGCAGTTCGACCAGCTCCTGCCACAACGCCGCCGAGCGAAGGGCGAGTTCGAGTTCGGGTCCGGGCTCCTTGTCGGAGACCAGGAGGTTGCCCTCCCCCGCGCCCGTGGTCCCGCCCGCGACGGGCCCGCGGTCGACGACGGTGACGGTGAGGCCGGCCCGGGCGGCGTAGTGGGCGCAGGCCGCGCCGACGACGCCCGCGCCGACGACGATGACGTCCGAGCTGTTTCTCGTGAGCACGTCAGTAATATTTCACATTGCACATCGTTCGCCAAGACCCCGCGCGAAAACCGGAGAACCGGTTCCCCCCGAGACCGTCTGAGGAAAGCCGCGTGCCCCGGCCCCGCGACGCGCGGGGCCGGGGCACGCGGCTGGGGCGGGTCAGCTGCGCAGCGGGCCCTCACAGCTGTAGCTCGACGTTCCGGCGGCCTTGTTGGACCAGATCTCCACCGGTCCGAAGCTGCAGTTCATGTCGGCCAGGTTGGTGGAGGCCGCACCGGCACGGTCGAGGAGGAAGTAGTCGACCGTCTCGGACATGTCCTTGAAGTTCTGGTCGTCGCTCGACCACTTGGAGAGGTTGGCCGTGATCCGGCCGGTGCACGTGAACCGGCGCTTGCCGGGATCGCCGTTCTCCACACAGTCGGGCGTGTTGTAGGTGGCGGCGGCGAAGGAGGACCTGACGGCGGCGAGCGTGGAGTCGCGCAGCCGGTCGTTGGGCGTGTAGGTGGTGTTCGGGACGTAGAGGTCGTCGACCTTGGCGATCTGCGCGTCGAGGAAGCGGTCGTAGCCGCGCTGGACGTAGCTGTCCGCGCCCGTCCGGTGCCGCCAGGAGTCGTACGCCTGGACGTCGTTGTTGCGCAGGTGCGTGTACATCTCGCGGAGCAGCGAGGGCTTCTCGGTCCAGAGGTACTCGAAGAACGTTCCGGCGTAGCTGTAGAAGCGGAAGCCGTCGCCGTCGTACGTGGCGTTGAGGATCTGTTCCACGTTCATCCTCGGGCCGCCGCCCGCGGTGTCGTTGATGACGCTGCGGACGAGCGACTTGCGGACGGCGATGCCGTTGTCGCGGGTCGCGCCGTCGAAGAACTCGGCCGTCCCCTCGTCCATCGCGGTCGTGCGGTCGCCCTCGTACCAGGGGCCCTCGCCGAAGAAGCCGGGGACGGCGAACCGGCCGTTGAGGTAGTGGACGTACTCGTGCCGGAACAGCTCCTCCAGGGTGAGGGAGGAGTCCTGCGGCACGCGGCGCTGGTACGTGTAGAAGGTGGCGCCCCGCTCGATGTAGATGCCGCCGTTGTTGGTGTCCATGCCGGTCAGGACGGGGTGGTAGTTCTCGTAGTCGGCGCGCGAGGCGTACAGCACGATGTTCAGGGAGGTGTTGGGGTCGCCGGCGAGCGGCTGCTCGGTGCCGAGGACCCGGTGGTACTGCGCCTTGACCTGCTTGCTCGCGTAGTACAACTGGTCGACGGTGGCGCGGTCGAGACCGGTGCGGACCTTGATCGCCCCGTTGTCGTAGGTGTACGTGTAGGGGAAGATCTGCTTCTCGATGTCCTCCTTGCACACGCCGTACGGCTTGCACGCCTCGTAGAAGTTGAGCCAGGAGACGAGCGTGGCCCAGGGCGCGCTGCCGGCACCCCAGGCGTCGCGGACCGGGCCGATCAGGCCGCCGAGGTCGGCGACGACGGCGTCCTTCAGACCTTCGATCTGGCCGAACCGGCCGTACTCGCCGAGCGCGTCACGGGTCACCCAGGCGTTGGCCCCGCCCTTGAGGTGGGTGTACCCGGCGAAGGCCTTGAAGGCGGCGCGGTAGGCGGGGTCGGCGGCCGCGGCCGCGTGGAAGGCGGTGTCCCGGTTGCCCGGGTAGACACCGAGGTAGTTGACGGAGAGGGCGGCGAGCGCGGCGCCCGCCCAGCCGGCGTCCTGGTGGGTGGCCGGGCGGTCGGGGCCCATGGTGGCCAGAACGTTCTTGATCAGGGTGAGCTGGTGGTGGCGCAGTCCCGGGGCGCTGGCGGCGTAGAGGGCCTCGCGCAGGGTGTGGGCGTTGCTCGGGGTGACGTCGAAGGTGCGGGCGGCGCCCGAGAAGTCGGCGACGGCGCGGCGCATGGCGTCGACGGTCGGGGCGTCGGTGACGTCGATCTCGTCGCGTGAGAAGTCGTGGTAGGCGACCGCGTGCAGGTAGGTGAACATCTCCTCCAGGTGGGAGGAGTTCCGGCCGTCGTGGGAGGCGGCCAGGCTGGATATCCGCCGGGAGACGGCCTGCACATGGGCGTCGGACATGACGGGCGTGAGCCGGGCGTCCCAGGTCCAGACGAGACCGCGCAGACAGCCGTCGGCGGTGACGGCCGGGTCGGCGAGGAAGTCGGCGAACGCCTCGGGGGCGAGGCCCGTGATCCCGTCGAGCGTGCAGGGGACGCCGGCCGCGGCGGCGGGGGTGGCGGCCGTGGTCCGGGCGTGCGCGGTGGTGGCGGCCGGGGCACGGCCGGGGACGCGGCCGGTGGCGAGGCCGCCGGGGGCGGGCGCGGCTGCGAAGGTCCGGCGCGGGGCGGCGGCGAGATGCTCGACCTCGTCGAAGGGGTTGGCGCCCTGGCCGGCCTGGGGCGCGGCCGCGCCGAGCGCCCTGGCCGGGGCGGCGGGGGTGGGCGGGGAGTCCGTACCGGCCGCGGAGACGGCGGTCTGGCCGGCGGAGGCCAGGAGGGTGACCGCTATCGCGGAGGCGAGCAGGGACGAGCGCACACGTCTGTGGAGGGACAACAGAACTCCTGCTGTGAGGGGGTGGCTGTGGGGGTGGAGCCCGAACTGTTGTGGTTCGCACGGCATTTGACGGAGCTTCACCATGCCGTGTGCGCTGTAACATAGTAATGTGAAATTGCACTGACAACCCCTCGGGTCGCACGAGTTCGCGGTCCCTCTCCGCCGGGTCCGGGGTGCGAACCGGGTCAAATCTCCCGCGCACGGCCGTATAGGCTTGTCGGACCCCGCCCCCGAGTCGTCAGGAGACCCCGCGTTGACCACCGCGATCGCCGCCGAAGCAGCCCCCGAAGCCGGGACGACGGACTTCGTCGTGCAGGACGTGCCCGACGTCGTGGTCAGGGACGCCCGTGAGTTCGGTGCCTACGCCCGCACCGGCGGCTGGGCGTTCGCGCTGAAGGTGGCACGCAGCGTCAGGCCGGGCGGGCAGGGGGCGGACGAGTCCGGGGTCTCCGGCGCGAAGGTGTCGGCGAAGGCCTTCGCCGAGCTGGCGGAGTGCTCCCCCGAGCGCGTCATGCGGTACTACAAGGCCTGGGACATGGCCGCCGACGACGGCCTCGTCCCGCAGTTCGAGGCGCTGGTCCCGGGCGAGGACATCGAGCTTCCCGAGGCCGACGTCTGGATGTCGTACTACTCCTCCCGTTCCAGCGCCGCCTCCGTGCGCGGTCACGCGATCACCGCCGCGGCCGAGGCCGAGGGCATCCGGCCGACGAAGGCGCTGGAGGTCGCCGAGAACCCCACGGCCCTGCGGGCCGCGATCCTCGCCGACCCCGGTACGGCCGAGGCCGCGCGCGGCGCGCTGCTCGACCGGATGAAGGAGGACACGGCGCTGCAGACCGGGATGGCCCGCGCCATCGTGCGGACCGACGAGCTGAAGAAGGCCGTGGCCGGCGAGGCCAAGACGGCCGACCGGATCGCGTACGTCCGGCAGGTCGCGGAGAAGGGCCGGATCAGGACGCCCGCGGGACAGACGGTCGAGGCGCCGCCCGCACTGCGCGCCGAGGCCGAGCGGCACCTCTCCCTGATCGACGAGCTCGACGACGCCGAGGGCGCGGGCGAGTGGGCCGGCGAGGCGTACGACGCGGTGAAGGAGATGGTCGCCGAGGCCGTCGAGGCGGATCCCGAACTCCGCGTCCAGGAACGCCGTACGAAGTTCTACAACAGCCTCCAGAAGGCGACGAAGGTCTTCGAGGAGCTGACGCTCGACGAGGTTCTGGAGGAGGACGTCGTCGAGGACGACATGCTCCAGCGCCTGGAAGCCCTCCAGACGGCGATCGGCACCTGCATCGACACCCTCCGCAGGGCGACCGCCGCGTCCTGACCCCCGGCACCCGGCAGTGGCACCCGGCGCCCCCTCCGATCGTCTCGGAGGGGGCGCCGTCCTGATCAGTCCTCGTGGCCGAGCTGGAGGTCGCGCTCGGTGCGTCCGCCGCCCGCGACCTGCAGCACGGTCGCGACCGGCGGATAGCCCGCCGCGATCACCGTGTACTCGCCCGAGGACAGGTCCACGAACCGGAAGGTGCCGTCCGGGCCCGTCGTCAGGGTGTCGACGACGTTCCCCGCCGCGTCGAGCAGCGTGACGCGCGCGTCCTCCACCGGCCTTCCGCCACCCGCGCGTACCGTCCCGCGCAGCACCGCGCCGCCCGCCAGCTCGATGTCCTGGCGGGTCTCCCGGGAGGCCTGCACGCTGACCGGCAGGGCGGCGGGCCGAAAGGCGGGGGCGCTGGCGGCCAGCGTGTACTCCCCCGCCACCAGCTCCGTGATGACGTAACCGCCCTCGCGTCCGCTGCGGGTCGAGGCGACCACCTCGCCACGCACGTCGGTGAGGGTGACCGCCGCGTCCCGTACGGGGGTGCCGTCGGCGGTCACGACGGAGCCGGCGAGGCGGCCCGCGCCGCCGAGGACGACGTCGAGCTCCACCGGCCGCTCGCCGACGGTCACGGAGACGGCCTGCGGCTGGTGGCCGCCTGCCGCCGCGATCAGGACGTACGAGCCGGGCCCGGGGACGCTGAGGGCGTACCGCCCGTCCTCGCCGCTGCCGCCGCGGCCGATCTGCTGTCCCTGGACGTCGATGAGTGTCAGGGCCGCGCGCGGGACGCGGCTGCCGTCGTGGTGCTGGACCGTGCCGCAGACCGGGAGTCCCGCGATGTACGCGCCGGAGCCGGCGGGGGCGGCGGTCCGGGCGCGCGGAACGGCGGTGGGGGCCTCGGTGGTGGGGGTGTGGTGGGACACCAGCGGTTGCTCCTTGAGGAAGAAGGCGAGGACGAGGCCGAGCACCAGGACCGGCACGAGGTAGAGGAAGATGCGGGGCATCGCGTCCGCGTACGCCTGGATGTAGGCGTCGCGCAGGGCGGGCGGAAGGGCGTGCACCGCCTGGGGAGTGATCGATTCGGCGGCCGGCAGCGACGCTCCGCCCGTGCGGGGCAGGGAGTCGGCGAGGGCGTCGTCGAGGCGTGAGGCGAACAGGGTGCCGAAGACCGCGGCTCCGACGCTGCCGCCGATCTGGCGGAAGTAGTTGTGCGCACTGGTGGCGGTGCCGAGGTCGGTGGGGCGTACGGAGTTCTGGACGGCGAGGATGAGGACCGGCATGACCAGGCCGATGCCGACGCCCAGGACGGCCTGCCAGACGCTGTGGTGCAGGCGCGGGGTGTCCGTCTCCATCCGGGAGAGCAGCCACATGCCGACGACGGAGACGGCACCGCCGAGCACCGGGTAGATCCGGTAGCGGCCGGTGCGGGTGATCAGCTGGCCCGACACGATCGAGGCGAGGACGATCCCGCCCATCAGCGGCAGCATGAGGAGGCCGGACTCGGTGGCGCTGGCGCCCTCCACCATCTGCAGGAAGGTCGGCAGATAGCTGGCGGCGCCGAAGAGCGCGATGCCGACGACCGCGCCGACGAGGCTGGTGACGGTGAAGACCGAGTCGCGGAACAGCCGCAGGGGGATGAGGGGTTCGGGCGCGAAGTGCTCGACGACGAGGAAGAGCAGGGTCGTTGCCGCCGCTCCGGCGCCGAGGCCGATGATGACCCGCGAGTCCCAGGCGTACTCGGTCCCGCCCCAACTGGTCAGCAGGACCAGACAGGTGGAGGCGGCGGCGAGCAGGACCGAGCCGAGGACGTCGAGCCTGGCCCGGGTCCGCGGCCTGGGAAGCTTGAGCACCGCGGCGACGACGGCGAGGGTGACGAGCCCGAAGGGCACGTTGAAGTAGAAGCACCAGCGCCAGGAGACGTGGTCGGTGAAGAAGCCGCCGAGCAGGGGGCCCGCGACGGAGGCGAGCCCGAAGGCGGCGCCGATGAGTCCCATGTACCGGCCGCGTTCGCGGGCGGGGACGATGTCCGCGATGATCGCCTGGACGCCGATCATCAGCCCGCCCGCGCCGACCCCCTGCACGGCGCGGAAGGCGATCAGTTCGTCCATGGAGCGTGACCAGCCGGCCAGGGCCGAACCGATGACGAAGACCACGATGGCGAAGAGGAAGACGCCCTTGCGGCCGAAGAGGTCGCCGAGCTTGCCGTAGACCGGCAGGCCGATGGTTGCGGTCAGGAGATAGGCGGTGATCGCCCACGACATCCGGTCCAGGCCCTGGAGTTCACCGACGATCTTCGGCAGGGCGGTGGCGACGATCATCTGCTCCAGCGCGGCGAGCAGCAGCGCGAGCATGAGACCGAAGAAGACGAGCCGGACGCGGCGGGGATCGAGGGCGCCGTCCTCGGCCGGGGGCGGCACCGGCACCTGGCCGGAGGGCGGATCGTCGGCGACGTGCGGCACGTCGTCCTTCACCAGCGTGATCGCGTCCACGTGCTGCTCCCCTCGTCACGGCTTCGGCGCCGCGCCATTCTTCGCATTGGGCGCGAAGCGGGAGCAAGTCGGGCGGTATGGGAGGTCAGCCGCGCCCACGGCCGCGAACGGGCCTGCCAGGCGGCGCACTTGGGGCGCTCATCAGCGCGTTTACGGAGAGCCGCGCGACCCCCGGGCGCGCGGGGCGCCGGCGCGGGGGTCGCGCGAAGACCACTCGAATCGGTGAGCGCGGGAGCGTTACTTCTCCACCTCGGCGGCGAGGTTGGCCAGCACGGCGTCGTAGATGCGGCCGAGGCCCTTGGGGGCGAAGGTCTTCTCGAAGAAGCCCCCGATGCCGCCGGCGCCGTTCCAGACGCTGGTGACGACGGCGCGGGATGTGCCCTCCCCGGCCGGGGTGACGGTCCAGGTGGTGACCATGGAGGAGTTGCGGTCCTTCTCGACGAGCTGACCGTCGGTCGGCTCGGTGACCTCCAGGAGGCAGTCGCGGATCCGCTTGCTGGTGGCCTGGAGCTTCCAGTGGACGAGGGTCCCCTCGCCGTCGCCGCCCTCGCGCACCTCGTACTCGCTGAAGTGCTCCGGCAGCACCTTCGCGCGGGTGCCGCTGTAGTCGGCCAGAGCGTCGAACACCGTCTCCGCGTCCGCCGCGATGATCCGCTCCGTGGTGGCCTCGACCTGCGCCATTGCACTTCCTCCAGCACTTGGTTCCTCAGGGGTGTGGCACCAGCCAACCACCTGGGCGCGGGCCTCCCAAATCCGGGCCTCCCCACCGGCTTGCGACGATCAAGGGAACATGTGTTCTATTCTGTGTCCAGGGCCGAGGAGACAGCTACCGAGGAGGCGTCCATGCGCTGGGACAACCTGGGCGACGACAGCGCCGCCGGGACCGCTCTGTTCGGTACGGACGCGGTCACCACCCGTACGTTCGACACACCCGAGTTCCGCGGGATCACCTTCCACGAAGTACGGGCCCGCTCGATCGTGAACCGGGTGCCGGGCGCCTCCCGCATGCCCTTCGAGTGGACGGTCAACCCGTATCGCGGCTGCACGCACGGAATCCTGTACTTCCCACTAGGCCCCGCAAGCGCCTAGCCGCCTGACCTGCGCAGACACGAGAGAGCCCCCGCCGGATCGCCGGGTGGGGGCTCTTTGCTGTGCTCGCGGACGGGTGGGTCAGCGCCAGCGCCGTTTCGACGAACCGCCGACACCAGCACTTCCCGCAGCCGTCCTCTTCCGTATGCTGATTGGGCAGGTGCTCGCAGGTTGCGCACTTGTGGCCCTCGCGCCTGACGATCACGCCGGTCCCCACGTGGCCGCACCAGCACACGTTGGGCGCCGGGTTCTCGCTCGTCGGGTGCCAGGAGGCAGACGACGTCGGGTTGGTCTCCAGCCGCCTTGGCTGGTTGAACAGCGACACCTCGCTCTCTGGAATGCGACTGTCGGCCGTAGAGCCGAAGCTGAGCCTATGAACCTCTACGCGTTCGATGAGCTCTCTGGAGACATGACCGATGACTTCGGCCCGGGTGACGTGGCCCGGCCCATCAAGGCCACCCATGCCGTCCCTGTCGGATCACAGAAGGCCCTCTGCGGCACCTCCATACAAGGGATGGAACGCGTGAGCCTGGGGCCCCAGGGAACTGACGCGCCGTGGCCACCCCCCAACAGGCGGAAGTTCCGGTGCTCCCAATGCGCGGAACGGCTCGACGAGTGACCTGGCACCGAGGACGTCAACTCAACCGCTCCCCCCATCCTTCCCTCCTCATCGTTGGCATCTCGGTTGCCGGCCGCGTCAACAAGTCAGGGGAATGACACCCTAGAGGGCTTGGGCCTCGCGCGGATCTCCTCCAGGTGGGTTTGCACCTGGCCCTCCGCCTGATCCTGCGCCCACCTGCCGCAGCAGGCCGGGCAGAGACCGGACAGCTGGTCCTCGCAGTCGCAGTCGGCTGCGACGTCCGCCAGCTCCGTCTCCCGCCAGTGCAGGACCACGTCCAGCAGCTCGTCAGAGTGCGGGGCCTCCTGGATTCCCAGTTCAGCAAGCAGTGGAGCGGCGGTCGCGGACACGGGAGGCCTGGCCCGGATACCGTCCCTGCCTCGGTCGTGACGGCGGGCCCACTGGTCCACCTCGCTGAGGAGGACCCGGGCCACACCCTGGCGCCGGAAGGCCGGCGCGACGAAGAGCAGCTCAACCTGCCAGTCGTGGGTATGCACGCCCGCGAAACCGACGATCGTGGCGCCATGACAGGCGAGGATCGTCGCAAGGTCACAGGCCACCGCGCGCCCCAGAGGAACCGAGCCGGACAGTGCCCCTTCGCAGAGGTACTCGGCGAACATGCCGGTGACGGCCCGACGGTCACCGTCGTCCTCGGGCCTATAGGCACGGATGCTGAGGGCCATCACGAGATGCTCTCCACAAGTGGTGTGAATGCGGCCAGGCGCCGGGCGACGCCTCCCCCATCATCAGCTCGTCCATCGAACTCACCAGGTTCCGACAAACACCGGCCCCGTCGCACACCACTGCGACGGGGCCGCTCACTGCCACAGCCCCGGTACCGCAATGCGGTCCGGGGCGCTCTGTTGTGCTCGGTGGTCAGTCGTCACCCCACGAGTCCAGGGAGTACGTCCGAGAGTGCGGGAACCGACGCTTCCACCAGTTGGAGTCCCAGTCGTCAGAGTCGCACTCCTGGACCGGGGCCGAAGGGCGCGGAGCCCATACGGGACCGGGACCGGCTCCCCCGCATGGATGGCGCGTACAGCCTCCCGGACGATCGCCACGGGGTTGCCGAGCTGCGCCAGGTTGAACCACTCCCCGTGCGCCCGGTACCGCTGGAACGCGGAGTGAAGCCGGTGGAACAGCCGCGCTTCACCCCCGGCGAGGCGGGGGCCCTTCAGTCCTTCCCGGGTGATTGGCCGTGGTCGGGGCGGGACATCGGTCAGCAGATCGGCAACGCCTGCCCGCCGGTCCTCGCGAAGACGCTCCTCGGGGCCCTGGCCTGAGTCAGGCAACAGTCTCATCGCCGCCGAGTTCGGCACCAATCCACCAGGGGGGAACCCATGCCCGACGCCACACCCATGCGCGCCGCCCGGCTCGTGGCCGACCTCTCCGCCACTGGATTCCGTCTTCGAAAGGTGTTCGCCTGATGGCCCTGGACGACGCGACGCGGGCCCGGATCCGCGAGCACGCCGAGCGTCTCGCCGCCGCTGCGCCCCCGCTCACGAGCGAAACGCGGGACCGGCTCGCCGGGTTGCTGAAGGACTCCAGGCGCGCAAGCACCGCCGAGCGTCCGCCGCTCCGCCTCGCCGCCTGAGACGCACCACAACACGAAGCCCCGGCGCCGTAACGGCGACCGGGGCTGAAGTGGTGAAAGACGAAAGCCCCGGCGGCAACCGGGGCTCTTCGTAGACCGAGCCGTTCACAGCGGCGAGATCAGCTACTCAATGGAGCCAGAAGGCCCGGTTACCTGAGTGATCGCAAGTCGAGCGCGGAGGCGCGTGTCAGCGCCCACGCACTGACGGAACTGTGGGCCGGCGCCCTTATCGCATGGACGGACGCGGACCTCCCGACGTACGGGACGCCCGAGTGAGCCGCCCTCGGCCCGGACGACCCCCGCCGTCTCGCGAGCGCGCTGCACGCGGCGGAAATGTGGCGGCGGTTCGGCGACGAGGAGGGTCTGGTGCAGTGGCTCACCGATGTCTCCCGGGTCCACACCTTCGCCAAGGAGGCACCCGCCCCGTACCGCCGCCGACCGGCGCACGTGCTGCGCGCAACCCCGGGGTGGCCGCCGATCGCGTTGCCCGGACGGCCCGGGGTCTATCTGACCGCCGAGTGCGACGAGATGCGGCGGGCCGCCTGATGACCGTCACGGACGAGGCGCCCCAGGCGTGCGCCACCTGCGGCGAGCCCGCGCCGCTCCACCTTCCGGGCGGCGGGCACGAGTTCACCCCGGCCGAGGTGTCGGCACCGGTCACGGTCCTTCCGAACGATGACGACTCCCTGGACACCCTCACGGCGTGGATGGCGTCCCGGGACGGCGACGACCTCAGCCCGCATCCGCGCCTTTCCCGTCCTCGACTGCCCCGGGGACTCCCGGACGTTGTAAGGGTGTTGTGAGCGGGACAGGTGGCCCTCACGGACAGCCGCAGCCGCCGGCATCCCCTGGAGAGATCAATGTCCGCGATTACGACGGTCCGGTGATGAAACCCTCTGAGATGGCGGCTCATCCACGTACGGCACGTTCGAGAGGTGGGGTCGGATCTTTGCCGCTGCCCATCGCCGTCAGGCGTGAACCGTTCCCGTTCCCAGGGACGTCTGTACGGGCACCCAGACACCTTGGAGCCGCACACCCATGAGCGCACTCCCGACGACACCGTCCTGGCCGCACTGCGCGCACGGCGCGGACCCTGCCACCGATCCTGTCGGCTGCCGCGGCATCCACGTCCCCGGCCACACCGCGTGCCTCGCCCACCTGATCGACAGCGATCGGGATGCCTATCTGGACAGCCTGACACCCGGCGCGAGCATTGACCACCGGGGCACCACGTTCACCCTCTCCCTCCTCACCGCCTTGCTCAACGCCCTCCGCGACCCCTCAACCGGTAACACACGATCAGGCGCCGCTCGGTTCGGGTCGGCAACCTTCGAGAGCGGCGCCGGGTTCGGGTCGGCAACCTTCGAGGGCGACGCCGAGTTCGATTCGGCGACATTCGAGCGCGACGCCAGGTTCGATTCGGCAACCTTCGAGCGCTACGCCACGTTCGAGTCGGCAACCTTCCAGGACACCGCTTGGTTCTGGTCGGCGACTTTCAAGAGCTACGCCGTGTTCGATTCGGCGACATTCGAGCGCGACGCCGGGTTCGGGTCGGCGACATTCGAGCGCGACGCCAGGTTCGATTCGGCAACCTTCGAGAGCGACGCCGGGTTCAGCTCGGCAACCTTCAAGGACAACGCCGAGTTCGAGTCAGCAACCTTCAAGGCCGACGCCGGGTTCGGGTCGGCAACCATCAGGGGCGCCGCCAAGTTCGGGTCGGCGACATTCGAGCGCCGCGCCTGGTTCGAGTCAGCGACCTTCAAAGGGAAAGCCGGGTTCGGGTCGGCGACCTTCAAGGGAAACGCCGAGTTCGGGTCGGCGACCCTCAAAGGAGACGTCTGGTTTGGGTCGGCCACCTTCGAGAGCCACGCCATGTTCGGGTCGGCGACCTTCGAGGGCGGCGCCTGGTTCGAGGGCACCTTCAAGGACGTGGTCCAATTCGAGTCGGCGACCTTCAAGAGCTACGCCATGTTCGGGTCGGCGACCTTCGAGGGCGGCGCCAAGTTCGAGTCAGCGACCTTCAAGGGCGAGGCTGGGTTCTGGTCCACGACCTTCGAGAGCTACGCCGGGTTTCGGTCGGCGACCTTCGAGAGCGGCGCCGGGTTCCGGACGGCGACCTTCGAGAGCGACGCCAGATTCGAGTCGGCCACCTTCAAGAGCGACGCCAGATTCGAGTCGGCCACCTTCAAGAGCGACGCCAGATTCGAGTCGGCCACCTTTGGGGAGGCTGATCAGTTCGGGCCTTTCGTGTGTGCTGGGCGGGTTAGGCTGTCTGGCGCGGTGTTTGGCGGTCCCGTGACCCTGTCATTCGCCGCGCGCCGTCTGGAGTGTCACCGGACTCGCTGGACTGCCACTGCCGAGGTCCGTCTGCGCTACGCCACGGTGGACTTCGCGCATGCAGTGTTCGAGTATCCCCTCACGATCGCCGCCGAGCCGGATCCCTTCGTACTCACCGGCGGCCGACAACTCCCCGAAGAGGTTTTTGAGGGCGCGCCCGGCCCCGGGGTGCGGATGGCGTCACTGCGGGGAGTGGATGCGGCTCATCTCGTCCTGGCCGACGTCGAGCTGTCGGGCTGCTTGTTCGCCGGCACCGTGCACCTGGACCAGCTCCGCCTGGAGGGAGCCTGCACGTTCGACACGACTCCGGCCGCCGTGCACTGGCGGCGCTGGCGGCCCGTACGGTTCACCGCGCGCCGGGTCCTGGCCGAGGAACACCACTGGCGCGCCACCCAGCCGCAGTCAGTGCCGGGCTGGAACGTGGCGGTCCTCGGCGCCGGGCGGACGGGACCGCTGCAGCTGGCTCCGGTGTACAGAGCGCTGCGCAAGGCATTCGAGGACAGAAAACACGAGCCGGGGGCTGCGGACTTCTATTACGGGGAGATGGAAATGCGCCGCCACGCCGACGACATCCCCCGCAGCGAGCGAGGCCTGCTCACCGCCTACTGGGCGCTGTCCGGCTACGGCCTGCGCGCCTCCCGCGCGTTGGCCTGGCTCGGGACAACCATGCTCCTCACCGTCGTCTTGCTGATGGCCTTCGGCCTCGCCCAGGAGACCCCGAAGCAGACCGCCTCCGGCACCGTCCCGGCAGACGGTGGCACGGTTACCTTTGAACTCGACAAGGACGATCCCCGAAACCCCACCGGCAACCGGTTCACCAGCAAGCGCTTCGAGAAGGCCCTGAACGTCACCCTCAACTCGGTGGTGTTCCGCTCCTCCGGGCAGGACCTCACCACCGCTGGGGCCTACATCGAGATGACCTCCCGCCTAACCGAACCTGTCCTACTGGGCCTGGCCGTCCTCGCTGTCCGCAACCGAGTTAAACGCTGACGGCCCTGCCCTACCGCGTGGATCCCTGAGACCTACTACCTGCACCATCGATCAGGCCTTGGAGCTGCACAGAATTCCCCCCTAGACAACGAGGGAGAAGCCGAATGGGGAGGGAACGACCGCAGCGGGCCGCCGGGCCTGGCGGACGGGGGGGAGACAACTCGGCGCCGCGACCCTCCGACAATGCGGGCCGAGGCAACGGCGGCATTCGACCCTGCCCCGGCACACGCCGTACAACTTCTCCAGAAGCGCTGGCGATGGGCAGCGACTCACTCTCTGTCATGCCGGGAGGGTAGGTCCCGGATGGTCCCGGCGTCTCCGGATTTCGCCTAGTCCGCGTGATCACGCCTGGGTCCGAGTAACTCGACTGACGGGATGCACTCCGTGAACGTGAGGACCTGCGAATCCGGAGCAGCTGCGGGGGTGTTCCGTGTGCCCGCCGTCAGGCGCGGGGGGCGATCCGCACGGTGTCCGGGTTGAACGGCCGGCGACCGCCGCCGCCCGCCCGGTCCACGGTCACCTCGGCGAGGAGGTCCACCACGGCTCGCCTGCGTTCCAGGCTGAGCCTCTTCCACGCGGCGCGCACGTCGTCCGCGTCCACGAGGCCCGAGAGGATCCGTGCCCGCTGCGGGTGGGCCATGCGGCTCTCGACCCCAGCGAGGCGCTCGCGAAGGAGCCGGGTCGCGTCTCGGAACTCCATCACGTCGGCCTCGTCGTCGTCCGCGAACGCGGCGGCGAGGGCCTTCAGCCGGGTCCGCAGCGCTACCGCCTGCGTCCGGAGATCCTCGGCACCTGGGGCGGTCTCGTCGTGGAACAGCTCGGCCGCGTCAGGGCGGGTGAGCCTGGCAAAGATGAACTCCTCCACCAGGAGGTCCACCGGTTCCATGTTCCGGCTCAGGTGCTTGCTCAGCCGACACCGGTATGTGGGCTGCGCCGTCGCCTCGCCGCCTCCCATGTGGAGTTCGGCCACGTCCCCCGGGCGGCCGTCGTCACCCTCGGCCACCTCGCTCTTCTTCCCTCCTCGGGAGCCGCTCGTCACGGTGGTTCCGTCGGCACAGACACCGCACAGAGCGATGCCGGAGAGGAGGTGGCGCCGCGCGGGTCCCGGGGAGGTGGCCCGGTCCTCGGTCTCGAAGATGTGCTGAGCGGCGCGCCACAGATCCTCGGGGATACCTGCCGGCCACTTCCCCTCGTACAGCTCCCCCTCGTACTCGCGCAGTGCCGCGTACCGCGGGTTCTTCAGTACCCACCGCACTCCGTTGTTGGTCCAGGCATCCCCGTCCTTGTTGAGGATTCCTCGCTCGCGCAGGTCTCGCGTGATGCCGGACACCGACCTCGTGACCACGAACGTCTCGTACGCCTTCACGACCTCGGGCATCTCCTCGGGGATGATCGTCCAGCCGTCTGCGCTGTAGCCGAACGCCCTCGGGCCGGTCGCGGGGAGGCCCTTCTCCACCCGCTGACGCATCTCCCGTTTCTCGCGCTCGCTCATCTGCTCCACCTCGAACGAGTCCACCTCGCCGAGGAGCCCCGCGAGGAGCCGGCCACTCGCGGTGGTTAGGTCCAGCTCGGGACCCTTGACGGCGAGGATCGAGACGCCGTGCGCGCGGAACAGCTCCATCCCCTCGGCCCGCTCGCGCCGGTTGCGCCACAGTCGGCTCAGAGCAGCCACGATCACGACGTCCACCCGATCGGCGCGCACGGCGGTCAGGAGCCGTTCGTAGTCGGGGCGCAGCCGCTTGCCGGTGGTCGCCGAGATGTCGTTGTCGGTGTACCGCCCCTGAACCGGGATGCCTCGCGCGAGGGCGAGCGCCCCGGCATCCTCGTCCTGACGGGTGACACCGTCCCCGGTGAGTTCGTCGTCTCGGCTGATCCGGGTGTAGATCGCACCCTGCTGAAAGCCCGTCATGGCCGCCCCGCTCTCGGTCACTTGAGTGATGAGATCCTAGCGGGTCGTTTCGGGCAGTACAGGTGCGTCTACTGCTTCGCCCGCAAGACCCACAGCTATCTGGACCTCGACACCGGTCTCGGCTTCGACTCCCAGATCGTGGTGAAGGTCAACGCGCCGGAGCTGGTGCGCCGCCAGCTCGCCTCCCGCCGCTGGCAGGGCGCGCACATCGCGATGGGCACCAATGTCGACTGCTACCAGCGGGCCGAGGGCCGCTACGGCCTGATGCCTGGGATCATCGAGGCCCTGCGGGACCACGCCAACCCGTTCTCCATCCTCACCAAGGGGACCCTGATCCTGCGCGACCTCGACCTGCTCGTGCAGGCCGCGGAGGTGACCGAGGTCGGCATCTCCGTCTCCGTCGGCTTCACCGACCGGGAGCTGTGGCGCACGGTGGAGCCCGGGACGCCCTCCCCCGAGCGGCGCCTGGACGTCGTCCGCACGCTCGGCGAGCACGGCATCGGATGCGGGGTGCTGATGGCCCCGGTGATCCCCTTCCTCGGCGACCGCCCCGAGCAGCTGCGGGAGACCGTGCGCGCGGTCGCGGAGGCGGGCGCGACCTCCGTGACCCCGCTCGTCCTCCATCTGCGGCCGGGCGCGCGCGAATGGTTCTTCACCTGGCTGCGGCGGCACCACCCGCACCTGGTGGGACGGTACGAGCGGATGTACGCGGCCGGGGCCTACGCGCCGACCTGGTACCAGCGCCGGATCACCCGTCAGGTGCACGAGCTGGCGGCCGAGTTCGGCATCGGACCGGCCCACCGGGGCGCGCCACGCCGGATCTCCGTAGGCGACGAGCCCGCACTCGCCGGGGCGCCCGAGCAGCTCAGCCTCCTCTGACGGCGCATCACGGGACCCGGAGGATCTGAACGGACCGGACGCATCGCCTGATCGGGTCAACTCTCGCCGGAACAGGTCCTTCCCCGTGCACTCCGGGGCACGGACGCCCTATGACCACACGTGCAGGAATGCTGCTCGCCGCTGGAGCGCTGGTCGCCGGGACGGCCACCGTCCTGCCCGCGTCCGCGGCCCCCCGGCCCGAGCCGACCCCCCGCCCGATCGCACCGCTCGTCTGGAGCGGCTGTGCCACCTCGGCGTATCCGAAGCTCCAGTGCGCCACGCTCAAGGTGCCGCTGAACCACGACGACCCGGCCGGGCGGAGCATCACGCTGGCGCTGACCAGGATCCCGCACTCGGCGAAGGAGTCCCAGGGGCCGCTGCTCGTGAACCCGGGCGGACCGGGCGGCAGCGGACGGACCCTGGCCGGGTACGTGGCCGCCGCGCTGCCCGCGGCGGTGGCGGCGCAGTACGACGTGATCGGCTTCGATCCGCGCGGGGTCGGCAGGAGCGAGCCCGCGCTCGACTGCAGGCCCGGCCACTTCACCCCGGTACGCCCCGACTCGCTCCCGAGCGGTGCGGAGGCCGAGCAGCAGGGCGTCGAGCGGGCGCGGGCCTTCGCGGCGGCGTGCGGGGAGAAGTACGCAGACGTCCTGCCGTACATCGACACGGTCAGCACGGCCAGGGACATGGACGCGATCCGCGAGGCGCTCGGGGCGCCCCAGCTCACCTATCTGGGCTACTCCTACGGCACCTACCTCGGCGCCGTGTACGCGCGGCTCCATCCGGAGCGGGTGCGCCGGATGGTGCTGGACTCCGTCGTCAACCCGCAGGGCGTCTGGTACGAGGACAACCTGGCGCAGGACCTCGCCTTCGACACCCGCCACAAGGACTTCATGGCCTGGGTGGCCCGCCAGAACGCGACGTACAAGCTCGGTTCGGACCCGGCGGCGGTCGAAGCCGCCTGGTACCGGATGCGGGACGCGCTGCGCGAGACCCCGGCGGGCGGCAAGGTCGGCCCCGGCGAGCTGGAGGACACCTATCTGCCCGGCGGGTACTACAACGGCTACTGGCCGTCGCTCGCCGGGGCGTTCTCGGCGTACGTCAACGACGCGAACGCGGTCCCGCTGACCCGGGTGTACGAGAGCTACGCCGCCCCGGACAAGGCGTCGGACAACGGCTACTCGGTCTACGCGGGCGTCCAGTGCCGGGACGCGAAGTGGCCGCGCGACTGGAACACCTGGCGTACGGACAACTGGGACGTGCACGCCAAGGCACCCTTCGCCACCTGGAACAACGCCTGGTACAACGCTCCCTGCGCGTTCTGGCCGGTGGACTCGCTGACGCCTCCGGACGTCACCAACGACGAGGTGGCGCCGGTACTGATCCTCCAGGCGACGGACGACGCGGCCACCCCCTACGAGGGCGCGGTCGCGCTGCGGCGGATGGTGCAGAGCTCCAGCCTCGTGGTCGAGGCGGGCGGCGGGAACCACGGAGTGACCCTGGCCGGCAACGACTGCATGGACGGGCACCTGGCGACGTACCTCTCCACGGGGGAGGTGCCCCGCGGTGACGGCCTGTCGGAGGCGGACGCGGTCTGCGAGGCGCTCCCCGAGCCGAAGCCGCTCAAGGCGGGCTCCGCTCCCCGCAACGGCTCCGCGCCGGACGGCACGGCGCCGGACGGGCCGGGCGGCGCGGTCCTGCACGGGCTCCTCGGCCACGCGCGCTGAGGATCGGCACCCGCACGGGGAGGCCACGGAAGGGGGCCGGCCCCGACTGTCGGTGGCGTGCGCGAGGATGTCGGGCATGAGTACGCACCTGACCCATGTGTCCGCCCCCGACGGTCTCGCGGCCAGCCCCCAGTTCAGCCATGTCGTGTGGGGCACGGGCCGGTTCGTCGCGATATCCGGCCAGTGCTCCCTCGACGCGTCGGGCGCCGTGGTCGGGGCGGACGACCCGGTCGCGCAGGCCCGCCAGGTCTTCGCGAACCTGGGCCGCTGCCTCGCCGCCGCGGGCGCGGGGTTCGAGGACGTGGTGAAGCTGACGTACTTCCTCACCGACGTCGCCCATCTCCCCGCCGTACGGACGGCGCGGGACGAGGCCTTCGGCACGGCGCCGCTCCCGGCGAGCTCGGCGGTCCAGGTCTCCGCGCTGGTCCGCCCGGAGCTGCTGATCGAGATCGAGGCCTTCGCCCTGGTCCCGGAGGGCGAGGCCGGCTAGGGCCTGATCAGAGGGACGGGCCCTGGGGGGCGAGCCGGGCGAGCGCCTCTGCGGCCGCCGGGCCGAGGCGCGGGTGCGGGAGGGCCGCCTTGAGCGCCGGCAGGGCGCGGGGGTCGCCGAGGGTGCCGAGCCCCTCGGCGCAGGCGACGCCGACGCGCCAGTGGGGGTCGTCGGTCCCCAGGCGCCGTTCGAGGACGGTGACGAGGGCCGGCACGGACTCGGGGGCGCGCAGGTCGGTGAGCAGCCGCACCGGCAACAGGGCGTAGGCGGCGCGGAGTTCGTTGGTGGCGAGGGCGGCGGCGGCGCGCGCGGTGCGCGGGTCGCCGAGCCGGGCCAGGGCGTACGCGGCGGAGACGCAGCGCTCGGGGTCGCGGTGGTTGAGGAGCAGGACCAGGGCTTCGAAGGCCCGGGGGTCGCGGACGAGGCCGAGCCGGAAGGCGGCGATCTCGCGGGCCCAGAGGGGTTGGCCGGGCGCGGTCAGGACGCGGGCGGACGCCTCGGGGTCGTCGGTGGCGGCGAGTTCTTCGAATGCCTTTCGATCACTTTCCGTGCCGTCGTGGATCTCGTCCCGCAATCGATCGATCATCGAGCAGAATTCGGGGTCCTGGGCGATTTCCATGGCCGTCAGCGTATCCGCGATCCAGATCACATTTTCCGAACTCCCCGGGACTGGCGCGCTCGTTACCCGCCGGTTAATCTCAGGTGAGCGGGTCACCCCCCGCAACCTCACAACGGCCTGGTGACGCAGCCGTCGTGAGTTCGAGTTTGTCGGTTCGGCAGTTTTCGATGTGACTCCGGGACAGAGTCCATCGCCTTTTCCACGCGATCTCTTCGCGCTTCCGTCGCGAACTCCCGCGTTTTCCGTTCGCGATCTGTTCGCGCCCGCACGCGCCGCCTTCAGTCGTCACTCTTCCCTCCTGGAGTCCCCTGATGGACACCCCTCTCTCCACCATCGCCGTCGTCGGTCTCGGCACCATGGGCAAGGGCATCGCCGATGTCCTCGCCCGGGCCGGCCGCGAGGTCATCGGCATCGACATCAGCGAAGCCGCCACCACCCAGGCCGTAGCCGCCCTGGAGGCGTCCACCGCCCGTGCGGTGGCCCGCGAGCGGATCACCGAGGAGGAGCGGCAGGACGTCCTCGCCCGCTTCCGCACCTACTCCGACCTGCAGGCGGCGGCCGACGCCGACCTCGTGATCGAGGTCGTGCCGGAGTCGTACGAGGCCAAGCAGGAGGTCTTCCGGGCCCTGGACGCCATCGTCCGGCCCGACGCGATCATCGCCACCGGCACCAACGCCCTCTCGGTGACCCGGCTCGCCGCCGACTCCGCCCACCCGGAGCGCGTGCTCGGCCTGCACTTCTTCACCCCGGTCCAGGCCATGAAGCTGGTGGAGATCGTCTCCTGCGTCCTCACCGCACCGCAGGCCGTCGAGGCCGTCACCGCCCTCGCGCACGACCTGGGCAAGGAGCCCGTCGCGGTCGGCGACCGCCCCGGCTTCGTCGCGGACGGCCTGCTCTTCGGCTACCTCAACCAGGCCGCGGCGATGTACGAGGCGAAGTACGCCTCCCGCGAGGACATCGACGCCGCCATGAAGCTCGGCTGCGGTCTGCCGATGGGCCCGCTGGAGCTGCTCGACCTGATCGGCATCGACACCGCCCGCACCGTCCTGGAGGCGATGTACAGCGAGTCGCGCGACCGGCTCCACGCCCCCGCGCCGATCCTCAAGCAGCTCAGCGAGGCGGGCCTCTCGGGCCGCAAGTCGGGCCGCGGGTTCTACACGTACGACGCGGCCGGCTCGGCCACGGTGGTCCGTGACGCGCTGACCCCGCTGGAGAGCGCCGCCGCCGGCGGCGGCCGCGAGGTCCGCTCGGTCGGCGTCGCCGGCTCCGGCACGATGGCCTCCGGGATCGCCGAGGTCTTCGCCAAGGCCGGGTACGAGGTCGTCCTCTCCGCCCGTTCCCAGGAGAAGGCCGACACCGCCAAGGCCCGGATCGCGAAGTCCCTCGCGCGCTCCGTGGACAAGGGCCGGATGACCGGCGAGGCCCGCGAGGAGACGCTGGCCCGGATCACCCCGGCCGGTTCGCTCGACGCCTTCGCCGAGGTCGACCTGGCCGTGGAGGCGGTCGCCGAGGACCTGGCGGTCAAACAGGAGCTGTTCGCCCGGCTCGACAAGATCTGCAAGCCGGGCGCGGTGCTCGCCACCACGACCTCCTCGCTGCCGGTCGTCGCCTGCGCCCGCGCCACCTCGCGCCCGCAGGACGTCATCGGGATGCACTTCTTCAACCCGGCGCCCGCGATGAAGCTGGTGGAGATCGTCCGTACGGTCCTGACGGCGGACGACGTCCACGCCACGGTCCGCGAGGTCACCGCGAAGATCCGCAAGCACCCGGTGGACTGCGGCGACCGGGCCGGATTCATCGTGAACGCGCTGCTCTTCCCGTACCTGAACAACGCGATCAAGATGGTCGAGGAGCACTACGCGACCCTGGACGACATCGACGCCGCCATGAAGCTGGGCGGCGGCTACCCGATGGGTCCGTTCGAGCTGCTCGACGTCGTCGGCCTGGACGTCTCGCTCGCCATCGAGCAGGTCCTGCACCGCGAGTTCCGCGACCCGGGCCTGGCTCCGGCACCGCTTCTGGAGCACCTGGTGGCGGCCGGCTGCCTCGGCCGCAAGACGGGGCGCGGCTTCCGCGAATATGCCCGACGCTGAGCCCTACGCGGGCTGGGGAGGGTTGCTGAGCCCCGGGAGTGCCCACGGCACCCCCGGCACGGGCCCGGGCGACCCTCCCCCACCTGGGCACACTCCCGCACTGATGCAGTACGTTCAGGACATGTCCAAGGCCGCGAAGTCACCCCGTGCCACGTCCACCTCCGACAGCCAGGAGAGCGCGGCGGGCACCCGTGCGGCCGCGCAGCGGCTGAAGATGCGCCGCGAGCTGGCGGCCGCGGCCATGGAGCTCTTCGCGACGAAGGGGTACGAGGCCACGACGGTCGACGAGATCGCGGCGGCGGCCGGGGTCGCCCGCCGGACCTTCTTCCGCCACTTCCGCTCCAAGGAAGAGGCGATCTTCCCCGACCACGACGACACCCTGGTGCGGGCGGAGGCGGTGCTGAACGCCGCCCCGCCGCACGAGCACCCGCTGGACACCGTCTGCCGGGGCATCAAGGAAGTCATGAAGATGTACGCGGGGTCCCCGGCGGTCTCCGTGGAGCGGTACCGGCTCACTCGTGAGGTGCCCACGCTCCGGGAGCGCGAGATCGCCTCGGTGGCCCGCTACGAGCGGCTGTTCACCCGCTATCTGCTGGGCCACTTCGACGAGCGCGACCACCACGACGGCAACGACGACCCGCTGCTGGCCGAGGTGGCCGCCTCGGCGGTCGTCACCGCCCACAACCACGTGCTGCGCCGCTGGCTGCGGGCCGGCGGCCAGGGGGACGTGGAGACGCAGCTGGACCACGCCTTCGCGATCGTCCGGGAGACGTTCGGTACGGGCATAGGCGCCCGGCCGGTCTCGGCCCCGCAGGCGGCCACGCAGGCGGCCCCGCAGACGGCCGCACAGGGCCCCCGGACGGCCCCGCAGGCTCCCGCGGCGACCGCGTCCACCGAGGGCGGTGTGCTCGTCGCGGTGGCGCGTACGGACGCTCCGCTCGACGAGGTCATGCGGACCATCCAGGACGCGCTCAGGCGCGACTGACCACCGGACTCACGAACGACGAGGGCCGCCCCCACCCGGGGGCGGCCCTCGTCCCGTTTTGCCCCCACATTCGATCGATCATCGCTCATGTGTGACCAGCAGATTGCATATGAGTGAAATTGTTGGCACGCAGTGCCTTGTCAGGTGACACGCGGTGCCATACGTTGATGTTGTCCGGGCGGCCGGCGCGCCGAGGTCTCCTCGTGCGCCGGCTGTCCCCACAAGCCATCGTGATTGTGCGCCCGGACGCCTGCGTCACAGGCAACCCTCAGCGCCCACCCGGCGCCGCCACCGCACCACCCCGCCGAACCGACGGCACACCTCCAGAGCAGCACTCCCCGCCGTAACCCTCAGCGCGTCTCCCTCAGACGCCGCACCGCCGGAGGCACCCCGTGAAGGACATCCTGGACGCGATCCAGTCCCCGGACTCCACGTCCTCGGACTTCGCCAACATCAAGCTCCCCGAGTCGTACCGAGCCGTGACCGTCCACAAGGACGAGGTCGAGATCTTCGCCGGCCTCGAGAGCCGCGACAAGGACCCGCGCAAGTCGCTCCACCTCGACGACGTCCCGCTGCCCGAGCTCGGGCCGGGCGAGGCGCTGGTCGCTGTCATGGCCAGCTCGGTCAACTACAACTCGGTCTGGACCTCGATCTTCGAGCCGGTCTCCACCTTCGGCTTCCTGGAGCGCTACGGACGCCTGTCGGAGCTCACCAAGCGCCACGACCTGCCGTACCACATCATCGGTTCCGACCTCGCGGGCGTGGTGCTTCGCACCGGCCCCGGCGTCAACGCCTGGAACCCCGGTGACGAGGTCGTCGCGCACTGCCTCTCGGTCGAGCTGGAGTCCTCGGACGGCCACAACGACACGATGCTCGACCCCGAGCAGCGCATCTGGGGCTTCGAGACCAACTTCGGCGGCCTGGCGGAGATCGCGCTCGTCAAGTCCAACCAGCTCATGCCCAAGCCCGACCACCTGAGCTGGGAGGAGGCGGCCTCTCCCGGTCTCGTCAACTCCACCGCCTACCGCCAGCTGGTCTCCCGCAACGGCGCCGGCATGAAGCAGGGCGACAACGTCCTGATCTGGGGCGCGAGCGGCGGGCTCGGCTCGTACGCCACCCAGTTCGCGCTGGCCGGTGGCGCCAACCCGATCTGCGTCGTCTCCTCCCCCGAGAAGGCCGACATCTGCCGCTCGATGGGCGCCGAGGCGGTCATCGACCGCAACGCCGAGGGCTACAAGTTCTGGAAGGACGAGAACACCCAGGACCCGAAGGAGTGGAAGCGCTTCGGCAAGCGCATCCGCGAGCTCACCGGCGGCGAGGACATCGACATCGTCTTCGAGCACCCCGGTCGCGAGACCTTCGGCGCGAGCGTCTACGTCACCCGCAAGGGCGGCACCATCACCACCTGCGCCTCCACCTCGGGCTACATGCACCAGTACGACAACCGCTACCTGTGGATGTCGCTGAAGCGCATCATCGGCTCGCACTTCGCCAACTACCGCGAGGCGTGGGAGGCCAACCGCCTGATCGCCAAGGGCAAGATCCACCCGACGCTCTCCAAGGTCTACTCCCTGGAGGACACCGGCCAGGCGGCGTACGACGTCCACCGGAACCTGCACCAGGGCAAGGTCGGCGTCCTCGCGCTCGCCCCCGAGGAGGGCCTCGGCGTGCGCGACCCGGAGATGCGCGCGAAGCACATCGACGCCATCAACCGCTTCCGTAACATCTGAGCCCGGGACCGTACATGACAGAGCGTCAGAAGGACCGGCCGTGGCTCATGCGGACCTACGCCGGTCACTCGACCGCCGAGGCGTCCAACGAGCTGTACCGGCGCAACCTGGCCAAGGGGCAGACCGGTCTCTCGGTCGCCTTCGACCTGCCCACGCAGACCGGCTACGACCCCGACCACATCCTCGCCCGCGGCGAGGTCGGCCGGGTCGGGGTCCCGGTCTCGCACCTCGGTGACATGCGCCGGCTGTTCCAGGACATCCCCCTGGAGCAGATGAACACCTCGATGACCATCAACGCCACGGCGATGTGGCTGCTGGCGCTCTACCAGGTGGTCGCCGAGGAGCAGGGCGCGGACGTCACCCGGCTCCAGGGCACCACCCAGAACGACATCGTGAAGGAGTACCTGTCGCGCGGGACGCACGTCTTCCCGCCCGGCCCGTCGCTGCGCCTCACGACGGACATGATCACCTACACGGTGAACAACATCCCGAAGTGGAACCCGATCAACATCTGCAGCTACCACCTGCAGGAGGCGGGGGCCACTCCGGTCCAGGAGATCTCGTACGCGATGTCCACCGCGATCGCGGTGCTCGACGCGGTCCGGGACTCCGGCCAGGTCCCCGCGGACCGCTTCGGCGAAGTCGTCGCCCGCATCTCGTTCTTCGTGAACGCGGGCGTCCGCTTCATCGAGGAGATGTGCAAGATGCGCGCCTTCGGCCGCATCTGGGACAAGGTCACGCGTGAGCGGTACGGCATCGAGAACGACAAGCAGCGCCGGTTCCGCTACGGCGTCCAGGTCAACTCGCTCGGCCTGACCGAGGCGCAGCCGGAGAACAACGTCCAGCGGATCGTCCTGGAGATGCTGGCCGTCACGCTCTCCAAGGACGCCCGCGCGCGCGCCGTCCAGCTGCCCGCCTGGAACGAGGCGCTCGGCCTGCCCCGGCCCTGGGACCAGCAGTGGTCGCTCCGTATCCAGCAGGTGCTCGCCCACGAGTCCGACCTGCTGGAGTACGAGGACATCTTCGCCGGGTCGCATGTGATCGAGGCCAAGGTCGACTCGCTCGTCGAGGAGTGCCTGGCCGAGATCGACCGGATCCAGGAGATGGGCGGCGCGATGGCCGCCGTCGAGTCCGGCTACCTCAAGTCGCAGCTCGTCTCCTCGCACGCCGAGCGGCGCGCCCGGATCGAGGCCGGCGACGAGAAGATCGTCGGTGTGAACATCTTCCAGTCGACCGAGGAGAACCCGCTCACCTCGGACCTCGACACGGCGATCATGACCGTCGACCCGGCGAACGAGGCCAAGGTCGTCGCGAAGCTCCACGAGTGGCGCGACAACCGTGACGAGAACCGGGCCCAGGAGTCGCTCGCGGCCCTCAAGGCCACGGCGGCCGGCGACGGCAACCTCTTCGCCGCCACCCTGGAGTGCGCCCGCGCGGGTGTCACGACGGGAGAGTGGTCCTGGGCGCTGCGGGACGTCTTCGGTGAGTTCCGCGCCCCCACCGGCGTGTCGTCGGCTCCCGTGGCGGTGACGGCCGAGGCGGGCACCCCGCTGGCTCTCGTACGGGAGAAGGTGGCGCGGACGGCCACGGAGCTGGGCTCCGGGCGGCTGCGGCTCCTGGTCGGCAAGCCGGGCCTGGACGGCCACTCCAACGGGGCCGAGCAGATCGCCGTGCGCGCGCGTGACGCCGGTTTCGAGGTGGTCTACCAGGGGATCCGGCTGACGCCCGAGCAGATCGTCAACGCGGCCCTCGCGGAGGACGTGCACTGCGTGGGTCTGTCGATCCTCTCCGGCTCGCACGCCGAGCTGGTCCCGGACGTCCTCGACCGCCTCCGTGAGGCAGGGGCGACCGACGTGCCGGTCATCGTCGGCGGGATCATCCCGAACGCCGACGGCGCAGAACTGAAGCGCGCGGGTGTGGCCGCCGTCTTCACACCGAAGGACTTCGGTATCACGGAGATCATCGGCCGTATCGTCGACGAGATCCGGAAAGCGAACAAGCTCGACCCCCTGGAGGTCCCCGCATGACCAGCCCCGTGAACCGACTCCGCCCGCGTCGCTCGTGTCTGGCGGTCCCCGGCTCCAACCCGCGCTTCCTGGAGAAGGCCCAGGGGCTCGCCGCCGACCAGGTCTTCCTCGACCTGGAGGACGCCTGCGCGCCGCTGGCCAAGCCCGAGGCCCGCCACACCATCGTCAAGTTCCTCAACGAGGGCGACTGGACCGGCAAGACCCGTGTCGTGCGCGTCAACGACTGGACGACCCACTGGACGTACCGTGACGTCGTCACCGTCGTCGAGGGCGCCGGCCAGAACCTCGACTGCATCATGCTGCCGAAGGTCCAGGACGCCCAGCAGATCGTGGCGCTCGACCTGCTGCTGACGCAGATCGAGAAGACCATGGGCTTCGAGGTCGGCAAGATCGGCATCGAGGCGCAGATCGAGAACGCCCAGGGCCTCAACAACGTCAACGCGATCGCCACGGCCTCGCAGCGCGTCGAGACCATCATCTTCGGGCCGGCCGACTTCATGGCCTCCATCAACATGAAGTCCCTGGTCGTCGGCGAGCAGCCGCCGGGCTACGACGCCGACGCCTACCACTACATCCTGATGAAGATCCTGATGGCCGCCCGCGCCAACAACCTCCAGGCGATCGACGGTCCCTACCTGCAGATCCGCAACCCCGAGGGCTACCAGGCGGTCGCCCGTCGCGCCGCCGCGCTCGGCTTCGACGGCAAGTGGGTGCTCCACCCGGACCAGGTCGCCGCCGCGAACGAGATCTTCTCCCCGTCGCAGGAGGACTTCGACCACGCAGAGCTGATCCTGGACGCGTACGACTACTACACCTCCGAGGCCGGCGGGAAGAAGGGCTCGGCCATGCTCGGCGACGAGATGATCGACGAGGCCTCCCGCAAGATGGCGCTGGTCATCTCCGGCAAGGGCCGCGCCGCCGGCATGGAGCGCACCACCAAGTTCGAGATCCCGGAGGCCTGAGTCCGATGCAGTTCGGCCGCACCTACGAAGAGTTCGAAGTCGGCGCCGTGTACAAGCACTGGCCCGGAAAGACGGTCACCGAGTACGACGACCACCTCTTCTGCCTGCTGACGATGAACCACCATCCGCTGCACATGGATGTGAACTACGCCGAGAACACGACGGACTTCGGCAAGAACGTCGTCGTCGGCAACTACATCTACTCCCTGCTGCTCGGCATGTCCGTCCCGGACGTCTCGGGCAAGGCGATCGCCAACCTGGAGATCGAGTCGCTGCGCCACGTGGCCCCGACCTTCCACGGCGACACCATCTACGGCGAGACCACGGTCCTCGACAAGACGCCGTCGAAGTCGAAGAACGACCGCGGCATCGTCTACGTCGAGACCAAGGGCTACAAGCAGGACGGCACCCTGGTGTGTGTCTTCCGCCGCAAGGTGATGGTCCCCACCGAGACGTACATCAAGGAGCGCGGCGGCGAGCAGCCCGGCCGCCCCGAGCTCATCGAGCCCGCGAAGAAGACGGAGAAGTAGCCATGGCCCGACTCGCCCAGACCGCCGGGCTCACGGATGTCCAGCAGGAGATCCTCAAGACCGTCCGGGAGTTCGTCGACAAGGAGATCATCCCGGTCGCGACCGAGCTCGAGCACCGCGACGAGTACCCGCAGCAGATCGTCGACGGGCTCAAGGAGCTCGGCCTCTTCGGTCTGATGATCCCCGAGGAGTACGGGGGTCTGGGTGAGTCGCTGCTCACGTACGCGCTGTGCGTGGAGGAGATCGCCCGCGGCTGGATGTCGGTCTCCGGCATCATCAACACCCACTTCATCGTGGCGTACATGCTCAAGCAGCACGGCACGCAGGAGCAGAAGGACTACTTCCTCCCGCGGATGGCGGCCGGCGAGACGCGTGGCGCGTTCTCGATGTCGGAGCCGGGCCTCGGCTCGGATGTGTCGGCCATCACGTCGAAGGCGGTCAAGGACGGCGACGAGTACGTCCTGAACGGCCAGAAGATGTGGCTGACGAACGGCGGAACGTCAACGCTGGTCGCCGTTCTCGTCCGAAGTGACGAAGGACACCCGGAGGGCACCGCGCCCCACAAGTCGATGACGACCTTCCTCGTCGAGAAGGAGCCCGGTTTCGGAGAGGTCCGCCCCGGCCTCACGATTCCCGGGAAGATCGACAAGATGGGTTACAAGGGCGTCGACACGACCGAACTCATCATGGACGGACTGCGCATTCCGGCCAATCGGGTCCTCGGCGGGGTCACCGGCCGAGGGTTTTACCAAATGATGGACGGCGTGGAGGTCGGCCGCGTGAATGTCGCGGCCCGTGGCTGCGGCGTCGCGCAGCGTGCTTTCGAACTGGGTGTCTCGTATGCCCAGCAACGTCACACTTTCGGCAAGGCGATCGCCCAGCACCAAGCGATTCAGTTCAAGCTGGCCGAGATGGCTACCAAGGTCGAGGCCGCTCATGCCATGATGGTGAACGCAGCACGCAAAAAGGACTCCGGGGAACGAAACGACCTCGAAGCAGGGATGGCGAAGTACCTCGCCTCCGAATACTGCAAGGAAGTCGTCGAGGACGCTTTCCGTATCCACGGTGGATACGGGTTCTCGAAGGAGTACGAGATCGAGCGTCTCTACCGTGAGGCTCCGATGCTGCTCATCGGTGAAGGTACCGCCGAGATCCAGAAAATGATCATTGGTCGCCGACTGCTCGAGGAGTACCGGTTCCAGGGTTGATTGTCGCTTTTGAGTCGGTTCGGCCGCGAAGAAGATCACACCCTGTCAGCATCGTCTGAGGGTTTCCGGCCGACCGACTCGGCTTCTGGCTTACCCAGTTGCGGCTCCCAACCGATAGCATCGAAGGAAAGCCGCCGTCCCCCGTTGCCAGTGCGGCATCATCCGCTACGAAGGTCATCCATGCCCCACAGCCAAACCTCTGCACCTCGCGACAGCCTCGCCGGCGTACGCATCGCACGCGGAGCATCGCCGTGGCTTCTGCCGACCGTCGCCACCGCGGCGCTGAGCCTCGTGCGTGCGCGCAGGTCCCGGCGTGCCGCGGCCATCGCCGTGCCCACCACCGCCCTGGCGGCGGGCATGCTGTGGTTCTTCCGCGACCCCGAGCGCGAGATCGCTCAGGGCCGGGTCATCTCCCCCGCCGACGGTGTGGTGCAGAGCATCATGCCGTGGAAGGACGGACGCACCCGGGTCGCCATCTTCATGAGCCCGCTGAACGTCCACGTCAACCGCGCGCCGCTGGCCGGCACGGTGACGTCCGTGGAGCACGTGCCCGGTGGGTTCGTGCCGGCGTTCAACAAGGAGAGCGAGAACAACGAGCGCGTTGTCTGGCACTTCGACACCGAGCTCGGTGACATCGAGATGGTGCAGATCGCCGGTGCCGTGGCCCGGCGCATCGTGCCCTACATCCCCCAGGGGACGAAGGTCGAGCAGGGCGAGCGCATCGGTCTGATCCGCTTCGGGTCGCGCGTCGACATCTACCTTCCGGAGGGTGTCGACGTCGCCGTCGAGGTCGGTCAGACCACGACCGCGGGGGTGACTCGCATTGACCGTGATTGATCCCGACACCCGGGCCGCCGAGTGGGTCGCCGACAGCGACGCGGAGGAGGCCGAGGACGCCGAGGAGATGCCGCTGTCGCTGAGGCTGTCCATAGCGGACGCCCTCACGCTCGGTAACGCGACGTGTGGATTCATGGCGGTGTACTTCACCACCACCGGCATCCTCATCCCGCACCTCACGGGCAGCACGGAGACCGGCATGGCGCGCAACAGCGCCGCCACCGCCGTGATCCTGATGCTCGCCGCGGCGATCTTCGACCTGTTCGACGGCATCGTGGCGCGCAAGCTGCGCTCGTCGCCGATGGGCGCCGAGCTCGACAACCTCTCGGACCTGATCAGCTTCGGTCTGGCCCCGGCCTACTTCGTACTCGTGTACGGCATGGTCACGCCGGGCGCGCAGCAGAAGGTCTCGGCGGTGGCCGCGATCGTGGTGCTGCTCGCGGTGGTGCTGCGGCTGGCGAGATTCTCGTGCGTGACGATGAAGGACGGCATGTTCCAGGGCATGCCGAGCCCCTTCGGCGCGCTGACGGTGGTCTCGATCGTCCTGCTCGAGCTGCCGTTCATCCCGACGCTGCTGGCGATCATCGGTGTCGCCTGGCTGATGGTGAGCCGGGTCGAGTACCCCAAGCCGCGCGGCATCCTCGCGGTGGCGATGCTCAGCTGGATCGTGGGTGCGATGGGCATGCTGGCGGCCTGGGCGTTCGACGCGCCCGGCGGGCAGCTGCTGCTCCAGACCGGCTGCGCGCTGCAGGTGGTGCTGGGCGCCGTGATCCCGCTCTTCGCGACGGCCCGGCGGGTGAACACCTTCCGCGACAACCGGCGTGAGAACCGGGAGGCGCGGCAGGCGGAGGCGGCTCAGCTGCCGTAAGCGGTACGTGTACGACGACGAAGGGCCCGGGTGCGGGAAGCAACCGGGCCCTTCGTCGTATCCGGATCAGGGCAGGCGCTTGTAGTAGAGCGTGGTGGGACGGAGGGTCCCCGCCGGGTCCGCGGCGAAGTCCGGGATCGTTCCGGCCGCGGTCCAGCCCGCCTTGCGGTAGAGCCCCTCGGCGGGGCTGTCGGTCTCGGTGTCCAGGATGAGGAGCGTGAGGCCCTCCCGGGCCGCGTGGGCCTCCGCGGCGGCCAGCAGGCGGCCGCCCAGACCCCGGCCCCGGGCCTCCCGGTGGACGATCAGCCGGGCGACCTCGCCCCGGTGGCGGCCGTTCGGTTTCTCGGTCCGTACGAGCGTCACCGCGCCGAGGACCTCGCCCGCGGGCCCCTGGACCGCCCAGACGTCCCGTACGCCCCGCTCGGCCTCCTCGGCGACCGTCTGCCACCAGGAGGCCGCCTCGGCCGGGTCCAGGGGCGCGAGGAAGCCAAGGGAGGCCCCGCCGGCCACGGCGTCGACGAGGAGGGCGGCAAGACCGTCGGAGGCCTGGGCGCGGATCGTGGACGCGTCAAGGCGCGCGACCGAGGGGGCGGGCGCGGTGGGCGCGGACCGGGTGGGCGCGGGCGCGGCGGTGACGGGTGCGCCGGTGGCGGGCGGCGGGGTGACGGGTGTGCTCATGGGCCGAGCCTCACACGCCGGTGTTTCCCCGAGGTGACACGGCGGCCCGCGCTGCCCGCCGGCGCGCGGTGAGCCGCACACGCCGACGCCCCGCCGCGCGGGATGCGCGGCGGGGCGTCGGCGTACTCGCGGCTCAGCCCGCCTTCGGGGTGAACCCCTTCGCCGCGTCGGAGACGAAGGGCTCGCGGACCGTGCGCATGCCGCCCGGGACCGACTTGTCCGGCTGGAGGATGACGGACTCGCGCGAGGACGGGGCCTTCGGGTCACTGAAGTCGTGCATGCCGAATCCGGCGTCGTAGGCGTTCAGGGTCAGCAGCGCCTTGTCGATGCCCTCCCGGCTGAGGTCCTTGGCGTCGCACGCCTTCTTCAGGGCCTCGCCGAAGACGCTCGCCGCCGTCCAGCCCGCGACGATTCCGTTGTCGAGGCTGTCGCCCGGGTACGCGGCCTGGTAGTCGGCGACGAGCTTCTTGGCCGCCGGGGTGTCCGCGCCGATCGGCAGGCTCGGGGAGGCGAACCAGTACATCTTCTCCAGCGCGGGGCCCGCCTGGGTGCCGAGGAGCTGCGGCGCGAAGGCCGAGTTGTTGCCGATGACCGGCACGAGGAGCTTGGTCGCCGCCGCGACGCCGACGAGGGAGGCGGCCTGGCGCGGGCCGGCGCTGATGACGATGCCCTTGACCCCTGCCTGCTTGAGGGCCGCGACCTGGGCCGACATGTCGTTGTCGGTGGGCTTGATCTTCTGCTCGACGACCGTCAGGCCCGCCTTCCCGGCCGCGTACTTCGAGCCCGCCAGCGCGTTCTCGCCGTAGTCGCCCTCGAAGTAGACGTGGCCGAGCTTGTCTCCGGACTTCAGACCCTTCTCCTTCACCAGGAAGTCGACGGCGTTGATCGTCTCGACGTCGTACGTGGAACCGAGGACGCGGATGTACGGGGAACCCAGCAGCGAGGCCGACCAGGCCTGCGGCAGCACCAGCCCCTTGTCCTGGCCGTCGACGCGCTGCTTGACGGCGGCGACGAACGGGGAGCCGATGAACTGCATGTAGCCGGCGACCTTCGGCTCCAGCTCGGTGTAGGCGGAGAGCGCCTTCTGCGGGTCGTAGCCGTGGTCGCGGACCGTCAGCTCCAGCTTCCGTCCGCAGATCCCGCCGGCCGCGTTGACCTGCTTCACGTAGAGCTGCTGTGCCTGCGTCACGCTCTTGCCGAGCGTGGCGTACACGCCCGTCATGTCCGTGAGCGCGCCGACCGCGATGGTCTTGTCGGTGACGCCCTTGCCGGCCTTCACCCCGCCCGCGCCGGTGCCCTTCTCGTCGCCGCTCTTGGCCTTGGAGCTGCAGCCGGCGGCGGTCAGTGCGACGAGGGTGGCGAGCGCGACGGCCATGGTTCTGGTCGCCTGTCGTCGGTGGATCATCGTTCCTCCCCAGAGGAGTGCGAGGGTTGGGCGGTTCGCTCGGTGGTGCGGGCGGTTGTGCGGGCGGGTCTGCGGAAGCCCGGCCGGACCAGGCCTCCGGGCAGGAAGAGCACCACCGCGACGACGGCGGCGCCGTAGAGGTAGCGGGCGGCCTCCCCCGGTGCGATCCCGCCCGTCCCGGGGGCGGAGACCAGGGGCAGCGCGTCGCTGTACCGGTTGAGGAGCTGCGGCAGCAGGGAGACGAAGACGCCTCCGACCACCGCGCCGGCGACCGAGCCGAGACCGCCGATGACGATCATGGCCAGGTATTCGAGGGAGAGCAGCATGCCGAAGTACTCCGGCACGGTCCGCTGGAAGACCAGCGCGAGCAGGACGCCGGCCAGGCCCGCGTACATGGACGACAGGACGAAGACGGCGGCGCGGTAGCGGGCCACGGGGATGCCCATGACCCCTGCGGCGATCCGGTGGTCCCGGATGGCGTTCATGGCACGGCCGGGCCGGCCGCGGAGGACTCCCCGGGCGAAGAGCGCGCCGGCGAGGAGAAGGACGAGGCCGAGGTACCAGAGCTTCTCCGCGGAGCCGAACGGCACCTGGGCGACGAGGAGTTCGCTGTCGTCAAAGGTGAGGCCGAAGAGACTGAGCGGGGGGACCGCCCGGCCGTTGAAACCGCCGGTGAGGTCGTGCGCGTTGAACAGGACGTGCTGGCCGATGAAGATCAGCGCGAGGGTGGCGATACCGAGGTACGCGCCCCTGAGCCGGCCCGCGATGGGGCTGAACACCCCGCCGGCAAGGCCCGCGAGGACGACGGCGAGGACGGCGGCGAGCCAGCCCGGCAGGCCCGCTCCGGTGAGCCCGTCCGTCCCGTCGCCGGCGAAGGCGCAGTAGCCGTACGCGCCCACGGCGAGGAAGAAGGCGTGACCCATGGAGAGCTGGCCGGTGGCGCCGGTCAGCAGGTTGATGCCGATGGCGCCGATCGCGGCGGCCATGGCGAAGAGCCCGGCCTGGAGCCAGAAGCGCTCCAGATAGAAGGGGAAGGCCGCGAGGACGAGACCGGCGACGGCCCATCCGTACACCCGGGGGCGGGCGAGCGTGGCGACGCCACGGCGGGGAAGCGCGTCAGACACGGGCCAGCTCCTTCGTGCCGAAGAGTCCGGCCGGACGGATCAGCAGCACCGCGACCATCACCAGGTACGGGGCGAGGTCGCCGATGCCCCGGCCGAGGAAGGTCAGATCGCCCTGGTAACCGGTGGCGAGGGACTCGGTGATGCCGACCAGGAGGCCGCCGACGAGCGCGCCGGTGGTGGAGTCGAGGCCGCCGAGGATGGCGGCGGGGAAGGCCTTCATCGCGGCGAACGAGGTACTGCGCTCCAGGCCGGGTGTCGGGAAGACGGTGAGGAAGAGCGCGGCGACGGCGGCGAGTCCGCCGGCCACCGCCCAGGCGCCGAGGGAGACCCGGCCGAGGCGGATGCCCATCAGGGCGGCGGTCTCCTGGTTCTCGGCGGCGGCGCGCATGGCGACGCCCCAGGAGGTGTGGCGGAAGGCGAGCAGGAACGCGGTGATGAGCAGCGCCGCGGCGAGGAAGGCCGCGATCCGGGTCTGCGCCAGGGTGACCGGTCCGAAGGTGACGACGGCGTCGCCCCAGGGGTCGCCGAGCGCGAGGATGTCCGTGCCGATGCGGCGGGTCAGCTCGGTGGCGAGCAGGATGTCGACGCCGATGGTCACGATGGCGAGGACGCTGTGGTCGGAGCCGCGGTAGCGGCGCATGACGAGGAACTCGACGGCCGCGCCGACCAGGGCCGCGCCGCCGATGCCGACGAGCAGGGCCGGCCAGAAGCCGATGTCGTCATGGAGGACGGCCGTGAAGTAGCCGCCCGCGAGCAGCAGAGAGGCGTGGGCGAAGTTGACGACCTCGGTGGCGCGGAAGATCACCACGAAGCCGAGGGCGATGAGGGCGTAGATCGAGCCCAACGAGACTCCGTTGAGCAGGAGTTCGGCGAAGGTGGTCACTCGGCGGTCTCCTCTCCGAGATAGGCGCGGACGACCGCCGGGTCGTTCTGTACGTCGCCGGGGGCGCCGTCGGCGATCCGACGGCCGAAGTCGAGGACGGTGACGGCGTCGGCGAGCCGCATCACCACCCCCATGTCGTGTTCGACGAGGACGATGGAGATCCCGAGGCTGTCGCGGACGCCGGCGATGACGGCGGCGGTACGGCGCCGCTCGTCGGCGGTCATGCCGGCGACGGGCTCGTCGAGCAGGAGCAGCCTGGGCTCCATGCAGAGCGCGCGGGCGAGTTCGGCCAGCTTCTGCTGCCCGTACGGAAGCGATCCCGCGGGTTGGCCGAGCTGCTTCTCCAGTCCGACGAAGGCGGCGATCTCGCGGACGCGGGCGCGGTGCCGGGCGTCCTCGCGGGCGGCGGCGGGCAGCCGGAGCCCGGCGGCGAGGAAGCCGGTCCGCGTCAGCCGGTGGCGGCCGAGCATCAGGCTGTCCTCGACGGTGGCGCGGGGCGGCAGCGCGAGGTTCTGGAAGATGCGGGCGACCCCGAGGTCGGCGATCTTGTGCGGGGGCAGGGCGGTGAGCTCGTGTGCGCCGAAGCGGACGCTGCCGGAGGTCGCCTTGTAGACACCGGAGAGGACGTTGAAGCAGGTGGACTTGCCGGCGCCGTTGGGGCCGATGACGGCGTGGACCGTGCCGGGACGGACGGTGAAGGAGACGGCGTCGAGGGCGGTGAGCCCGGCGAAGCGGACGGTGACGTCGCGGACGTCGAGGGCGGGTACGGGCTCTGCGGGAGTCCGGGCGGCCTCGGCGCGGGCCGGGGCGGTCGCCTCGCCGGGAGGCGGGGTCTGGCTCATCGTGCCTCCCTGCGGGACTGCACCGGGCGGGACGCGGCGGCGCGCGGTGCACGGCGGGCGGCCGTGCGGGCGGCGCTCGCGGGCGTCGGTCGTCCCGGTGCACACCGGGCCGTGGTCCGGACGGATGTCGTGGTCATCGGCCGCCCTCCCAGCGGGAGAGGACGGGGTGGGCGGTGGTGGCGGTCGCCGCGTCGGCCGCGGCGTCCTCGTCGACGACGCCCAGGTAGCGGCGGCGCACCTCGTCGGAGGCGGCCAGTTCGGCCGCCGGACCCGAGAGGGTGACCTCGCCGACCTCCAGGACGTACGCCCGGGAGGCGAGCCGCAGCGCGAGCGCCGCGTTCTGCTCGACGAGGAGGACGGACGTGCCCTGTGCGTTGATCTCGCGGATCGTGTCGGCGATCCGGGCGGCCATGAGCGGGGCGAGGCCGAGGGACGGCTCGTCCAGGAGCAGCAGCTTCGGCGAGGCCATGAGGGCGCGGCCGACGGCGAGCATCTGCTGTTCGCCGCCCGAGAGGAGCCCGGCGTGCTGGTGGGCGCGGTCGGCGAGGACGGGGAAGAGCTCGTGGACGCGTTTCAGGGCCGCCGTCTTGGCGGCGCGGTCGCCCCGTGCGCCGAGCGCTCCCGCCCGCAGGTTGTCCTCGACCGTCATCCGGGCGAAGACCTGCCGGCCTTCCGGTACCTGGGAGACACCGGCGGCGACGACCCGGTCGGGCGGGAGCCCGCCGATGGGGCGGCCGCCGTAGTTCACGGTGCCGGAGGTGACGGCCCCGCCGTGGAACGACAGTGTGCGCGAGACGGCCCGCAGCAGTGTGGACTTGCCCGCTCCGTTGCCGCCGAGGACGGTGACGACGTCGCCCTCCGGCACGGTGAGCGACACCTGCCTCAGAGCGCGTACCGGCCCGTACCCCGCCGACAGGTCCGCGACCTCGAGGGCGAGTGCGGTCCCTCCCATGGTTCCCCTTCCGTGGCCCGTTCAGTGGCGCTCACCCCAGCACCGCGACGGCCGCCCGTCCACGTGCGGCGGCCGAAACGCTGCCGGTGACCAGCGGGCGCCGTGGTGGGTTGTGCACGCGCACAACACCGCGTGTCAGGGGCCTGTCGGGAGGGGGCCGGGGGTGGCATCCTCCGGGCATGGGACGGCGCAGACCACGGACCGGTGACGACTGGAAGCTGCTTGCCGAGGCGTGCACGGCACTTCTGGAGCGGCTGCCGGAGCTGGTGGACGAGCATCTGAGGGACCTGCACGAGTACGAGCCGGCGTACGGCCGGATCGTGCCGTACGACCAGCACTGGCAGGAGGCCCATGAGGCGATGCGGATCGGGATCGAGATGATCTCGGCGCCCCGGGACTCGCCCCGGCGGGATCTGGAGCACGCGGACGGGATGGGGCGGCGGCGGGCCGAGCAGGGGATGCCGCTGGAGCTGGTGGTCCACGCGTACCGGCACGCCGGGCATCTGGTGTGGGACGCGCTGATCGAGGAGGCCTCGGCGTTCCCGCCGCGGCTCGCGGCGCTGACGCAGTCGGCGACGATCGTCTGGTCGGCGGTGGACGCGCAGGCGGACACGGCGTCGGAGGCGTACCGCGGGACGGAGCTGGAGCTGCGGCGCCGTACGGACGAGCAGCTGCAGGCGCTGCTCGACGCGCTGCTCCAGGGGCAGCGCTCGCCCGAGGTGACCTCGCAGGCGGCGGCGGGGCTCGATCTGCCGGAGCACGGGCGGTACGCGGTGGTGGTGCTGCGGCACGACCGCCGGGAGGTGCCGGAGCCCTTCCACCGGCGGGTGCAGGGGGCCGGGGTGCGGTTCCTGTGGCGGATGGGCGCGGACTGCGAGATCGGGGTGGTGTCGCTGGCGGAGGGCACGGGTCTGGACGCGCTGTCGGAGCTGCTTCAGGGGCGCTGCCCGGGGCCGGGCGGGATCAGCCCGGTGGTGACGGGGCTCGCGGAGCTCGGCCGGGCGCGGCGGCTCGCGGAACTGGCGCTGCGGACGAGCCCGCCGGACTCCCGGCAGATCGTCCGTCTGGACCGCCGGATGGCGGGGGCGCTGGTGGTCGGACAGCCGGAACTGGCGGGCCTGCTGGTGGCGGACGTCCTGGGCGGCCTGCTGGAACTGGATCCGGCGGACCGGGCGGTCCTGCTGGAGACGCTGGACGTCTGGCTCGACTGCGAGGGCTCGGCGGGGCGGGCGGCCTCGCGCCTGTACTGCCACCGCAACACGGTCTTCAACCGTCTGCGACGCCTGGAACAACTCACGTCGCGGTCCCTGTCCCGCCCCCGGGACCTGACGGAGATGACCCTGGCCCTGGACGCGTTCCGCCTGACGCCGACGGCGTGACGCCGACGGCGTGAGGCGGGGGTGGGTGTGGGGGCCGGGCCCCCACACCCCCGCGTCGCGGCGGTCCCGCCGGCTACGCCAGGAAGTCCCGGGCGATGTTGGAGGCCACCTGTTCCAGGAGCGGGCCCGCGTTGGCGATGGACTTGGCCGGCTCGGGTTCCAGGGCGGTCAGGGGGTAGGCGCGACGGATGCCCGCCTTGCCCAGGGCCTCGGGCGGGAGGGCCAGGCGGCCGCAGACCGCGACGACCTCCTTGCCCGCCGCACGCGCCGCCGCCGCGACGCCCGCCGGGGCCTTGCCGTGCAGGGTCTGCTCGTCGAGCGAGCCCTCACCCGTGATGACGAGCGTGGCCCGCTCCAGGGCGGGGGCGAAGCCCAGGACGTCGAGCATCAGCTCGATGCCGGGGCGGAAGCTCGCGTCCAGGCCGACGAGCGCCCCGTACCCGATGCCGCCCGCACCGCCCGCGCCGGGCGCGACCGCGCACTCCGACGCCTTGGGGCCGATCGCCTTCTCCAGGACGGTCACGAAGTGCGCGAGGGCCGAGTCCAGCGTCTGTACGTCCTCCGGCGTCGCACCCTTCTGCGGGCCGTAGACCGCGGGCGCGCCCTTCGGCCCGGTGAGCGGGTTGTCGACGTCGCTGGCGAGGATCAGCTCGACCGAGGCGAACCGCGGGTCGAGGCCGGAGAGGTCTGCGGAGGCGAGATCGGCCAGCGCCGCTCCGCCGGGTCCGACCGGCTCGCCCGCGCCGTCCAGGAAGACCGCGCCGAGCGCGGCCAGCATCCCCGCGCCGCCGTCCGTCGTCGCGCTGCCGCCGACGCCGAAGACGATCGTCGTGGCGCCGGCGTCCAGGGCGGCGCGCAGCAGCTCGCCCGAGCCGTACGTCGTCGAGGTCAGCGGCGCGAACACACCCGCCGGCAGGAGCTGGAGGCCGGAGGCCTCCGCCATCTCCACGACGGCCGTGGTCCCGCGCAGCGCGAACGCCGCCGTCACCGGCTCGCCGAGGGGCCCGGCCACCCGTACCTCACGGCGTTCGAACCCGGCCGCCACCGCGGCCGCGACCGTACCGTCGCCGCCGTCCGCAACCGGCAGGGTCTCCACTTCCAGCTCCGGGACGACCCGTCGCAGACCTGCTGTGACCCGCTCCGCGACCTGTACGGCCGTGAGCGAGCCCTTGAACTTGTCGGCCGCGACGAGTACGCGTGCGACCTCAGTTACTGCTCCGTCCGTCACCCTTGCATCCCTTGCTTTCGAACGTGCAGTCGCGCCGAGCCGACCCTATCCGGACCCCCCGACGCCATGCCACCCCCTGATAAGGCGATATTCCGGACCATAGTGGGTCGATATCAGCGCACGGACGCGTCGGCGCGCGTCGGGACCGGGGATTCGGTACACCGGACGTATGGCGCTCACGCACGGCGAACTCGCCGACCGCATCCTCGGCGGCTGGACAGGACGGATCGCCGGGAACATGCTCGGCAAGCCCGTCGAGCGGGGCGACCACTGGACGCCCGAGCACATCGACCGGTATCTGCGGCTGACGGACGCGCTCCCGCTCACCGACTACCTCCCCCTGCCGCCCGCCGACGTCGCGGGGTTCGACCTGCGGCCCGAGTGGCCCGGGTGCGTGCGCGGGCGGATCGACGGAAGCTGCCGGGACGACGACGTCGACTACTCCGTCCTGGGCCTGCACCTCCTGGAGACGCACGGTTTCGCGTTCACCACCGAGCAGCTGGGCGAGCTCTGGCTGCTGCGGCTGCCGTACCTGCAGACCTTCACGGCCGAGCGGACCGCGTACCGCAATCTCGCCAACGGTCTGAGGCCGCCGCTCACCGCGACCTACGACAACCCTTACCAGGAGTGGATCGGCGCGCTGATCCGGGCGGACGTCTACGGCTGGACCTCCCCCGGCGACCCGCGCCGCGCCGCCTCTCTGGCTCGCCGTGACGCGGTGCTGTCGCACACGGGGAACGGCGTGTACGGCGCGATGTGGGCGGCCGCGCTGATCGCCGCCGCCTTCACGGCGCCGGACGTACGCGCCGCGCTGGAGACGGCGCTGGAGCGGATCCCGGCGAGCAGCCGCCTCGCGCGCACGGTGCGGCACACGATCGCGCTCCACGAGTCGGGCCTGGAGTGGTCCGCCGCCCTCGCCGAGCTCGCGGAGCGGACGAGCGGGCTCGGCTGGATCCACACGATCCCCAACGCGGCGGTCCTCACGGCCGGACTGCTGTACGGCGGCGGGGACTTCACCACCACGATCGCGCTGACCGTCCGCGGCGGCCTGGACACGGACTCGAACGGGGCCACGGCGGGCTCGGTGGCCGGGGTGCTGTGCGGGGCGGCGGCGATCCCGCCGCAGTGGTCGGAGCCGCTGCGGGACCGGGTGCACAGCGCGGTGTTCGGCTTCGACGGGGTGCGGATCAGCGAGTTGGCCGAGCGGACGCTCAAGCTGGCTACGCTGACGGAATGACGACGACCGACTACGCCACGTACATCGCCGGCCTCCCGCGCGTCCTCGCCGGTGCCGCCGTGCTCTTCCGGGACGCGGCGGGCCGCGTCCTGATCGTCGAGCCGAACTACCGCGAGGGATGGGTGCTTCCCGGCGGCACGATCGAGTCCGACGAGGGCGAGACACCCCGTCAGGCGGCGCGCCGGGAGACGGGGGAGGAGATCGGTCTCGACCTGGAGCCGGGGGCGCTGCTCGCGGTCGACTGGGTGCACGGCGTGGGGCGGCCGCCGATCGTCGCCTACGTGTACGACGGCGGGGTGCTCTCCGAGGAGCGGCTCGCGGCGATCCGCCTCCAGGAGGAGGAGCTTCTCTCCTGGAAGCTGATCGAACCCGCGGAGGTGACCGGTCATCTCCTGGGCACTCTGGGGCTGCGCGTCCTTGCGGCCCTCGACGCCCTCGGCTCCGGCCGTGGCCCGGCCGAGCTGGAGAACGGACACCCCGCCGGCCGGTGAGCCCGGCCTCTCAGACCGCTCCCCCGCCGCCGCGGCCGCCGTCACCGAGGCCACCGTCGCTGCCGCCGTCACCGGCTCCGCCCGCCGCTCCGAACCGGGCGAGCCGGTCGGCCAGGTCCGGCGGCCAGAGCGCTTCTTCGGCCGCGGCCAGCTCCTCGGGGCTCCACCAGCGCCCGAGCTGGATGCGGTCCTCCGCGTGCGCGGCCGCGAGGTCGCCGGCGAGGTCGCGGCGCGGCCCGTACGCCACGTAGATGTGTTCGTGCTGGCGCACGGGGACGCCGGCGCGGGTGAAGTCGTGCTCCCAGGTGCAGAGCAGCTCGCCGGGTTCGATCCCCTCCCAGCCGGTCTCCTCCCGGAGCTCGCGTACGGCTCCGTCGCGTGGGCTCTCCCCGGGTTCGAGGCCGCCGCCGGGCATGGCCCAGTGCACGCCGACCTCCTCGTTGTCGTAGCGGAAGAGGAAGACGGCGCCGTCGGGGTCCAGGACGGCGACCCGGGCGGCACGTCGGGGGGTACGTGGAGGTGTGTGCATCGCGTCAGCCCTGCGGGGGTTCGGTCGTGAGCGGGTTGCCGCCGCGGGGCGGGGCCTCGGCATCGCGCGTGGCCACCCGCGCCTCCGTGCGGTGCCCGCGGGCGATGTAGTCGCGGACGACGGCCTCGACCGCGTCCTGCGGGTTGTTGACGCCCGCGAGGACCATGACTTCCACGACGAGTTCGGCGTCGAGTCCGATGTTCACCTTGGCCATGGCGGGAACCTAGCAGCCGGCGAAATCGGCTCGCGGCGGGTTGCCCGGGCTGCCTACGCTCGTCGTATGACTCTCGTGGCGATTCTCACCGGGGCCGGGGTGTCCACCGACTCCGGGATTCCGGACTACCGCGGCCCGCAGGGCCTCTGGCGGCGGGACCCCGAGGCCGAGAAGCTCGTGACGTACGACTTCTACATGGGCGACCCCGAGATCCGCCGCCGGGCCTGGCAGATGCGGCGGACCAGCCCCGCGCTCAAGGCCCTGCCCAACGCTGCCCACCGGGCCGTCGCGGAGCTGGAGAAGGCACCGGGGGTCGCCGTGCGCGTGCTCACGCAGAACGTGGACGGGCTCCATCAGCTCGCCGGGATGCCGGACCGCAAGGTCGTCGAACTCCACGGCACCGCGCGGTCGGTGGTGTGCACCGCCTGCCACGACCGCTCGGCCATGGGCGAGGCACTGGCGCGTGTGGAGGCGGGTGAGGAGGATCCGCCGTGCCGGGTGTGCGGCGGCATCCTGAAGTCGGCGACCGTCATGTTCGGGCAGCGGCTCGATCCGCAGGTGCTGGGCGAGGCGATGTCGATCGCCAAGGCGGCGGAGGTCTTCATCGCGGCCGGGACGAGCCTGAAGGTCCAGCCGGCCGCCTCGCTCGCCGGTGTGGCCGCCGAGCACGGGGCTCGGCTGATCATCGTGAACGCCGAGCCCACGCCGTACGACGCGCTCGCCGACGAGGTGGTGCGCGAGCCCATCGGCACCTCCCTGCCCGCGCTCCTGGAAGGGCTCCGCCCGTAGCCCCCCGGCTGTCCCCCGGACTTTCCCCTCGGGCTCTCCCCTCGGGCTCTCCGCTAGAAGAGCGCGTCCGGTTCCGCGCCCGACTCGAAGGCGAGCAGCCGCCGTTTGCGGCCGAGTCCGCCGCCGTATCCGGTCAGTGAGCCGCCCGCGCCGACGACGCGGTGGCACGGTACGACGATGCTGACCGGGTTCCTGCCGTTGGCGAGGCCGACGGCGCGGGAGGCGCCGGGGTTGCCGAGGGCCTCCGCCAACTCGCCGTACGTGCGCGTCTCGCCGTACGGGATGAGGCGGAGCCGCTCCCACACCCGGAGCTGGAACGGGGTGCCGATCAGTCTCAACGGCAGGTCGAAATCGGTCAGTTCACCGGTGAAGTAGGCGTCGAGCTGGCGGATCACCTCGCCGAAGGGGCGCGGGTCCGGCTCGCCGAAGGTCTCCTCGGCGGGCCGGTGGCGCTGCTCGGTCATATGGATACGGCTCAGCTCGCCGTCGACCGCGACCAGGGTCAGCGGGTCGTACGGGCTGTCGATGACGGTGTGCCGGACGTCGGTCATGAGGGGACGACTTCCTTATGCGGGGAGGTGGTTGATCGGGTGGCTGTCGGTGGCCCAGAGGTACTGGACGGCGTACGCGCGCCAGGGCCGCCACCGGGCGGCGCGGGCGGTCAGCGCGTCGGGCGTGGAGGGCAGGCCGAGGCCCTCGGCGGCGCGGCGGACACCGAGATCGCCGGGGAGGAAGGCGTCGGGGTCGCCGAGCGCCCGCATCGCGATGACCTCCGTCGTCCAGGGGCCGAAACCGGGCAGGGCCAGGAGCCGGGCACGTGCCTCGTCCCAGTCGCTGGCCGGGCCGAGGCCGAGTGAGCCGTCGGCGAGGGCCTCGACGAGCGTGAGGAGGGTGGTGCGGCGGCTGCGGGGCAGCGCGAGGGACTCGGGGTCCAGGCCGGCGAGCGCCTCGGGCGTCGGGAACAGATGGGTGAGCCCGCCCTCGGGGTCCTCCACCGGCACGCCGTGCGCGGCGACGAGCCGCGCGGCGTGCGTACGGGCGGCGGCCGTGGAGACCTGCTGGCCCAGCACGGCCCGTACGGCGAACTCGGCCGCGTCGACGGTCCTGGGCACGCGCCGGCCGGGCGCCCGCTCCACGAGCGGCGCGAGCAGCGGGTCGGTGCGCAGCTGCTCGTCGACGGCGACCGGATCGGCGTCGAGGTCGAGCATCCAGCGGCAGCGGCTGATGGCGAGGGTCAGGTCGCGGGGGTCGGTGAGCGAGAGCCGGCAGGCGATGTGGCCGGACCGGGGGGCCAGGGACACGATGCCGTGTCCGTGCGGGAGGGTGAGGGTCCGGCGGTAGGCGCCGTCCCGCCACTCCTCCACCCCGGGGACGGCGGTCGCGGCGAGGTGGCCGAAGAGGTTGGAGGGATCGAGGGGCGAGCGGTACGGCAGCCGGAGCGCGATCACGCCCGGGGTGCGCGGGGCCCGCGCGGCCGCCTGCGACCGTGTGGCCCTGGCCCGCAGCTCCCCCGGGGCGAGCGCGAACACCTCGCGGACGGTGTCGTTGAACGTCCGGATCGAGGAGAAGCCCGCCGCGAAGGCGATCTCGGCCATCGGCATGGGCGTCGTCTCGATGAGCAGCCGCGCGGTCTGGGCACGCTGGGCGCGGGCCAGGGCGAGCGGCCCGGCGCCGAGTTCGGCGAGGAGCTGTCGTTCGATCTGCCGGGTGGAGTAGCCGAGCCGGGCGGCGAGGCCCGGGACGCCCTCGCGGTCCACGATCCCGTCCTGGATCAGCCGCATCGCCCGGGCGACGGCGTCGGCGCGGACGTTCCACTCGGGGGAGCCGGGGCTCGTGTCCGGGCGGCAGCGCTTGCAGGCGCGGAACCCTGCGCGCTGGCAGGAGGCGGCGCTCGGGTGGAAGACCATGTTCTCGGCCTTGGGCGGCACGACCGGACAGCTGGGACGGCAGTAGATCCGGGTGGTGAGGACCGCGGTGAAGAACACGCCGTCGAAGCGGGCGTCCTTCGAACGGACGGCCCGCACGCAACGCTCGGTGTCGGTGTGCATGTCTCCATGGTCGGGGACCCGAGGGGCGCGGGCTGGCGAGAAAACGACATGGACCTTTCCGCTGGGCGGGCCCGGTCCGGGTCCCGCGACTCGCCCCGCCTCGATATCCCGCCGACACTGGAGCAGCATGGAAGAAGCGGATTCCCGACGCCGCCGGCGGGCCGAGGAACCGAGGAAGTGGACGGGTGAGTGCAGAATCCCTGACGCCAGCAGCTCCGACGACAGCCGAATCACCGAGAAGCACCCCATGAGCGGACGGCTTGGCCACCGGCCCAAGGGCCTGGGGCTGCGCAGCGTCGCCGGGCAGGTGTTCGCCCTCCAGGCGGTCATCGTGGTGCTTCTCGTCACCGTGGGTGCGCTGGCCCTGATCTTCCAGGCGCGCTACGACACGGAGCGTGACGCCCGGAACCGGTCCCTCGCCGCGGCGGAGGCGTTCGCGCACGCTCCGGGTCTGGTGGACTCCCTGCGCGCCCCCGACCCGACCGCCCTGCTCCAGGCGCGGGCCGAGAGCGTCCGGCGGGCCTCGGGCCTCGACTTCCTCGCCGTGATGACCCCGGACGGGATCCGCTACACCGACTCCCGGCCCGAGCTGATCGGACAGCGCTCCACGGGCGACTTCACGCGCGCCCGGGAGGGCGAGTCGTTCACGGAGGTCTTCCACGGGGAGCCGTCGGACGCCGTCCGGGCGATCGTTCCGGTCCGCACGGACGACGGCGACATCGTCGGCCTGGTCAGCACCGGTATCGAGGTCGAGAACGTCGGCAACGTGGTCGAGGACCAGGTGCCGCTGCTGCTCGGTACGGCCGCGGGAGCGCTGGTGCTCGCGGTGGGCGGCGCGGCGCTGGTGAGCCGGCGGCTGCGGCGGCAGACGCACGGCCTGGGCCCGGTCGAGATGACCCGGATCAACGAGCACCACGAGGCCGTGCTGCACGCCGTGCGCGAGGGGGTGCTCATCATCGACGCGGACCTGCGGCTGCTGCTCGCCAACGACGAGGCCCGCCGGCTGCTCGACCTGGCTCCCGACGCCGAGCAGCGGCACGTGAACGAGCTGGGCCTCGATCCCCGTACCGCCGCGCTGCTCTCCTCCGGACGGGTCGTCAACGACGAGGTGCATCTGGCGGGCGACCGGCTGCTCGCCGTCAACGTACGGCCCACGGCCCCGTATCGCGGGCGGCCCACCGGCACCGTGATGACGCTGCGCGACTCGACCGAGCTCGCCACGGTCTCGGGGCGGGCCGAGGTGGCCAGGGGACGGCTGCAGCTGCTGTACGAGGCGGGGGTGCGGATCGGCACCACCCTGGACGTGGTGCGGACGGCGGAGGAGCTGTCGGAGGTCGCCGTTCCGCGGTTCGCCGACTTCGTCACGGTGGAGCTGCTCGAACCGGTGCTCCGCGGCGAGGAGCCCTCGGGCGCGTTCACCGAGATGCGCAGGACGGCGCTGACGGGCGTCACCGCCGAGCATCCGTTCCAGCCGGTGGGCGACCTGATCCGCTGCATCGTGCCGACCACCCCCATGGCGATGGCGCTGGACAGCGGTCACGCGGTCCTGGTGGAGCAGCTCGACGAGGCCGACGGCTGGCGCGCCCAGGACCCCGCGGGCGCGGCCGAGGCACTCGCCTACGGGCTGCATTCGCTCGTCGCCGTGCCGGTGCTGGCCCGGGGAGTGGTCCTCGGTATGGCGAACTTCTGGCGGGCCGGGACGCAGGAGCCGTTCGGGGAGGAGGATCTGACCTTCGCCGAGGAGCTGACCGCCCGCGCCGCGGTCTCCATCGACAACGCCCGCCGGTTCACCCGTGAACACGCGATGGCGGTGGCCCTCCAGCGCAGCCTGCTGCCGCGGATCCTGCCGGACCTGTCCGCGGTGGACGTCGCGTACCGCTATCTGCCCGCCAAGGCCGGGGTGGGCGGCGACTGGTTCGACGTGATCCCGCTGCCGGGCGCACGGGTGGCACTGGTCGTCGGCGACGTCGTCGGGCACGGGCTGCACGCGGCGGCGACGATGGGGCGGCTGCGCACGGCGGTGCACAACTTCTCCACCCTGGATCTGCCGCCGGACGAGCTCCTGGGCCACCTCGACGAGCTGATCGACCGCATCGACCGGGTCGACCGCGGATCGGACGGCGAGCCGGCGGGCGGATCGGGGGGCGGCTCCGAGGGCTCGGACCGTTCGGACGCCGGCCGTACGGCGGAGGGCTCCTCGGCCGCGGACGGCTCGGCGGAGGGCAAGGAGGGGAGCGAGCGGATCACCGGCGCCACCTGTCTGTACGTGATCTACGACCCCGCCGACGGCCGCTGTCTCATGGCCCGGGCCGGGCACCCGGGGCCCGCACTCGTCCACCAGGACGGCCGGGTGGAGTTCCCCGAGCTGCCCGCCGGGCTGCCGCTGGGCGTGGGAGGCATGCCGTTCGAGACCACGGAGCTGTACCTGCCCGAGGGGAGCCGGCTGGTCCTGTTCACGGACGGCCTGCTCGTGGACCGCGACCGCGACTTCGACACCGGTCTCGGGCTGCTGGCCGAGGCGCTGGCCACGACCGGCCACAGCCCGCAGCAGGCCTGCGGGGACGTGCTGACGACCCTGCTGGGACCCGCGCCGGACGACGACATCGCCCTGCTGATCGCCGACACCCGCCGACTGGAGCCCGCGCGGATCGCGGAGTGGGACGTGCCGCCCGATCCGGCGGACGTCTCCCGGATCCGCAGCGCGGGCGCGGCGCAGCTTGCCGCGTGGGGCCTGGACGGCATCGCGTTCACGGCGGAGCTCATCCTGAGCGAGCTGATCACCAACGCGATCCGGTACGGCGCCGAGCCCATCCGGGTCCGGCTGCTGCGGGACCGCAGGCTGATCTGCGAGATCTCCGACGGCAGCAGTACGGCTCCGCACCTGCGCTACGCGGCGACCACCGACGAGGGCGGCCGTGGCCTGTTCCTGGTGGCGCAGTTCGCCGAGCGCTGGGGTACGCGCTACACCCAGCGGGGCAAGGTCATCTGGGCCGAGCTGCCCCTGACCACCGGGGATTCGGAGCTGCCGGCCCTGACTCCCGATCTGGACGCGCTGGAGGACCTCGCCTGGTGAGCCGGTGGGTCACGGTTCCCGGGATCCGGGCGTGGTGCGGGCGAGCAGGACGGCGACGTCGTCCCCCGGGGCACAGGGCAGCAGCTGTTCGAGGATGTCGTCGCAGAGCCGGCCGAGCGGCTGTTCGAGGTGGAGCAGTACCTCGGCGAGCTGGTCCATGCCCTGGTCGAGATCGCGGTCCCTGGCCTCGATGAGGCCGTCGGTGTACAGCACCAGCAGGCTGCCGGGCGGGAGCAGGAGCTCCTCGGTCCCGAACTCCTGCCCGCCGGTGCCGAGCGGGGTGCCGGGCGGGCCCTCCAGGAAGGTGATCGCCCCGTCGGCCGTGGCGACGGCCGGTGGCGGGTGACCGGCCCGGGCGATGACGACGCGGTCGGTGGCCGGGTCGTGGACGGCGTAGACGCAGGTCGCCATCTCGTCCTCCCCCACGTCGGCGACGACCGCGTCGAGCGAGCGGAGGAGTTCGGCGGGCGGCACGCCGTGCCGGGCGAGGGTCCGTACCGCCGTACGGAGCTGGCCCATGACGGCCGCCGCGTGGATGCCGTGGCCCATGACGTCGCCGATGACCAGCGCCGTCCGCCCCTCGGGGAGGGGGATGACGTCGTACCAGTCGCCGCCGACGTCGTGGTCGCTTGCCGGGAGGTAGCGACCGGCGAGCTCCAGGCCGTCGACCGTGGGCAGGGCGTCGTTGGTGAGACTGCGCTGGAGGGTGAGGGCGGCCTCGCGCTGGGTGGTGTACATGCGGGCGTTGTCGATGTTCAGGGCCGCGCGGGCGACGAGTTCGTCGATGAGGACGAAGTCCTGCTCGTCGAAGGGTTCGCGCTCGTTGAGCCGGGTCACCGTGACGGCGCCGAGCACCGTGCCGCGGGCGACGAGGGGCACGAGTCGCGCCGATCCGATGTGGGACTCGAAGTAGGCGCGCAGGGGTGCGGTGCGGGGGTCGGGGAAGAGCGTCGGGAGGTCGGAGTGGTAGAGGTTCAGCGGCAGGGCGGCGTTGATGACCCGCTCGTACACGGTGCCGAGCGGGATCTGGAAGGTCTGTCCCGGGGTGAGCAGTGCCGTGGGGGCGGTGGGGTCGGGGAAGACGGCCGCGAGGCGGCGGAGCAGGCCCTGTGTGGCGGCCGCGTCGTCGGGTTCGAGCACGGCTTCGAGCAGCTGTACGTCGGCCGAGTCGGCGAGCTGCGGCACGAGGACCTGGACGATCTCCTCCGCGGTCTGGAGCAGGTCGAGGGTGGTGCCGATCCGGGTGCCCGCCTCCGCGAGGAGGGCGAAGCGGCGCCGGGCCCGTTCGGCCTCGACGAGGGCCCGCTGGCCCTCGGTGATGTCGATGAGGGAGGCGATCACCCCGAGCCGCCGGCCGGAGCCGTCGAGGAGTGGGGCGTACGAGCAGGACCAGGTCCGGTCGTGGTCGGGGTCCGCCGGGGTCCGGCCGGTGCGGCGGACGTCGACGGAGGCCCGGCCGCTGTCCAGGACCTCGCGCATCGTGGCTTCGAGGGCGACGGCGTTGACGCCGGGCACGACCTCGGTGAGCCGCCTGCCGACGTGCTCGGCGGCCGAGACACCGTTCATCCGTGCCAGGGCGTCGTTGACGCGGATGAAGCGCAGGTCGGTGCCGAGGGTGCCGAGGCCGATCGGGGACTGGGTGAAGAGGCTCTGGAGCGCGGCGAGCGAGTCCCGCATCCGCAGGACCTCGGAGGTCTCGACGGCGATGAGCATGGCGCCCGGCCGCCCCCGGGGGTCGACGTCGGGGACGATCCACATCTCCATGGTCACTTCGTGACCGTCGCGGTGCCGTACGGGAAGGGTGCCGACGACGGTCTCGCCGGACTGGACGCGTCGTGTCAGCTGTCCGGCGAGCTCCCGGTTGACGTCGGGCACCAGGATGGGCGTCGCGACTCGTCCGAGCACGTCGTCGGGGCGGTATCCGAGCAGGTCCTGGGCGGCGAGCGACCACTCGACGACCCGCCCGTCGGCGTCCTCCCGCCACAGGGCGATCGGCAGGAGTTCACGCAGGACACCGGCGTAACCGATGGCCGCCGGTGGTCGCTCCGGCGTCTCGCTCGGCGACTGCGTAGTGTCCAACGATCCGACCTGTCCCCGGGGGGTGCCTTCCTACCCGATCACCCTAGCCGAGCCCTCGGCGCGGGGCCCTGCGGTACGGCTCCGGACGGTGGTGCGCCCGTTTCGGCCAGGGGGTTCCACCGTGGGCAACCCGCCGGTAACTTGGCGCCGCCCACTCCCCCACGGCATGGCAGGTACCCGATGCAGAGCTTGTTACGTACGGTCCGAGGCGCCCTTCTGGTGGGCGCGCTGCTGGTCCCCGCCCTGCCGGGCGCCGCGACGGCGCGGCCCGCCCCGCCCCCCGGCGCACCGGCCGCCACCGCCGCCACCGACTGGACGCCGCCGCTGTCCACCCGCGGACGGCACATCGTCGACGCGAACGGCGACCGCTTCCGGCTCCGCTCCGCCAATTGGGACGGCGCCCAGGGCTCCTGGAACGGCTCGGGGGACATCGCCGACCCCGCCAACCACCACGCGGGACAGAACGCCCACGGCATCCCCATCGGCCTGGACCGCGCCCCGCTGCCCGCCCTTCTCGCCGACTTCCGCGCCCTGGGTCTGAACAGCATCCGGCTGCCCTTCTCCAACGAGATGCTGCGGGCGACTGCTCCCGTGCCGGACGGCGCCGTCGCGGCCAATCCGGACCTGCGCGGCAGGACCCCGCTCCAGGTCTTCGACGCCGTCGTCGCCGCACTCACCGCCGAGGGCTTCGCGGTGATCCTCAACAACCACACCGTGACGACCCGTTGGTGCTGCGGCGTGGACGGCAACGAACGCTGGAACAGCAGCGGCCAGTCCACCGCCCGGTGGGCGGACGACTGGGTGTTCATGGCGAAGCGCTACCGCGCCAACCCGCGGGTGGTCGGCGCCGACCTGTACAACGAGGTCCGCCGCGACGTCTGGGACGACCCAAACTGGGGCCTGGGCGACAACCACGACTGGCACGCCGCCGCGCAGGAGGCAGGCGACCGGATTCTGGCCGAGGCCAACCCGGACCTGCTGATCGTCGTCGAGGGCATCAACTGGCAGGGCATTCCGGTGGACGGTCTCCCGCACGGCCGCCCCACCCTCACCCCGGTCCGCACCCTCTCCCACACCCTGGTGGTGTCGGGCAAGCTCGTCTACTCGGCCCACTTCTACGGCTACACGGGCCCGAACCACAGCGGCGCCACGGGCATCGGCGAGACCAGCGACCTCCGCTACCAGGACCTCACCCGCGAGCAGCTCCGCCGGACCGTCCACGACCAGGCGCTGTACGTCTCCGCCGAGACCGGCCGGCACTTCACCGCCCCGGTCTGGGTCAGCGAGTTCGGCATCGGCGCCGACGAGGCGAACAGCCGCCCGCGCGACTGGTTCCGCAACCTGACCGAGCTCTTCACCGACGCCGACGTGGACTACGCGTACTGGCCGCTGGTCGGCTGGAGCGGTGGCGGCGGCGGGGACAGCTGGGCGCTCCTGAGATACGACTCCGAGGGCCGGCGGAGCGGGGTCCTCGACGCGGGCGACTGGCGCACGCCGCTGTGGACCGGGCTGACGGACGCGCCCGGCCGCACCGGAGCCGTCCCCCTCACGCCCTCCTGGTACCAGCTGACGACCGACCACCGCGACCACAACGCCTCGCTGCGCGTCCGGGCGGGCGGGGACTGGGACAGCGGCGCCCGCAAGGCCGTCTGCCCGGACGGCTCCCGGCTGGCCGGGCTCAGCCACACCGGGGGCCGCGGGCTCTGCGCGAGTTCGGGCCTGCGGGCCGGCACCGGCGGCCACACGGTCGTCCGCGACGAGTCGTACGTCCCGGCGGGCGGCGACTGGGCCACCGGCTACACCAAGTTCCAGTGCCCGGCGGGCGGGTTCCTGATCGGCTACAGCGTGCGCGGTGAGCGGGTCTCCGCCGCCCTGTGCGCTCCGGCCCGTACGGCGCTCCCGGCGGGCGGCGGCCGGACGGTGTGGTTCGACCGGGGGGACAACCGCCCGGCGGGGGCACCGGGCGGGGAGTACGCGAGCGGCCACTACAAGGGCCAGTGCCTGCCCACCGAGTACGCGGCCGGCATCGCCTTCACCACCCGGTTCGGCTCCCGGCCCTCCCCGGCCGCCCTGCTCTGCCGCCCGGCGCCCCCGGAGGCGTAGCGCTCAGAGCGCGGGAACGGCGCGGGGTGTCTCCAGAGCGGCGGCGATGCCCTGCGCCAGGAACGGGATCCGGTGCGCGCAGACGCCCGCGATGTTGATGCGGCCCGCGTTCGTGCCGTAGATGGCGGACTGCCGGCGCATCCGGCGCATCTGCTCCGGTGTCAGCGGCAGCATGGAGAACATGCCCTTCTGGCGCCGGAGCGAGGCCGCCGCGTCCGGGCACCCGAGGGCGTCCAGGTGCGCCACGAGGTCCGCCCGGTTGGCCGTGATCCGTCCCCGCATGGCGTCGAGCTCCTCGCGCCAGACGGCCCGCAGCCCCGGGTCCTCCAGGACGGTGGCGACGACGGCCGCGCCGTGGTCGGGCGGCATGGAGTACATGACGCGCGCGGCGTTCTGCAGGGCCGTCTCGACGTGCCGGAGCGTCTGCCGTGAGGGGCCGAGGACGATGGCGCATCCGGTGCGGTCGCTGTAGAGGCCGAAGTTCTTGGAGCAGCTGACGGCGATCAGCACCTCGGGCAGCCGGTCGGCCAGCATGCGGGTGGCCCACAGGTCGGCGTCGAGGCCGTCGCCGAGCCCGTGGTAGGCGAGGTCGACGAAGGGGACCCAGCCGTGTGCCGCGGCGAGTCCGGCCAGCGCCTCCCATGTCTCGGCGTCGGGGTCGATCCCAGTGGGGTTGTGGCAGCAGCCCTGGAGCAGGACGACGTCGCCCCGCCGGGCGGCGCGCAGGTCGTCGAGCATGCCGTCGCCGCAGCCGTACGTCCGGACGGAGAGCCCGGCGCCTTCCAGGATGGGGCGGTGGTTGACGTACGCGGGGTCGCTGATCCACACCGTGGTGCCGGGCCGGGTCTGGCGTACGAGGTCGGCGAGGAGCCGCAGGGCGCCGGTGCCCGCCACGGTCTGGACGGCCGTCGCGCGCGCGGTCCTGGCCTCGGTGCCGAGGACCGTGGAGAGCATGGCCCGGTTGAAGGCGGTGTGGCCGGAGAGTCCGCGGTACTCCTTGGAGTCGGAGCGGTCCGCGAGGCGTATCTCGGCCTCCTTGACCGCCGCCATGACCGGGGTGACGCCGTTGTGGTTGCGGTAGACGCCGAGGACGAGGTCGAGGCGCTCGGGGCGGGGATCGGCGGCGTACTCGGCCGACAGGTCCCAGAGCGGGTCGACGGGCGGGGCGGCGAGAAGCTCAAGCATCGGCGGAGACCTCGGTTCGGGTGCGGGGGCGGCGGTTGGCGAGTGCGACGCCGAGGGTGATGAGGGGGACGCCGATCAGGACGGGCAGGGTCGGCGACTCGTCGAGGAGGGGTACGGCGAGCAGGACGACGGCGACCGGGCTGAGGCTGCCGACGACCGAGCTGCGCTCCGGGCCGAGTCGGCGGATGGCGAACGCGTACAGCAGTCCGGCGCAGAGGCCCACGCCGAGACCCTGGACGACGAGGAACAGCGCGATGTCGGACCCGGCCGCGTGGGCGATCCCGGTGGGCAGGACGCCGGTCAGGACCAGGAGGGCGATCACGGCGAAGGAGGGCAGGCAGAGGAGCCCGATGGAGCCGACGGGGTCGAGGTCCACCTCGCGCAGGCCCACGGTGTACAGCGCCCACAGTCCGCTGGCCACCAAGAGCGTTCCCGCGCCGAGCAGGACGTCCGCGTCCAGCGCCGCCGTGTAGCGCCAGACCAGGGCCGCGACTCCGGCCACGATCAGGGCCAGGCCCGCCGACTGCGTACCGCGCGGGGCGCTCTTGCCGCCGGCGACCATGAGGGCGGAGACGAAGAGGGGGACCATGCCGGGGACGATCGCCCCGACGAACGCGGCCGACGTCAGCGAGCCGCCGTACATCGCGGCGAGGAAGAACGGCACGCCCGCACCGCAGACGATCTTGAGGGCCGGACCGGGGCGGACCGCGGCCAGCCGGCGCCTGCGCCGCCACAGGGCGGGCGCGAGGACGACGAGGGGTACGCCGAAGCGCAGCAGCGCGGCGTCGGCGGGCAGCAGCGTGGAGGCGCTCAGGGCGCGGGCGCTCAGGGCGAACGCGGCCCAGATCGCCACGGTGAGGAGCAGGGCCACGAGGCCCACGGCCTGCGGCGAGAGCGCGCTCCCGGTCGGGCCGGCACGGTGTGCCGGCTCCACGGGCGGTGCCCCCGCCGTTCGTATCCCGCCCACCGGAGGTCCTCCCGCTCGTCACCACTGTTTCCCGCAACGGTAGAGCTTGCGGCGAGGCAGCCGATTGCCAGTTATGCCCTCCAGCCCTAGCGTGGGAGCAGAATCTGCCAAGGATCGGCGGAGCGGTGCGGGATACGACGAGGGAGCGACGTTGGACGCGGTGGACTTGCAGATCATCCACGAGTTGCAGCAGGACGGCCGGCTGTCCAACCAGGATCTCGCCGACCGGATCCGGCTCTCCCCCTCGCCGTGCCTGCGCAGGGTCCGCCGGCTGGAGGAGGCGGGGCTGATCCGCGGCTACACGGCCATGGTGGACCAGGTCGCCTTCGGGCTGCCGATCACCGTCTTCGTACGGATCCGGCTGGAACGCCACACCGCCGAGGCCGTCAACGTCTTCGAGCGCCACGTCGGCCGGATCGAGCACATCCAGGACTGCTATCTGATGGCGGGCAGCAGCGACTACCTGCTCAGGGTCGTGATCGAGAGCCTGGAGGCGTACGAGTCGCTGGTGCGCAACCGGATCCACGCCATCCCGGGCATCGCGTCGATCGAGTCCAGCTTCGCCTTCGGCAGCGTGAAGCAGTCCCGGATCTATCCACGGCCCGGCGCACCGGTGAAGTGAGCTCGGGCGAGGCTCAGCCGACGGCGGCCTCGAAGGCCGCGTACGCCGCCCCGTCGAAGAGGACGAACCGCACCTCGGCGACGGACGTGGCGGCGGCCCGCACCGTCTCGACGGCGATGCGGGCGCCGTCGTCCATGGGCCAGCCGTAGATCCCGGTGGAGATGGCGGGGAACGCGACGGTACGGGCGCCCAGCTCGTCGGCCACCCGGAGCGACTCGCGGTAGCAGGAGGCCAGTTGCGCGGAGCGGTCCTCATCCCGGGACCAGACCGGGCCCACGGTGTGGATCACCCAGCGCGCGTCGAGCCGGCCGGCCGTCGTGGCGACCGCCCGGCCGGTGGGGAGCCCGCGGCCGTAGTGGCCGGCGCGGAGCTTGCGGCACTCCTCCAGGACGGCGGGGCCGCCCCGGCGGTGGATGGCGCCGTCGACGCCGCCTCCGCCGAGGAGCGAGGAGTTCGCCGCGTTCACGATCGCGTCGACCTGCTGGTCGGTGATGTCGCCGCGGACGAGGACGAGGGTCGGTTCCGTACTCATACGGCCATCATCGCCCTGCCCGGCGCAGTCTGCGCCAGACCGCCTTGGCCGCGTTGTGGCCGGACATGCCGTGTACGCCGGGGCCCGGCGGGGTGGCGGAGGAGCAGAGGAACACGGCGGGGTGCGGGGTCGCGTACGGGAAGAGGGACAGCTTGGGACGCAGCAGCAGCTGAAGGCCCCGGGCCGCACCGCAGGCGATGTCGCCGCCCACGTAGTTCGCGTTGCGGGAGGCCAGTTCGGGCGGCCCGGCCGTCGCGCGGGCGAGCACCCGGTCGCGGAAGCCCGGGGCGAAGCGCTCGATCTGACGCTCGATCGCCCCGGTGAGGTCGCCCTCCCAGCCGTTGGGCACATGGCCGTACGCCCAGAAGACGTGCTTGCCCTCGGGCGCGCGGCTCGGGTCGACGAGGCTGGGCTGCGCGGTGATGAGGAAGGGCGTGCCGGGAGCCGTACCGGAGGAGGCCTGGTCCAGAGCGGTCCCGATCTCCCGCATGCCGGCCCCGATCTGGACCGTGCCGGCCTCGCGGGCCTCCTTCGCCGTCCAGGGCACGGGGCCGTCGAGCGCGTAGTCGACCTTGAAGACGGCCGCGCCGTAGCGATAGTGGTCGTACGCGCCGCCGAACCCGGCGATCCTGGCGAGTGCGGTGGGCGAGGTGTCGAAGACGTAGGCGCGGGCCGGCGGCAGGTCGTCGAGGCGCTTGACCTCGTAGTCCGTGTGGACCGCGCCGCCGAGCGCCTTCAGATACGCGGTGAGGGCGTCCGAGATCGCCTGGGAGCCGCCGCGGGGCATCGGCCAGCCGCCCTCGTGCGCGGCCAGTGCGAAGACGAGACCGACCGCCGAGGTGGCGAACCCGCCCAGCGGGGCGATGACATGGCCGACGAGCCCGGCGAAGAGCGCACGCGCCTTGTCGTCCTGGAAGCGGCGCATGAGCCAGGTGGACGGTCGCAGTCCGTCGATGCCGAAGCGGGCGAGCGTGACGGGGTCCCGGGGCAGGGCACTGAGCGGCAGGGACATGAAGTCCCGTGCCAGGGTGTCCCACTTGCCGAGGTACGGGGCGACGAGTCGGCGGTACGTCCCGGCGTCGCGCGGCCCGAGGGACGCGGCGGTCTCGGCGACCGACCGGGAGAGCACGGCGGCCGTGCCGTCGTCCCAGGGGTGGGCCATGGGCAGGCGCGGGTGCAGCCATTCGAGGCCGTAGCGGTCGAGCGGCATCGTCTTGAAGACGGGCGAGCCGACCCCGAGCGGATGCACGGCGGAGCAGGGGTCGTGGCGGAAGCCGGGGAGGGTCAGCTCCTCGGTCCTGGCGCCGCCGCCCACGGTGGACTTGGCCTCGAACACGGCGACGGAGAGCCCCCGGCGGGCCAGCTCCACAGCGGCGGTCAGTCCGTTGGGGCCCGCCCCCACGACGACGGCGTCGAGCATCGATGGCACAGTCGGACTCCTTCGTCAGCCGATGGCCAAGGCTTCCAGGATATTTCCTGGGCGCCCACGGCCCTCACCGCCCCCGCAGCAGTGTCCGGATCCGGTCGGCGGTGGCCTGGTCGCGTGCCGCGGTGAACGGCAGCGCGTTGCCTCCGGTGATACGGAACGGCTCGCCCGCGAGCGTCGTGTGCGCGCCGCCCGCCTCGGTCACCAGGAGCAGCCCGGCCGCGTGGTCCCACGAGTACTCCCACGAGAAGGCGATGCCGTCGAGGAGGCCCTTGGCCACGTCCAGATACTCGAGTCCGGCCGAGCCGCAGGGGCGTGCGCGCACGCCCTCGGTGTCGAGACCGAGCAGGGCGCGCTTCTGGTCCTCGGTCGTGTAGTCGGGGTGGGAGGTGGCGACGTCCAGGACGGCGCCGGGCGCCGGTGAGCCGGAGCGTATCGGCTGTCCGTTGAGCGTGGCGCCGCGTCCGCGCACCGCGATCGCCATCTGGTCGAGGGCGGGCGCGAACGTCCAGGAGGCGAGCAGCTCTCCCCGGTGCGCGAGCGCGACGAGGGTGCAGAATCCGGGCTCTCCGCGCACGAACTGGCGGGTGCCGTCGACGGGATCGACGATCCACACCGGGGCGTCGCCCTGCAGGGCGTCGTACACGGCCGGGTCGGCGTGGACGGCCTCCTCGCCGACGACGACGGAGCCGGGCAACAGCTGCGTCAGGGACGCGGTCAGGTGCTCCTCCGCGGCCCGGTCGGCGATGGTCACCAGGTCGTGCGGCCCGTTCTTCTCGACGATCTCGTGCGCCGCGAGCTGCCGGAAGCGCGGCGTGATCTCGGCTGCGGCCGCCTTGCGGACCGCCTCCTCCACCTCGGTCGTACCGCCGGAGAGGACGTGGTCAAGGAAGTCATCGATCATGCGACCAGCTAAGCACGACGCTCTGACATTCCGGGAGACCGTCCCTTAACCCTCCGTTTCCCCACGGAGTACGCTTTGGACCGGTTCACCCCTTACGGGGACATCGGGGCGAGGGAGGGTCCGTGCACGGCGAGTACAAGGTTCCGGGCGGAAAGCTGGTGGTCGTCGACCTGGAGGCGCGAGACGGTGTCCTCACGGACGTCCGGGTCGCGGGCGACTTCTTCCTGGAGCCGGACGAGGCCATCCTCGCCATCGACCGCGCGCTCGAAGGCGCGCCCGCCGACACCGACGCGTCCGGCCTCGCGGCCCGGATCGACGCGGCGCTCCCCCCGGGCACGGAGATGTACGGCCTCACCACGGAGGGCATCGGGGTGGCCGTCCGGCGGGCCCTCGCGCACGCCACGGACTGGACCGACTACGACTGGCAGCTGATCCACGAGCCGCCGCAGCCGCCCGCGCTGCACATGGCCCTGGACGAGGTGCTCACCGCCGAGGTCGCGGCCGGCCGCCGCCCGCCGACCCTGCGGGTCTGGGAATGGGGCGCTCCGGCCGTGGTGATCGGCAGCTTCCAGTCGCTGCGCAACGAGGTGGACCCGGCGGCGGCGGAGCGGCACGGCATCGAGGTGGTGCGCAGGATCAGCGGCGGCGGGGCGATGTTCATCGAGCCCGGCAACACCATCACGTACTCGCTCTCCGTCCCCGACGCCCTGATCCAGGGGCTCTCCTTCACCGACAGCTACGCCTATCTGGACGACTGGGTCCTGGGCGCGCTCGGCGACATGGGCGTCAAGGCCTGGTACCAGCCCCTGAACGACATCGCGACGGACGCGGGCAAGATCGCGGGCGCGGCACAGAAGCGGATGGTGGCGGGCGAGGGCGCGGTCCTGCACCACGTGACGATGGCGTACGACATCGACGCCGACAAGATGACGGACGTGCTCCGGATCGGCCGCGAGAAGCTCTCCGACAAGGGCACCAAGAGCGCGAAGAAGCGGGTCGACCCGCTCCGCCGGCAGACGGGCCTGCCGCGCGAGGCGGTCATCGAGCGGATGATCGGCTCGTTCCGGAACCGGTACGGCCTGACGGAAGGCGTCGTGACGGCCGAGGAGATGGCGCTGGCGAAGGAGTTGGCGGCGTCGAAGTTCGCGACGGAGGAGTGGACGGCCCGGGTCCCCTAGGCACGTCTCAGCCGCTCGGCGGCGATCGGTCGGCGCGGCTCGACCCGCCGCCACGTCTCAACCGGTCGGCGCGGCTCCTCCGGCCCGCGCGGCTCAACCGGTCGGCGTGGCTCGACCGGTCAGCGCGGCTCTTCCGGTCGGCGCGCTCAGCCGGCCCGCGCGGCTCAACCGGTCGGCGCGCTCAGCCCGTCGGCGCGCCCAGCCGGTCGGCGTGGCTCGACCGGTCGGTGCGCTCAGCCCGTCGGCGCGCTCAGCCGGTCGACGCGGCTCGACCGGTCGACGCGGCTCCTCCGGCTCCGGCGAGTTGGGGGCGGTGGGCGAACCACTTCCGGTCGTCCTCCAGTTGGGCCGCCAGCGAGACCAGGAGCGGTTCGCTGCCCGCCGGGCCGAGGAGTTGCGCGCCGACCGGCAGGCCGTCCGGCGTGAAGCCCGCGGGGACGTTGACGCCCGGCCAGCCGAGGACGTTCCACGGCCAGGCATAGGGGCAGGCGGACGCCATCGTCAGATCGGTGCGCCAGGCCGGCATCGTGTCGAAGGTGCCGATCCGGGGCGGCGGAACCGCCGTCGTCGGGGCGATCAGGACGTCGTACGTGTCGAAGAGCGCGCCGATCCTGCGGTGTTGGTGCGCCTCGCGGGCGCGGGCGGCGCGCAGGGCGCGTCCGGCGAGGCGGCGGCCGTTGCGCGCGGCGCTGCGGGTCCGCGGGTCGAGCAGCGCGGGCTGGGGGTGCCGGCCGGCGTATTCGGCGATCCCCGCGGTCGCGCGCGGCAGGAAGCTCAGCCCGATGAGCCCGTAGCGCGGGCGCGCCTCCTCCACCGTGTGGCCGAGCCCGGCGAGCGCCTCGGCGAGATCGGCGACGGCCCGCCGCACACCCGCGTCGAGGGGGTTGTACGTGGCCGTGAAGGGCGCGCGCCAGGCGAGCGCGATCCTCAGCCGGCCGGGCTCCCGGCGCGCCGCGGCCGAGGCGTCGACGGCGGTCGGCTGGAAGCGGTCGCCGGGATGCGGCCCGGCGACCGCGTCGAGGAGCAGGGCGGCGTCGCCGACGGTCCGGGCGAGCGGACCGTTGACGGTGAGGCCCTGGAAGCAGTCGTCGTACGGGTGGACGGAGACCCGGCCGCGCTGCGGCTTGATGCCGACCAGGTGGGTCCAGGCGGCGGGTATGCGGATGGAGCCGGCCCCGTCGGAGCCGAGGGCCGCGGGCACGACGCCGGCGGCCACGGCCGCGGCGGAGCCTCCCGACGAACCGCCGGGGGTGTGAGCGGTGTTCCAGGGATTGCGGGTGGCACCGAAGGCGGGGCCCTCGGTGAACGGCCACTGGCCCAGTTCGCAGGAGTTGGTCTTGCCGACGATCACGGCTCCGGCGGCCCGCAGCCTCCGGACGGACTCGCCGTCCTCGGCCGCGTCGGGGATGTCTCCGGCGCAGCCGAAGCGGGTGGGCAGCCCGGCGACGTCGGTGTCGTCCTTGACGGCCATCGGTACGCCGAGCAGCGGCAGCCTCTCGCCCGCGGCGAGCCTGCGGTCGGTGTCGGCGGCCTCGGCGAGGGCGGCCTCCGGCCGGACGCAGCGGAAGGCGTTGAGGGTGGGCCGCGTGGCCTCGATCCGGTCGAGCGCGGCCTGGACGAGGGCGGTCGAGGTGACCGTCCCCTCCGCCAACCGCCGTGCCTGTTCGGCCAGTCCGGTGTAGTCGCCCGCGGTCACGGCAGCCCCCTCCTCGCTTCGGCTGCCGGAACCCTACTGGAGCGTAACTTCGCTGTCACCACCCGTCCGGTACGCCCACCACGCGAACCTCGCGAACTGGACGGGCGCTCCGGGCGCCGGGGTTCGGCGATCTCAGGCCGGATGTCCGGGTGTGAAGTCCACCGCGTCGCTCAGCCGGATCAGGCCCGCGTCCGGGTCCCCGGGAGGGCTCTCGGAGACGGGCGACAGAAGGAAGCCGACGTGGTCTCCGCCGTCGAGCCGCGCCTCCACCCGGCCGACGAACCAGGCGACGCAGTCGGCGAGGACGGGCACTCCCCCGTACGCGGAGGGCGAGAAGGAGGCGCGCGCGAACTTGTCGACGCGGTCGCCGGTCTCCTCACCGAACAGCCTCGCCGTCTCCCGCTGTCCGGGGCCCAGGGCGTGGACCGCGAGGAACTCGCCGCGGCAGGCGACCCGGTAGGTGTGGTTCTCCCGCGACAGCCAGGCGACGAAGCGGGGCGGACGGAGGGAGCAGGACGAGGCGAACCCGACGAGGCAGCCGGCTCGCTCGCCGTCCGGCGCCGCGGTCGTCACCACGCACAGGGGGTGGTCGAGCAGCGCGGTGAAGGCGTCCAGGCCGGCCACGGTCAGCTTCCCGTCCGTCGCGGGTCCTGCGCCAGGGGGACCCGCAGCGCGGAGCGTCCCCGGTCCCACGACTCCCTCAGAAACGCCGCCAGCCGGTCCTCCAGCACGACCGTCGCGGCGCAGCCGAAGACGACGTCGGCCTCCAGGCCGGGCTCGTCGGCGAGCAGTCCGCCGACGACCTCGCGCCGTACGACCTGTTCGTGGACGGCGTCGGCCTCGACGTGCTCGGTGTAGAACCGCTCGGCGGCCGGCCCCGCGCCGCAGCGGCGCATCGCCCGTGCCATCCGCCGTGAGCCGGGCGAGGAGGTGACCTCGACGCAGCCGAAGTGGCCGACCAGCGCCCCGCGCAGGGCGCGGTGCAGACCGAACAGGGACATGAGGTTGACGGTGGCCAGCAGGGGTGCGGGCGCGTGGTCCACATACCTGCCGTAGGCCGGGTCGAGGCCCAGGTCCTCCATCAGGTCGGCGAAGAGCCGTGCGTGGATGTCCGCGGCCCGCCCCGCGCCGAACTCGTCGTACTCGATCGCCACCATGCCGGCCTTGGCCCGTCCGGTCAGCCGGGGAATGACCCACGCGTGCGGGTCGGCCTCCTTGAGGTGGTAGAGCGAGCGCAGCGCCGCGTACTCCCGCAGGTGCCGGAGCTCGCCGTCGGTCTCGAGGAAGCGGCTGACGCTGCCACCCAGGTCGACGGGCTCTTCCAACAGCGGCGCGAACACCTCGTCGACCGAGCGGTCGCCATCCGGCACTTCGGTACGCAGGGCGTGCAGGAACCGGGTCTCCAGGCCCTGCCTCAGCCGCAACAGGTCGGGATCCCATTCACGCGCGTCGTCCACCCCGTCGAAGCCCCGGTAGTGGAGCTCGTACAGCAGATGGAGCGCGAGCTGGAGGTCCTCCCCCCAGGGGTCGGCCGTCAGGAGGGACCGGGGGTCGTATGCCGGCGGGGAGCCCGTACGCAGGCAGTGCCGTACGGCCTCGGACAGTTCCCCCCGTGCCTGGGGAAGGACGGGCCCGCCGCCCGGCCGCCGCCCGGTGACTGCGGGTGCCGACGTCGGCGACGCGGCCGGGCGGAGGTCGGGGCCTGGGCGTTCGGGTGTCGAAGGCCCAGAGCCCTGCGGCTCGGAGCCCTGCGGCTCGGAGCCCGGCGGCTCGGCGCCCGGCCGCCGGCGATGTCGATGGCTGGTGTCGCACCACGGCTGGGTCCGGCTGCGGCGGCACGTGCACACGGCCACCATGAACCGGTCCGACCGGACCACGGTGCCGTCGTCCCGTACGGTCTCCACCGGCCCCTCGACCAGCACCGGCCCCCGCGGGTCCACGGCCACCCGTCGAGGAGACGGGCCCGCCGAGGCATCATTCGCCCGGTCGGGCTCGGGAACACGCTCGGGTTCGGGGTCGTGCTCAGGCGCGTTGCGCACGGATGATCACCAGTTCCTCCCGGTCCTCGCCGCCTCCGGCAAGCCCCTCGCTCTCCAGCCAGGCGCGCCGCGAGTGGAGCACCGGACCCCAGGGGATGACGGCGCGCCGTGTCACGCGCGCCTGCAGGCCCACCCGCCGCAGGCGCTGCACTGTGGTGGCGGCGCCGTTCAGCTCCGAGTGGACGAGCAGGAGAACGCCGCCCGGCGACAGCAGGGCGGGGGCGCGCGTGCAGATCCGGTCGATGAGCTCCCGTCCGTCCGGCCCCGCGTCCCACGCCCGTGCGGCGCCGTGCGACGGCAGCCGGGCGCGCGGGGACGGGACGTACGGCGGATTGGCCAGGACGAGGTCGAAGCGGCGGCCTCTCGTGCGGGCCGCGAAGTCCCCGTGCAGCACGCGGAGCGTCAGCCCACGTCGCAGGGCGTTGATGCGGGCCGCGACGACGGCCTGCAGCGAGACGTCGATCGCGGTGACGTGCGCGCCGGTGGCGGCGGCCCTCAGCGCGAGAGCGCCCGTGCCGGTACCGATCTCCACGACGTGCTTCTCCGGCCCCAGCCTCTCGTGGCGGAGGGCGTCGGCGAGCAGCCGCGTGTCGGCCTGCGGGCGGTAGACACCGGGCAGCGTGACGAGCCGCTCGGGCCGGCTCCTCGAAGATGAGGCGGTCAGGGACACCGGGCACCTCCGACATAGTGGTCGATCAGCACGGCGGCTTCCCCGAACCCCGGAACATATCCCTGACGACCTCGGCCGCACCCGGGTCGTTCCGGCCATGGACTTCCCGCCCGAAGGCATGGCGGAGCCGCGCCAGGACTACGCCGACAGGCCTCCGACGCCGGGTCCCGGCCGGGTGCCGGTGGACCCGGACGACATGCGGCACGGTTGACCTCGCGCGGGCGGTCTCGGGGTCGCACCCGATCGCCTCGGGTGCCAGAGGTGGCCGCCGGCCTTGCGGGGTCGGCGGCCACCTTCACCTGTCGCGCTACACCTCTCGCGGTCCACCTGTCGCGCCATGCCCCCGGGGCCCTCACGTCTCGCGGTCGGGCCGCAGGGGGTCTCGCGTCCGGCCGGGGCCGCCGCTGCCCGTCCCGGCCGCGACCGACGGCCCGGGGTGCACCGGGGCACTCAGCAGATCGAGGAGGCCGGCGATCTCGTGCCCCGCTTCGGCGGGGTGGCGGAACTGGGCCTTGGGGTTGATCTCGTAGCTGTTCCGTCGGCCGTCCACCCCCCGCGTGCGGGTGACGTACCCGTCCGCCTCCAGATCGGCGACGATCGCCTGCACGGTTCTCTCGGTCACCCCGCACTCGGTGGCGACGTCCCTCAGCCGGATCCCGGAATCGCGCGAGAGCATGAGGAGCACCCGGGCATGGTTCGTGAGAAACGTCCAGCTCGGGTGGTGGCGTGCACCATCTGCCATGACGTACGTGTGCCCGCCCTCGCCGAGGTTAATGCTATATACGTCCTGTTTTTCACGTATTCCTTGACGTATGTCGAAGGGGCGGGGCACCATGATGAATGGGAGCGCCCCACGGAATCCGACCGGCCCGGGCGGCACTCGCCGCCCCGCAGACCTGCTGGAGGTGCACGATGACCTCCGACACCCGCCGATACGCCCCCTGCGCGGTATGCGGATGCCCGCTCGGCTCGCGCTCGCACAACGGCCGCGCACCCGATTCCTCGTACGTCGACCCCGACGATCCCCTCCACGACGGCCAGCGCCCCCTGCGGGCCTGCAGTGTCGAGCATCTGGCGCTGCTCGAGGAGGAGCTGAGGGGACGGCCGTACCACGACGCCGAACTGTGGTTCGCGAAGATCACCCGTGCCATGGGCCGGCACCATCAGGGCCTCAGCATGGCGGCCCTCAGCCAGGAGACCGGACTCGACCAGGCACAGCTCGAAGCCGGGGCCCTCTGGATCACGCACCTCCCCCACGCCTCACGTCACGAGAGGCGTCACGGCGACGCCTCCTGACCTGCGGCACCGGCGCGACGGTCCGGACCGCGTGCCGCCCGGCAGCGTGCGGGAACCCCTGTTTCCTCGGACAATGACTCGTTGATGGCCTACGCCGATCCGCCCCGTCGGGCGTGGGACGTCCCTCCCATCAGGGACGCCGGCACAGAAGGAGACCGTCAATGCTGATCACCCACGCCATCGAGGACGGCGTCCTGCACGTGACGTTTCTGCGCGACCTCGATGTCAGCAGCCGGGCGGCGGCCTCCCTGGAGACCGAGGCGCTCGTGCACTCCCACCGCCCACGCCACGTGCGTGTGCAGCTGCCCACCCGCGATCCCTCGGCCGCCTCGCTGAGCGCCCTCACGCGCGCCCGGCGGCTCTGCGAGCACCTGGGCATCCCTCTGACCGTGGTCGGCCCCACCCGGCTCTCCACCCCGGACACGGGCCCCGCACCTTCGGGCGCCGCCGCCTGAGCCCCGGCCGCGGCTCCTCGTCTCAGTCGAGGACCGCGGTGGCCTCGATCTCGACGAGGTGGTCGGGCACGTCCAGCGCCGCGACGCCCAACAGCGTGGCGGGCGGCACGGGGGTGACGCCCAGCTTCGCGGTCGCCCGGGCGATGCCCTCCATGAGGAGAGGCATCTTGTCGGGCGTCCAGTCCACGACGTAGACGGTCAGCTTCGCCACGTCGTCGAAGGAGGCGCCGGCCTCCGCCAGAGCGATGCCGACGTTGAGATAGCACCGCTCGACCTGCGCGGCGAGGTCGCCCTCGCCGACCGTGACGCCGTCGGCGCCCCAGGCGACCTGTCCCGCGACGAAGACCAGCTTCGAGCCGGTCGCGATCGACACCTGTCGGTACGCATCGACCGCGGGCAGTCCACTCGGGTTCACCAGGGTGATGGCCATGCCGCACGCCTCCTTCTCAGACGAGCCCCCGGTCGGGACCCGGTCTCTTGTGGTTACCAGGGAACCGTAGGAGAGTGACCCCTGACATGGAAGAACGCACTTTTCGGTGACTGGGGAACCTCATGGTGACCAAGCAGTTCAGGGGCTCGCCCGAGGACGCGGACCTGGCGCGGGCGGACTCGCTGGCGCGGGAGATCTTCTCGGACGTCGCCAACAAGTGGGCGCTTCTGATCATCGAGTTCCTCGGTGAACGCACACTGCGCTTCACCGAGCTGCGGAACGAGGTCGAGGGCATCAGCCACAAGATGCTGACCCAGAACCTGCGCATGCTGGAGCGCAACGGCCTGGTCCGGCGGACCGTTCACCCCACCGTGCCACCACGGGTCGAGTACACCCTCACCCAGCCGGGCCGGGCCCTGCGCAGGACGATCGACGGCCTGTGCGACTGGACCCACGCGAACCTCGGCCACATCGAAGAATCCCGCCGCCGCTTCGACGCCTGACATCACCTGACGCCTGACGTCCTGAGGAAAGCTCCCCCGCCTGCCGCAGCCGCGGGTCTCACCGGTCCAGGCCGAGGAGGCGGTTCAGTGGGGGTTCCACCGCCAGTACCGCGCCGATCGTGAACGCGAACGTGACCGCGGCGCAGACCACGATGAGCCACGAGAACATCGTCAGGACCAGTCCCAGTGAGCCGTACTCCGCCAGGGCCCTGTTGAGCGCACCGGGGATGTAGAGCCGCGCCGTGAGCCCGAGGGCCGTCGTGGCCGTCGCGGCGAGGAGGGCGCCGGGGAGGAGCGGCAGCCACGGGACCCGGCCGACCAGCAGGAGATGCTGGGTCCACAGCCACACCCCCGTGCTCACGAGGAAGAACACGGGCGTGCCCAGCCACAGTCCCACCCCGAAGCCGCCCCTGAGCGGCGCCTGGAGGAGCACGACCAGCATCAGGACCAGCAGCCACACGGTCCAGCGCCAGGCGGCGATCCGGGTTCGTGCCCGGGGGAGGCGCCACGCCCGTTCGCACACCCTGGCCATGGCGCGGCTGAAGCTCGTGGCCGACACCAGGGCCACGAGCGCACCGACGACACCGGACGTCTCCCGCACCGCGTCGGAGGCGGAGGGGTCGAGGACCTGCTGGAGCTCGCGGTCCGACGGCCCCGACAGCCCGAACATCGCGCGCAGCGAGTCGTGCATCTGGTCGCGCACGCCCTTCGGGGCGAACGCGGACAGGACGAACAGCAGCGGCACGGCGGCCAGGAACGCCGTGGCGGCGAGCCGGGTCCCCGAGTCCAGGAGGTTCCCGCTCACCAGCCTGCTCGTCACCTCGGTGAGGACGGGAAACCGGCTCTCGGCCCCGGTCCGCAACCTCCGCACCCGGGTCGACCACGACATCCCGCCTCCCAAGCCCGCCGTCCGCGGTGCGGGCGCCTCCGTACGAGCGCCTCCGCGCGGACGGCTCCAGCCAAACCCTCCCCCGCCCTTCCGGCCAGACAGGGCGGAGCAAACGAGTGAGACGGCTCCCGGCCGTGCTAGGCCGTGTATCGAAAGCGCTGTTCGCGGTGCTCATCGGCGGCTGCGGGCAGCGCTGGATGCACGAGCCGGGGATGGTGCGCGCCCCCTCCAGTCGCATAGTTGAACACGTTCAACGAGTCTGACACGATATCTCTCCGCGGCCCACCCCTATCGGCTGGTCGATGAGGGCTGAGGATGGGAGGTCCTGGTGGCGGGCGAAAGCAGGCTGCGTGCGTGGGGGGCGATCCTAGGTGGCTTGATGGCGGTTTTGGCTGTTCTGACGGCGTGTGCCGGTCCCTATCAGTACTACGAGGGAACAGGGCTCCACGACGCCACGGCAGCCGAAGTCGCTGGGGGGGGTGGCAAAACGTCGACGGGACCCGTGTGGTGCTTCGCGAAGACGGAACGGCTCTTCTCGAAAAGCTCGACGGGCAGGACTTCGACTTCGAGGACGGCTGGCGCTTCTCCGGCACGGGAACCTGGCAACTGACCGACGACGACGGCGGACAGGTCGTGCGACTCGCGCTGGCAGTCCGGACCCGAGTGGAGAGCCGTTCCCCCGTGATGACCACTGACACCGCGGCTTCTGAACCCCCATCGACATACGCGTGGTCCTTCTACGTGGACCGCGATCAGCACGACGAGTTGAAGCTGTTCTTCTTCTACGGCGATCCCGACATCGGGAACACCTACGTGATGACGCGCGAGACAGGGTCATAGCCATTCGTTGATCGCTGCGACCAGCACAGTCGCCTCGAAGCGGACGGCGAGCTTGTCGTATCGCGTGGCGACAGCGCGGTTCCTCTTGAGGCGGTTGATCCGGCACTCGACCGCATGGCGCTCGCGGTAGTCGACCGGGTCGAAGCGCGGCGGCCGGCCGCCGCGGGAGCCGAGCTTCTGGCGGTTGCGGGCCTGGTCGACCTTGTCGGGGATGGTGCAGCGGATCCCCCGGCGGCGGAGGTAGGCGCGATTCTTGCGGGAGGCCTACGCCTTGTCAGCCCGCACGCGATTGGGGCGAGCGCGTGGCCGGCCCGGCCCGATGCGGGGCACGCGGACTTTCTCGAGTACGGGTTCCAACTGCGGCGAGTCCCCGCGTTGCCCTGCGGTCACCACGATCGACATGGGCTGCTGGCCCTGCTCGACGGCCAGGTGCAGCTTGGTGGTGAACCCGCCGCGCGAGCGGCCCAGCCCGTGATCACCGGGCTCGGTGAACACGCCGCCCGGCGGTTCCTTCTGCAGGTCGCCCTGGTTCCGGGCCTCGGCCGCATGCTGATGGGCGCGGCACACCGTGGAGTCGACGCTCAGGTCCCATGTGATCGCGCCTTTCGCGTCGGCCAGGGACTGGAGCTGGGTGAGGATCCGGTGCCAGGTGCCGTTCCGCTGCCATCAGCGGAACAGGTCGTAGACCCGGCCCCAAGGCCCGTACTCGACGGGCACGTCCCGCCATGGAACACCGGTCCGGACCCGAAACCGTATGCCGTCGATCAGTCGCCGGCGAGGCCAGACCGGCGGCCGCCCCGCCCCAGCGCCCTTCGGCATCAATGGCTCCAGGACCGCCCACTGCTCGTCCGTGAGATCTCCCCGCCCCATGACTTGAGATCATTCACGGCCCAAGATCCACTTTCGATACACGGCCTAGTCGGCGCTGAGTGGTGGGACGACTGGGACTACGCCGACTACGGCCTCTCCCCCGCCCAGATCACTGACCTACAGGCCTGGGCCCTGGCCTGGGCCACCGACCTCGACACGCGGCTCCTGGCTGAGGGCACCTCAGGCGACGCGTAGAGCGCTGCACTCAGGAGGGTGATGACTTGGCCCAGGAGCTCCGGCCGGTGAACGCCGTGGCAATCGACAAACGGGCACCCCGGATCCGCATGGGAGCGGTCCGGGATGCCCGTCGACAGGGGACTGCAGTGATCCGCCCGAGGGTCTACCAGGTGCTACTGAGAGTCCGCCTGAGAACGCTGTCGAAGCCATGACACCAAGAGGTGGGAAGCGCCGCTTCGTTCTGCCTCAGCGAGCGCCTCCTCAAGTCCTTCTGACGGCCTGGAGTTGATGCCCAGAAAGATTTCGCAAAGGTCTTGCGACAGGGCAGAAACTCCCGGGCGCGTCGGATTACGCAGCTCAGCGAGGAGTGAACCACGATCCAACATGCGAGCCATCTCTGGAATCACTTCGCAGGTCAAGCATTCGCTAAGCGCAGCTCCGCATTGCTGTTCTGCGCCGGCTTTATACGACCACATCCTCCGCAGGTACCCGTCGCCTCCCGGGTCATATGAGAGTTCCTTTGAGGGAAGAATGAATCGGGTAGTGAAGGCCCCGGTCCTATCGGCAGGCCGAACGGAATTTCCGTCATACCTGCTGACCCAGTCCCAGTAGGTACCGGGGATGAGGCAGTAGGAAACTCCAAATACGACCTTTAGTGGGTCCACGCGAAGTTCTTCAAAGAAGAGGATCGCGGAATCGCCGGAGGCTGATGCCATTTTGAAGTCGCTGCCACTTCGTACCAGGCCGTGCTCCTTGGCGGCTGGCGCAGCAAAATTACGAAGGAATGTCTTCAGGTTCACGGATGCACTCCAATGTAAACGTTCACGCCGCGAGTCCGAAGGCCCGCTGCGTCGCAGCCACGCCGGTAATGTAACGCCTGCAGCGCCACCCTCGGCACCCATGGCCACGCCTCCCACTACGACGGCCCCAGCGGCACCCATGACGATCATGGAAACGAGTATGGGATCGAACCCTCACGAATGCATCCACTCCCTCAAGAAGCACAAGGAACGGCAGGACAGGGAGCGGGGAGAGGCCGGGGTGAGGAAGCAGGACAGCGGCCTCGTCTTCGCCATCCCGACCGGTGGACCTCTCGACCCGGCCAACCTCACCCGCCGACTCCGCAGCTTCCTCGACCGGGCCGGGCTCCGGCGCATCCGCTTCCGCGACCTGCGGCACTCGACCGCCACCTTGCTCTTGGAGCAAGGCGCCGACCTCGTGGTCATCAAGGAACTCCTCGGCCACGCCCACATCGGCGTCACCGCGACCGTCTACGCCCACGTACGCATCCGCCTCCAACGTCAAGCCATCAACGCGCTGGGAGACACTCATAGCCTCGGGGCAGCCGCCCAGCCCCTTGCCGATGGCTGACTACCATGCACGGCCTCGCCCGCGGACGTTGCCCTGCCGTCAGACACCTCTGAAGCCCGGTGGCTCCGTCTCCGCCGGGGCCTAGTTTTTCCGTCAGACGGATCGGAGGGTGATCAAGCGGTTGCGCGCCGCATGACTTCGGAAGAGACGTCGATGGAGAAGGAATCGGCATCGGCTGGAGATGCACCCTGAACCTTTTCCAAGATGAACGAGGTGATCGAGGAAGTCGCTGCTTCAGACAAGGTCGGGGAAACCCACCGCAGCCATTCCCCAATCATTCGAATTCGGAATTCCATCATAGCTGGACGCCGTGCAAAATCTTCTCTTTCCGCCGCCAAGCAGATGAGCTTCAGTGCAGCCGCGAGGCGATTTAGAGGAATGTTGTGCGCAGAAAGGATGAGCCCTAGCTCATCAGTCGAATCCAGGCTCGACGAATCCGCTACGCGAAACAGCGGAAGCGGGTAACTTCGGCAAGCGGTAAGGGCCACGTCGCACGTTCCCGGATCGAGCACGAAATCGATCCGAGATGCGTTGCCTGGGTCGTCGACGGAGACTAGGACCCGCCGATTTCCCGGAACACCAATCCCTTGCCTGAAACTTGACACTCCCAGTACGTCACCGACGCAGACCATACCGTCATCCAATCGCAGTGAGCCATCGAAGATCACGACGCCTTCCACTGGACTCGCGTCGCTCCAAAGCCTCACCCGCACCAGGCCAACCTGGGCGCGTGCAGCGAGGTGAAGGTGCCTTTCAGTGGCGATGATATTCGAACCATGCAAGGCCACAACATCGTCAGGAAGCTCCGTGGAGCCAATCCGAATCACAGGGTGATTCAAGAAAATTTCACCGGCACCGACCAACACTTAAGCACTCTCCTATCTGCTACCCAGAAAACAGCGCACGCCGGGCCTCCCTTTCGGGAAGCCCGGCGCGGTACTCTCAATTTACTGCGTATGGCCTGGCAAGAGCTCGGCTAGCTTCTCTCTCGCACTCGTATATCCCGGTTGCTCGAATGCCGGATCGTGATAGCCGTGCTCTCTCAACATCCTCTGAGCCTTCTGCACGGCGGCCGACTGCAAATCGCTGCAGACCTTGCAATGCGGGAACAGGTTTCGTGGGAGGCTGGCCGGCCCGATTCCCGTGGAAGGCTGATGATCTCCGATCATAGTCGGTGTCGTTCCGCCGCATGTGTGGCACACCCTCCCTTGCATCGCAGCGCTCTGGGCAGGCGTCACAACCGGGCCAGTAGCGGGGACTGAACCATCAGCGTGCGGGCCAACCCGAAGAGTGTCAGCCTCCGCCTGGGTAAACCTCACATTGCAGTTGTGAACCAGGACCGGCGTGGCACCCGCCAGCACATAGTACGCGTGGATGTCCTCGACGCTGAGGTCATGCGTGCGCTGCCGCTTCGTGTAGTAGCTGAGCGCCGTGATCTGGACGTGCGTGCCCGCGCTCGTGCGGAGCCACTGGCCCGTCTGGAGCTCACCAGCCTGGACCCATTCGCCCAGTTCGGGGACCCAGAACGGGTGGGTGTCGGTGGCGATGATGCTGGACAGGCTGTCATCCGTCGCAACGGTGATCTCGGTGAAGTCTTTGTCGTCCTCAGTCCGAATGGTTTCGCGGACCTTCTTCTCCGCGTTCTCGCCCGTCTCGACATCGGTCGTGAGAACGGCGTCTCCGACCTCGACGTCCTCGATGTTCTTCGTCGAGCCGTCGGCCATCTCGACTTTGGTTCCGGGCAGGAACGAGTGGCACCTCCCGAGGAGCTTATTGATGCCCTTTGCGGCGGCCTTTCCGACCCCTGCGCTGACGACGGCGCCGGCCGCGCCCCAGATCGCGCCGTTGGCCTGCGCGGCGAGCTGACCCGTGACGCTGTTGTCCGCGCCTGGCGTCAGTGCGTTGTTGACCGCGGCCCCGGCGGCACCCGCCACCGCGCCGCAGCCGGCCACCGCCGCGAACCCGGCCCCGCCAGAGGCGAATCCGGCCCCGACTGCAGTTCCGACGCAGAGCGTGCCCACGACGATCTCGGTGACGACCGAGATCGCCTCTCGGTGCTCGACCGCCCAGTCCTTGGTGTCCTCCCAGGCGTTCGACAGGCCGCACTTCGAGTACCAGGGGCAGTCGTCGTCAGCTGCGTCATCGCTGTCACCGCTGCTGGCGGTCCCGTCATTGTTGCCCTGCTTGTCAGGCTCCTCAACCGTCGGTGAGGATCCGTTGCCAACCTCGCAGGAACCGCCCCCCGCACCGCATGCGGGCATGAGCCCTGTGGGGTCCGATGTGGTGATCGGGTTGTTGTTGGCGTAGCTGTATCCGTTGAGGGATTGCGGTTGGTCGAGCGCCAGGATCGGGTCGACGCTGATGAATTGACCGAGGTTGGGGTCGTATTCTCGTGCGCCGATGTGGGTGAGGCCCGTTTCGGTGTCGGTGGGCTTGCCGAGGAAGGTCTTGTCGTCCGGCCAAGTGCTGGGGGTGGTTCCGCGGGCGGCACCGAAGGGGGTGGTGTAGCGCTTGGTCAGGGTCTGGGCGGTGTCTGTGGTGATGGAGAGGTTGCCGGTGTTGTGGTGGTCGGCTGCGAGGAAGTGGAGCTTCTCGGCGCCGGCCTCGTTGGTGCGGAGCGCGATCGTGGCGCCGACCGCTGCGTAGTAGCGGTTCGCCCACTTCTGGGTGCCTTTGAGGTGGACTTCGGTGGCACCGAGGTAGAGGACGGTCTCACCACTGGCGCCGGAGGCGCGGCGTATAAGGAGTTGTCCGTCAGCGTCGTAGAGGTAGTCCGTTGCGGTGGTGCCCTCGGTGAGCTTGGCGAGCTTGCCTTCAGCGGACCAGGCCAGGGACTGGCTGGTGGTGCTGTCCAGCGTTTCGACGCGGGCGGTGGTGTTCCCTGTGGAGTCGTACGTGTACCTGGCGGTCTCGTCCGCGCAGTTGCCGTCAGCCGTGGTGGCCTTCAGCGCGTGCGTGCGAGTGGTGTCATAGCAGTAGGTGCGGGTGACCGGCGTGGCGGTGTTCTGCTTCTCCGTGGCTCGCTGGCCTGCCGCGTTGTACGTGTAGGACGTCCAGTAGGGAGCGGCTCCACCAAGATTGGCCACCGTGCGCCCCTGGGGAGCACAATCCGCGGTCTTTGGGGTCCAGGCTTCAGACACGCGGCGCTGGCCGTCGTACGTGAAGCACTGGAAGTCGGCCCCCATTCCGGTGTTCGCGTGATCGAAGATCGACGTGACGTTGCCGCTCGGGTCGTAGGTGTAGGCAGTGTCGCGCACTGCACCACGGGTCTGGTCGTCGACGTCCGCACCGGTGAGTCGGCCGGTGCCCTCCTCGTAGAAGTTGGTGAGGAAGACCTTCTTGTTGCCGCTGGCGGTGGAGGTGCCCAGGGTCAGCTGCTGTACCTGGCCCAGATCGGTGTAGGAGGCGCCCAGAAGGTAGCCGGATGCGCCGGAGAGACCGATGGGCATGCTGAGGCTGTTGTAGGCGGTGCTGATGACTTCCTGAGCAAGCCCGCCAGCTGCCGGCTCGGTGACGCTGTTGACTGTTCCGTCGAGACGGTAGTCGATCTTCGCGGTGGTGGTGGCGGTGACCGCTCCCGAAGTGACCAGCGGGTCGTCGGCCGGGAGTGTCAGGGTGGTGGTCGTGGGTCGACTCATGGAGTCATAGGCCGTGACCTTCTTGGTGTAGGCCTTGCTGCCGGTCTGGCCCTTGCCTCCTGTGTAGCGGATGGAGGCGTCGGGCAGGCCCTTGAGGAGCGAGTCGTACGTCCATTCCGCGAGGAGGTTGGCGTCGCTCTTGCTGTTCTGCCACAGGCCGGTCTTGCGGCCGATTTCGTCGTATCCGTGGACAAGGATCCGGTCTTCGGCGTCCTTGGTCGTCTGGATTTGGTCGAGGTCGGTGTAGGTGCTGGAGCCTGTGCCCTTGTCGGGGTCGGTTGTGGTGTCCTGCCGGCCGTAGAGGTCGTACGTGTACGACCACTTCGCGCCGTCGGGGCCGGTCACCTGTTTCTGCTTGCCGTCCCGGAAGTAGCCGTGGCTGACGGACGTGTACGTGGCGCCAAGCCCACCACCGTAGGCGGCATCGTCTGGCTGGGTACCCGCGTAGGTACGGGTTTCGGTGGTGCGGCCGAGAGCGTCAGAGATCGTGCGGGTGGCGTTGCCACCCTGCTGAGCCGTCGTGGCGACGGAGTCACCGGTGTAGCTGGTCACGACCGGGGCGAACTTCTGCACGCCCTTGACCAGGAGGGTGGACTTCGCCTGACGGCCGAGGCCGTCGAACTCCACGTTGACCTGCTGGGGTGCGCCACCGTACTCGGCCCGGGTCCAAGCGCTGCTGGGCGCGCTGGTGGAGTCGAAGATATCCGCGTAGGTCTCGTAGGCCAGGCCGCGGTCGTTGTACCGGGTGTCGGTGAGGATGCGGCCGCCGTTGGGGGCCGGGGTCTGGGACTGGAGCGGGCGGAGCAGGGAGTCCACCAGGCTGTAGCTGGTGGTGTAGGTCTGGCCGTCCGGCTTGAGGGTGGAGACGGAGGTCCAGGAGGGAAGGTTGGTCTGGTTGATGCCGTAGTCGAAGGTGGCGGTGGCGGTGTCGCCGCCGGACTTGGAGCGGTTGGGTGCCCAGGTTGCGGTGATGCGGCCCAGCGCGTCGTAGGTGTGCTCGGTCCGCTTGAGGTTGGCGTCCAGGGTGTGGGTTACGGAGCCGCGCGCGGGGTCGTAGTACGTGTAGGCCTTGTGGGCTTGGCCGTTGGCGAGCGTGGGCTTGGTGACGATCGTGGAGGTGAGCGGCCCCACGGTGGCGGGGTAGTAGGCCGTCGTGGTGACCTTGCCGTTGGCGTCCGTCACCGTGAGGGGACGGCCGAGCTTGGCGGTTGCTCCGTCGTAGGTGACCTTGGTCAGCGTCTGCCAGCTGGTTGGATCGCGGTCGGCGGTGCTGCCGGCGACGGCGGTCGGGTAGCCCTTGGCGCGGCCGGTCCAGGTGGGGAGACCCAGCGTTGGGGTCTGGGCAGCGGTCCAGCCGGTGGCGCCAGTGTTGTCGTAGACAGTGGCAGTGTCGGACAGGACGTCACCGCGCTGGTCTGGGGCCTCGCTGCTTGTGTACTTGTGGGTGATGCTGGTGGGCATCTTCAGCTGGTCGTCGGTGAGCGAGCAGGCTTGACCCACGGTGCGGGTACGGGAGACCAGTCCGGTCAGGCCCTTGGCGTCGTTTCGGGCGTACCAGATGCGGGTGCATGTCTCGTCGCCGGCAGGTGACAACTCACCGTGGTTCTCCGTGTGGGTTGTCATCCCGTAGCTGTCGTAGGTGTAGCTGACGGCCGAGGTGCGCCACTTCTTGGCGGCGGTGAGATAGGTGTGGGTGTACGCCCTTGAGGTGCGGGCCATGTACGCCTTGATGCTGGCGTACGACTTCTGCTGGCTGGCTGTCTGCCGGTACCAGATGTTTTTGAATTTGTTGCTGACCGCGAGGGCGCCGTCGTAGGTGATCTGCTGGCGTAGCTGGCCTGTGTACTGCTCACGGTCGAGGCTGTCGGGGAGGTCCAGTTCGTCACCGGTGCTGCCGGCGACGTTGTCCAGGTCGATGCTCGCAAGGGTGACGCTGCGGGTCAGCGGATTGCCGTTGGCGTCCTTCGCCTTGAGACGGTCGCCGTGCATGCCCTGCATGTACAGGCTGACGGTCTTGGAACGGGTGGCGCCGATCGCTCCGGTGTGGGCGGTCACCTTGCGGTAGCCGCGCCAGGAGGACCAGGTGCGTTCCTTCTCCTTGGTGAAGGGGTCGTCGTTGTAGTGCCAGGCCGGGCCCTCGTAGGTGTAGGCGTGTTCCACGCTGGGGTTGCGTCCGGCGGGGTCGGCGGTGTTGACGGCGATGACGCGGTACTTGTGGAACCAGTCCAGCTGGGGCTCGCCGCCGTTGACGGGCCAGTAGACCGGGTAGCAGGAGAGGTTGTTGTCGTCCTCGGCAGCGGGCATCTTCGTGCCTCGGACGCACTCGGGCTCGGAGAAGGCGACGGTGGTGATCGCTCCGGTCTCGGAGGTGAGGGTGGAGATACGTGGACGTGTCAGGGGTACGACATCGTCTGCGGCTCCGTCGACGCGGTTGGCGCGCTGCTGGTAGGTGAAGCCGATGGTCGGCAGCCCGATGGAGGTGCCGTTCTTGCCGGTCCGCTTCAGCCCGGTCAGGGTCCATACCTGGTCGGAGCTGTTGCCGATGTCCTGACCGTCGAAGATCTCTTGCGTCAGGGTGTAGGAGTCGACCGGCTTGTAGGCATCGGGCTCGGCGGCCGTGGACCAGACGTGGGTGTGGATGGCCGACAGCAGCTTCCGGGTGAAGAATGCCGGACCGGTGGCCTTGCAGTCCGTCTCCGTCGACGTGCAGATCGAGTCGAAGGGAACATCTGGCCACGTGTCGGCGGTGTCCTCAGTCAGCGTGCCGCAGCCGCTCCCGCTGTCCTTGCAGCGTTCTTTGTAGTCGAAGGTCACCTTGCCGGACGCGGTCCCGGTGAACAGTGTGTCGGAGCGCTGCCCGTAGCGGATCTCATTCAGATACCCGCCGCGGGTGTACGAAGCGAGTGCGGTCTTGTCACCGTTCTTGGCGTAATGGTTGGAGTCGGCCGTGTACCAGTAGGACGAGGCGTTGCCGTGGACGTCCTCGACGAGGTCGAGGTTCCAGCGCCAAGCCTGCTGCTTGGCTCGGCCGGAGAACGACGTGCCGGCGGAGTAGCCGGGTTCCCCCGCGTCGTCGCCGAAGACCGGGACGGCCCACACCGAGTGGGTCCGCTCGCTGCCCGCTCCGGCAAGCTTGTTCAAACCAAAGGTGTACGTGGTGCCGTCACCCGTGACCACCTTCCAGTACTCACCGGCACCATCGACGGACGCATCCCCCTCGTCGCCGTTGTCGGCACCGGTCGCGTGAATGACCTTGGAGGCGTCGTCGTCCTTCAGCCGCCACTGGCCACTGGTGTCGTCCTTGACCAGCTCGGTGGCCTTGCCGTTCAGGACGAGCGAGGCGTTCTCGTACTTCCAGCACTGGTCGTTCTTATCGGTCTGACCATCGTCGTCGCACGAGCCGTACTTGCGCTCGATGTACGAGGAGGTCAGGGTGAAGCCCTCACCCACCAGGGAGCCCTGGTTGTTGGTGTTCGCGGTGCGCCCGTCGATGCTGCCCGAGTCGTAGGACAGCGCCAGCGACGGCGCCGGCCCGGCCACCGCAGGCGGGACCGAGATCGGGTAGGACCAGGTGAACGAGCCGGAAGAACCACCGGCCTCCCAGGAAGAGGCACCGGACAGCGGGGTGGCCTTGTAGTCGCCCGCTCCCTTGTCCGATCCGGCCGACGAGGTCGCGGCCAGAGCAAGGATCCGCGGAGCGGTGTCGACCGCGTCCAGACGGCCGGTGACGGTCTGTTCCCCGACATCGTTATGCGACGGGACCGGCTTGGTCTCACGGCACTCGGCCTTGTCCGGTGTGGTCAGCGCGCACGCGGGCAGCGACATCAGCCCGAGGCGGGTGGCCCAAGCACCGCCGATCGCAGAGCCGAAGGAGCTGTAGTCAACTTCTACCTCGGCCGCACCCGGCTTTTGAGCGGCGACCGAGAACAGCACACCGGTGACGCCGGCTGCGCGCGTGGCCTTCTGGTCAAACACCTTCACCTTGGACGTGCCGGACGCCGGGCGCTGCACCAGCCGGGCCGGGCCAGTCCCCTCGACCCCGCGCACATCCACCAGTGTGCCGCTCGCGGGAGCGGCTGCGGGATCCAGCTGGTCGGCGACCGTTTGGGCCTTCGGCCACGTGCTGCGGGCCCGCTCACGTTCGGCAGCGGCCGCCAGCGCTCGGTTGGCCGCCCTCTCCCGGCTCACCTTGGCGCGTTCCTTCTCGGCGCCTGGTTCCGTGACCTTGTATACCTTCGCTGGCGCGGAGCGTGGGACCTCAGGACGTCCCGGGAGCTCAGCGGCTTGCGCCATGGGCACCAGCGGCGTGGGTATCGACAACGCGAATGCGAGCGCGCCGATTACGGCACTTTGTCGTCTGCGTAGACGCACACGTCTGGACACGACGGAAGTACTCCTTGTGATCATTCGATCGACGTGAAAGAGAAGGCGGAAACGTGTGCCCGGAGTCGGGCAGCGTCGGTCGGTCAGAGCGCGATGGTGCTCTGACCGACCGGGCGGGGGGTTAGTGGGGGATCACCCACCGACGACGGCTTGCACCTGTGCGTCGTTGCTCAGTGCGCCCGCCCAGAGGCGGATGTCGCTGATCTTCCCGGGCAGAAAGCTGCTCCAGGCGGTGCCGGTCCAGCTGTTGCCGACGGTGAAGCCCGATCCGAGCGTGGACTGGTAGGCCAGCGGCATGCCCTCCTGGAGGCCGCCGACGTAGAGACGGACAGTCTGTGACGGGGCGTCGAACACCCCTGTCACCTGGACCTCTCCCTCGGGGGTGACGAGCTCATCGCTCTGTACTGACACACCCGTACCGTCCGAGGTCAGCCGGCCGAAGTGCCAGCGACCCACCGGAACCTGCTCGATAATTACCTGGCCGGTCTCCTCGTCGATCACGGGATCCTCCCCGGCATCGACTTCGGCATCCTTCATTCCGGTCTTCTCGAACCAGATACCCCATGAGGAACCCGTCCCGGTCTGCTGGCCCACGACCTGCATTCGCGACGCGTTCGCCATACCGGCAAGCATTTTCGTGTTCACGTCTACTGCCGTGGACGCGGAGAACGATCCGGTGTCGTCCACCAGGGGACGGGCTGACGAAGCGGATTCGTCCACACCATTCAGGACGATGTACTCACCATTGAGGGAGGATTCCGAGCTCAGTGTGAGGGTGTTGCCGTAGCCGCTGTCGTCCGACAGGGAGGAGCCGGATCCACCGGCGGGATTGTATTGGGCCACCAGCTCGACGTAGCCCCAGTCCCGGCTGTCCTTCGGGCCGGCCTGCTGTGCCATCTCCGCGTCAGTCAGGGCCCGCTGCCACACGGCTACCTCGTCGATCTGACCGGCAAAGAAGTCCGTGTAGGTGCTGGCGTACTTCGCCCGACCGATCTTGAACGCGCCAGCAGAAGCAAACCCGCCCGTAGTGAACGCGTCGGTACCCTGGAGGACACCGTTGACGTAGAAGGAGATCTTCCTGCTGCTGGTGTCGACTACGGCACCGAGGTGCGTCCATGCCTTGGGCTGGGGCGGGTTGATGGCGTTCACCCGCTGATTCGAAAACGATGTTCCGTCTGCGTCCTGTTCGGGCAGTCGCACACACCACCTCTGCTTGTCAGCGCAGTAGCTCAAGTAGAAGGGACTGTGCCGGGCGCCGTCTTGGGCCAGGACTGTGGCGTTTGCCGACCCCGCAGCATCGATCCGGGCCCACGCCGTCACGGTGTAGGACGCCAGAGTCTCGACGACCTGAGAGGCGGAGGTCGCGCTTCCCTGGCTCGTGGTGACCAGCGACAGCGCCTTGTCCTGCGATTTGCTGTCGTCTGCGGCGGTCAGCTCGCCCCGCCGGCCGTGATCTGTCCGAGTCGCACCGGCGGCGGTGAGCGTCAGAGTGTCCTGCAGAGCGGGGTCCGTCGTGGATCGGTCCAAGGCCACGCCGGAAGACTCGTTGAAGTCCCAGAGCGCGACAGGCTCGGAACCCCCCAGGACCAGGAACTTCACGACTGTCACGCCGACACGATTGGCGGAGTCCCTGGCCTCCACGGTGAGAAGGAAGGTGCCGGACTGCGGGGGCGTGATGCTGGTCGTGTAGGAGCCTGCCGTCGCTGCCTTCCAGCCGCTCGGGCCTGTGTCCGTTGAAAGCTTGTACTGGTAGTGGGTGTTCACGTCCCCGGCGGCCGGGCTGAAGGTGAACGAGCCTGCCTGTCCAGGGCCACCTCGTGGCGTGCAGGAACCGCCCGTGACGCACTGGGTGTACACCGAGTTGAACGTCACCACCGGCGGCTTGGGCGCGCTGGAGTCCACCTTGAAATAGCACCAAGGAGCACCGCTGCTGCTCAGCGCGCCTGTGTAAGAGGTGTTCGGGAACGAATGCGTGGAAGCCGAGTAGCGGTAGAGCTTGCCTTCCGTAAGCGCTACATTCCAGTCCTTCGTCAGATTCGGGAAGTCCTTGGCTGTGGCGCTGTAAGCCGCATGACCTGTGGTCGGCTCGAGCGAGGACGTTGTCGGTTGGGGAGCGTCGAACCACGATCCGTCAGGGTTCTTGCCGTCAATGTCGTAGTACACCCGGAGCATCGCTCCGCTTTCACCACCGGTCACAACCCGGGGCGTCGCTACGAGGCTGGGGGTCGCGTCGGAGACCGTGGTCGGCGCAGACTCCGACTTGCTGCAGATCTGCGTTCCCCCCGAGGAGGGGAAGCCGTACTCGGCAGGTGTCGCCGGCTTGCTCATGTACGTTGCCACGAGCACCGCGTCGTTGTTGAACCGCTTCCAGGCGATGGTGTCCGATTCGTCCTTTGCCCTCAGCATCAGCGTCAAGGCGCTGAGAGTGCCATCGGCGAACGACTTGGTGGTCGCGGTCAGGTTCTCGTCCGGTTCGGCCGGGTTGTCGTTGAACTCGATCACCGCGCGCGGCTGGGACGGAGAACAGGCGGTGCCTCGGCCCGCGGATACGTTGCGGTCGCCCATCTGGTCCCGCTGGGTCGGCCCGGGCCACTTGGAGGCCGATGAGATCGTGTCGGTGCGTTCCAGGTCCACCCAGGCCGGGCTGCAGGAGAACGACCAGGTTTCCGTCACGCGGAACGTGGCGTCCAGGACATGCTTGCCCCTGAGCTTGGTGGGAGAGAACTCGAAGTACATGCGGTTCACGTAGCCCGACCCGCAGTAGTACGACACCCCGTTGATCACCGCAGAGCCGCACTTGCCCACGCTCATGCCGTTCTCGCCGTTGCCGAAGGCGTAGAAGACATCGCCGTCGGACGAGAGCACGGTGCGCTCCGACTGGTCCGCTTCCACGGACGGGTCGATGTAGAGGGGGAAGTCCTCGACGGGGGTGGCAGCGATGAAAGCCGCATCAGGTATCACTGTCAGAGAGTCATGGGCCAACTCCACCTCCATGACCGCGGCCGTGTCACCGGCCCCCGGACCAGCCAGCGGGTCGCCCTCCTCGGGAGGCGCCACAAGATCCGACGCCTCCTCCTGCGCGGAGGAAGTCCCGAGAGAAACCCCGGACTCTGCACGGAAGCCCGCGCTCTGCGCGCTCACCCCCGCGTCCGAGGCTGCTGCACCGTCATCCCCGGCGGAATTCCACATCCGGGCGGTCGGCGAACGGAACACCACCTGGCCGTTGCCGTCCAATGCCTCCACACTGCCCACCGCGCCCTCGCGCAACCGCAGCCCGTCGGCCTTCAGGCCGTACTCGATCGCCTTCAGCTCGGGAAGTGCCGCCGCCTCAGGCGTCTCGACCTCCAGCACCTGGCGGAACCCATCCACCGTCGCGGTCAGGATCAGGTTCACGTCCGGCAGGACGTTCTCGTAGATGGCGCGCTCGCTGTCGAGGCGGGGCTCGGGAAGTTGGCCGGGCCAGCCCATCGACACCGACTGACCGTCCTGCCCGATCGTTGCGAGCCCCTCGCCCGAACCACCGCCGGAGAACGACAGATCCACCACGGCGGCTTTGGGACCGATCGAACCGTCTTCGCGACGCGCGAGTGTCGCGTCCGGCTCAGCCCAGCCGCTCCCCGTGTCCACCCGGACCGGGACAATCGACTTCTCCAGCGTGAACGTCGCCCCATCAGGGTTCGCGAACACGGTCTCCCGCTCCGTTCGCTCCCCCACTACCTCCACCCGGTCACCGGAGTCAGCGGCCTTCTGCAGTGCCTGCTCAGACTCAGTCAGGGCGATGCCAGGAGACGCATCCGCCACCGCTGGACTGGCTGTCATCACCGGCGCGGCGCCTGCCAGTAGCACCCAGGCTGTCGCCAGGGCGAGTACACGCCCTCTTCTGTGGGCGCGTGTCGCGCACCTTGCTCTCGCGTTCATTCCCCACCCGTCACTACACCAGGCTCAGCGAGTGCACGGCCCGGTGTGCAGCATGTATATGTAGAGTGAAGATCAAGAACTGACTGTGATCTTCCGAGGGAGATCCAATGGGGCGAGTGACACCGTGTCAACGGTCTTGACCTGCACAAACTTCATTCCCAGAGGACAGAACAGACATCTGTCGCCAACTGTTGCGACCAATGCGGACACACGCCTCAGCCGAGGGTGATGAAGAACACTTGTTCTAGGCCGTGTATCGAAAGTGGCTGGCAGCGAGCTGTGGGGCATGTGCGAGAACCCGGTCGCTGGCCGTGTCGCGAACCTGCGATGGTGTCCGTCATGGATTCCGAGCCGCGTACTGATCTCGCTCGTCACTATGACCCAGGGGTTCCGTTGGCTCGGTTCGCGGGTCAGATACTTGTGGTCTGTCCGCGATGCGGAGGCCGCGCCCTCGTGATTCCCCGGCCAGGCATTTCTGATCTCAAATACTTCAGCGAGCTCTTGTTCCAGCCGCGTCGTCTGGCTTGTGGAGGGTGTGGTGCCGCCGCTGACTGGAACCCTGAGGTGCGGGGGGCTGGGCTGGTCGGCGCGGTGCTGGGTGGTAGTGAGGATCCGTTTTTCCAGCGGCCTCTGTGGCTGCAGACCCGTTGCGCCGGGCAGATCTTGTGGGCCTACAACGAGGAGCACGTCGACGAGCTGTCCGCCTACGTCGGTGCGCGATTGCGAGAGCGTGGCGGCGTAAGCCCGACGAGGGCGATGTTCGCTCGGCTGCCGGCGTGGATGAAGAGGTCGGACAATCGCTCGGAGGTGCTGGCCGGCCTGGAGACACTGCGGGAGCTGGCCAAACGGACGGCACCTGCCGACCGCTCCGATGTCGCCTTCGGGCGCGGTGACCGCCCCCGAGCGCACAGGAGCACGTACTTTCGGGGCGGCCCCTACGAGTCCTGAAAGCCCCGGTCACAGCCATTCGTTGATGGCTGCGACGAGGACGGTTGCCTCGTAGCGGACCGCGAGCTTGTCATACCGCGTGGCGACGGCGCGGTGTCTCTTGAGGCGGTTGATCCCGCACTCGACCGCGTGGCGCTGGCGGTAGTCGGCCGGGGCGAAATGCGGCGGCCGACCGCCACGGGAGCCGAGCTTCTGGCGGTTGCGCGCCTGCTCGGCCTTTGTCCGGGATGGTGCAGCGGATCCTGCGGCGGCGCAGGTAGGAACGGTTCTTGCGGGAGGCGTACGCCTTGTCAGCCCGCACTCGATCAGGACGGACGCGCGGTCGGCCCGGCCCGATGCGGGGAACACGGACTTCTCCAGCACAGGTTCGAACTGCGGCGAGTCCCCCCGCTGCCCTGCCGTGACCACGATCGACATGGGCTTTTGGCCCTGCTCGACGGCCAGGTGCAGCTTGGTGGTGAACCCGCCGCGCGACCGTCCCAGCCCGTGATAACCCGGCTCGGTGGACACGCCACCCGGCGGTTCCTTCTGCAGTTCACCCTGCTTCCGAGCCCCAGCCGCATGCTGATGAGCGCGGCACACCGTGGAGTCGACGCTCAGGTCCCACACGATCGCACCCTTCGCGTCGGCCAGGGACTGGAGCCGGGTGAGGACTTGGTTCCAGGTGCCGTCCCGCTGCCACCGGCGGAACAAGTCGTAGACCCGGCCCCACGCCCCGTACTCGACGGGTACGTCCCGCCACGGAACACCGGTCCGGACCCGGAATCGTATGCCGTCGATCAACTGCCGCCGAGGCCAGACGGGCAGCCGGCCTGTCCTCGTGCCCTTCGGCAACAACGGCTCCAACACCGCCCACTGCTCGTCCGTGAGATCTCCCCGCCACATGAACCGAGACCATTCATCGCTCAAGATCCACTTTCGATACACGGCCTACGACGTGAGGACCGGGATGATGTCGGAGCCGTACGCGTCGATCGTCACCTCCCGCGCGTCGTGCATGTTGTAGACGGCGAACTGGTCGACGCCGAGCTCGCGGAGCGTCCTCAGCTTCTCGACGTGCGCCTCGGCCGGGCCGAGGAGACAGAAGCGGTCGACGATCTCGTCGGGGACGAAGTCCGTGGAGGGGTTTCCGGCGCGGCCGTGGTGACTGTAGTCGTAGCCGTGCCGGTCCTTGATGTACGCGGTGAGCGCGTCCGGGACCATGCCGGAGTGCTCGCCGTACTTGGCGACCAGGTCGGCGACGTGGTTGCCGACCATGCCACCGAACCACCGGCACTGGTCGCGCGCGTGGGCCAGCGCCTCGGGCGAGTCGTCGGCGGTGACGTACGCGGGGGCGGCGACGCAGATCGTGAGCGCGTCCGGGTCGCGGCCCGCGTCCACCGCCGCCTGACGGACCGCCTTGACCATCCACTCGGTGAGGAAGGGGTCGGCGAGCTGGAGGATGAAACCGTCCGCCTTCTGTCCGGCGAGCGCCAGCGCCTTCGGACCGTACGCGGCCATCCAGACCGGCAGCTTCCCGCCGGCCACCCAGGGGATGCGGATCGGGTTGCCGTCCACGACCGCCTCGCGGCCCTCGGCGAGGTCGCGGATCACGTCGATGGCCTCGCCGAGCCTGGCCAGGGTGTTGGGCCTGCGCCCGGCGACGCGCATGGCGGAGTCGCCGCGGCCGATGCCGCACACGGTCCGGTTGCCGTACATGTCGTTGAGCGTGGCGAAGGTGGAGGCCGTCACCTCCCACGTCCGCGTCCCCGGATTCGTCACCATCGGGCCGACGTGGAGCTTGGTGGTGTGTTCGAGGATGCGGCTGTAGATGACGAAGGGCTCCTGCCAGAGCACGGCGGAGTCGAAGGTCCAGCCGTAGCGGAAGCCGTTGCGCTCCGCGCGGCGCATCAGGCCGACGACTTCGGAGGCGGGCGGGTCGGTCTGCAGGACGAGTCCGAAGTCCACGTCGTGGTTCTCCTAGTTCAGGTACTGACAGGTGGATCGCGGGGTGAAGGCGCCGTGTCCGGCGCGCCCGGTGAACTTCCTCTGGTCGATGACGAGTTCGCCGCGGGAGAGGACGGTCTCGACCTGGCCGGTGACCGTCCTCCCCTCGTACGCCGAGTAGTCGACGTTCATGTGGTGGGTCTCCGCCGACAGCGTCTGGACGGTGTGCGGGTCGTAGATCACGACGTCGGCGTCCGCGCCCGGCGCGATCGTGCCCTTCTGCGGGTACAGGCCGAACATCCGGGCCGGTGTCGCGCAGGCGATCTCGATCCAGCGGCGGCGGCTGATGTGCCCGTCGACGACGGCCTGGTGGAGCAGGTCCATGCGGTTCTCCACGCCCGGGAGCCCGTTGGGGATCTTGGAGAAGTCGCCCCGGCCCAGGTCCTTCTGGCCGACGAAGCAGAAGGGGCAGTGGTCGGTGGAGACCACCTGGAGGTCGTTGGTGCGCAGCCCGCGCCAGAGGGCCGCCTGGTGCTCCTTCGGCCGGAGCGGTGTCGAGCAGACGTACTTGGCTCCCTCGAAGTCCGGCTCGGCGAGGTTGTCGGTGGAGAGGAAGAGGTACTGGGGGCAGGTCTCGCCGAAGACCGGCAGACCCTTGTCCCGGGCCGCCGCCAGCTCCGCGACCGCCTCCTCGGCCGAGACGTGGACCACGTACAGCGGCGCCCCGGCGACCCGTGCGAGCTGGATCGCCCGGTGGGTGGCCTCGGCCTCCAGGAGGACCTTGCGGACCTCGCCGTGGTAGCGGGGGTCGGTCTCGCCGCGGGCCAGGGCCTGTTCGACCAGGACGTCGATGGCGATGCCGTTCTCGGCGTGCATCATGATGAGCCCGCCGTCGTCGGCGGCCTGCTGCATCGCCCGCAGGATCTGGCCGTCGTCCGAGTAGAAGACCCCCGGGTAGGCCATGAACAGCTTGAACGAGCTGACGCCCTCCTGGACGAGCCGGTCCATCTCCTTGAGCGTCGACTCGTTGACGTCCGACATGATCATGTGGAAGCCGTAGTCGATGGCGCACTGCCCGTCCGCCTTGGCGTACCAGGCGTCGAGCCCCTCGCGCAGGGAGCGGCCGACGCTCTGGACGGCGAAGTCGACGATGGTGGTCGTGCCGCCCCAGGCGGCGGCCCGGGTGCCGGTCTCGAAGGTGTCGGAGGCGAAGGTGCCGCCGAACGGCAGCTCCATGTGGGTGTGCGCGTCGACGCCGCCCGGGATGACGTACCGGTCGGTGGCGTCGAGCGTGCGGTCGGCGGTCCAGCCGGCGGCCGCGTCGGAGCCGTGCGCGGCGAGCGCGGCGATCCGGCCGTCCTCGATCAGGACGTCTGCGTGGATCTCGTCGGCGGCGGTGACGACGAGGCCGCCGCGGATGAGGGTGCGGGTGGTCACGGGTGTCCCCCTGACTGGATGCGGTGAACTACAGGGAACGGAGGGCCTGTTCGAGGATGTCCGCGCCCTCCTCGGCCTCGGCGACGGTGAGGGAGAGCGGCGGGGCGATCCGCAGCGAGCTGGTGTTGTGACCGCCGCCCTTTCCGATGAGCAGCCCGTTCTCGCGGGCGGACTCCAGGACGGCTGCGGCCGCCGCCGGGTCGGCCTCGTCGGTGCCGGGCCGGGTGAGTTCGATGCCGATCATCAGGCCGCGGCCGCGCACCTCGCGTACGGCGTCGATGCCGGCGCCGACGGCCCGCAGCCGCTCGATCAGCAGCCCTCCGACGCGCCGGGCGTTGCCCTGCAGGTCGTGTTCGAGGAGGTAGCCGAGGTTGGCGAGCCCCGCGGCCATGGTGACCGGCGAACCGCCGAAGGTGGAGATGGAGTTGGCGTCGAGACAGTTCATGATCTCGGCGCGGGCGACGACTCCGCCGACCGACATGCCGTTGCCGATGCCCTTGGCGAAGGTGAGGATGTCCGGCGGGCCGGCCTCGCCGTGCGCCTGCCAGCCCCAGAAGTGGTCGCCGGTGCGGCCCCAGCCGGTCTGCACCTCGTCGGAGACCCACAGGATGCCGTGCCGGTCGAGGACGCGGCGGAAGGCGGCGTAGAGCCCGTCGGGCGGGGAGGTGAAGCCGCCGACGCCCTGGATGGGTTCGGCGATCAGCGCGGCGACGTCACGGGTGTGCCCGAGGAGGTCCTCGAGGTCGGCGACGCAGGCGTCGATGAACCGCTCGTCGCTGTACTGCGCGTACGGTCCGCGGGTGCGGACGCCGCCGTGCACGTAGAGGGTCTGGAGCGGGGAGAGGCCGGTCGGCGACCAGGCGCGGTTGCCGGTGATGCCGACGGTGGAGAAGGAGCGGCCGTGGTAGCTGTTGCGCATCGCCAGGATCTGGTTGGAGCGGCGGTAGGCGGTGGCGAGCAGCAGGGCCGTGTCGTTGGCCTCGGTACCGGAGGTGGTGAAGAAGACGCGGGCGTCGGGGATGCCGGAGAGGGCCGCGATCCGTTCGGCGAGCTCCACCATGGGCCGGTTGAGGTAGAGCGTGGAGGAGTGGATGATCCGGCCGGCCTGCTCGGCGACGGCCTTGGTGACCTCGGGCACGGCATGGGCGGTCATGGTGGTGAGGATGCCGCCGAAGAAGTCGAGGTACCGGGTGCCCTCGGCGTCCCAGACGTGACGGCCCTCGCCGTGGGTGATCTCGATCGGGTCCTTGTAGTAGAGGGCGACCCAGTCGGGGATCACGGCGCGATGGCGGTCGTACAGGCCGGTCACGGCTGCACCAGCCCGTCGTAGGCGTCGGGGCGTCGGTCGCGGTAGAAGGCCCACTGCTGGCGGACCTCCTCGATGACGCCGAAGTCGAGGTCGCGGACGACGAGTTCCTCCGTCTTGTCCGAGGCGGTGTCGCCGACGAACTGGCCGCGGGGGTCGACGAAGTAGCTGGTGCCGTAGAAGTCGTTGTCGCCGTACTCCTCGATCCCGACACGGTTGATGGCGGCGACGAAGTACTCGTTGGCGACCGCGGCCGCGGGCTGTTCGAGCTGCCAGAGGTAGGAGGAGAGGCCGCGGTGGGTGGCCGACGGGTTGTACACCAACTGGGCGCCGTTGAGGCCGAGTTGACGCCAGCCTTCGGGGAAGTGGCGGTCGTAGCAGATGTAGACGCCGACCTTGCCCACGGCGGTGTCGAAGACCGGCCAGCCGAGGTTGCCGGGGCGGAAGTAGTACTTCTCCCAGAAGCCCTTGACCTGGGGGATGTGGTGCTTGCGGTACTTGCCGAGGTAGGAGCCGTCGGCGTCGATGACGGCGGCGGTGTTGTAGTAGAAGCCGGCGCCCTCGACCTCGAAGACGGGGACGACGATCACCATGCCGGTCTCGCGGGCCAGCTCCTTCATCCGCGTGACGGTCGGGCCGTCCGGGACGGGCTCGGCCCAGCGGTAGTGCTCGGGTTCCTGGACCTGGCAGAAGTAGGGGGCGTTGAAGACCTCCTGGAACCCGATGACCTTGGCGCCCTGCCGGGCCGCCTCACGGGCGTGCTCCTCATGCTTGGCGATCATGGATTCGGTGTCGCCGGTCCAGGTCGCCTGGACGAGTGCGGCGCGTACGACGTCGGTCATGAGCTGCTCCTTCGGCGCGGCGTCAGAGAGCCTCTACGCACGTAGACACGGTGCGTAGGAGGAGAACGTAAGCCCCGTCACACCCCGGAGCAAGACCACCGCCGTGAACCGCCGGAGTCGATCATGTTTCATACCCGACTGGTCCATGTCGGACACGCACCGACACGATCGGGTTGATGTACGAGCGGTTGTCGCCGGTCACGCGGCGCGCACGGATCCGGGTCGGATCCGGCTCGCGGCCGGGTCCGGGTCAGGCGCCCGCGAGGCCCGCCACGCGCAGCGCGTGGACCAGGTCGCGACCGAGGGCCGGGGAGATCGCGGCCGCGGCGGTGCGGAGTTGGGGGATCAGTATGTGCGGGTCGGCGGCGGCGAGCTGGGCGGCGTCCTCGGGCGTACGGACCCGGAGGAAGGCCGTGAGCAGGGCGTGGGCCTCGCGGTGGTGCCCTTCGGCGTGCAGCGCGGCGCACGCGCCCGCCAGTTCACCGGCCGGGCGGGCGATTCCCTGGCGAAGCAGCCGCTCGCAGTCCTCGGACCGGCCCGCGTCGGCGAGCGCCCCGGCGACGGCGGCGAGCCGCTCGGGCGGCAGCAGGGCCGCCTCCCACAGGAGCGTGGACCAGTCGGCGCCGAGGCCGGCCCGGTGCAGCTCCGCGGCGAGCGCGGGGAGCCAGCCGGGCGGCCCGGAGACGGCCTCGCAGAGCAGTGCGTGCGCCTCGCCGCTGCGCCCCTGGGAGCGGAGCCGCTGGAGCGCGTAGACCGCGTTCCCGGCCGCGCGCTCCGCGTCGGCTGCCGGAGCGGGAACGGGGTCGGAGGCGGGAGCGGGGTCGGAGGCGGTGGTGGGAGCGGGATCGGAGGCGACAGGCGCCTCGACTCCGCCGAACCGCGCCCCGCGTGGCGCCGCGCCGGCCACCGGCAGGTCGGGCACGGACACAGGGACCGGTACGCCCTCCCCGCCGGACTCGGCCCCGCCGAGCCAGGCATACCGCGCACCACGCGCCTTCCGCCGCGACGCGGGGGCGGGGGCGGAGGCGGCCTCGGGGGCGGTGCCGGGCGCCGGCCCCGAGCCCGTTCCGGACGCGGAGCCGGAGGCGGGCGGTGGCGGGCGGTCGTCCGGGAGTGCCGCCAGGCGGGCTGTGAGGTCTGCGATGCGGGCGGTCGCGCGGGCGTGGTCGTCCCGGGTCCAGGCCAGTACGCCGTCGATCCGGTCGCCGTCCGGGGTGCCCCGCGCCTCCCTCAGCGCGGCGTCCAGCTCCCGGGCGCGGGCCTCGGCGTACCGCAGCTCGCGCTCCATCACCTCCAGGCGCCCGCGCAGTGCCTCCGCCCCGCCCGGCCGCCGGTCGTGGGCCGCCGCGGCCGCGCCGTGCAGGGCCCGCGCCCGGGTGGCCTGCGGCCCGGACGCCGGCTCGCCCAGGTCGTGGAGCAGCGACTCCACGACGTCCCAGGGCAGGATCTCCGTACCGTCGAAGCAGGCCCGCAGGCCCTCCGGGTCACGGCTCGCGAAGACGCCGTACCAGCCTTGGCCCGGCACCAGGCTCGCCGCAAGGCCTCTGAGGTAGCGCGCGAACGCGCCGACTTCCGCCGGGAGTTGATACACCGTCATACCGCCCGCACCGCCCGCGCACTCGACTGGGCCCTTCCGGTCCGGGGGTATTCGACCCCAGTCGTGTTACGGGACGGCTACGGACTGTTTTCGTCCGCCGCCCGCTCCGATGGCGAACGGGTCAGAAACTCACCGCTATCCCGGTGTGCGGCCGCTTGCCCAGCCGGGCGATCGTCGCGGGCCAGTCGACGAGCCAGAACTGCCAGGTGTACTTGCGCGCGAGGAGCTTGCGGACCCGTCGCAGCTCCTCGCCCTCCAGGAGCCGGCCGGAGCCCTCCAGGCGCACCGCGTCCTCCGCGACGTTCCCGCGCACGTCGCATACGGCGACGACGGTCCGCGGGTCGTTCCGCAGCCGCTTGACCTTCCAGGAGTCGGTACGGGTCCAGGCGTACAGCTCGTCGCCCTCGACCGCGTACCAGACCGGCGTGGCGACGCCGGTGCCGTTCCGGCGGAAGGTGGTCAGACTGACGTAGCGGCCGCGCCGCAGCTCCTCGGGAATCATGACGCCGAGCCTAGGGGGTGTCAGACCGGCGCCATCGCGCACCGGGTGACGAGGGCGTCCATCGAGAGGCCGAGGACGCTCGCGAGGGCCGCGACGGTGAAGAAGGCGGGGGTCGGGGCCCGCCCGGTCTCGATCTTGCGGAGGGTCTCGGCGGAGAGTCCCGCGGCCGCGGCGATCTCGACCATCGAGCGGCCTCCACGCGCCTCGCGCAGGATGCGGCCGAGCCGCTCGCCGCGCTCGCGCTCTTCGGGGGTCAGGGGTGTGCGCACCATGCCCACCATTGTAATACCGGTATAGTAATGGGCATGGTGGAGATCAAGACGGACGAATCCCTGCGGGCCATGCGCGACGCCGGGCGGGTGGTCGCCGAGGCGCTGGCGGCCGCACGGAAGAAGGCGGCGCCCGGCGTGACGGCGAAGGAGCTGGACCTGGCGGCACGGGAGGTCCTCGCGGCGGCCGGAGCCGGCTCGCCGTTCCTGGACTACCACCCCGAATGGGCGCCCGTGCCGTTCCCGGCGGTCGTCTGCGTCTCGGTGAACGACGCGATCGTGCACGGCATCCCCGGCGAGCACCGTCTCGCCGACGGAGACCTGGTCTCCCTCGACTGCGGGGCCCTCCTCGGCGGCTGGGCGGGCGACTCCGCCGTCAGCTTCACCGTGGGCCGGGCGCGCCCCGAGGACACCCGGCTGATCGACACGGCCGACGCCGCGCTGGAGGCCGGCATCGGCGCGGCCGTCGTCGGCAACCGGATCGGCGACATCGCGCACGCGATCGGCCGGGTCTGCCGGAGCGCCGGGTACGGGATCCCCGACGGTTTCGGCGGCCACGGCATCGGCCGGGCCATGCACGAGGACCCGGGCGTGCCCAACGAGGGACGCCCGGGCCGGGGCATGCCGCTCCGGCACGGCATGGTCCTCGCGATCGAGCCGATGCTGATCGGCGGCGGCGGGGACGACCACTACACGGCGCGGGACGGCTGGACGGTCCGCACGATGGACGGCTCCCGCGCCGCCCACGCCGAGCACACGGTGGCCGTCACGGACGACGGCCCCCGGATCCTGACGGCCCTGTAGGGCGACGGGCGGGACCTATCCCGCCGGCCGCACCACCATCGCCGAGCCGCCGCCGCGCCGCACCTTCTCGGCCGCGGCGATCCACCGGCCGTCCGGCAGCCGCTGGACGCCGGTGGCCGCGCCGATCTCCGGGTTCTGCCGGAAGCCGTGCCCGATGGCCTCGAGTTCGGCGCGCAACGGGCTGTTCCACAGGGCCGGTTCCAGCTCCGTCGTCGCCTGGTTCCGCTGGCTGGCGCGCGGGGCCGCGATGGCCTCGACGAGGGGCAGGTCGCGGTCCACGACGCCGGTCAGCGTCTGGAGCACGGTGGTGATGATGGTCGCCCCGCCCGGGGAGCCGAGCGCGAGCACCGGCCGGTCGTGGCGGTCGAGGACGATCGTCGGGGAGATCGACGAGCGGGGGCGCTTCCCGGGGCCGGGGAGGTTCGGGTCGTGGACGGCCGGGTTCGCCGGGGCGAAGGAGAAGTCGGTCAGCTCATTGTTGAGGAGGAAGCCGCGGCCCGGGACGGTGATCCCGCTGCCGCCGGTCGACTCGATGGTCAGCGTGTACGCGACGACGTTGCCCCACTTGTCGGCCACCGTGAGGTGCGTGGTGTTCTCGCCCTCGTACGTGGTCGGTGCGGCCGTGCCCCCGCTCGCGCAGGCCACCGGGTCGCGCGGGTCACCCGGCGCGAGGGGGCTGGTGAGCGCGGCGTCGTCGCGGATCAGGCACTCCCGGGAGTCGGCGTACCGCTGCGAGAGGAGCTCCCGCGTCGGCACGTCCTCGAAGGCCGGGTCGCCGACCCAGCGGCCCCGGTCGGCGAAGGCGATCCGGCTCGCCTCGATGAAGCGGTGGAGATAGGCGGTCTGCGAGGCGGCGGAGAGGTCGGTGCGCTCCAGGATGTTGAGCGCCTCGCCGACGCTCGTGCCGCCGGACGAGGAGGGGGCCATCCCGTAGACGTCGAGGCCGCGATAGGAGACCTTGGTGGGCCGGCGCCGTTCGGTCTCGTACGCGGCGAGGTCCCGTTCCGTCAGATCGCCGGAGCGGACCACCCGCGTGGCTCCCTCCCGTACCGGAGGCTTCCGGACGGTGTTGACGATGTCCCGGGCCAGCGGGCCCCGGTAGAGGGCGCCGACGCCGTCGCGGCCCAGCTTGTCGTACGTACGGGCCAGGTCGGGGTTCTTGAAGACGGAGCCCACGACAGGGAGTTGCCCGCCCGGCAGGAAGAGCGCGGAGGAGGCCGGGAAGTCCCGGAAGCGGGCCTCGTTCGAGGCCGCCTGGGCACGGAACGTCGCGTCGACGGTGAAGCCGTCGCGGGCGAGGCGTTCGGCCGGTTCGAGCAGGGTGCGCAGCGGTTTGGTGCCCCAGGCGTCGAGCGCGGCCTCCCAGGTGGCGGGGGTGCCGGGAGTGCCGACGCCCCTGCCGCTGGTCATGCCCTCCTCGAACGGGATGGGTGCGCCGTTCTCCACGAAGAGGTTCGCGTCCGCCGAGGCCGGCGCGGTCTCGCGGCCGTCGATCGTGCGGACGGTCCGTGTCCTGGCGTCGTAGTGGACGAAGAACCCGCCACCGCCGATGCCCGCCGAGTACGGCTCGGTGACGCCGAGGGCCGCGGCCACGGCGACGGCCGCGTCGACGGCGTTGCCGCCCTTGCGGAGCACCTCGATGCCGGCGGCGGAGGCGTCGGCGTCGACACTGGCGACGGCTCCGCCGTACCCGACGGCGACGGGTTGCTTCACGGGGGGCGGTGGTGGCGTGGGGCCGGCCGGTGGCGCCGCGGCCCCCACGGAGAGCACCGTCACGGCGACGGCGAGCAGAGAGACCTTCCGAGTGGTGGAGCGTCCCACGTGTACCTCCAGTCAACGACCGTCCGCGCAGCGTAACTTCCGCCCCGCCCTCGCGTCAGGACCGCCTCGAACACCGGTGCGCCGTGCCGCTAGCATGCGCCCCCATGAATGAAGACCTGCGCAATGTCGTGCTGGGGGTCCTGGCGACCGGAGTCAGCGCCTCACTGGGCTGGCTGGCCCGGACCTTTCTCTGGCGCCGCAAGCTCCGGCGCAAGCAGGCGTTCTTCGGCCTGACCGACGGTTCCGAGTGCCTGCTGGTGATGAACCGCAAGGCGGGCGGCGAGCGGACGGTGCACAACGTCGACGTCTCCGCCCTGCTCGAACTCTCCGCCCTGATCAAGGACTGCGGGGCGCGGCCGGCGATCGTGCAGCACGACGAGGCACGCCAGGGTCTCGGGGACCGCGCGGAGTTCTGCGTCGGCGGACCGTCGTCGAACCGCCGGATGGCGGCGCATCTCACGTCCCTGCTGCCGGGCTTGACGATGACCGTGGATCCGGACGCGGCCACGCACCGGGGGCAGGTCACGGTCGGGGGCGAGACGTACCGGCTCACGAAGGGGATGACCGAGTACGTGGTCCTCGCGCGCCTCACCGGAGGGGACGGAGGGCGGCCGGTGTTCCTCTTCTGCGGGCAGACCGCGGTGACCAACCAGGCAGCGGCGCGCCATCTGGCCAAGCATCACGAGAAGTTGGCGCGCAAGTACGGCACCGGGCCCTTCGTGCTGCTCCTCAAGGTGGTCAACTCCGACGCGTACGGCCCCGATGTGGTGGAGCTGGTCGCCGATGTCACGCGGGCGGCGCGGACCGAGCCGCCCCGGCCGGCCGAGCCCGCCGGGCCGGCAGAAACCCCTGCTACCGCACCCGAACCGGCAGGTTCTTGACGCCGTTGATGAAGTTGGAGACGAGGCGCCGGGGCGGTGCGGTGAGTGTGAGGTCGCCCAGGGTGTCGCGTACCTCCTCGTGCAGGACGCGGAGCTGGAGCCGGGCGAAGTGGGCGCCGAGGCAGACGTGCGGGCCCTCGCCGAAGGAGACGTGCGGGTTCGGGGTCCGGTCCAGGTCGAGGCGGTGGGGGTCGGTGAAGACGCGTTCGTCGTGGTTGGCGGAGGCGTGGAAGACGACGACCTTGTCACCTGCGGCGACGGGCCGGCCGGCCAGTTCGGTGTCGCGGACGGCGGTGCGGCGGAACGAGAGTACGGGCGGGTGCCACCGCAGCAGTTCCTCGACGGCCCGTTCGACGCCGGTCCCGCCGTCCCGGAGCCGCCGCCGTTCGTCCGGGTGCTCGGCGAGGGCGAGCAGCCCGCCGGGGGCGGCACTGCGGACCGTGTCGTTGCCGGCGACGGTCAGCAGGAAGAAGAACATCTCCAGTTCGGCGGGGAGGAGTTCGGAGGTGGCGAGCGTGGTCATGATGTCGTCGGCGGGGTTCTTCCGCTTGTACGCGGCGAGCTCCTGGGCGTAGTCGAACATCTCGGCGAGCATGGCGGGGGACCGGGGATTGACGGGCCGGCCCCGGTCGCCGAGGACGGGCGGCTCGTCGGGGTCCTGGTAGGCGATGACCCGCTCGGTCCAGCCGAGCAGCAGGCCCCGGTCGCTCGCGGGTACGCCGAGCAGGTCGGTGAGGTTGAGGAGCGCGTAGTCGTCGGTGACGGCGTGGACGAGGTCGACCTCGGGGCCGGCATCGAGGGCTGCCTTCAGCAGTTCACGGGCGCGCGCCCGCGCGGTCCCGGCGAACCGCTCGATCCGCCCGGGCGTGAAGGCGCGGCTGACGAGCCGCCGCAGCCGGCCGTGGTGCGGCGGGTCCTGGTTGAGCATCATCCGCCGGATGAACGGCAGATCGGCCGGGTCGGGGTCGCGGATCTGGGTGGCGCCGAGGTACGAGGAGTAGGCGGTGGAGTCCTTGAGCACCCGTACGACGTCGGCGTGGCGCGTCACGGCCCAGAACCCGGTCCCGGCGGGCCAGCCGAGGACCTCGTACTCCTCCTGCCAGGCGACGGGCCACCGCTCACGCAGCGCCCGGAAGGCCTGGTGGGGAACCCCCTCGGCATAGATCCGGGGATCGAAGACATCGGGCACGCCACGGTCGTCGCTGTCCACGCCCCCAGCTTGGTGCGCCGGCCGCCGGAATTCCAGGTCCGGAAGGATCAGGTCTCCCCGGCACGGGTCCACAGGGTGAGGTCACTGCTGGTCGCGACGGCGAGCGTCCGCCCGGAGGGCGAGAACCCGACGGCACGCAGTTCCGACCAGCGGGAGTGGAAGACGTGCCACCACGTATCGCCGTGCTCGTCACGGTGGAACATGCCCCCCGGGGCGCTCAGCAGGACCCGTTCGTTCGGCCAGTCGGGGCCGACGACTTCGACGTGCCATCCGCCGGGAGCGGTGGTGTGCAGCCCTCCTCCGTAGAGTCCGGCGATCCGCACACGCGTCCCGGCGAGCGGCCCGAGCCCCGGGCAGGAGAGGTCGGGTCCGGCCGGGAGGTCGTCCTCGCCCTCGGGGTCCGGGTCCCGCGCGATCCGCTCCCCGGTGGTGGCGTCGAACAGCCCGTGCCCGTTGTGCGAGACGGCCATCACGAGGTCTCCCCCGCTCTCGGGATCCACCGCGAACCCGATCCCGACGAGACCGCCGACGGCCGCGCACGGCTCGAAGACGGGGCGCCACGGCGCGGGCGCCGGCACCTGAGGGGCGGCCAGGATCCGGTCGCGCAGTTTCTGTTGGTACGGAGTGAGTCCCGGCATCGCCGGGCCGTGGGAGGAGGGGGGCATGGCGCCGATCGAGGGTCGAGGGAGGGCTTGAGCCGGGCCCATCATGCAGGTCGGAGCCGTGCCACCGGGCGGCGGGGTCGCCCATGTCACATCCGACATCGGCGAAATAGTCCACATATTCGGAACCGATCACGGCCACCGGCACTCTCACCCCGCGTAAGAGATCACCACCGGAGGTCGTCCCCGTGAACCGCATACCCGTGCCCGCCCTGCTCGTCACCGCCGCCCTGACCCTGGGGCTCTGTGCGTGTTCCGGTGGATCGGGCGGGGCGGGCGGTCCGGGGGGTGACGACAAGCAGGCCGCGCCGAAGACGCGGATCTCGGTGAACCTGACCGGGGACGAGGCCCGGGCCGGGGAGCCCGTCACCGTGACGCTGGCCGAGGGCGAGCGGCTCAAGGAGGTGAACGTCACCGACTCCAAGGGCGCCCGGCTGGAGGGGAAGGTGGCGGCGGACGGGAAAAGCTGGACGTCCACGCGGCGGGCGGCGCCCGGGACGGCGTACGCGATCGAGGCACGGGACGCCGCCGGGGGCAGCGCGAAGGCCGCGTTCACCACCGCCGCCCCCGACAAGGTCAACAAGCTGACCCTGGCCCCCGGGAAGAACACCACCGTCGGCATCGCCCAGCCGCTCTCGATCGTGTTCGACCACCCGGTGAAGAACAAGGCGGACGTCGAGAAGCACCTCAAGGTCACCACCTCGAACAACACCGAGGGCTCCTGGGGCTGGATGCAGGACTGGTCCGGCAAGGACCGCGTCGACTGGCGGCCGAAGGAGTACTGGAAGTCCGGGACGAAGGTGACCCTCGACGCCACGCTGAGCGGGATCGACTCCGGCGCCGGCGGCTGGTTCGTACGCGACTACACGACGACGTTCTCGATCGGCCGTAACCAGCTGGTCAAGGTGGATCTCGACAACCACCGGCTCACGCTGCTGCGGGACGGCCAGACGGTCAAGGACGTACCCATGTCGGCCGGCACGCCGGGCGGCGAGAAGGCGTCCTGGCGCGGGAAGACCGTCCTGATGTCGAAGGAGGGCACCATCAACATGCGTTCCGAGACCGTCGGCCTCGGCGACGCGTACGACAAGATGGTCGACTACTCGATGCGTCTGACCTGGTCGGGGATGTACGCGCACGCGGCCCCCTGGAACGCCGCGTACTTCGGCAGCGCCAACAGGAGCTCGGGCTGCATCGGGATGAGCGACGCGAACGCGCGGAGTGTGTACGACGCGGTGCAGGTGGGCGACCCCTTCGAGATCACGGGCTCCGACGCCAAGGGGACGCAGGCCCTGAACAACGGCTACGGCGAGTGGAACCTCTCCTGGGCCGAGTGGCAGGCCAAGAGCGCGCTGCGCTGATCACGCGTTCAACAATCGTTACCCTCGCGTAACTTACCGACCAGTTACCCCAGGTAAGTCTGGCCGGTTACCGTCGGGTCACTTTGCACTGTCCCCACCAGTGACACGAGTGAGGAGTGACCCGTGCGTACATCTCTCGCCTTCGCCGTCTCGGCCGCCCTGGTGGCCGGGACGGCCCTCGGGCTCGCCCCCGCCGCCCACGCCGCGGAGTCCGGCACGTCCGTACGCTTCGTCGACATCGCCGGCGACGGCGGCACCGTCCTCAAGGCCAATGTCGTCACCCCCGCCGGTGCCGACGGCTCGGCCCGCTACCCCGTGATCGTGCTCCCCACCAGCTGGGCGATGCCCCAGATCGAGTACCTGGCCCAGGCCCAGAAGCTCGCCGACTCCGGCTACGTCGTGGTGAGTTACAACTCGCGCGGCTTCTGGCAGTCCGGTGGCCAGATCGAGACCGCGGGGCCCAAGGACATCGCCGACGCGTCCAAGGTCATCGACTGGGCCCTGGCCCACACCCCCGCCGACCCCGCGAAGGTCGGTATGGCGGGCGTCAGTTACGGCGCCGGAATCAGCCTCCTCGCCGCCGCGCACGACGACCGCATCAAGGCCGTCGCGGCCCTCAGCGGCTGGGCCGACCTCATCGAGTCCATCTACAGCGGCCGCACCCAGCACGTCCAGGCCGCAGGGCTGCTCGGCGGCGCGGGCTACCTCACCGGCCGCCCCGGACCCGAACTCCAGCAGATCCTGGGCGACTTCCTCTCCTCGAACCTCGCCAAGGAGGGGGAGATGATCGAATGGGGCAGGAAGCGCTCCGCGGTCACCTACCTCGACCGGATCAACGCCAACGGCGCCGCGATCATGCTCGGCAACGCCTGGGGCGACACCATCTTCCCGCCCAACCAGTACGCCTCCTTCTACGAGAAGCTCCAGGGCCCCAAGCGCCTGGAGTTCCGCCCCGGCGACCACGCCACCGCCGAGGCCACCGGTCTGCTCGGGCTGCCCAACGACACCTGGACGAGCGCCCACCGCTGGTTCGACCGCTATCTCAAGGGCACCGACAACGGCATCGACCGCGAACAGCCCGTCCAGCTCAAGTCCCGTTCCACCGGCGGCTACGAGGGTTACCCGGACTGGAAGTCGGTCGGCGCGGACGAGCGGAAGTTCGCGCTCGGCGGCACCCAGCGGATCTGGGCGAACGTCGACTCCGGTGCCAACGGTGGCGTCGTGTTGCTCACCAACCTCCTGGACCAGCTGTTCAGGACCCCGCCCGTGGCCTCCGTCCCTCTCCTCCCCCGCGCCTTCGCCGGCGTGTGGCAGTCCGAGCGGTACGCGACGCCCCAGAAGGTGCGCGGCACGGCGAAGGTGCACACCACGGTCACCTCCACCAAGGAGAGCGGCACCCTCGTCGCGTACCTCTACGACGTGGGCCCGCTCGGCCTCGGCAAGCTGGTCAGCAATGCCCCGTACACCTTCCACGGGAAGACGCCCGGCACACCGTTCGGTGTCGACCTGGACCTGTTCTCCACGGCCTACGACGTGCCCGCCGGACACCGTCTCGCCCTGGTCGTCGACACCGTCGACCCGCTCTACATCGAGCACAACCCGACCGGCGCGCAGCTGACCTTCTCCTCCCCGGAGTCCGACCCCTCGTACGTGGCGGTTCCCCTGCGGAAGGAGTGATCACCGGCTGCTGCCGGGCGGGCATGGCTCCCTGCGCGCTGCTGCGCGGCGGCTAGGGCCCCTTGGCGGGGCCCCCGCCCGGCAGCAGCGTCCCTGGTTCGGCCGGAGCGAGGTCGACGGCCTGTGTCTTGGGACTGCGCCCTTCTCTCCCGGCCACCCAGGTGGCGAACCAGGAGAGCAGGACGCACATCCCGATGTAGATCGGCGAGATGACCAGGACGACGGGGATGAACGGCAGGTCGTAGTCGAGGTTCGACGCGATCAGCTTGCCCGCGTGCAGGAACTCCTCGTACGTGATGAGGAAGCCGAGCGAGGTGTCCTTCAGGGCCACCACCAGCTGGCTGATGATGGCCGGCAGCATGGCGCGGACGGCCTGCGGCACGAGGACGTAGGTCATCACCTGGGTCTTGCGCATACCGAGCGCGTAGGCCGCCTCCCCCTGGCCGCGGGCGACCGAGCGGATTCCCGTACGGAACACCTCGGCGAGCACCGAGCCGTTGTAGAGCGTCAGTCCGGCGACCAGTGCGGGCAGCGGCTGGACCTTGAGCGCCACGAAGATGAAGAAGATCACCACCAGGACCGGCATGGCGCGGAAGAACTCGGTCAGCAGCGTCGAGACCCGGCGGAACACCGCGCGCTCCGAGAGGCGTCCGGTGGCGAGCACCGCGCCGAGCGCGAGCGAGAGCACGGAGGCGTACGCGAAGGCCTTGAGCGTGTTCCCGAGGCCGCGGAGCAACAGCTCCTGGATGCCGACGTATTCGAAGGGGGACCACTTGGTCGCGGTGAACTGGCCGGTGTCGAAGAGGAGATGGAGGACCCAGCCGGCCAGCGCGACGGTCACGACGGTCGAGATGACGCCGTAGAGCAGATGGCGCCTGCGGGTGGTCGGTCCCGGGATGTCGTAGAGGGCGGTGGACTCGGTCATCGGGCGACTCCCCAGCGCTTCTCCAGGACGTGGAAGACGGCGCTGATGGTGAGGGTGATGATGAGGTAGCCGACGGCGATCCAGACGAAGGTCCAGATGATGTTGTAGCCGAGTTCGCTCAACGCCTTGTAGGTGCCGAGGAGTTCGTTGACGCTGAAGGCTCCGGCGATGGCGGAGTTCTTGGCGAGTGCGATCAGTGTCGAGCCGATGGGCGGGATGACCGAGCGGAAAGCCTGCGGCAGGACGATGGCCTTCAGGCTCTGGCCGAAGGTCATGCCGAGGCTCCGGGAGGCCTCTCCCTGGCCGCGGGGCACGGTGTTGATGCCGGACCGCAGCACCTCGCAGATGAAGGCCGAGGTGTAGCAGCCCAGCGCGAGGACCGCGAACAGCTCGAAGGGAAGCACGATCCCGAAGCGCGGCAGGCCCAGCATCACCGTGAAGAAGAGCAGGGTGAGCGGGGTGTTGCGCAGGATGGTGACCCAGACGGCCCCGAAGACCCGGAAGGAGCCGACCGGTGCGACCCGGAAGGCGGCCATCACGAAGCCGAGGACCAGGGCCAGCGCCGAGGAGTAGACGGTGAGTTCGACCGTGCCGAGGAAGCCTTCGCCGTAGAGCGCGAAGTTCTGTGTCAGGACGTCCATGCCGGGTTCGCCCTCCTCAGCTCGCCGGGTAGCGGTCGATGGCGGGCGGCCGCGGGGCGGGCACCCCGGAGAGGCCGAGGGTCAGGTCGTACGCCTTCGTCCAGTCGCCGTTCCTCTCGTGGACCGCGAGCGCGTCGTCGAGGGCGAGGCGCAGCGCGTTGTCGTTCCGGGGGACGCCCACGCCGTACGGCTCCTTCGAGAACGGCCTTCCCGCGACCTCGAGTTCGTCGGGGACCTTGGCCGCGTAGCCCATGAGGATCGTGTCGTCGGTGGTGACGGCGTCGACCTGGTAGGTGAGCAGGTTGTCGACGCAGACGGAGTAGGCGTCGTAGGCGACGAGTTCCGCCTCGGGGTGGTCCTTCTCGATCCGCTGGTACGGGGTGGAGCCGGCGGCCGAGCAGACGCGCCTGCCGTCGAGGTCCTGCGGCCCGTCGATGCCCTTCTCGCCGGTGCGCACCAGGAGCGACTGGCCGGCCATGTAGTAGGGACCGGCGAAGCCGACGAGCTTCTTGCGGTTGTCGTTGATGGTGTAGGTGCCGACGTAGTAGTCGATCTGGCCGTTCTGCAGGGCGGTTTCGCGGTTGGCCGAGGCGACGGTCCTGAACCGGATCGAGGCCGGTTCGAAGCCGAGCGAGGCCGACAGCATCCTGGCAATCTCGATGTCGAAGCCCGAGTACCGTCCGGTGGCCGGGTCCTTCTCCCCCATGTAGGGCTGGTCCTCCTTGGCTCCGACGACGAGGTGGCCGCGCTTCCTCGCCTTCTCCCAGGTCGGCGAGGACGGCAGCCGGAACGCCGACTGGACCTGGTAGACGGGGAGTTCGTCCGGCTGCGGACCCTTGACGGGCGGGCTGCCCTCCTTGCCGCAGGCAACCAGAGCGGTGGCGGCGACGGCGGCCAGCGCGAGGACGGTGAGGTGGCGTCGCGTACGGTGCATCGTGTCCGGCCCCCCGCTCAGCGCTTGAGGATCTTGGACAGGAAGTCCTTGGCGCGTTCGCTGCGCGGGCTGGTGAAGAACTCCTCGGGTGTGCGGTCCTCGACGATGCGGCCGTTGGCGAGGGCTCGCGCGATCGCGACCCGCTGCTGCTGACCGCCGGAGAGCTGGGCGGGGATTTTGTCCGCGTGCGCGGCGAGGCAGAGCGTCGACTTACCCGATCCGGACGGGCCGATGACCACGACCACCTCCCCGCGGCCGACGGTGAGAGTGATCCCCTGCAGCACGTGCAACGCGCCGTAGTGCTTGTTGACGTCACGTAGCTCGATCAACGGATCGGCGACCGCCATACGCTCCCCTGCCCCCTTCGCGGCTCTGTCGAGGTCAGCGCAAACTATCCACCCCAAAAGGGACTTCACGCTCGACACGCATAAACACGGCATAAGCCGTATTTACTGCAAGGGGGTGGCGCGCGGCCGGCAGCGGAGCGGTGCGGCAGCGGTCAGAACTCGGCAGCCTCCCCGTACACCTGGGAGAGTTCGGGCGATCCGCTCATGGCCCAGTCGAGCCCCGCCTCGACCACGTTGATCTCACGCCCCGAGGCCAGCCGCACCACAGGCTGACCGCCGGGCCACACCTGCCAGCTCGAGCCCGGCACGTTCCGCACGATGACGGTGCCCAGATAGAGCCCGGCGTCGTTGCCCAGCCAGGGCAGCTCCTCCGGATCGTCGCGCCAGCGCGGCGGGAGCTGGTCGAGGGCGGCGAGCGAGCGCGGGGTGTCGTCGAGCGTCACCCCTGCGTCCTGGACTCTGGCGCGCAGCAGCTCGCACTCGGCGAGCAGCTCACCCACTCCCTTGGGGTCGCGATCGAAGGCCGCGGCCAGGGAATGCTCGGCCTCATGCCTCTTGCGCCAGTTGTCCAGGAACGGGATGTTCATCCGAACAGCGTCGCATTTCACCCTCCCGTGGCACCACCCGGCGCGCGGAGATCGTCTACGGGGGGGGCGGGACCCGATGCCGTCTACGGGGGCGGGTCCCGAAGTCCTAGACGTCCAGGTCGACGACGACCGGGGCGTGGTCGGATGCGCCCTTGCCCTTGCGCTCCTCGCGGTCGACGTAGCTGTCCTTGACCGCGTCGGCGAACGGCTTGTTGCCGTACACCAGGTCGATGCGCATGCCCCGGTTCTTCGGGAAGCAGAGCTGGCGGTAGTCCCAGTACGTGAAGGGGTGGTCGTACTTGAGGGGGCGCGGCACGACGTCCGTGAGGCCCGTCTCGCGGAGGCCGGCCAGGGCGGCACGCTCCGGTTCGGTGACGTGCGTGAGGCCCTCGAAGGCCGCCCGGTCCCAGACGTCGTCGTCGGTCGGCGCGATGTTGTAGTCGCCGAGGACGGCGAAGGGCCGCTCTCCCGCCGCGTCCTCGGCGACGGCCGCGCGGAGCGCGTCCAGCCAGCGGAGCTTGTACGCGTAGTGCTCGTGGGCGACCTCGCGGCCGTTCGGCACGTACACCGACCAGACGCGGACCGGGCCGCAGGTGGCGGAGATGGCCCGGGGCTCCTGCAACGTCTCGTAGTCGGGGCCGTCGGTCAGTCCGGTGACGACGTCCTCCAGGCCGACCTTCGAGATCAGCGCCACGCCGTTCCAGCGGCCGGTGGCGTTGACCACGGACTCGTAGCCGAGCTCGCGCAGCTGGTCGGCGGGGAACTGCTCGACGGTGCACTTGGTCTCCTGGACGCACAGCACGTCCGTGCCGGTGCTCTCCAGCCAGGCCAGGAGTCGAGGCAGGCGGGCGGTGATCGAATTGACGTTCCAGGTCGCGATGCGCATGTGCGTAAGCCTAACGGCGGGGTGTGACAGTCACCGGTCCCCGCCCGTCGCGCACCGCCGGTGGATCACAGCTCGGTGGAGTCCCCCGGGGCCAGACGGCCGTGGTCCGTGCCGCCGAGCTGCCCGATCTGCCGGTCGTAGATGGGCCGGGCGAGGTCCGTGAGCAGGGCGTCGTGGATGTCGAAGGCGCGGCGCGGCTTGACCTCCCGTACGTAGTCGATGACCTCGGCGATCTTGTTCCAGGGGGCCATCACCGGGAGCATCAGCGTGTCCACCGGGTGCTCCGGCACGGTCAGCGCGTCGCCCGGGTGGAAGACGGCGCCGTCCACGAGGTAGCCGACGTTGGTGATCCGCGGGATGTCGGGGTGGATCACGGCGTGCAGCTCTCCGTGGACCTGGACGTCGAACCCGGCCGCGGTGAAGGTGTCGCCGTGGCCGACGGTGTGGACGCGGCCGGGGAAGGCGGCCGAGAGCTTCTCCGCGACGCTCCGCAGCGTCCAGATCTCGGCCGCCGGGTTGGACTCCAGACCGGCGCGCAGCCGGTCCTCGGCGAAGTGGTCCGGGTGCTCGTGGGTGACGAGCAGGACGTCGGCGCCGACGGCGGAGTCCTGCTCGCTGAACGCGCCCGGGTCGATGACGAGCGTCCGCCCGTCCTTCTCCAGCCGGACGCAGGCGTGGGACATCTTCGTCAGCTTCACAGGACTTCCCCTCACGACGGGCCGCTCCGGCCCGCTCAGCCTACGCCTGGGGCGTCGTCTCCTCCTTGATCACCCTGCCGACGACACCCAGGGCGCTCTCCGCGGCGGGCAGCCCGCAGTAGACGGCGGTCTGCAGCACGACCTCGCGGAGCTCGTCGGGCGTCAGCCCGTTGCGCAGGGCGGCCCTGGTGTGGTCGGCGAGCGCGTTCAGATGGCCGCCGGCGATCAGCGCGGTGAGGGTGACACAGCTGCGCGTGCGGCGGTCGAGGCCTTCCCGGCTCCACACCTCACCCCAGGCGTACCGGGTGACGAGGGCCTGGAGGTCGGCCCCGTACTCGTCGGTCAGCGCCTCGTCGACGTGGGCGTCGCCGAGGATCTCGCGGCGGAGCTTGAGGCCTTGGTCGTACGGGTCGGTCCGCACGGCGTCCACGGGTTCGCCCGCCGGCTCGGCGGGCGCGATCTCGGCGACGGGCACGACGGGGGCGGAGACGGGCGGCATCGCCAGGGCGGGCACGGCGCTCTGCGTGTCGTGCACGACACCGGCGAAGTGGCCGGTGAGCAGTTCCGTGACGGCGGCGGGCTGCTCGACCGGGGCGAGGTGGGAGGCGCCGGGGACGACGGCGAGCCGGGCGTCGGCGATCCCGGCGACCAGGGTGCGGGCCTCGGCGGGGCCGGTGACCTGGTCGTCGGAGCCGACGAGCACGAGCGCGGGGACGCCGATCCGGCCGAGGGCCTCCCGTACGTCGAAGACGGCGAGCGCCTCGCAGGCGCCGATGTAGCAGCCGGGGTCGGTGGTGCGGACCATCTGTACGGCCCACTCGACGATCGCCGGCTGGGCGGCGCGGAAGGCGGGGGTGAACCACTGCTCGGGTGCCGTCCGGGCCATCGGTTCGAGGCCGTGGGTGCGGACGATCACTCCGCGCTGGCGGAACTCGTCGGCGCTGCCGAACCGGGGCGAGGTCGCGACCAGGGCGAGGGAGGCGACCCGGTGGGGCGCCCGCAGCGCGAGGTCCAGGCCGACGGCGCCGCCGATGGAGCAGCCGGCGTAGCCGAAGCGCTGCACGCCCAGGTCGTCGAGGGTGGCCAGCAGGCGGTCGCCGAGCTCGGCGACGGAGGTGAAGGGCAGGGCGGGAGCCCCGCCGTGCCCCGGCAGGTCGAAACGGACGATGCGCCACTGCCGGGTGAGCTCGGGTATCTGCCGGTCCCACATGTGCCAGGTCGTGCCGAGGGAGGGTCCGATCACCAGCACGGGGGCGTCGTCGGGGCCGTCGATGCGGTATTGCAGGGTGTTCGTCGGTGTCTCACTCACTCGCCAGACCCTCTCATCCCGCACGAGAACCCGCGGCGCCGGGTCGGACCTGACGGTCCGGCCCGACGGCTCCCGCCGCCCGTGACCGGTGCGTCAGGCCGCGCCGTGCAGGTTCTTCGCGGTCGGTGAGGTCTGCACGGTGGCCGGGTCGGGGAACGTCCCCAGGAGCCGGTCGGCGCTGGCGGTCGTGGTGACGGTGAACCAGTAGTGCTCGTTCTTGTAGTGGTGCAGGCGATGGTTGCGCCAGACCGCCTTGTAGGCCCTGCTCCGAGGCCGGTAGTCACTGTGGATCAGGTAGTGGGTCCACTCGTAGACCAGCCCCGTCACCGCCACGCTCAGCATGAACGTCAGGGCCTGGCCCAGCCGCGGGAAGGCGATGAGGGCGATGGCGTTGTAGCCGACGACGACCCGGACGAGCGCCCTCCAGGGGATGAAGACCAGCGGGACGTCACGCGGGTCGACATGGTGCTCGCGGTGCTTCCTCGCGAGGAGGGTGTCGAGGACGACTCCGGCGACCTTCCTCGGACGCCAGTGGAGCACGAAGACGTGTATCAGCCACTCCAGGAACGGAAACAGCAGGAGCAGGATCACCGGGGCGTACGCGTCCGTGACGCGCCAGTCGCCCAGCACGATCCGGCAGGCGAGCACGGTCACCAGCGTGCCGCTGATCATCCAGGGCGAGGGGTAGCGCCAGAAGGCCCGGAACACGCCTCCCAGCGTGACCTCGGTCCGGCGCGGTACCGACTGTGCGGCCTCGTCCGCTCGAACGCGGGCCCGGGCGGCCTCGTCCGGGTCTCCGTCGGCGGACGTCCGTATGCGCGTGATCGTCCTGCGCAGGTTCATGGCTACTCCTCGTCGAGCAGATCGATGACGTCGATCAGGGCCGTGGTCGCCGGGCCGAGCAGATCCTCCGCGCGGGTGCGCGCGGCGGTCGCGTCGCCCTGGACGATCGCCTCCGCGAGGACGGTGTACGCGTCGGTACGGTCCACCTCCGCGGCCATGACGTGGGCCAGTGCGTCCAGGGCGGGCTCGTAGGCGGCGCGGAGGCTGTTGAACATCAGGCGGAAGGTCACGGACTCGGCGGCGTCCGTGACGTGCTCCCAGAAAGTCAGGGCGAGCCGTTGCCTGTTGACGGGATCGGTGTCGTCCTCGAGCGCCCGGACGGCGGCACGGAGCGGGGCGGCGAGTTCCGGTCCCCTGCGCCGTGCCGCGAGTTCGGCGATCTTCGGGCCCATGTGGAGCCGCGCCTCCAGGATGCTGCGGGCGACCCCCAGGTCGATCTCGCCGCCGGCGAACAGGAGGCGGGGCAGCAGATCGAGGCCGCCCGCTCTGCGGATGTCCCGCACGGTGGTGGCGTCGCCCTGACGGACTTCGACCAGACCGGCGTGCGCGAGCCGTTGCAGCGCTTCCCGCACGGCGGGGCGTGAGACGCCGAGGACTTCCGCGAGTCGCCGCTCACTGGGAAGGCTCTCGCCCGGAGCGAGGCTGCCGCTCACGAGTTCCCCGAAGAGCTGGTCGAACACTTCGTCAGGAACCGAGCGCCGGTTGACTGGTTGCAGAGGCATGCGGAGACCATACGACCGACCGGACAGATGGTCTAGTGGTCAGACCAGTCGAGTTGGGGGTGTCCGGCGGACCGGCCATGGGTCGCACTCGGACGGGGTCAGGGGCGGGAGGGATCGGGGCGGGACGCTCCGAGGGTCTGATCTGCCGTCGCGAACCGGTGCTCCCCAGCCTGGAGTTCGTCGTGGAGCTGTCCAAAATATGCCGTCTCCGCCGTACCGGTGAGTACCGCCAGCAGGAAGGCCGAGCAGCCCACCTCGTGGTGCTCCCACAGAGGGCCGCGTCCCTCGTTGTAGAGCACGGTCCACTCGTCGGGCTGCCGGCCGGGCCGCGCCAGCCAGTAGAGGAAGGCGCCCGTGCCCTCCTCGAAGGCCCACGGCAGGACCCGGGCCCCGGGCTCCAGCAGTTCGACGGGCTTCGCCTCGAACTCCCAGAGGCCGGCCAGGATCTCGTCCCGTTCCGCCGCCTGCGCGTACAGGTCGCAGTCGTCGTAGGCGGAGCCGGGGACGAGCAGCCAGATCGTGTCGGTGAAGATGCCGTCGCCGTACGTCCCGACGAGCCGCTTGTAGTCGGCGGGCAGTGCCGTACCCAGGGCCCGCTCGGCCCGCGCCCAGTCGACAGCGGGCGGCGGGCCGGCGGGCGGGGGACAGAGGCGGACGAGGGCGTCGAGGGCATTCAGGGCGATCATGGACTGAACGCTACTGGCGGGCCGCCGAGCGGCATCGGCGGGTGGCTACGCTCCTGTCATGCGGCGAAGCGATGTCACGCGGGGCGACGGTACGTGGGTGGGGCTGGCCCTCGACGTGCGGCGCCGACGGCCGGGGTTGGGTGTGTACAGCGCCGGGCCGCGGCTGGTGGTCTCGCAGGAGGCGCGGACCGTGCTGCTCGCCGAAGTCGGCGAGCACCTCCAAGGCGTGGACTTCTGGCGGACCGACGCGTACCGCTCCTGCGTACCGCCGCTCCGGGCCGATGCGGGGCGCGCGATGGCGGGCAGACCGGAGCGGTGGGCCCATGGCTTCGCGCGATACCTCGCCGACGCGCCGGACAGCCCCCTGCACGAGGGCCGATGGCTGCTCTCGCCCGAGAGCCCGCTCGGACGGTGGCGCCACCCCGGGACCTCGCACGCCGAGCACTGGGGCTCGATGCTCGTCGAGGGCCATCCGGACGGATACATCGACTGGCACGTCCACTCCATCGCGTGGGAGGTCCTTCCGCTGCGGCCGATGCCGGAGGCCGACGACAGCAGGGTCAAGGCGTACCGCAAGCAGGTGCGGGAAGGGACCCTCCCACCCGTCCTGCTGTGGTGGGTCAGCGGTCTGGACTGCCATCTGATCCTGGACGGTCACGCGAGGCTCGCCGCGGCGATCGCCGAATCCGTCGAGCCCCCGCTGCTCCAGCTGCACCGCACGGTGGCGCCCGAGGACCGGGAGGGGCGCATCGACGAGGCCGTGGGCTCCTACGCGGACGAACTGGCCCGCTTCGCCGGGCTCCGCACCGTCCACGGCCCCACCGTCCCGGACGGCGCCGCCACCGCCGGCCCGGAGCTCGTCCGCCGCCTCCACGCCCTGGACACGGCCACGCAGCCCACCTGGGCCTGGCCCCTGCCCGGTGGGCAGGAGGAGTGGCATCGCCTCGCGCGCGAGGCGACCGCGGGGAGGGACTGGCCCCGCACCTGAGGACTCACCCGCCCCTGTGACAGGGTGGACGAATGACGGCGAACCACGCGCACCGGTCCGATCCGTGGTCGGGCACCGTCCCGGTGCACGGTGATCTCCTCGCGGCGAAGGAACTCGTCTACGACCCCTGCGGGTTCACCTGCTCGCAGCCGGTTCCCGAGCCCGAGAGTGCCGACTACGCCGCCCACACCTTCACCCTCGACGGGCTCTCCGTCCGGTTCCGCGCCGCCCGGACGACCCCCACCAAGGCCGGCCAGTTCGTCACGGTGTGGAAGAGGTCTCCCGGCGGGCCCATCCAGCCCTTCGACAGCGCGGACGCCGTCGACCTCTTCGTCATCAGCTGCCGCGACGGGCACCGCTTCGGCCAGTTCGTGTTCCCCAAGGACGTGCTCCGCCTGCGCGGTGTCGTATCGGCCGACGGCTCCGGCGGGAAGCGGGCCTTCCGCGTCTACCCGCCCTGGGTGACCACCACCAACGGTCAGGCCGGCCGGACCCAGGCCTGGCAGCTGGACCACTTCCTGCCTGTGGACGAGGGCGGGCCCGGCGTCGTCGCACACGCCCTGGAGCTCTACCGCCGCCGGTAGGCAGGCACCCCGCTTTCAGCCGCCCCGCCTTCAGCCCTCGACACCGGTGGACGTGTGCGGTCAGCGGCGGGAGTCCCCGAGGTCCGGGTCGGCGTCGGGAGTGGTCCACGAGTCGTCGCGGGCCGCTTCGGGGTGCGCCTGCGTGGGGTCGCCGACCGGCCGTCGCCGGCGCGCGACGCGACGGCTGCCCCACCAGAACGCGCCGATGAGAAGTGCGACGACCACCACGCCGAGGACGACGGCGAAGAGCACGGCATTGGATCCTGCCGACGCGAGAGCGGGTGTCGCTGTGATCGTGGTGAACGCGGTCATGATCGCCTCTCTCGAACGGGTCCAAGCGCTGCTCGTCGCGCCTGTCCCCTCCCGGCGTCCGCAAACGCGGCCGTACGGGGGACCACGCGGGGGACCACGACGGGGACCACGTTGTTTCGTCGTCCCGGAAGCGGAGAGTCGCTGGGGCACGAAGCGCGTGAAGGGCGCGGAACGGAGGCAGTGCCATGCGCGACAAGCCCGAGACCCTGTCGGGACCTCTCCTCACCGTGTACTTGAACGATCACCTCACAGGCTCGGCGGCCGGCGTACGGCTGATCCACCGCATCGCCGACCGTCAGCGCCGTACCGGGCCGGGGCCGGTCCTCCTCGACCTGGCCCGCCAGATCGAGGAGGACCGGCGGAGCCTGCGCCGCATCATGCGCGACCTCGACGTTCCCGTGAGGCCGCTGCGCGAGGTCGTGGGGCGGATCGGGGAGAAGGCGGGACGGCTCAAGCTCAACGGCAGGCTGTTCTCCCGCTCCCCGCTCAGCGACGTGCTGGAGCTGGAGGCGATGCTCATCGGCGTCGAGGGCAAGGCGGCGTGCTGGCGGTCTCTGCGCGTGCTCGCCGAGACCGGCGCCGGTCTCGACCGCGCGCTGCTCGACCGGCTCCTCGCCCGTGCGGAGGAACAGTCCCGCACCCTGGACGGCATCCGGCGGGAGCGCTCCGCCGAGGTGTTCGGCGCGGAACTGCGCTCACCCGTCGACGAGGCCGGCGCCGACAGCGAGGATCCCGGCGCCGATGCCGAGGATCGTCGTGCGGTCTCCGGCTCAGGTGCCGGTTGACGCGGTCAGCCCCAGGTACGGGAGCACAGCACCAGGCGGTAGCCGTCCGGGTCGGCGATCGTGACGCCGTACTCGTCCCAGTACGGGTTGTGCGCCGCGACACGGGTGCCGCCGGCCGCCACCAGACGGTCGATCCGGAACGCGTCCACCGGCTCGCCGAGGTAGACGACGAACAGGTCGTCCACCGTCGGGGTCGGCTCCAGCGGCCGCTCGGGATCGTGCGTCAGCTCGAAGTGCCAGGCGCCGTCGGGCGGGCCGACCATCAGCAGGTCGTGCTCGCCCGGGTGGCGCTCGGTCGTGCGCCACAGGACGTCCAGGCCGAGGCCGTCCACGTAGAAGCGTTCGGCGGCGGCGAGGTCCCGCGAGGGACGGGCCACGCGGACCTTGACGGTGGAGTCGATGAGTGGTTCCTGGGTCATGGACCGACCATATGATCGCGAACCCCGCCCCGACCAGGCATTTCAGGGGCGGGAAGGGCGCGTCCCGACCCCCGCATGACGCCATACGGCTCGATCTGGCGCCATCAGGCGCCAACTATGACTTGCGATGGCGCCACTCTGATGCCATCCTTTCCTCATGGACCTGAGCCGTCAGGTACAGCTGCACCACCGTGCACACACGGCCCTTACCCATGAACGCCGTTGCAGGGACCGACCCTGACGCCATGAGTGGCACCGATGGCGCCACACTCCCGGCGGAACCACCCGACAGAGCCCAGAGGACGAGACAGCCATGCCTTCTTACGACACCCCCCAGCCCATCACCGCGTCCCTCCAGTTCGAGGTCGGCGACGTGCGGATCGCCGCGAGCAAGCGCGCGAGCACGGTCGTCGAGGTCCGGCCGAGCAACGCCTCCGAGGAGGCCGACATCAGAGCGGCGCAACAGACCGACGTCACGTACGCGGACGGTGTCCTGACCGTGAAGGGGCCGAAGAACAGGTCCCTGTTCGGCAGACACGGATCGATCGACGTGACCGTCGAACTGCCCGCCGGCTCGCACCTTCGGAGCACCTCCCCCATGGGGAACCACACCTGCGAGGGCCCGCTCGGGGACTGCCGGGTGAAGACCTCGCTGGGCGACATCCGGCTCGCCGAGGCGGGCGACACGGACCTGCGCACCGGCCACGGGAGCATCGCCGTCGAGCGGGCCGTCGGCAAGGCCGACATCCAGGGAGCCGGCCGGATCGCCATCGGGGAGATCATGGGCCCGGCCGCGGTCGCGAACAGCAACGGCGACACCGCGATCGGCGAGATCACCGGTGACCTGACGGCCCGGTCCTCCAACGGCGGCATCACCGTCGGCATCGCACACGCCTCCGTCGAGGCCAAGGCCGCCAACGGAAGCATCCGCGTGGACGAGGTGGCCCGGGGCGTCGTCCAGCTCCGGACCTCCGCCGGCAACGTCGAGATCGGCATCCGCCGGTCCACCGCCGCCTGGCTGGACGTCAACTCCCGGATCGGGACCGTCCGCAACGCGCTCGACGCCGCCGAGGGCCCCGCCACGACCGACGAGACCGTCGAGATCCATGCCCGCACCGGCGTCGGCGACATCGTCGTCCGCCGCGCCTGACCATCCGTCATCACCGCAGCGCAACGGCACAGTTCACCGCACGCCCCGCTCTCCACGGAGGACACCTTGCAGCACGAACCGCCGGCCCGTACCGAGCCCGTCACCATCCCCACGCAGCGCGCCGCCGACTGCCCCTTCGACCCGCCCGCCGGACTGGCGGAGCTGCGCGAGGCGAGCCCGCTGACCCGGATGACGTACCCCGACGGGCACGTCGGCTGGCTGGCCACCGGTCACGCCACGGTCCGCGCCATCATGGGCGACCCCCGCTTCAGTTCACGGTACGAGCTGATGCACTACCCCTTCCCCGGCGGCCCCGAGGGCCCGCTGCCGCCCGCCCCGGTCGGTGACATGACCGGGATGGACGCGCCGCAGCACACCCGCTTCCGGCGCCTCCTGACCGGCAGGTTCACGGTCCGCCGGATGCGGCAGCTCTCCGACCGGGTCGCGGAGATCACCGCCGCGCATCTGGACGCGATGGAGCGGAGCGGCCCCGGGACGGACCTGGTCGAGGCGTTCGCTCGCCCGTTGCCCGCGCTGATGATCTGCGAGCTGCTCGGTGTCCCCTACGCCGACCGCGAGCGCTTCCAGAACCACGCCCACACCCTCATGGCCATGGACGTGACGCCCGAGGAGCAGTACGCCGCGTTCACCGGACTCCACGCGTACATGGCCGAGCTGGTCGCCGCCAAGCGCGCCGAACCCTCCGACGACCTGCTCGGCGACCTGGCCCAGGACTCCGACCTCACCGACGAGGAACTCGTCGGCGTCGGCGGCTTCCTGCTCGCCGCCGGGCTCGACACGACCGCCAACATGATCGCCCACGGAACCTTCGCGCTCCTCGGCAACCCGGCCCAGGCCGAGGCGGTGCGTACGGATCCGGAACTGGCCCCGCAGGCCGTCGAGGAGCTGATGCGCTACCTGACGGTCGCCCACACGGGCGTGAAGTCGGCCCTCGAGGACGTCGAGCTGGAGGGCCGGCTCATCAAGGCGGGCGAGAGCGTCACGCTCTCGCTGGAGGCGGCCAACCGTGACCCGGAACGGTTCCCCGACCCCGACCGGCTCGACGTGCACCGCAAGGCCACGGGGCACCTGGGTTTCGGACACGGCATCCACCAGTGCCTCGGCCAGCAACTGGCCCGCGTCGAGATGACCGTGGCCCTGCCCGCGCTGCTGAGGCGGTTCCCCACGCTGCGCCTTGCCGTGCCGGCCGCGGAGGTGCCGCTGCGGACGAACATGAACATCTACGGCGTGCACCGGCTGCCGGTCACCTGGGACGAGAGCTGATCGAGCGTCAACCCGGCGGCTCCGGGAGTCCTTCGGGAGAGTGGTCCTGATTGCCGCCGGGATCCGCCGCGCCCTAGGGTTCTGACCTGCTGGAACACCCCTGCACCACCTGTGCGGACCGGAACAGAAGGGCGCCGTGATTGGCTGCCGACCGGCCTGGCGACGAGGAACCCGCCCGTGCGTTGGGCAGAGCGCTGCGCGAGCTGCAGCGGCGCTCCGGATGCACGCTGCGTTCCCTCGAGACGAGCGTGCGGATCAGCGACTCGTCGCTGTCCCGGTACTTCCGCGGCACCACCGTTCCCCCGTGGGCGACCGTCCGCGACCTGTGCAGGGCCCTCGACGCCGACCCCGCCGAGTACCGGCACCTGTGGGAGGCCGCCGACCGGAGCCAGCGCCGACCGGTCCAGGTCCAGGACACCGGCCCGCAGGAGCCCGACGGGGCCCCGGCCGTCGCCCCGTCAAAGACCCCGGCCCCACGGCGCCGGCTCTCCGCCCGGAGCAGGCACACGGTCTGGGCCCTCGCCTGGACGGTGGTCGGCCTGGTGATCGGCGCCGCGAGCACGACGCTCGTCCAGCCGGGGCACCGGACACCCGGCGACGAGGCGCCGCCGCCCGCGCACGGCGCGCCCACCGCGTCCCCCTCGTCCGCCACCACCCCCGCGTCGGGCGTCCCGCGGATCTTCGTGAACCGTGCCACGGGAACCTGCCTCGACGACAGCCTCGACATGGGCACCCGTACCTACGCGTGCAACGGGATGTCGTACCAGCGCTGGACCGTCCGCACGGCGGCGGACGGCAGCGTGCAGCTCAGGAACCACGCCACGGGCGAGTGCCTGGACCACCACCCGGGCGGCCTGCGGACCGTGGCCTGCGGCCCGTCCGCGTCCCAGCGGTGGGCCGTGACCGCGCGGGGCGACGAGGCGGTCGAGGTCCGGAGCGCAGCGACCCGGCACTGCCTGGACGACGGCGCCGGAGGCGTTCGGATCCTGCCCTGTGACCGGACCACCCGTCAGAAGTGGGCCTGAGCCGGGTCACCCCACGACCGGCCGTCCGTTCTCGAACCGCAGACCGGCGACGTGCAGCACCCGTCGTGTGCGGTCGGCGGACCAGCCGTGGAAGAGGATCCGGTCCTTGCCGTCGGGGCCGGTCACGACGTCCTGTCCGCCCGGTCCGGCGACCGCGCCCGCGAAGGTCTGCGTCGTCATCAGCGGTACGTCGCCCTTCACGTACGGCCCCGTGAGCTCGTCGGCCGTCGCCCAGCCGGTCGCGTAGGCGTCCGTGCGGTAGTCCCCGGCCGAGTACAGGAGTACGTACCGGCCGTCCCGCTCGACGAGCGTGGGCGCCTCCACGAGACCGCCCTCCCAGGGCCGGTCCTGCCTGACGAGCCGGACCGGCTCTCCGGTGACGCGGGTGCCGTCCCAGGAGACGGGCTGGATGTGGAGCCAGGTGTCCTTGCCGCAGCAGTTCCCGTCGCTCTTCCAGAGCAGGTGGCGGGTGCCGTTCTCGGTGTGGCTCGACGCGTCGATCGCCCCGCCCTCCTCGGGCGTGCAGACCAGAGGCCCGTCTCCGGCCGGACGGAAGGGGCCGCCGGGTGAGGACGACGTGGCGGCCCCGATGCACTGGCGGCCGCCGGCCCGGTCGCGGGCCGTGTACTGGAGCGTGAACCCGTCGCCGTTGTCGAAGACCTCCGGAGCCCAGACGTGGTTCGGCGGATCGAGCGTGACCCACGCGCCGACGACGGGCAGGACGTCCGTCGCGTCGACCTTCCAGCGGACGAGGTCGGTGGAGGTGGCGTGCTGGACGTTCCGGCCGTGGGCGTTGGTGGCGTAGGCGTGGTAGACGCCGCCGACCTTCATGACGTCCGGATCGGCGAAGTCCTGATCGAGGACGGGCGTCACCGGCGACGCGGACGCCGGTGACGCCGGTGACGCCGGTGAGACGGAGGAGGAGGATGCCGCGGCTCCGGCCGGCAGCGCGGCGAGGCAGGCTGCCGCGCCCAGCGCCGCGGCCGTGACGAACCCCCGCCCGATCAGGGCGTGTACGGGGCGGAGGTGTCCGCCCTCTCGGCTCCTGCAGTGGTGCACGGTTCCGCTCCCTCGGCTCTGGTCGTACCGCCCGCGCGGACGACGTCGTCGGCGACGCACACCACGTGAACGACCCGCTCGCCGCCGCGTTGCGCGGGAATGTCCGCAGGGGCGCCGCCGGTCCCGTCCCGGACGCGCGCACGTCCCGGGACAGGAGCGTCATCGCAGGTCAGCGGGGTGGGAATCCCGACTTCGCCGAAGCTGCCGGGACACGGTTGCGGGCCTCTTCCCGACCGCCGCAGACTTCGGTTGTCCGGCTGCGGCACCGCTCGACGACAGCGCCTCCGGCCCGGACGCACTCCCCCGTCGTGCCCCGTCGTGCCCCGTTCCCGAGCCCCCCGCACGGAGCGGGCGACTCCCGACGCGGCACCGTCGCACCCCGCCTCCCCGACCTCCGCAGGAGATCCCCCATGCCCCGGAACAGCTCTGCCCGTCGTTCCCTCCTCACCACCACCCTCGCGGTCACCGGCGCCGCGGTCGTACTCGCCGCGACGCTGCTGACCGGGGCCGGACCGACCGCGGGTGAACGGGCGTCCCCCGTGCGTCCGGGCCGCCAGGCCACGGAGGCCGACCGGCTTCTGCACGACGCCGAGCAGCGGCTGCTGCGCGACTGCATGCGCCGGCACGGGTTCACCTACCAGGCCTTCCCGCTCGACGAGGATCCGGGGATCAAGGCCTTCGCCTACGTCCTCGACGACGCGGACTGGGCCCGGCGGCACGGCTACGGCGCCGAGTTGCGCCGGAAACGGGCGGCGCTCGTCAGGAACGATCCGAACCGCGCCTACTTCGCCGGCCTGTCGGCCGAGCGCAGGGCCGAGGCGCTGGTCGCCGCCAACGGCCCCTCGCCCGACGGGCCGACCGTGCGCCTGCCGGGAGGCGGAACCGTGCGGCGCAGCGACCGAGGCTGCGTCGCGGAGGCGCAGCGGCTGCTGTACGGAGACATCGGTGCCTGGTTCCGCGCCTCGGCCCGCGTCGACGCCCTGGAGCAGATCCGCCGCGCTCGCGTCCTGGCGGACGCGGCCTACGTGGAGCGGCTGGGTGCGTGGCGGCCGTGCATGCGGCGCGCCGGATACGCGTACGCCACGCCCGCCGCCGCCCGGGCCGCCGCGCTCTCGACCGTACGGCCGCTGCCCCGGGAGCACGAGGTGAGCCTCGCGCTCGCGGAGGTGCGGTGCGCCGGGGAGTCCGCGCTGGCCCGCACGGCGCGGCGCCTCGACGAGCACCACGGCAGGGTCCTGGCCCACGCGTACCGCACGGACGTCGAGGCGCGGGAGCGGCTGCGGGCCGCCGCGCTGCCCCGGGCCCGCCGGCTCCTGGGCGCCGACCCGCGGGACTGACCGTCCCGCCCCTCCACCCCGCCGAGTGCCCGACGGCATCCGGCGGCCCCACGTGCCGCGCACGGCGGCACGGCCACGGCCCTCACCCGGCCACCACCCGAGAAGGAGAACACACCATGCGCATCACGCGTGCCCTCGTGACGGCACTCGCCGTCGGGGCCCTCACCCTGCTGACCGCCCCGGGCGCCGGCGCCCGTACCGCCGTGCCCGAGGCCGCCCCGGTCGCGGCGACGGCTCCGGCCGCCGTGCCCGCCCCGGACGGGTTCCTCTACGCCTGGGAGCACCCCCACGCGGGCGGTTTCCACTGCAGGTGGAACGCGAACAACGCCAACTGGGCCGGCTGCCGCAACAAGGTCTCGGACGTCTGGAACAACGGGTTCCCCGGCCGCGGTGAGGACGTCAAGCTCTACTACGGCCTGGACTGGAGCGGCTCGTGGGTCTGCCTCCACCAGAGCCACTCCCTTCCCGACCTCGGTCTCTCCGGTCTGAGGTTCTTCGGCCCGGGTGCGGGCAAGGGCGAGTTCGTCAACGACAACGTCTCGTCGCACGAGTGGGTCGACGCCTGCTGACGTCGCCCTCGCACGGCGCCGGCCCGACGGGACACCCGTCGGGCCGGCCTGTGCGTCCGTGGCGCCCCGGCGCGCACGGGTGCCCCGTGAGGTCAGGGGGTCGTGGCGGACACCACGTACACCGTGGGGGCCGCGGGGTCACTGAGGTCGACGGTGACGGCCTCGTGGGGACGCGGCTTGTCCCGGCTGACGGTCGTGCCCGACCAGGTGCCGTCCCCGGAGAAGTCCCAGCCGACGATGTCGGCGTCGCGGTCGCTGACGGTGACCTCGCCCGGGGCCAGCTCGGAGCGGCTGGTGCCGATCTCGTTCAGGAAGGCGTCGAGTCGTCCGGCACTCGTCGTGAACTGGACGTACAGCCGGCTCGTCTTCCAGTTGCTGGTCTCGTAGTAGGCGACGCCCGTGCTGCCCTGCGGGATCGGGACCTCGAAGATGCGGCGCTTCATCAGCGAGGGCCAGTTCTCGCGCAGACCGGTGGCGGAGGACTCGCGCTCCTTGTCGCGGCCGCTGTCGCGGCTCTGCCCGGCGGAGATCACGAGGTATCCGGCGGGGATGCCGACGAGCAGCACGATGATGATCGCCGTCAGCCAGCGGCGGCGGATCATGTGGCGCCGGTCCTCCGGCATCTTGGGGCTCTGTTCGGGAGAGGTGGTCGGGGAGGGGACGGTCATGAAGGCGGGTCCTGGGTGGTGCGGGAGGAGGTGCGTGGCGCGGTGCCGTTGCGCAGGGCCTGCGCGTAGCGCTCGTACCGTTCGTAGCGCTCGACCCGGCGCCGGTTGGCGCGGCGGAAGCGGCGGGCGACGAGCCGGGCGAGGTCGGCGGCGCCGACCATGCCCGCCTCGGGGCCGAGCTGGGCCTTGGCGATCCGGGCCTCGGGGCGGTAGCCGCGGCCGGTGAGATGGCGTCGGAAGGCGTCCCGGGCGGGGCCGATCAGCAGGTCGTCGGCGGCGCTGACGCCTCCGCCGATGACGAAGCAGGAGGGGTCGAGGGCGGCGGCGAGGTTGGCGATGCCGACGCCGAGCCACTGGCCGATGTCCTGGAGGAGCTCGACGCACATGGCGTCGCCCTCGCGGGCCAGCTCGGTGATGAGCGGGCCGGTGATCTCCGGGACGTTGCCCTTGACCCGCTCGATGATGTTGTACGCGACCGGGGAGTCGGCGGCCGCCAGCTCACGGGCCTCGCGGACCAGGGCGTTGCCGGAGCTGTACTGCTCCCAGCAGCCGCGGTTGCCGCAGGGGCAGCGGTGTCCGCCGGGGACGACCTGCATATGGCCGAACTCTCCGGCCACGCCGTACTTGCCGCGCTTGACCTGCCCGCCCTCCAGGATCGCGCCGCCGATGCCGGTGCCGAGCGTGATCATGACGAGGTGGTCCTCGCCGCGTCCGGCGCCGAAGCGCCATTCGGCCCAGGCGGCCGTGTTGGCGTCGTTGTCGACCATGACGGGGACGGCGAGCCGGGACTGCAGCGCATCGCGCAGCGGCTCGTTGCGCCAGGCGAGGTGCGGGGCGAAGAGGACGGTGGCGCGGTCGGCGTCGACCCAGCCGGCCGCTCCGATGCCGACGGCGTGCACGTCGTGCCGGTCGGAGAGGTCCAGGACCAGTTCGACGATGGTGTCCTCGACGACCTTGGGGCTCTTGGACTTGTCCGGCGTCTCGGTGCGGAGCTTCTCCAGGATCACGCCGTCCGCGTCGACGACCCCGGCCATCACCTTCGTACCGCCGATGTCGATGCCGACGGTGGGCACCCGCGGCGCGGTCAGGTGCGAGCGCCGCTCCCGGGTGCCGACGGTCCGCAGCACCGTGGCCCGTGCGGAGCCCCGGTTGGCGAAGTCGCGGTAGGTACTCATCGGCTCGATTCTGCCAGGTGCGGTGTCGGGGGGCCGTTACGAAGAGGTGGGGCGCTCCAGCTCGTGGCGCAGGTCCTCCAGCTCGCTGCCGCCCGCCATCTGCCGGGTCAGCTCGTCCAGGGTGACCGAGTCCTTGGTGTGGCTGCCCGCCATGACCCCGCGCTTGAGCAGGACGAAACGGTCGCCGACGAGATAGGCGTGGTGCGGGTTGTGGGTGATGAGGACCACTCCGAGGCCCTGGTCACGTGCCGCGGCCACATACTTCAGGACCACTCCGGACTGTTTGACGCCGAGGGCGGCGGTCGGCTCGTCCAGGACGAGGACCTTGGCGCCGAAGTACACGGCGCGGGCGATGGCCACGCACTGGCGCTCACCGCCGGAGAGGGTGCCGATGGGCTGGTCGACGTCGCGCAGGTCGATGCCCATGCGCAGCAGCTCGGTGCGGGTGGTCTCGCGCATCAGCTCGACGTCGAGGCGCTTGAAGGGGCCCGCGCCCTTGGTGGGCTCGGAGCCGAGGAAGAAGTTCCGCCAGACCGGCATGAGGGGGACGACGGCCAGGTCCTGGTAGACGGTGGCGATGCCGAGGTCCAGGGCCTCGCGCGGGTTGGCGAGGGAGACCTCCTCGCCCTCGATGCGGAAGGTTCCGGCGTCGTGCCGGTGCAACCCCGCGACGATCTTGATGAGCGTGGACTTGCCGGCTCCGTTGTCGCCCAGGACGCAGGTGATCTCTCCCGCGTGGACCTCCAGGGAGACGCCTTCGAGGGCACGGATGTTGCCGTAGTACTTGCTGACGTCGTCGAGCTCGACGAGAGCGGAGCCGGCGGCCGGGGACGGGGCCGGGGCGGTGGTCTCGGGGGTGGTCACTTCGTTGCCTCCACACGCCGGCGGATCCAGGCGTTCAGCAGGGTCGCGAGGAGGAGCATCGCTCCCAGGAAGAACTTGAACCAGTCCGGGTTCCACTCCGCGTAGACGATGCCCTTGCTGGTCATGCCGAAGATGAACGCGCCGACCGCCGAGCCGATGGCGGAGCCGTATCCGCCGGTGATCAGGCAGCCGCCGATGACGGCCGCGATGATGTAGATCAGCTCGTTCCCGACGCCCTCCCCGGACTGGACGACGTCGAAGGAGAAGAGCAGGTGCTGGCCGGAGATCCAGGCGCAGAAGGCCACGCCCATGTAGAGACCGATCTTGGTCCTGACGACCGGGACGCCGACCGCGCGGGCCGCGTCGGCGCCGCCGCCGACGGCGAAGATCCAGTTGCCGAAGCGGGTGCGCAGCAGGATCCAGGTGGCGACGGCGACCAGGCCGATCCACCACAGGATGGTGACCTTGAGGTCGACGCCGCCGATGGTCACCTGGGAGGCGAAGAGCTTCTTGGCGGAGGGGAAGCCCTCCATGTCGGCGATCGACTTGGTGGAGACCGTGCCGCTGATCAGCTTGGTGAAGCCGAGGTTCAGGCCGGTCAGCATCAGGAAGGTGCCGAGGGTGATGATGAAGCTCGGCAGCTTCGTGCGCGTCAGCATGACGCCGTTGAAGACCCCGATGGCGAGGGTGACCAGCAGCGAGACGCCGACGCCGACCCAGATGTTGGCGGTCATCTGGTAGCTGACCATCGACGAGATCAGCGCCGAGGTGGTGACCATCACGCCGGCCGACAGGTCGAACTCGCCGCCGATCATCAGCAGCGCGACGGGCACCGCCATGATGCCGATGGTGGAGGCCGCGTAGAAGACCGTGCCGAGGCTGGAGGCGCGCAGGAAGCCGTCGGCGACCAGCGAGAAGAAGACGAAGACGGCGGCGGCGCCGACGACGGAGCCGAGCTCGGGGCGGGCCAGGAACTTCCTCAGCGGGGAGGTGCGCAGCAGCCGCTCGTCGACGTGGTCGAGGCCGTCTCCCGTGGGGGCGGTCGCGCTCACCGGGTGCCCCGCTCCGTGTAGCCCTTCAGCGCCTCGGCGTCGTCCTCGGTGATGATCTGGGGGCCGGTCAGGACCGGCTTGCCGCCGCCCAGGACGTCGGCGTTGTACTTGTACAGCCAGAGCAGGTCGACGGCCTCGTACCCCTGGAGGTAGGGCTGCTGGTCCACGGCGAAGCCGAGGGTGCCGGCGGAGAGCGCGGAGGCGACCTTGGCGTTGAGGTCGAAGGTGTCGACCTCGGCTTCGGAACCCGCGGTCTTCTTCGCCTGGACGGCGGCGTCCGCGAAGGGCGCGCCGAGGGTGACGACGGAGTCGATGGACGGGTCGGACTGCAGCTTGGCCTCGATGGAGGCCTGGACGTCGGGCATGTTGGTGCCGTCGACGTACAGGTTCTGCAGGTCGCCGCCGAACGTCTTCTTCGCTCCGGCGCAGCGCTGCTCGTGGCCGACGTTGCCCTGCTCGTGCAGGACGCACAGGGCCTTCTTCTTCCCGCGCTTGTCGAGCTCCTCGCCGACGGCCTCGCCGGCGACGCTCTCGTCCTGCCCGATGTGCGTGAGCGCGCCGAAGGCCTTGGACTGCTCGGAGCCGGAGTTGACGGTGATCACCGGGATACCGGCCTTGACGGCCTTCTCGACGGCGGCCTTCATCGCGTCGGGCTTCGCGAGGGTGACGATCAGCCCGTCGACGTCCTTGGCGATGTACGAGTCGATGAGCTGGGCCTGCTGCTGCGCCTCGTCGCTGTGGGCGTAGAGGAAGTTGATGTTGTCCTTGACGGCGGCCTGCTCGGCGCCGTTCTGGACGATGTCCCAGAAGGTGTCGCCGTCTCCCGAGTGGGTCACCATGGCGAAGGTCCACCGGGGGGTGTTCACGGCCGCCTTCCCCTGGGCCGCGGCCGCCTTGCGGGCGTCCTCCGCGCGCTTCCCGCCGGTGCTGCTGCACCCCGCGAGTGCGGCGGTGAGCGCCACCGCGAGCACGGCGCCGACTGCGGCGCGTACCCCTCCTGTCCGAAGCCTGGTCACGAGGCCGTGCCCTCCTTTGTGTCCTTCTGCGTGCATTGCAGTATCGGTCATGGGGATCGCGCGGACGTCAGTGGGTCAGGGGCGGACCAGGAGCTGGAACTCGAAGGAGTACCGCGAGGCCCGGTAGAGGTGGGATCCGAACTCGACGGCCCGCCCCGTGTCGTCGAAGGTGGTGCGTTCCATCGTGAGCAGCGGCGCCCCCTCCTGTTCGGCGAGCAGCTCCGCCTCGGCGGCCGTGGCGGAGCGGGCGCCGACGGTCTGCCGGGCGCTGTGCAGAGTGATACCGGCGCCGCGCATCAGCCGGTAGAGGCCGGTCGCCGCCAGACTGCCGGCGTCCAGGTCGAGCAGTCCGGCCGGGAGGTGGTTGCGCAGGTACGCCATGGGCTCGTCGTGTGCCGTACGGAGCCGCTCCACGTACCGGACGTCGCTGCCCTCCGGTACGCCGAGGGCGGCGGCGACCCGGGCGGCGGCGGGTTCGACGCGGTCGACGAGGACCCGGGTGGCGGGGCGCTGACCCGCGGACTCCAGGTCGTCGTAGAGGCTGCTGAGCTCCAGCGGGCGCCGGACCTGGCTGTGCACCACCTGGGTGCCGACCCCTCGCCGGCGGACCAGGAGGCCCTTGTCGACCAGGGACTGGATGGCCTGCCGGACGGTGGGGCGGGACAGGCCGAGCCGGGTGGCCAAATCGATCTCGTTGCCGAGCAGGCTGCCGGGGGCAAGGGCCCCGTTCTCGATGGCCGCTTCCAGCTGCCGGGCGAGCTGGTAGTACAGCGGGACCGGGCTGGTGCGGTCCACGGAGAGGGGTGGCATGGCGGCGGACGACGACGGCTTGGACACGCACGGGAGCGTAGCCCCAGGAGATGATGACAGGAAGTGGTGAAGTCCGATTGTCCTGACAAATCCTTGACAGGGTGACCGTCCGGCACCACCTTGGGGCCATGCGTATCGGACTGATCGGAACGGGTCGTATCGGGGCCTTCCACGCGGGCGTGCTCGCCCGCCACCCGGAGGTCGAGTCGCTGATCGTGGCGGACGCGGACGCCACCCGGGCGGCCCGGGTCGGCGGCGCGCTGGGCGCCACCGCGGCACCCACCGTCGACGCGCTCCTCGACCACGCCCTCGACGCCGTCGTCATCACCTCCGCCACCGCCGCGCACGCCGAGCTGATCGTCCGCGCGGCCGGCGCCGGGCTGCCGGCCTTCTGCGAGAAGCCCATCGCCCTGGACGTACCGGGCACGCTCGGCGCGCTGCGGGCGGTCGAGTCGGCGGGCACGGAACTCCAGCTCGGATTCATGCGCCGCTTCGACGCCGGGTACGCGGCGGCCCGTGCGGCCGTACGGTCCGGGCGTCTCGGGCGGCTGCACACCGTACGGGCGGCGACCTCGGACCCGGCCCCGCCGCCGGCCGCGTATCTGCCGCTCTCCGGCGGCCTCTACCGGGATTGTCTGGTGCACGACTTCGACATACTGCGCTGGGTGACGGGGCGCGAGGTCGTCGAGGTGTACGCCACGGGTTCCGACGCCGGCCCGGCGATGTTCCGCGCGGCGGACGACGTCGACACGGCGGCCGCGCTGCTCACCCTGGACGACGGCACGCTGGCGACGGCCACGGCGACCCGCTGCAACGGCGCCGGTTACGACGTACGGATGGAACTCGCGGGCGAGCGGGACCAGATCGCCGTGGGCCTGGACGACCGGACCCCGCTCACCTCGGTGGAGACCGCGGGGCCGCCCGCCCCGGTCAAGCCGTGGCCCGGGTTCCTCGACCGGTTCGCCCCCGCGTACGAGGCCGAGCTGGACGCGTTCGTACGGCTGGTGCGCGGCGAGGCGGTCAACCCCTGCGACGGCCGGGAGGCACTTCAGGCGCTCCGGATCGCCGAGGCGTGCGAGCGCTCCCGGCGGGAACACCGGCCGGTGGCGCTGGACGAGATCCCGTCGTAGCGCCCGTCCTCGCGGGCTGTCCGACGGGGCTCGCCGCGGCCCGGCGCGGCCCGGCGCTCGGCGGCCTCAGCCGGCCGCGGAGAGCACCGTCCCCTGCGCCACCGCGCACAGCGTCTCGGCACCCTCCTCGTCCACGGTCAGCAGATCGCACCGCACGACCGCCTGTCGTCGCCCCGCGTGGACCACGCTCGCGCGGGCGACGAGCGTGCGGCCGCGGGCGGGACGGACGTACTGGATGGAGAAGCCCGCCGTCAGGACGGCGGGGCCGAGCGCGGTGCCGGCCGCGAAGGTGAGCGCGTTGTCGGCGGCGTACGAGAGCACCCCGCCATGGGCGAAACCGTTCTGCTGCTGGAGCTCCTCGCGGAGGTCCACCTCCAGGGTGGTGCCGCCGTCGCCGAAGGCGGTGATCCGGGCGCCGACGAGCCGGCTGAACGGCTGGGCGTCCAGGACCTTCCGCGCGAGGTCGAGGTCGAGCTGGAGCGACGGATCGGTCATCGGGTCACCACCGGACGGGAAGGCGGCGGACACCGCGGACGAGGAGGCCGGGCATCCACTCCCAGGGGGCGCCCTCGGGGTCGAGTTCCAGCCGCGGGAAGCGCTCCAGGAGTGTCCGGATCGCGATGCCGCCCTCGAGGCGGGCGAGTGGCGCGCCGAGACAGTAGTGGATGCCGTGCCCGAAGGCCAGATGGCCGCGCGGTTCGCGGCGGATGTCGAAGCGGTCCGGTTCGGGGAAGCGCTTCGGGTCGCGGTCGGTGGCCGCGAGGGAGACGAAGACGGGCGAGAGCGCCGGGATGGCGGTGTCGCCCACGGTGATCGCCTCCTTGGCGATCCGGAAGGTGGAGGACTCCACGGGGCCGTCGTAGCGCAGCCCTTCCTCGATCGCCCCGTCGATCAGCCCGAAGTCGGCACGGAGGTCGGCGAGTTGGTCCGGGTGGGCGAACAGGGCCCGGACGGTGTTGGTGATCAGACCGACGGTGGTCTCGTGTCCCGCGATGAGCAGCAGGTAGGCCATTCCCCGCAGTTCGGGGAGGGACAGCGCGTCGCCGTCCTCGGCGCGGGTGGTGATCAGGGCGGAGAGCAGGTCGTCCGTGGGCCGCGAGGCGCGCTTGTCCTCGATGAGCGCGTCGAGGTAGGCGCCGAAGCCCTCGACGATCTCCCGCTCGGGCGTCCCGCCGGACGGCGCCACCAGCTCGTTCGACCAGCGGCGGAACGATTCGCGGTCGGCCGCCGGGACGCCGAGGAGCTCGCAGATGACGGTGATGGGCAGCGGGAAGGCGAAGGAGTCCACGAGGTCGGCCCGGCCCGCCGGCGCCATCGCGTCGGCCAGCTCGTCGGCGAGCTCCTGGACGCGGGGGCGCAGCGCCTCCACCCGTCGGCCGGTGAACTCGCGGGTGACGAGTTTGCGCAGACGGGTGTGGTCCGGTGCGTCGACTGCGAGCAGGTTGGGGCCGATGACCTCCTCGTCGACGGGGGTGACACCGACGAGGGAGGGCGACTTCACCAGGCGGGGGTCGGCGAGGGCCGCGCGCCCCTCCTCGTGGCCGACGACGAGCCAGAACTCCCAGCCGTCGGGCATACGGACGTGGTGGACGGGACCGCTCTCGCGGAGCTTCGCGTAGTAGGGATACGGATTCGCGGTGAAGTCCGCGCCCCACTCCCCCAGTTCGATGGTGGACATCGCCTCAGCCTAGGCGGGCCCGTTCCCGCCCCCTACTCCTGCCCGTCGTCGAGCAGCCCCGCGTCGTGGACCAGGAGCGCGATCTGGACACGGTTGTTGAGGTCGAGTTTGGCGAGAATCCGCGAGACGTGGGTCTTGACCGTCGGCACGCTCATGTACAGCGCGGCGGCGATCTCGGCGTTGGACCGGCCCTGGCCGACGGCGACGGCCACCTCGCGTTCCCGCTGGGCGAGTTCGGCGATCCGGCCCGCGGCGGTCGCGCTCCGGGACTGCTCGGGCCGCTCCGCGACGTGGCTCATCAGCTGGCGGGTGACGGCCGGGGAGAGCACCGGGTCACCGGACGCGACGCGGCGCACGGCGGTGACGATCTCGGCGGGAGGGGTGTCCTTGAGGACGAAGCCGGCCGCGCCGGCCCGCAGGGCGCGTACGACCTGTTCGTCGGCGTGGAAGGTGGTGAGCACGATGACCTCGGGGGCCTCGGGGCGGGTCCGCAGGCGTTCGGTGGCGGTGAGGCCGTCGACGTGCGGCATCCGGATGTCCATGAGGACGACGTCCGGGGCGAGGCGGGCGACGAGTTCGGGGACGTCCCGCCCGTCGGTGCCCTCCCCCACGATGTCGATGTCGTCGGCGCCGCCGAGCATCAGGGTGAGGCCCGCGCGGACCAGGGGGTCGTCGTCGACGATGAGCAGCCGGATGGTCATGTGGGCCACGGTAGCCAGGCGTGCACGGCGAACCCACCGTCGGGGGCGGGACCGTGGTCCAGACGCCCGCCCGCGAGAGTGGCGCGCTCCGTGAGGCCGATGAGGCCCTGGCCGGAACCGGGGACGTGCGGGACGGGGCCGGTGGGGGCGGGGTTGCGGACCTCGACGGTCAGCCCGTCGCCGGCACGGCCGCGCACGGTGAGGGTGACTTCGGCACCCGGGGCGTGCTTGCGGGCGTTGGTGAGTCCCTCCTGGGCGATGCGGTAGACGGTGCGGCCGGTGGCGGCGGGGACCGCGTCCGGATCGTCGATCGTGGAGTCGAGGACGACCTTCGCTCCGGCCTCGCGGGACTCGGCGACCAGCGCGTCGAGGGTGGCGAGCGTGGGCTGGGGCCGGTCGCCGTCCGCGGCTTCGCCGGGGGTGCGCAGCACGCCGATGATCTGCCGGAGGTCCTGGAGCGCCTCGTGGGCGCTGTCGCGGATGACACCCGCTGCGCGCGCGACCTGCTCGGGCGGGGCGTCGGGGCGGAATTCCAGCGCTCCGGCGTGCACGCTGAGCAGGGTGAGGCGGTGGGCGAGGACGTCGTGCATCTCGCGGGCGATGGCCTCACGGGCGAGCCGCTGCGCCTGCTCGGCGCGCAGCTCCGCCTCGGCCTCGGCGCGCCGGGCGCGCTCACGCAGGGCCTCGACGAGCTGGCGCCGGGAGCGTACGAGCATGCCCCAGGCGGTCATGAGCAGGATCAGGATGAGGCCGATGGCGATCCCGAGGAGGGCGCCGGTGGCGGGGTCGGGCCGTACGAAGACCTGGGCGACGTTGCAGACGGCGGCCAGCGCGCCGATCCAGGCGATCTCACGGAAGGGCCGGCGGACGGCGACGCTGAACAGGCTCACGAGGAAGGCGCCGCCGGCGACGGGCGCGACGACGCTGACGAGGGAGAGCGCGACGGCGAGGCCGACGGGCCAGCGGCGGCGGAGCCAGAGGGCGCAGCAGGCCGCGGCGCCGAGCAGTTGGTCGGCGAGGGCGACGGCCTCGCTGTTGTACTGGTCGCTGGTCTCGGCGGCGAGGAGTCCGATGAAGGCGGCACAGAGGAAGAGGACGCTGTCGACGACCCAGTCCCGTACGGTCCGCCGCGGCCTGCGTCCGGGGTCACCGGAGGCCGTGGGGTCGGCCATGGCCGAGGGCAGCAGCCAGGCGTAGGGGTCCGTACGTGTCATACGGACCAAAGTACGCACGTCAGGGGCGCGCGGCCGGTCACGGAGGGCCGGAAGCTACCAAAGTCGCACGGTCCGAGACTTCGGTAGCACGCGGTCTGTCCCGTGGACCGACGCGGGCGCCGGGCGCCCGGGACCATGATCGGTCCCATGAAGAAGATTCTGGAGTTCGTGGGCGGTGTGGTGCTGGTCGGCGGCATCGCGGGGGTGGTGCGCGAGCTGACGGGCTGGTTCCCGTTCATGGGGTTCACCCGGGCCCTGACGGAGAACGTGTGGTTCCTGGAGGACAGGGCGCTGTTCGCGAACGTCGTGATCGCGGTCGTCGGCTTCGTGATCGTGATGATCGCGGACACGACCCGCCGCACGTGACGAGGGTCAGCGGGAGGCCTGGTCGAGGCGGGTGACCTCGGCGAGGTGCTCGGCCATCCGGTGGGAGACGGATCCGCTGGTGTAGAGGACGCCGCCGATCACCGCGAAGGGGATCGATCCGCCGAGTACGGCCAGCAGCTCGGGCCAGTCGCGTTCCGCCACGCAGCTGCTGGATCCGTTGTGGAGGTTCTCGCTGCTGAAGCGGGACAGGCACTCGTGGCTGGACTCCTCGGGCGAGTAGGGCGTGAAGAGCAGCACCGCGAACCAGATCCACATCAGTCCGGCGAGGGCCAGCAGCCCGAGTCCCCACCCCTGGGTGCGCCGGGCGCGGGCCCGGAATTCTATGTCGTACGGCAGTGAACGCATGGGGCAAGAACCTACCGGGCGGTCTCGTCGGCCGCGCGACGGCCCCAACTGGTCCCGGCCAGAACCAGGATGGCGCCCGCGATGCCGAGGACGCCGGGGCGGTCGCCGGCGATCGCGATGCCCGCGGCGGCGGCCCACAGCGGCTCCGTGCCGAGCAGCAGGCTGACCCGGGACGGGGAGGTGCGGCGGACGGCCCACATCTGCACGAAGAAGGCGAAGAGCGTGCAGAAGACGGAGAGGAAGAGCAGCCCGGCCCATTCGCGCGGGCCGAAGTCGAGCGCGACGGACCAGGGGGACGCGCCGGTGCCGGGGAGGGTGGCGAGCAGGGCGAAGACGGCGACGGCGGAGCCGAGTTGAACGGTCGTGAGCGAGAGCGCGTCGGCGCTCCGGACGGCCGTGATCCGGGACATCGCCAGGACGTGCACGGTCCGCGCGAACGCGGCGAGGAGCATCAGCAGGTCACCGAGGGAGGGGGCGGTGAAGCCGCCGCCCTGTGTCAGGAGCAGCACGCCGGCGACGGAGAGCGCGGCGGCGGACAGGAAGGCGCGGGGCGGCCGTATTCCGGTGACGGCGGCCTCGGCGAGCGGCGTGAGGATCATGGTGAGGCTGATGATCAGGCCGGCGTTGGTGGCGGAGGTGTGGACGACGCCGTAGGTCTCCAGGAGGAAGATCCCGCTGAGGATCAGGCCGAGGAGGCCCGCGCCCCGCCACTGGGCCGCGTCCAGCGCCTTCAGCCCCCGCCATCCGGCGACGGCGAGGGCGGGCAGGACGACGGCGAACCGCAGGACGAGAACGGCGACGACGGTGTGCGTGGTGGTGATGCCCTTGGCCGCGAGATAGCTGGCGCCCCAGACCACGGCGACGAGGAGGACCGGAAGGTCGGTGAGCCAGGCGCGGCGCGGGGCGCGGAAGGGCACGGAGGCGGCGATCGAGGACATCGTGGGCCTGCTCCAACACGTCGGACGAGGTGGAGACTTCGGCGGCTCGCACGCGGGACGATCACCGTACCCGGGAAGACGAGTGGTGGCTACATGTTTCGCCTGCGGCTAGACGTAACTGCCGTACTCGGGGCGGCCCGCCAGTTCGTACGTGGTGATGGAGACGCCCGCGCCCGTGGTCCTGGCCCCGACGTTGCGGAAGGCGGTGGGCGAGACGCCGTCGAAGAGGTTGCGGCCCGTGCCGAGGACGACGGGGAAGACGAGCAGGTGGATCGTGTCGATGAGGTCGGCGGCGAGGAGGGACTTGGCCAGGCCTCCGCTGCCGTGCATCTGCACCTCGCCGTCGACGCGGTCCTTGAGGGCCGCGACCTCCTGGACGGCGTCGCCGCCGAGGACGGTGGTGCCGGCCCAGTCGGCCGTCGTGAGGGTGGTGGAGGCCACGTACTTGGGGAGCGCGTTGAGCTGCGAGGCGACGGGGTCTGCGGGATCGGTCTGCTTCGGCCAGTAGCTCGCGAAGATCTCGTAGGTACGGCGGCCGAGCAGGAAGGCGGCGGGGCGCGCGAAGACCTCGTCGATGAAGGCGCCGAAGTCCTCGTCGCCGTACGGGACGGACCAGCCGCCGTGCTCGAAGCCGCCGCTGGGGTCCTCCTCGGGTCCGCCGGGCGCCTGGTAGACGCCGTCGATGGTCACGAACTGGGTGAGGGAGAGCTTGCCCATGGTGCCGCCTTTCGCTCCTGCCGGGATCGGGATCCCCGGTCCATCGTGTCTCACAGGCTCCGACTCCACCGCTCGGCGGAAGTCATCGGCGTCCGATTGCCGCCAGCGTCGGAGTCCGGCCCCGACTTTGATTGAACCCGCAACCACACAGTGCGTTTTACGGAGGTTTCGGGATGTCCACGTTGAACGGCAAGGCGGTCCTGGTGACGGGCGGAAGCCGCGGGATCGGCGCCGCGACGGCGCTGCGACTGGCTCAGGAGGGCGCGGACGTGGCCTTCACGTACGTGGCGGGCGAGGAGCGGGCGAAGGAGGTCGCGGCACGGATCGAGGCGGCCGGACGGAAGGCGCTCCCCCTGCGGGCCGACGCGGCGGACGCCGGTGACGCGGCGGGCGCCGTGGAGTGGGCGGCGGACGCGCTCGGCCGGCTCGACGTGCTGGTCAACAACGCGGGGGTCGGGGTGATCGCCCCGCTGGACTCACTGGCCCTGGCCGATGTCGACCGGGTCCTCGCGGTGAACGTCCGGGGAGCGTTCCTCGCCGCCCAGGCGGCGGCCGCGCGGATGGAGCGGGGCGGCAGGATCATCACGATCGGCTCGTGCATGACGGCACGGGTGCCGGGGCCCGGTGGCACGCTCTACGCGATGAGCAAGGCGGCGCTGACCGGTCTCAACAGGGCGCTCGCGCGGGAGCTGGGCGAGCGCGGCATCACGGCCAACATCGTCCACCCGGGCCCGGTCGACACCGACATGAACCCGGCGGACGGCCCGTACGCGGCGGACCAGGCGTCCCTGACGGCCCTGGGCCGCTTCGGCACGGCGGACGAGATCGCGACGGCGGTGGCGTTCCTCGCAGGCCCGGGCGCGGCGTACGTGACGGGCACGGAGTTCTCGGTGGACGGCGGCCACGCGGCGTAGACCAGAACAACGCCCCAACCGAACAACGCCCCTCCCCGGCGGCCACCCCGGGGGCCCGGCGAGTGAGCCGAAGGGCGCGCCGGGGGAACGACCCCGAGCGCGCGGAGCCTCCCGAGGAACGAGGGAGGCGAGCACGGTCGGGGTTGTGAGCCCGGCTGAGGCGCCCGGAGGCGAACCGAGCCCAAAAAAGAAATAGCGCGAGGGCGCGCCGGTGCTGTCGGCCGGTGCGCCCTCGCGGGCCGGGCGGGGTGTCGTTACCCGCCCAGTTCCTGGTGGCGGGCCGTCAGGCGCGCCGCGCCCTCCTCGGTGAGCGAACCGAAGAGGCGGAGGCGGGAGATGCCGCCGTCGGGGTAGATGTCGATGCGGACCCGGGAGCCGACCGCCGGCGTGTCCAGCACGAAGCGGTGGTTGGTGTCGGGCTGGAGGCGGGTCCGGGGCAGGATCTCGGTCCAGTCCTCGGATCCCTCGGCGGCGACGGACAGCGCCGCCCAGCCCGCGCTGTTGCCCTTGAGGTACGCGGTGTCGATCTCGACGGCGCGGATCTCGGACTCGGCGGCGAGGCTGTAACGGATCCAGTCGTTGCCCTTGTCGCGGCGGCGCCGCGTCTCCCAGCCGTCGTCCATCTTGCGGGAGCGGCCCGGCTGGATGGTGTTGGTCGCCGGGGAGTAGAAGCGGTCGGAGGCGTCCTCGACCTGGCCGCCGTTCTCCAGCGCCGCGAGGTCGAAGGTGCCGAGGACGCCGAGCCAGCGCGGGTCCGGGGCGACCTCTCCGTACACACGGAGGCGGGCGATGCCGCCGTCGGGGTGCTGGTTGACGCGCAGGTGCGTGAAGCGCTGCTCGACGTCGACGGCGAAGCCGTTGGCGGCGTGGCCGCCGATGGCGGTGCGCGGGACGAGGGTCGTCCACTTCACGTCGTCCGCGAGGAGTTCCTCGGGCGACGGGGAGCCGGCGACGGACGTGGCCTCGACCGAGACGGCCTGCGGGTAGTTGCCGCGGAAGTGCGCGGTGTCGACGACGATGCCGCGGACGACGCCGGGGGCGCCGAGGCGTACGAGCGCCCAGTCGTGGTCGTCGGCGGTCGGGTGGGGCTCCTGGGCGGAGACACCACGGCGGCGGCGGGTCTCCCAGCCGTCCATGATCTTGCCCTTGTGCCCGAAGTGCTCGGGGTCGAACTCGGCGGCCTCGGGCTTGAGCATGTTCTCGCGCTCGGCGAAGAACTCGTCGTTGGCGGCGATCACACCGGCGCCGAGGCGGCGGTCGGCCAGGTCCGCGTACTGCGTGAACGGGAAGTCCGCCGTGCGGTAGTCGGCGTACGGGTCACCGCCGCCGAAGGGGCTGGCGTCGCCGGTGAAGGAGGCCAGAGGAGATATGTGCAGCCCGGTCACGGTTCAGTTGGTCCTTTCGAGGAGGCGGCCGGAGGGTTCGGCCAGGGTGCCGCGGTCGGCGATGCGTTCTCCGCGCAGCCAGGTGGACGTCACGACACCGTGCAGGGTCCGGCCCGCGTAGGCGGTGACCCGGTTGCGGTGCTCCAGCTCGGCGGGGTCGACGGTGAACGTCGCCTCGGGGTCGAGGACGGCGAAGTCGGCGTCGCGGCCGGCCTCGATCGCGCCCTTCCGGTCCAGGCCGGCGAGCCGGGCGGGGCCCTCGGACATCCAGCGGGCGACGTCGGTCAGGTCGTGGCCGCGGCGGCGGGCCTCGGTCCAGATGGCGGGCAGGCCGAGCTGGAGGGAGGAGATGCCGCCCCAGGCCGAGGCGAAGTCCGGGGTCTTGAGGTCGGCGGTGGAGGGCGAGTGGTCGGAGACGATGCAGTCGATCGTCCCGTCCGCGAGCCCCTCCCAGAGCGCGTCCTGGTTGGCGGCCTCGCGGATCGGCGGGCAGCACTTGAACTCGGTCGCCCCGTCCGGGACCTCCTCGGCGGTGAGCGTGAGGAAGTGCGGGCAGGACTCGACCGTGATCTTGACGCCCTCGGCCTTCGCCGCGCGGATCAGCGGGAGCGCGTCGGAGGAGGAGAGGTGCAGGACGTGGACGCGGGCGTTGAGCCGGCGGGCCTGGTCGACCAGGTTCTGGATCGCCGTGTTCTCGGCGTCGCGCGGCCGGGAGGCGAGGAAGTCGGCGTACTTGCCGCCGGCCTTCTGCGGCGCCGCGGCCAGGTGGTGCGGGTCCTCGGCGTGCACGATCATCAGGCCGTCGAAGCCGGCGATCTCCGCGAGCGAGTTCGCCAGCTGCTCCTGGTCGAGCTCGGGGAACTCCTCCACGCCCGAGGGCGACAGGAAGCACTTGAAGCCGAAGACACCGGCGTCGTGCAGCGGGCGCAGGTCCTTGACGTTGTCGGGCAGCGCACCGCCCCAGAAGCCGACGTCGATGTGCGCCTTGGCGCGGGCGACGTCCTGTTTGACGCGCAGGTGGTCGACCGTGGTGGTCGGCGGGAGCGAGTTCAGCGGCATGTCGAGGAGCGTGGTGATGCCACCGGCGGCCGCGGCGCGGGTGGCGGTCCAGAAGCCCTCCCACTCGGTGCGGCCGGGGTCGTTCACATGGACGTGGGTGTCGACGAGCCCGGGGAGCACGACGTCGTCGCCGACGTCCTCCAGCCGGGCACCGGCCGGTACCTCGGCGTCGTACGGCAGCACCGCGGCGATGGTCCCGCCGGAGACGGCGATCGACGCGGGCCGCGTCCCCTCGGGGGTGATGACGCGAGTCGAGCGCAGTACCAGGTTGACGTCCACCCGTACCCCTTTCCAGCAGAATTTCAACGAACTGTTGAAGGAGTCTTCACTCGGGACGACACGGCGTCAAGGGTGCACTTCCAGCATGACCCCGTCGCCGCGACTCGCGCCGCACCCCACTTGGATGTTTCCATGAAGTGGAATGGGAATTTCGTACAGTAGAACGTAGCTCCGTACAGGCGGGGTGGAGGCGGACGCCGCCGGGCAGCCGCCAGCACCGGACAAACACCCCCCTGACCGGCCCGTACACCGGGACCGGGACCGTGTGTCCGACCGGACGGCCCGGTAGGCTGCTGCCTTGCCCGCCTGCCCCGAAAGGACCTTGACGTGCCGACGTCCAGCGCCAGCACCACCGACGCCGCCAAGCCCGCCGCCGCGAGCGGTGGCGTCCAGTCCCTCGAGCGTGCCTTCGATCTCCTGGAGCGGATGGCCGACGCCGGGGGCGAGGTCGGGCTGAGCGAGCTCTCCGCCAGCAGCGGGCTGCCGCTGCCGACCATCCACCGCCTGATGCGCACGCTGGTGGCCTGTGGCTACGTACGCCAGCAGCCCAACCGCCGGTATGCGCTCGGCCCCCGCCTCATCCGCCTCGGCGAGTCGGCCTCCCGGCTGCTCGGCACATGGGCGCGGCCGTACCTCGCGCGGCTCGTCGAGGAGACGGGCGAGACCGCGAACATGGCGCTGCTCGACGGCGACGAGATCGTGTACGTCGCGCAGGTGCCGTCCAAGCACTCGATGCGCATGTTCACCGAGGTCGGCCGGCGCGTGCTGCCGCACTCCACGGGCGTGGGGAAGGCCCTGCTGGCCTACACGCCGGCGGACGAGGTACGGGCGCTGCTGGCCCGCACGGGAATGCCGGCGGCGACGGAGAAGACGATCACCACGCCCGAGGGCTTCCTGGACGCGCTCGCGGTGGTGCGGGACGCGGGGTACGCGGTCGACGACAACGAGCAGGAGATAGGAGTCCGATGCCTCGCGGTCTCGGTCCCCGACTCCCCGACCGCGGCGGCGATCTCGATCTCGGGGCCGGCCGGGCGGGTGACGGAGGCGGCGACGGAGAAGATCGTGCCGATCCTGCAGGAGGTGGCGCGAGAGCTCTCGACGGCCCTCGCGAACACCGCGGGCAACGGCACGGCGTAGCGCTCACCCCGGGAGTTGTGGGCACCCGTTCCGCCGGCGCGGAACGGGTGGGCACAACGGACCGGCGCCCTTGCCGGGCCAGGCTCCCCGTGCTCTTGCGGTGCCCGCGGGGCGGGTGCGCCGCCGTCGTGGATTGTGCCCACCCGTTCCGCCCTGCGGAACGATTGCCCACGACGGGTCAGGCCGGGGCCCGGCTCGTGAGGCGGCCGTCCTCCACCTGGACCGACGCGTCCACGCAGGTCAGATGGGCCTGGTCGTGCGTCACCAGGACCGTCGCCGTTCCCCGCTCCCGCGTCAGCGCGACCAGCAGGTCCACCACCGCCCCGCCCCGCTCGTGGTCCAGCGCGCTCGTCGGCTCGTCCACCAACAGCACCGACGGCTCGTTCATCAGCGCCCGTGCGATGTTGACCCGCTGCCGCTGCCCCCCGGACAGCTGGTGCGGGCGGCGCGCCGCCAGGTCGGCGAGGCCGACCGCGTCCAGGAGCGCCAGGGCCCGCTCCCGTACCGCCTGGGGCCGCGCCCCCGACAGATGCGCCATCACCTGCAGCTGCTCCACGGCCGTCAGCGACGGCAGCAGGTTCGGCTGCTGGAACACGATCCCGATCCGCTCCCGCCGCAGCGCCGCCCGCCCCGACCGGTCCAGCGTCCCCGTCTCCGTACCGGCCACGACGACCCGTCCCCGGTCCGGGGTCACGAGCGTCGCGGCCACCGCCAGCAGGCTGGACTTGCCGGAACCCGAGGGTCCGACGACCGCCGTCACACGGCCCGCCGGGACCTCAAGGGAGACGGCGTCGAGGGCGGTCAGGCGCCCGTCGCCGTCGGGGTACGTCAGGGTCACGTCGTCCAGCAGCAGAGTCATCGGGCGCTCCCGAGCGCGGTCAGAGGGTCGACGGCGGTGATCCGCCGGATGGACAGGGCGGCGCCGAGGACACCGAGGACGATGATCACGGCCGCCGGCCCGAGCACGGTCAGCGGTTCGAGTACGAAGGGCACGTCCCCGCCGCTGATCAGCACGCCCGCGCCCACCGCCAGGGCGGTGCCGAGCAGGGTGCCCGCCGTCAGCATCAGCACCGCCTGCCCGAGCGCGTCCTTCAGCAGGTACGGCGTCGAGGCGCCGAGCGCCTTCAGCACGGCCACGTCACCGCTCCGCTGGATCGTCCAGACGGTGAAGAAGGCCCCTATGACGAGCGCCGAGATGGCGAACAGGAAGCCGCGCATCAGCTGCAGCGAGCCGTTCTCGGCCTGGTACGACCCTATGGCGGTGAGCGCCTCGTCGATCGTCCGCGACTCCGTGCCGAGCGCCGCGTCGCCCGCCCCGAGGCCGGCCTCGTCCCTGACGTCCAGCGCGACGACCGTCGCCTGCTCCTCCGGCGTCGTGCCGTCGTGCCCCAGCTTCTGCCAGTCGTCGAGGGAGGTCCAGACGACGGGCGTGTGGCTGTACGAGGCGTCGCCCGCGACGGCCGCGACCGTGGCCTCCAGCGGGCCGAGGCGTACGGCCCCGCCCACGCCGACGCCCAGTTCCTCGGCCGCGGAGGCCGAGAGGACGACCCGGCCGGGCCCGAGCTTCCCGCTCTCCGGCGCCAGATCCCCCGACGGCTCCGTACCGAACGCGGAGACGGCGGCCGTACGGTCCCCGGCGGCGCCGTTGAGCGTACGGATGCCCAGCGGCTGCGCACGCGTGACGCCGGGCCGCTCCGCCCACCGCTGCCACTGGCTCTCGGTCACGGTCGAGTCGGTGAAGGAGACCGACCGGCCGGCCGGCGGCGCGGCGAAGGCGAGCCGGTCGGCCGGCAGGCCGGTGATCGCCGAGATGTTCTCGCGCGCGAGTCCGGCGGTCAGCCCGGACAGCAGCCCGACGAGCAGGGTGATGAGCACGACCACCGTGCCCATCAGGGTGAATCGCCCCTTGGCGAATCTCAGGTCTCTCCATGCCACGAACATGCGGCCAAGCCTTCCGGGCTCCGCCGCCTCGCGGCATCGCGCCACGGATGGCTCCGCAATCAAACTTTCGGTTGAGTCCGGATTGTCTGCCCCCGCCTACGCTGGACAGATCATGGATCCGCGTTCCCTCACCCCCGCACTGCGCGCGCTGCGCCTCTGTCTGCATCTGCTGATGGCGGGGCTGCTGGCCCTCGCGGCCTTCCGGGCCGACTCGGGCGCCGGCGTCGCGTTCGCGGTGCTGACGGGCGCGGTCTACGCGGCGGGGTCCGCCCTTCCCGCCGTACGGGACTCCCGGCGCGCGGCGGCGCTCTGGCTGGCCCTCCTGTGCGCGTCCTGGCTCGCGCTGCTCTGGGCCACGCCCGACGGGCTGTGGGTGGCGTTCCCGCTCTACTTCCTCCAGCTGCACCTGCTGCCGGTGCGCTGGGCGCTGCCGGCCGTGGCCCTGACCGCGGGCGCGGCGATCCTGTCGTACGTGCGCCACGGCGCGACGCTCAATCCCGGGGTCTTCATCGGGCCGCTGCTCGGCGGGGCGGTGGCCGTGGCGACGGTCCTCGGCTATCAGGCGCTGTACCGGGAGAGCGAGCGGCGCAGGCGGATGGTGGAGGAGCTGATCGCGACCCGGGCCGAGCTGGCGGCGGCCGAACGGCACGCCGGCACGCTGGCGGAGCGCGAGCGCCTGGCACGGGAGATCCACGACACCCTGGCGCAGGGGCTCTCCTCGATCCAGCTGCTGTTGCGGGCCGCCGAGCGGGCACTGCCGGAGGGCTCGCCGGCGGCCGGGCACATCGAGGGCGCGCGGCGGGCCGCGCAGGACAATCTGGCGGAGGCGCGGCGGTTCGTACGGGCGCTGTCGCCGCCGGATCTGGAGCACGGCTCGCTGGCCGCCGCCCTGGAACGGCTCTGCGAACCGGGCCCCGGTCCGGAGGTGTCGCTGCGGGCGCGCTTCACGGTGAGCGGGACGCCGGTGGAGCTGCCCACGCCGTACGAGGTGGCGCTGCTCCGGATCGCGCAGTCGGCGTTCGCGAACACGGTGCGGCACGCCTCGGCGGCCCGGGCGGAGGTCACACTGTCGTACATGGACGCCTCGGTGACGCTGGACGTCGTCGACGACGGCAAGGGCTTCGACCCCGCGCTGCTCACCTCCTCCGCGGACGGCGGTTTCGGGCTGCCGGCGATGCGCGCACGGGCGGAGTCGCTGGGCGGGGTGTTCACGGTGGAGTCCGCGCCCGGTCAGGGCACGGCCGTCGCCGTGTCCCTCCCTCTTCCCGCTGGAGTGTCGACATGACGATCCGTCTCCTGCTCGCCGACGACCACCCGGTGGTACGTGCCGGGCTGCGCGCCGTGCTGGACACGGAGCCGGACTTCGCCGTGGTCGGCGAGGCGGCGACGGCCGAGCGCGCGGTGGAGCTGGCGACGGAGCTGGCCGCGGCGGGCGGGGTTGACGTGGTCCTGATGGACCTGCAGTTCGGGTCCGGGATGCACGGCTCGGAGGCCACGGCGGCGATCACCGCGCGTACCGGCGGGCCGAGGGTCCTGGTCCTCACCACGTACGACACGGACGCGGACATCCTGGCGGCGGTCGAGGCGGGGGCCTCGGGCTATCTGCTGAAGGACGCCCCGCCGGAGGAGCTGGCGGCGGCGGTCCGTACGGCGGCGGCCGGCCAGTCGGCGCTCGCCCCGGCGGTGGCGCACCGGCTGATGGACCGGATGCGGACCCCGGCGGAGGCGCTGACGAAGCGGGAGCTGGAGGTGCTGCAGCTGGTGGGCGAAGGGCTGTCCAACCAGCAGATCAGCAAGGCGCTGTTCCTGAGCCAGGCGACGGTGAAGTCCCACCTGGTGCACATCTTCGCCAAGCTGGGCGTCGACTCGCGTACGGCGGCGGTGGCGGCGGCGACGGCGCGGCGTCTGATCCGCCGGTAGCGGGGGGGGAGGCCGACCGCCGCCGAGCTACGCGCTCCTCAGGCGCCGTCGGCGGGCACACCGCCCCCGGTCCTCAGGCGGCGTCGGCGGCGCGCCGGATCGCGTCGAGCGCGCGCGTCACGTCGTCGTCGGTCGTGGACCAGTTGCTGACCGAGATGCGCATGATGCGCCGGCCGTGCCAGGTGGAGCCGCTGATCCACGTCGTACCGTCGTCGAGGAGCCGGGCGAGTACCCGTTCCGTACGGGCGTCGTCGCCGAACTCGGCGCAGACCTGGGTGAACACCACGTCGTTGAGGACGGTGGCGCCGTCGATCCCGGCGATGCCGTCGGCGAAGGCGGTGGCGTGCCGGCAGAGCCGCTCGACGAGGTCGGCCACACCCGACCGGCCGAGGGATCTCAGGGCCGCCCAGACCGGGAACGCCCTGCCGCGCCGGGAGAGCTCGGGGACCTTGTCGATGGGGTCGCCGAGCTCGTGCTGGATCAGGTAGTCGCCCCGCAGGCCCATGGCCGCCCGGAGTGCGGACGGGTCGCGGACGATGGCGAGGCCGCAGTCGTAGGGGACGTTCAGGGTCTTGTGGGCGTCGGTCGCCCAGGAGTCGGCCTGCTCGCATCCGGCCGACAGATGCGCGTACGGCGGCGCAGCGGCGGCCCAGAGGCCGAAGGCGCCGTCGACGTGCACCCAGGCGTCCGCCTCGCGAGCGGCGCGGATCGCCTCGGGGAAGGGGTCGAAGGCACCGGAGTGGATGTCCCCGGCCTGCAGGATCACCAGTGTGGGGCTCCGCCCGCCGCCCGCCAGGGTGTCCCGGAGGGCCTGGGGGCGGATGCGGCCCTGGTCGTCCGCCGCCACCAGTTCGGGCCGCCCCAGGCCCAGGTAGCGCAGGGCCAGGTCGATGGCCATGTGACGGTGCTCGCCGGCGACGACGCGTACGGCCGGCCCGCCCGCGAGTCCTTCGCGGGCGACGTCCCCGCCGACCCGTCGCACCACCTCGTCGCGCGCGGCGGCCAGGCAGGTGAAGTTCGCCATGGTGGCGCCCGTGGTGAAGCCGACGGCGCTGCCGTCCGGCAGCCCGAGCAGGTCGAGCAGCCAGGCGCCCGCGATCTCCTCGGCGGCCGCGTAGGCGGGGGTGACGGTGCGCATCACGCAGTTCTGGTCCCATGCGCTGACCAGCCAGTCCGCGGCCAGCGCGGCCGGTTCGCCGCCGCCGACGACGAAGCCGTAGAAGCGGCCGCTGGGGAAGGCGGTGAGCCCGGGTTCGCAGGCCGCGGCCAGCAGGTCGACGACGTCTGCGGGCGGGCTGGGGTCGTCGGGCAGTGCGGTGCCGAGCGCGCGTACGATCTCGTCGACCGAAGCGCGGGCGGGGACCGGGCGGTCGGACAGGCTGGCCAGCCAGCGAACGGCATGGTCGTACGCCTGGCGGAGCGCCGCCTCGCGCGCGTCCATACCTCGGACTATGGGACAGTCGCCGCGGGCCCGCAAGCCGCGGCCCGCCGACCCGCGCGCCGCACGGCCCGACCGTGCGCGTCACGGCCGCCCGTGCGCATCATGGACCGTCCGGCATGCCCCCCGGCGCGGCCACCGCTCACGGCAGGTCGCTCGGAGGTTCCCCGAAGAGTTCGACGGCCTGGCGGACGCTCGTCAGTCCGTTCGACAGCGCGCTGACCGAGCCGATCGAGCCGGCGATCAGGAGCAGGGAGCGGCGCAGCCGCCGGACCTCGGGGACGCCGCTGACGGCCATCGCGTCCAGTGCGGCGAGTTCGTCCTCGGCGATGCCCCGGTCGGTGAACTCGGCCGGGTGGCCCGCCAGTTCGCGCCGGAGCCGGGAGACGGCGGCACGCAGCTCCACCACCCTCGGGTCCACGCCGCTGCCGGTTGTCACACGCCTCTGCCCAACGCTACGCAACAAGTTTCTCCCCCTCGCACGACACTGTGCGGTCGGACTCCACCGTCCCCCCTCGCGCCCTGGGGGATCACCGGCCCGACCCGTGGAACGGTGGTCGGGCGCCCGGAGTCGCGAGCAAGTTAACGCCATCGCGCGCCCGGCGCGCCACTGTGCGGACACAATTCAGGCGTCCGTGTCATGGGGTATGCAATGAGCATGACGCACTCACGGCATTCCACCCCGCTCGTGGCCGGCCTGCTCCTCGCCGCGGGCGGCGGCCGGCGGCTCGGCGGCCGCCCCAAGGCCCTTCTCACCCACCGCGGGCGCCCGCTGGTCGAGCACGCGGTGCGGGTGCTGCGCGAGGGCGGCTGCGAGGTGATCCACGTCGTCCTCGGCGCCTCGGCCGACGTCGTGAGGGAGCGGGCCCGGCTGCCCGGCTGCGTCCTGGTCGACAACCCGGAGTGGGCCGAGGGCATGGGGTCGTCGCTGCGGGCCGGTCTCGCCTCGCTGGCCGCGGAGGCGCTGCCGGTGGACGCGGCGCTCGTGTCGCTGGTCGACCAGCCGGGGATCGGCGCGGAGGCGGTGGCCCGGGTCCTTTCGGCGTACGGCACGCGCGACGCGCTGGCGGCGGCCTCGTACGACGGCAAGCGCGGCCATCCGGTGCTCTTCGGCGCGGACCGCTGGGCCGGGATCGCGGCGGGGGCGCTCGGCGACCAGGGAGCGCGTGACTATCTGAAGACCCACCGGGATGCGATCACCCTGGTGGACTGTTCGGATGTGGCCGAGCCCTACGACATCGACACGGAGGCCGATCTGGCGCACCTTGAGTGAAGGGTGTGGCACTGAGCGCCATGTTCTGTCGATCCGGAGAATCTCGACATCAACAAACCATTGAACTTCCACCATGAGGAAACTAGTATCCACTGTTCAGAAGCGCCTGATCCCTGACGGCGCTCCGCGGCCGTATCTCGGCGCCTGCGGCACTCCGTGCCGACCCCTGACGCCCGGCGGCCGCAAGGCACCGCCCGTGAAGCCCGCTGAAGGAAGTGACAGTTCATGTCCGCACCAGCGCCGTCCCCCCTGGCCGTCGTCGAAGCCGAGCCCCTGCCGAGGCAGGAGGAGGTGCTGACCGACGCGGCCCTCGCCTTCGTGGCGGAGCTGCACCGGCGGTTCACGCCGCGCCGGGACGAGCTCCTCGCCCGCCGGGCGGAGCGCCGCGCCGAGATCGCCCGCACCTCGACCCTCGACTTCCTGCCGGAGACCGCCGCGATCCGCGCGGACGACTCGTGGCGCGTCGCGCCGGCTCCGGCGGCGCTGAACGACCGCCGTGTCGAGATCACCGGTCCGACCGACCGCAAGATGACGATCAACGCCCTGAACTCGGGCGCCAGGGTCTGGCTCGCGGACTTCGAGGACGCCTCGGCCCCGACCTGGGAGAACGTGATCCTCGGTCAGGTCAACCTGATCGACGCGTACACGCGGAACATCGACTTCACGGACCCGAAGTCGGGCAAGTCCTACGCGCTCAAGCCGGCCGGCGAGCTGGCGACGGTCGTGATGCGGCCGCGCGGCTGGCACCTGGAGGAGCGCCACCTCACCTTCGAGGGCCGCCCGGTCCCCGGCGCGCTCGTCGACTTCGGCCTGTACTTCTTCCACAACGCCAAGCGCCTCGTCGAGCTCGGCAAGGGCCCGTACTTCTACCTGCCGAAGACGGAGTCGCACCTGGAGGCCCGCCTCTGGAACGACATCTTCGTCTACGCCCAGGAGTACGTGGGCATCCCGCAGGGCACCGTCCGCGCCACCGTCCTGATCGAGACGATCACGGCCGCGTACGAGATGGAGGAGATCCTCTACGAGCTCCGCGACCACGCGGCGGGCCTCAACGCGGGCCGCTGGGACTACCTCTTCTCCATCGTCAAGAACTTCCGTGACGGCGGGCAGAAGTTCGTCCTCCCGGACCGCAACGCGGTCACGATGACGGCCCCGTTCATGCGCGCGTACACCGAACTCCTCGTCCGCACCTGCCACAAGCGCGGCGCGCACGCGATCGGCGGCATGGCGGCCTTCATCCCGTCCCGCAAGGACGCCGAGGTCAACAAGGTCGCGTTCGAGAAGGTCAAGGCGGACAAGGACCGCGAGGCGGGCGACGGCTTCGACGGCTCCTGGGTCGCCCACCCGGACCTGGTCCCGATCGCGATGGCCTCGTTCGACGCGGTCCTCGGCGACCGGCCGAACCAGAAGGACCGGCTGCGCGAGGACGTCTCCGTGGCGCCGGGCGACCTGATCGCGATCGACTCGCTCGACGCGAAGCCGACGTACGAGGGCCTGCGCAACGCCGTCCAGGTCGGCACCCGTTACATCGAGGCCTGGCTCCGCGGCCTCGGCGCGGTCGCCATCTTCAACCTGATGGAGGACGCGGCCACGGCCGAGATCTCGCGCTCGCAGATCTGGCAGTGGATCAACGCGGGCGTCGTCTTCGAGCACGACGGGAAGGCCGTGAAGGCCACCCCCGAGCTGGCCCGCAAGGTCGCCGCGGAGGAACTGGCCGCGATCCGCGAGGAGATCGGCGAGGAGGCCTTCGCGGCCGGGAAGTGGCAGCAGGCGCACGACCTCCTGCTCCACGTCTCCCTCGACGCCGACTACGCCGACTTCCTGACGCTCCCGGCGTACGACCAGCTGACCGGCTGACCGGCAGTCCACCCGCTTCGGCCGACCCGCACAGCGGCCGGACAACACGCGGCATCGCCGCGGAAACAACGGCTCCGCCCCTGGTGAACGCACAGCACCGGGGGCGGAGCCGTGCTCGCTCCGGAGATCTGCCGCTCCTTGGGCCCCTGCTCCGGAGAATTTCGCTCCAGTGTGTTTCACAGGGCACGTGACGCAACCGAAACACGCACCTACCTAGCGGTAACAAGCCATGGCGTGCCAGATTCCGCATGCCACCGGCCGGCGGCTGTCCCCCACTCCTCTGCACCGACGCAGGAGAACACAGCCATGCCCAGAACCCCCCACCGCACGGTCCGAAGATCCCTCGCCGCCGCCGTGTCGCTGATCGGCCTGCTGGCCGCCGGAGTGACCCCCGCCGACGCCGCCCAGGGATCGGGGCCGACCGCCGTCGTGTCGATGGGCGACAGCTACATCTCCGGGGAGGCCGGACGCTGGCAGGGCAACAGCCTGACCACCACCGGCAGCCGGAACGGTACCGACCGGGCGTGGACGGGGAGCGGGTACGACCCCTCCCGCGTGTACGGCACGACGGCGGCCAACGGCTGCCACCGCTCCGACGCGGCCGAGGTGAAGAGCGCGGGCGGGATCGCCTCGGCCCTCGTCAACCTGGCCTGTTCGGGCGCGACGACGAAGAACGTCTTCCGCGCCTCGAACGGCGGCGTCGCGTACAAGGGCGAGGCGCCGCAGGCCGACCAGCTGGCCGCCGTCGCCGCCTCCCACGACGTCGAGACGATCGTGCTGTCGATCGGCGGCAACGACCTGGGCTTCGCCGACATCATCAGGAGCTGCGCGACCGACTACATCGTCTGGTACTCGTACTGCCACGACGACCAGCAGGGCGAGGTCGACGCGAAGATCGACACCGCGATGGCGAACGTCGGCAAGTCCGTCGACGAGATCCGCGCGGTGATGTCGGGCGCCGGATACGCGGCCTCCGACTACCGGATCGTCCTCCAGTCCTACCCCTCCCCCATCCCCCGCGCGTCGGAGAACCGGTACGGGGAGAGCGGCTGGAGCCGCACCAACACGGGCGGCTGCCCCTTCTGGAACCTGGACTCCGACTGGGCCCGGGACTCACTGGTCCCCCAGGTCTCGAACCGGCTCAAGGGGGTCGCGGCGAGCAAGGGCGTGCAGTTCATGGATCTGCGCGACATGCTGCAGGGGCGTGAGGTGTGCGCGAAGACCAGCAAGCTGGTCAGCGCCACGGTGCCGGCCTCGGCCGCGACGAGCGAATGGGCGAGGTGGATCGACCCGAACGAGACCCAGGGACCGATCCAGGAGAACGTCCACCCCAACCACTACGGCCAGTTGGCGCTCGGCCGCTGCCTCGCGCTGATCCACGCGCGGCCGAGCGGCAACTTCTCCTGCCGCAACACGGCGGGGGCCGGCGCCTCCGGCATGTACCTGACGGCCGTCTCCTGACGGTCGCGCACGCCCCCCACGGGGATCAGCGGGCGTGGCGTCCGCGCCGACCGCGACGCCGCGCCCGCTCGCTCGTCCTCCTGGCACCGATACCGATACGTCCGCGAGTACGGGGCAGCGCGACGCCCAGTGCCCCGAGGGTCCGTTCCGCGCGGTAGGGGTCCGCCGCCACCATCTCCTTGACGAGGGCGTCGACCCCGCCCGGCCAGCCCTCGGCGGCGGAGTCGAGGAGTGTCCGCCCGGCGTCGGTGCGGCGGTGCAGCCGGTCCAGGATCAGCACGGCGCGGGCGGAGAGCGGCACGCGGGCCTCGTCCGCCGGCTCACCCCGGGCCCGCAGGACCCCGCAGGCGTACGCGCCCATCACCGGGTCGTCCAGGGCCTCGCGCAGCGCCTCGACGGGGACGGCCTCGGGGTCGAGGAAGCCGAACAGGGCGCGGGTGTAGGCCGCCTCGAACGTGCCGGCGTTGACGGTGCCGAGGGCGTCGATCAGCGCGGACCAGGCCTCGACGGTGTCGCCGTGCGCGTGCAGCCATTCGGCGAGGACGCGGGTGGCGGCGGAGGCCGACCAGCCTTCGGCGGCGGCGATCACGGTCGGGGCGTCCCAGGCCGCGGCCTCCTTGGCGTCGGGCGCCGCTACCCAGCGCACCCGCAGCAGGTAGTGCAGGACCTCGACGCCCCAGGGGGTGAGGCCGAAGGCGTCACCGGTACGGAAGACCATGCCGGTGCCGGTCAGCCGGTCGACGGCGTCGGCCATGGCGCGCGCGGACGGTTCGAGGCGGGTCCGGTCCTCGTCGGTGACGGACGATCCGAAGAGCCGGGTCAGCTCGTCGGCGGGCGGGACCCGGTACTCCTCGGGGGCCGTCGCGGGTACGAGGACGGGTGCGTCCTCCAGCCGGGGGTCGACCGGCCAGTCCTCGAACTCGGCGGCGCGGCGGGCCACCGACTCGGCGCACGAGCCCCGCTGGTAGAGCGCGTACAGCAGATGCGCGGCCTCGCCGTCGTACAGTCCGCCGTCCTCGCCCTTCATCTCCTCGACGGCCGTTGCGAGCAGGTCCGCGCCGGCCTCGACGGACCGCTGCGGCTCGTGGGCCTCCATGGGCGGGGGCGGCAGCGGGACGGAGGAGTCGCCGTAGTAGTTGAGGTGCTCGTCGAGGAGCGTGTCGGCGAGGACGAGATGCGGGAAGGCGTCCGGGCCCGGGGCGAGATGGGCGTACGGTCCGGCGAGGGCGCCCGCGAGTCCTTCGGCGGTCCAGCGGTCGACCAGCCGGCCGCCGAGGCCGGCCACGCCGTGCGAGACGTCCGCGTCGGTCAGCAGGGGCCCCGCGGGTGAGGGCCGCTCCGCCTCCCGCACGTACGCGCCGGTGAGGGCGTCCGCGAGGAGCATGTCCGCGAAGTCGCTCCGGTTCATCAGGTCGGCCCGGTTGAGCCCGTCGGGCGGCCGTACCCCGTCGTGTCCGGCGAGCCAGGCACGGACGGCCGCGGGGTCGCCGGGGTCGGCGCCGTCGGCCCGCAGCAGCGAGGCGTACCAGCGCTGCCAGGTGTAGTTGGCGGGGTCCGTCATCGCCCGTTCGAAGTCGGGCACGATGTCCTCGACCGCGGCCACGATCCGCGCCTGCCGCTTGGCGTTCAGCCGCCCGGCCTCCCGCACCCGTTCGGTGAGGGCGACGAGCACGGCGGGGTAGGCCGCCAGCTCCTCGGGCGTCGCGTAGACGAACGCCGGCGCGTCCTCGACGAGCAGCCGCCGCACCAGCTCCACGCTGGGCTCGGGCAGCCCGCTGCGGCGGTCGGCCCCGCGCAGGGCCAGCAACGCGAGCACCGCGTCGGCGGCGCGTACGGACGATGGATCACGGAGCTGCGGTGTTCCGTCGAGGAACGCGTCGAGCCCGGTGTTGGAGAGAGGTGTGCCAGCCACAATTCCCAGCGTAGTTCCGACTCGCGACTGACACGGATTCCGAACCACCGGTCACTCAGAGTGGTGAATGGTTCCGAACAACAGGACGCTGACCGACTCAGTTGCCTACGTCTGCCACGAATCTCGCCGGTTCGTCCAATACCGTCTGTGCGCCTGCCAGGTCGGAGAAGCGGATCGCGAGGGTCGATTCGGCGAGGCGAGCCGGAAGTGCCTCGCCAAACTTCAACCCCTTCACCGCGCGAGCGTCCACCTCGGGAAGGCACAACTGCCCCGACGCCTCCGCGAGAGCCTGCTTCCAGGTCTGCGGGTCGACGTCTTCCCTGAGACGGACCCAGCAGTCGTTGATGCGCTGCGCCGGCGCGGCCACCCCGCCGAGCGAGGCCGCGAGCGTGGCATTGGCCCGGTGCCCCGCCCAGGTCCACCACCGTGTGTAGCCACCACTGCCGCGCACGATCAGCGTGCCGCCAGGATGCACCGCCTCGATGAAGTGGTCTCTCGCGTCGGCGAGGGATGCCGTCGCTCGTTTGGTGAGGCTCACCGGAGGATCGACTCCGAGAAGCACCTCACGGACCGCTCGAGTCAACTCGAACGACGTCGCCCGGGCGAATCCGAGTCCACTCCACTTCGCCTTTCCGCCCCCGTCCGTCGGCTCCACGTAACACCGCTTGCGGCGCCAGTCGATGTACGTGACCACCCAGCTACGGCCCGCCAGGAGGAGTTTCCGCGGTCCCTCGACTTCCTCCGTCAACAGATCCGGGTCGGTGCGACCGATCTCCATGCGGCCCTGGAGAACAGTGAATTGGGGTGGTGCTGTGAAGACTGCCGTCAGGCCCATGAAGTGCCGATGTCCGAAGCGGCGCTCGGCCTCCGGTCCGATGAACAGCATGTCGCCGTCACGATCGAGATAGCCCTCGTTCACAAGGTGCCTCAGAATCGGCTCGGCGGGCTGTCCGAAGGGGCCAAGCCCGTTCCACCAATCCCGCCACAACCGATCGCCGACCTGATGTTCCTGCAGGCAGAGTGCAAGGAGCTGCTGGGCGACGATGTGGCGTGGTTCGGGCGGGGCGATGACTGGTTCGACCCAGCCCCGTGACCACAGCAACAGCATTCCTGCCGCTGACAGCAGTCCGTCTTCCGTCAGAGCCAGGAAGAGGCAGTTGCGCGTCGTGTCTGCCCTCCTCCCCGTTCTGCCAAGCCGCTGCAGGAAGGAAGCAACGGTCGCCGGAGCATCGATTTGGATGACCCGGTCGAGATCGCCGACGTCGATGCCCAGCTCCAGCGTGCTGGTGGAGACGATCACGCAGTCCCGGGCCTCCGCGAACGCCTGCTCAGCGCGCCGCCGTTCATCGACCGACAGCGAGGCATGAGAGAGGAAGGTAGTGACTCCTCGAAGGCGCAGTTTCTCCCCGAGCTCCTCCACAAGACGCCGTGATTCGCAGAAGACGAGGCGCTTCTCTCCATGGTGCAACGAAGAGATCACTCGGGCCGCGTTGTCTACGGAACCGACGTAGTCGAGCTGGATGTCGCCGGGGGGCGTCTGTGTCACTACGCTCGCGTCGCTCGGATCAGCAAGGTGAGGTGCGACCACTCGAGCCGGCCTCTTACCGGCCCCGGATCCTTGAAGCCAGTGGAGAAGTTCCACCGGATTGCCCACGGTGGCTGACAGTCCGACACGCTGGATCGGCCGTCCCACGGACTTCTGCAACCGCTCGAGTAGTGCAAGCAGGTGCCATCCCCGGTCGTCTCCGGCGAAGGCGTGCACTTCGTCGACCACGATGGTCCGTAGCCCGGAGAAGAACGCCTTGTGGTCGACGTTCACGCTGACCAGCATGGCTTCCAACGACTCAGGAGTCGTCAGCAGGACATCGGGCCGGTTGTTCAAGATGCGCTTGCGGTTGCCCGCGGTCACGTCGCCGTGCCACAGAGCGGCGGTACGCCCGAGCCACGACGTGTACGTCTCCAGTCGTGGCAACAGATTGTTGAGCAATGCCTTCAACGGACAGACGTAGAGGACCGAGGTGCTCTGCCATCGCTCCGCGGTCATCCGTGAGAGCAGGGGGAAGGAAGCGGCCTCAGTCTTTCCACCCGCCGTGGGCGCCAGCAGAATCGCGTCCTCGCCGGCCATCAGCGGCTCGATCGCCTCCTCCTGCAGCGGACGGAGACCTCGCCAGCCGAGGGAGTTGACGATGTGGTGTGTCAGAACCGGATCCAGGTCGTCGAGCGCGCTCACGGTAGGTCCAGCTCGATGTCGTCGGCATCGACCTGCGCGGCGTTCCTCTCGACGTCATTGAGCTCAGCGCTGGACACGGTGAGCGCGTAATGCAGACGCGGGTCGAATTCGTCGAACTCATCGACACGGTCGAGTACATCGGCAACAAGTTTGCGCAGGAAAAGCCGCGGGGCGACTCCCACCTTCCCGCCAAGGCCACCGGTGACCGCCGCGGCAAGCTCCGTAAGGTACGCGTCGTCGACGCGTGCTTCGATCCGCTCGGGGTTCCGTGCCGCCCCCGCATAGAGGTCGCGGACATTGCGTCCGAGCTCTCCCAGACTCGGCAGGTCGAAGCCTGCAAGGCGTAGCTGCACCGCACGCGGCGAGTCGAAACGCGGGTCGGTGGTGAAGTCGGTGGCGAGGCGTTGAGCCAGCGGGGCAAGCCGCTGGACGCCCTGCTGACCGTCGTAGAACGCGGGCGTGCCCGTGATCACCAGGAACAAGCCGGGAAAGCGCCCGGCGTCGATCTCGTCCAGAAGCTGCCGCAGGGCGTTGAGCCCCTTCTCGCGCACATCGCCTCGCACCCGCTGCAAGGTCTCGATCTCGTCGAGAACCACGAGGAGTCCGGGGTGTCCGCAGTCGCGCAGCACGGTGAGCAGCCCCTGCAGGAAGCCCATGGCGCCGAAATGGTCCAGGTCTCCACGGACCCCCGCAGCTCTGCGGGCCGAGGCCGCGACCGACTTCTGGCCACCCAGCCAGGCGATGAGCGCCTCGGCCGTCGCGCTGTCGCCCACAGCACGCGCCTCGCGATAGCCGCGCAGGGCCGCCGCGAACGCGGGGGTCGTCCGGGCGACTTCGGCAAGTCGCTGTTCCATCAGTTCGTCGACGGCCGCGGCAAGTGCCTTCTCGTCGTCGTCCGCCACTTCACCGGCGTCGAGGATCTCCTCCTCGAGGGTGTAGAACCACGAATCGACCACCGCCTTGAGCGCGCTGGGCTGATGGGTGGCTGTGGTGAGCCGTTCCGTGAGACGCCGATAGACCGTCTCCAAGCGGTGAAGCGGTGTTTCGGTCTCGGAGATCTGCACTTCCGTGGTGGCCAGCCCCGCGCGCTTGGCCCGCTCGGCGAGCCAGCGGGCGAAGAACGTCTTACCGGAACCGTACTCACCACGGATGGCGTGAAATGCGGACCCACCGCGCGCCACTGTCGCGACGTCATCATCCAGGGCCGCGGCGAAGCGGTCGAGACCGACCGCGAACAGATCGAGCCCCGCTTGCGGCACGGTGCCGCGCCTCAACGCATCCACCACTTCACGGCGGCGGGCCGCGCTGACCTCCGTCACACCGGTCACGGACGCTCCGTTCCGAATTGCTCATGCAGAAGCGGGACGTTCAGTTCCACGGTCCGTCCCGCGTCCACCAGATTGATCACGCCATAGCCTTCGACGTTGAGAAGGCGCTGCACCACGGTGACGAAGATTTCGGGGTTCCGTTGCGACCTACCGGTGGCAGCGGTCGCGGCGGCGGCCACCGCGTCCGGGGTCAGCTTTCCACCGGCGGCGGCAAGCGCATCGATCACAGCAGCCACCGCCTTGGCGTCCGGGGCTCTGCGCACGAACGCCTTCTGTGCCGTGTACCGCTGTGTCCGCACGACCTTGTCGCCGAGCGTCGGTGTCTCCGGTGCCACGTCGTCCGCTGCGAAGAGTCCCTCGCCGGCCTGCGCCTCCTTGGGCTTCCGGCCCCGGCGGCTCACCGAAGCCTCCGGCTCCGCAGCTGCTGCGGTCTCGGTGCGAGGTTCCCACCAGGACGGCACGCTCTGTTCGGGTGGCAAAAGGACCCATCCCGACGGCAGCAGCTCCTGTGACGGCACCAAGGCAATCACCGGCACGGTCACCTCGGCGATCGATGCCCCGCCGTGGTACCCCGCCTTGCGCGGTGTGTACCTGAGGTCCTCACGCCATGGCGCCACGATGGAGCCGTCGCCTGCCAGGACGCGCGGTCCGCTGAGCTCTACTTCGCCCTCCTCGGCTGTGCCCGTGCGCCAGCGGGCGCTCTGCACGCCCGCTGCCTTCACCGGCCCGCGGCCCTTGGGCGAACGGTCTATGACGTGGCCGTGGTCGGAGACGAGCAACACGGGGCGGCCGTAGCCGCGGGCCGCGTTGAGCAGGTCCAGCAAGTGGCTGATGTCCTTGAGCCGCCAGGTGGTGCGTTCGCCCTCCTGCCCGTGGTCCAGCGCATCGTCGATGGTGTTCAGTACGACGCCCACCACTCCGTCGCCGGCGAGCGCATCGAGCAGCTCCGGGGCAAGACGGTGCCCTTCGACCCCACCGATCTGGCCCTTGTGGAAGAGCGTCCCCGTACGCCGGTGCCGTTGCCACAGAGCTGCGAACCCCTTGCTCTCCGCCGGCTGCTTGCCGCTCGTCGCCGTCCCCGACAGCAGTGAAGCCCGGCTGATGGTGGTGACCGACGGCAGCATGGACACGGCCGCCTGACGCCGTGCGCCTTCCGCCCCTTGCGGGGCGGGGACGATCTCCGTCCAGACACGACGGTCGATCTCGTCCCCGAGCTGCGTCGCTATGGCCGCACTCATGCCGTCCAGTACGAGCACGAGCGGAGCCGCTGCCGTCCTGCCCGTTCCGGCAAGCGGTACGGCGAGCGTGGTGAGCACGTCCTCGATGAGAAGAGCGCCCGCCGTCGCCTGTTTCGAGGCAGTCAGGGCCCAACCGGCCAGTCGGGCAGCGAACTGTTCGTCGATCGCCGCCCGCCGGGCACGGGCCTTGCCGATGAGCAGGTGGTACGCCTGGCCCACGACGGATTCCCCGAGCGGATCACCCTCCGCCAGGACAGCAAGCGCACGGTCGACCCATGCCCATTGTGCGAAATGTTCACTGACCCCCTGTCCTACCGATGCCACGACAGGAGCCGGCCCGTCGAGCCATCGCAGGACGCGCACCGCCATGCGTGCGGCATTGCAGCTGGCCGGGTGCAGACGGGCCAGCTGATGGGCCAGGACCTGGTTCAGCGCTGCCCCTGCCTCTTCGGAAGAGGTCTCCAGAGCGGCGGCCAGATCTCTCAAGCGCGCCTTGAGCCCTGAGGGCAGCAGGGGATCGACTCGCAGAGCCTGCCCGAGTCCGGCTTCGGCTGCGAGTTGGTCGGCTCGGTCGAGTACCGCGTAGACACGCTGCCGTGCCTCGGCGCCCGAAGCGCTGTTGGCCTCGGCCTCGCCGATCCATCGTGCGAGCGTGCCGATCACTGAGGAGGTGAAAGGCGGTAGGTCGTCCACCGAACGCAAGGTCGAACCGAACAGGCCTCCGAGTGCGAAGCTCGTTCCGGCCGGAGCATCCGGCGCGCTCAGTACGGAGCCGAGGACGCCGAGGGCCAGGGCGTCCTGCCCCCTGCCGTCCGCGATGAGCGCAAGGAGCGTGGGTGCGGCCGACCCGATCACGCCGCTGAGCCAGTCGGTCAGTCCGTCGCGCTCCGATGCGGCCAGCTCTCGGAAGCGCGCGGGCCCCGCAGTGGTCCGGGACCAGGCCAGCAGCGCATTGGTGTCCAGATCGAGCGCGTGCCCCCCTGCTGCACGACCCAGCCCCAGACGTTCACCGACAAGTGCCTTTACGGCGGCATCCCGTGTGAGGACGGATCCGTCACGCGGCCAACCGTCGGCAGGCTCGGCCTCGATCAGGGCGTCGAGCAACCAAGTCTCGCGGATCACACGAGGGTCGAGGTCGGCGGCTCCGAAGAGCTGCTTGACGATCTCGGCCCGGTCGACCGTGAGACTGCGGCGTCCGACGGCATGGGCACGCAGGTCCCAGCCCAGAGCAGTGGCCGGCACATCGCTCGTGACCACAAGCAGCCTGTCGGGCTCGGGCTCGGCCAGGAATCGCTGCCACGCGTCGACGATTCCCAGAACGGAATCCTGGTCGGTGACCCGCACCAGGCGCTGCCGACCGTCGATCCGGGCCGTGAAGTCGGTAGGGGCCGCGCTGTCATATCGGGCGTGGACCAGCAGGAGGCGGCGGTCCTTGGCCCGCCGCAGCTCCGTCTCGAGGAGTGCTTCGACGATTCTGCGGTCGATGAGCGGCCGCACCGCCATCAGGACTGCGCCTCGGCGCCTGCGGACCCGCTTTCCTCCGGCGGCACGACCTGCCAGGTGATCTCGACTGCCATCCCGGGGTTGGCGGCGGAGTAGGCGAGGATCTCGTCCCAGAGGTTGTCCATCGCCTTGCTCAGGGCGTTCTCCATGTGGCTCGGCTGCAGACGTACGGTTCGGGAGCCCGCCACACCCCCCGTGCCCACGGAGGCGCCGGGCCCCGGCGTCGAGCGTGTGGACGATACGGGCGGTGTGCCGTGCTGGGTGAGGCGGACATCGTCCGGGGTCGGCTCGACAGGGGGCAGCGGTACTACCGGTTCCGCCACCTGGGCCAGCCGAGCGGCGTCCTTGACCAGTGCGACGGCCTTGCTGCGGATGGAGTCCAGGACCGGGACCAGAGAGCGTTCGAATTCACTCGCGGCGGCGGCCTCGGCGATCTCCCCGATCAACCGCTCGGCCCGCTCGCCGACGTTGTCCCGCCGCCCGGCGAAGCCACGGACGCTGTCGAGAAGCTGCCAGTCGGCGTCGTCGAGCGCCTTGAGCACCTCGGGGGCGGATGTGATGGCCGTGGCCAGCACCGCGTCCGATGTGGCATACGAGGCACCGGCCAGTTCCCTGACCGTCGCGGTCGCTTCGTGATGACGCCCCAGGCGAGCGAGCAGATCCGCAGCGTCCTTCACAGACGACGTCCGTGCGCTGGTGTCCGACTCGAGCCCCAGGGCTTCCGCATGCCGGTTCAGAGACGTCCGGACCCCGTTGACCGCCTGCTCGTACTGGTTGATCTTTTCCCGTACGCCGGTGTGGAGCTTGTTCACGTTCCGCGCGAAGAGGGTGGGCTGGACCGCCACTCCGAAGATCTTGGCAGCCCTTTCTCTGGCGGTCGCGTACTCCTCATCCGTGGGCAGCTGCTGTGCGCGCAGGCCATGGCCCGCCCCAATGTCGTTCAGGTCGGGCGCCTGGGGCAGGGGGCTGCCTCCGTGGAAGATCCAGGCACGGTCGTCGAGCAGTGCGTACGTGGCGATGATCAGACTGCTGACGTTCTTGTCGAGGCCGGTCCAGCCGTGATCCGTGGCGATCCACTCGCGGATCTCCTCGACGGACAGATCCTCAGCGCCGGGCCGGTGCTGATGGGCGGCCTGGTTGATCCGTGCACGCCAGTCGTTGCGGAGGACCAGCGGTCCGTCGTGGACCTGACCGAGTTCGAGCGGCTCGACGATCTTCTTGACGGTCTTGAGGTGGTGGCTGTCGACCTCGATGCGGCGGCCGCCGTCGTCCATGGCCCGGGTGATCCAGGTCAGCGCGGTCTTCAACTCGGCGGGGGTGACGGGCTTGCGGTCGCCGGCCCGGTCGAAGTCGGGGTGCTTGGGGTAGAGGGCGCCGAACACTCCGTCGGCCAGGTGCTGCAGGTTGTCCATGAAGGACTTGCCACCCTGCAGCTGGGGCCGGCTGTACTCGGGCAGCAGGGAGAGGATGTGCTTCCCCTCGCTGACTTCCGCGGACACGCTGTTTTCGTCGACCTTGGCGATGCCGTACAGCTGCGCGAGCGTGGCGGTCAGCTGCGAGGTCAGGGTGTCGCGCTGGGCTGCCAGCTGATGACGGACGCGGACACGGTCGTCGGAGGCGAGGTGCCCGGCGTAGTCGTCGAGGCGGTCGCGCTCAAGGAGGTAGTTGATCTTGATGAGGCGGCCCAGCTGGGCGTTCTTCTGCTCGGAGAAGAACGACGGCAGCCAGACAAGGGTCGGCGCCAGGAGCCCTTCGGAGCGCAGCAACTCGACCCGCTGCGCGTCGTCGTTGGGGAAGTGCTGACCGTCATCGAAGGGGTAGTCGAGGATGAACCGCACCCGACCGTCCACGCCGGGGCGGAACTGCTCGGAAGGCAGCTGCGCGGTGTCGCGCACGTTCTCGAATACGAACTCGGCGGTGCGTCGGCTGCCCTTCCAGACGATGTCGTGCTCGCAGACGAAGGCGCCGGTGTCCTTGAGCCCGAGCGCCTTCCAGAGCTGGTCCTTGACCCAGATGCGGCGGGCTCCCGTGCGGTCTTCGTCGGCCACCATGTCGAGCAGTGGCTCGATGTCCAGATCGGACAGGTGGAGGGTGAACACGGGGTCCTGGTCGCCGTCGGCCCGGATCTCGCCGAACTCGGCCTGCAGTTCCCGCAGTCGCGTCACGACCAGCGAGCCCGGAGCAACGGTACGGGAGCGGATGGAGCCGTGGTTCAGGGCGGCGATCCGACCGCCGGTGAGCCGCTTGAGGGCGGGTACGTCAGGGGCGAGCGCGGCAAGCAGCAGAGTCTTGACGAACCGGTCGTCGGCGATGAACTTCTCGTTCTCCTCCGATCCGTACTTCTCCAGCAGGTGGGCCCGCACCTTGGTGTGGAAGGTGTGCGCAGCCTCCGCCTCGTTCTTGAGGCGGTCGGTGAACGCCTCTCCGGTGCCGTCGGAGAGCACGTCCCACAGGTCGCCGAGGGGGATCAGTTCCCCCAGCTTGAAGTCGGCGCGCCGGCGCCGCAGCATCTCCTGCAGCAGCTTGAGACCCGTCCGTTCCCGCTGGAGCGCGCCGGACAGTGCCACGAGGACGTTGAGGAGCGCGGGCGAGAGGGGGTAGACGGCCCGGAAGTCCGCCCAGTCGGCATGGGTGGCGCCGTGCGCGTCGAGCAGGACGTCCTTGACCTGCGAGCTGGTGGACTCGATGGCTCCGAAGGCCCCGTCCAGAGCCGCCCGGGCCTGCTCGTCCTTGGGCTTGAGGATGCGCTCCTTGATGATCTCCGGAAGGTTGCGGTCCTCGAGGCTCACGACGTCGAAGCGACCCGCCAGATACTCGACCTGCTGCTCCAGGTTCTTCACGTCGGCACCGACGACGTCCGCGCCGACGAGCTGCGAAAGGTCGCGCTGGCGGGAGATGAAGGACACGATGGGAACAGGGCGGGCGCTGTCGCCGGACTCGATCAGCTTGACCAGCTTGCTGACCTCGGAGTTCACCTTCTCCCGGTTCGACATGTGCGCCTGGAGCCACAGGATCAGCTCGTCGAGGAAGAGGACGAGACCGTCGTATCCGAGGGACTTCGCGTGCCTGCTGATGACGGCGAGACCGTTCTCCAGCGGCAGGAACGCCTGGGCGTCGCCTCGGGCGCCCTCCGCGTAGGAGGACATCGGCCCGGTCAGCAGCGCCGACACCAGCCGGTCGCGTCGGGCGTCGCCCGCGGGCGCGGCAAAGGCCGCATCCAGATCACCGGGGGTCCAGGCCGCACCCGAGCCGTCGATCACATCGAGATCGTCGAGGTCACCGTCCGAGCTCCCGGAATCCGTACCGGCGGAAGGAAGCAGCGCCACGAAAGCGTCGTGGCCGATGCTGTTCCGGAGCTTCGCCGCGTCGGCGAGCATCGAGTCGGCACGGTAGACGGCGGGGGTGGGGGCGCCCGGGTGCAGACGCCGCACTTCGGCGACGTACCCGCCGAGCAGAGCCGAGTCCAGGTCGGTGGAGCCGACGAGGTGGTACGGCACCATCAGGAATCGCTTGCCCCGAAGCCACTCGTCGTGTTCGGCGATGACTTCCTGGAGCCGGGGCTTGGAGCGTGCCGACGGCTCGTTGTTGAGGACGGCGTGGAGCACGGTCAGGAAGTGGCTCTTACCCGAACCGAAGGATCCGTGGAGGTAGGCGGCGTGGGAGTTCCCTCCCCGGACGGAAGCGCGGACGATTCCGAGTGCCTTGCCGAAGGCAAGCTTCAGCTGGTCGGTGACCACGTATTCCGCGACCCTGGCGGCGGTCTCGGTGAAGCCTCCGGTGAGCTCCACCTTGAAATCGCCGGCGTGGACGTCTTCCTTGATGTCGATGACATCCCGCAGGAAGAGCTCATTCGTGGACATCGGTGGCTCTCGTTCCCTCACTCGGCGGTTCACATGGTCCGCGCAGCGCGCTCGTCCCCCTATCTTGCCAGCTCGCAGGGGCTCTCAGCGGGGGCATGGGAACTTCCGTGACAGCCAGTCGATCATCACCGACCCTTGGCCGTGTGCAGAGGAAGAGGCTCCACCGGCGACCAGGTGAAGGTGCGGTCCTCCTCGAGGTGCGCCTCCCCCCAGTGAATGGAGTGGATGCCCTCACCGCAGCTGGCAGTGAAGAAGACCGAGACCAGTTTGGTGCTGCGTCCGAGCTCCTCGAATGCCTCGTGGATCTTGTCGTACTCCGGGGTGGTCGAAACCTCTTCCAGGGGAAACAGCCCTTCCCTCGGCTCGGGGCCGTGCGCTGTCAGCAGCCGCTTTCGTTGGGCGGAAACGTCGGCACGCAGGCGGGCACGATCGAGAGGTATTGGCCGGTCGGAATACTTGAAGGGGAAGAGGGCCCATCCGTTGAGAACGGCGAAGTCGTAGCCACGCAGCTCACGGACCGATCCCCCGAGGGCACGGGCTTCGTCCGCCAGCTCTTCCAATACGGCCTCGGCCAGGACGTGTCCGTACGGCCCGCGCTTCTTGAGATCGGCCTGGTCGTGCACGGTCCTGGCCCGCTGATGAGCGCGCGCCAACCGTTTCGGAATCCCTGCGACAAGCCCACTCGCCTGGTTTCCGAAGCACTCCCGCGCCCAGCGCGACGGCGCCGCGGCGACTCCGCTGGTCTCTGTGCCCCCACTCACGGCTACCCCCTGCCCTCGATCCGCTCTCCCTTGTGTGACAGGGAGATGAGAGGAGGGCAAGGGTGCGATTTCAGCCTCTGGGCAGGACCCGCGGCACCGGTGACACGGACCTGTTATTCCTACCGCTCGGTCTCTGAAGGCTTCGGACTATCGCCGGGGTCGCCATCGCCCTTGGGGGGCTGCGACGACCGCCCCGGCTCCACGAACGTTTCCAGAAGTATCGGCACGGCCTCGTCCGGGATCCGGAACCCGGTGGCCCACGAGGGCTCCGTGGGCGAACCGTAGATGGTGTGGAGCAGGAAGGACTCCTCGCCCGTCAGCAGACCCTGGTCCTCCAGCTCCCGCGCCACGGTGCTGATGGGCCGGGTGAAACCCTTGAGCCGCCGATCGTCGGGATATCCCGCCAGGTCGTACACGGTGGCCCTGTCCACGAAGCCGCCGTTCGCCGCAGCGGCGATGATCACCTTGGCGTGCGCCGGGTAGCGCACCCGCAGGTGCTCGACGAAGGTTCCGAGGGACTGTCGGGTCCAGCCGGTCTCGGCCGTCGTGTCTTCGCGGTCCGCCTCACGGAGCTGCTCCAGGTCGTCGACAGAGTCCTTGTCGACATCGAGTCCGTCGAGCAGCTCCTCTGCCCACTTGAGGAGGTCGGCGGGGGTCAGCATGTAGAGCTGTACACCGGCGTGCTCACGCAGCTCCACCACCAGCTCGGCTCGAGGACGGGCGGAGATGTCGCCGTCCTTCGGGTGCCACCAGTCCTTCTTGACGTCACCGGTGACGAGCAGAACGTCGCCTTCGCGGTTCTGCGCCTCCTTGAGGAGCTGCACCCAGAGGAGATAGTCGCCGGCCGCGCGCTCCGGCGGCTTCGTCTTGAAGTCCTCGTACCCGGGCGGGATCTCCTCGTCCGCTCGCTTCTGCGCCGCCTGGACCGCCTTGTCGTACTCGTCGGTCGGCAGAGGCTCCCCGATACGGCCTTGCAGGAGCGGCTCCAGGTCGGCCAGTACGGGGTCGCTGTGCGTCTCGGCCGTGCCCAGGAGAGCATCCCGCTCGGCCTGCGCGTCGATGATCTCCCGCAGCCCGTCGATCGCCTCGGCGAGCGTCTTGAGCCCGTCGTCGATGCGTAGGGTGACGCCCTCGTCCTGCTTGAGTCGTACGTCCTTCATCCACCGGTCGACGGCGTCGTGCGCCGACCTGCGCGCCTTGTCGAGGGCGAGGGAGGTCTCCTTTGCCCGGGTGCTGTGATGATGGCGGATCGACCTGAGTTCGCGATTGCGCCAGAACTCGGTGAGCACCTGATGCGGGACCCAGAGCCGGTCGCGGAGCTTGGAGAGAACGGCGAAGGTGTCCTGCCGGGTGCGGGCGTTGGAACGGTAGAGGTTGAGCAGCACGTTGGTGTCGAGGACGATCATCCCGGACTGGAAGACCCGCTCGTAGTCGCTCTTGAGCGGGGTGCGATGGGCCCCGTCGCAGTCGAAGATCCCGCGGCCGGTGGTCTGACCTTCCGGGTTGTCCTTGTACCCCATACTGCTACGCGCTTCCCCTCGTTGGCCCGGTACATGCCACGGGCATGCGAGCCATGATTCCGGGATGGACCGTGGTGCGGGAGTGGTGTCTCGGCCAAATCCGGCCTGGGGCGAAGTCTGGTCACGGAGGTGCGGAATGTCAGGTATGCGGCGGATTTCTCGGCGCATGGCAGGGAGGGCGATTCCGGCTCAGCGGGGTGGTGATGGCCTGCGCGGGCACGAGGAGGGCGCGACTCCGGCGTTGCCTTCCTTGCCTGTCGAGCCGTTCAACCGACGGGTTGAGTTACTTGTCGCAGTGGTCGACAGTCCGGAGGAGGCAGGGCTGTCGACGCAACTGTTGGAGGGCCGAGGGTGGTCGGTACGGCCTTGGACCCCTGGCGACGGAGAAGGGGATGCTCTGGGGAGTGGGCGACGTGGACTGTTGGTGGAAGTGCGCCTGCACGGGGCACGGTTCGGAGCCGTTCAGGCGGCGGTCTCGGAGATCGAGGGGCTGGCACGACGGCATCAGGCCGGGATGTGGGTGGTGGATGCGGCGCTGATCGAACACGAGCTGTCCGTCGATCACCGAACGGTGCTGCATGCGTACCGCAGGCGTAGGGAGGCTTCCTCTACGCCTTCCGAGCAGCCGAGCATCGTGAGCCGCCTCCTGGACCGGATTTCCGTACTGGGTTGGGGCACGACCGTACGACTCGTCAAGCAGCACGGACGGCCGTCCGTCGAGACAGTTGCCGCACGTTTGGAGCGCGGAGCTCTCACCGGCCGCCCGTACTACGCCGAAACTCATGGGTTGAGGGTTCCCACGGGCATGGAAGGCCGGGACCCCGCGGACCCGCCGCCGACCTCCCCGATTCCGGTCTGGCGTGTGGTCCTCCCCTTGCTGGCCTACCTCACGGCGGGGGTCGCTTGCGGATTCGCCATCGTTCTCGTGAACGGGTTGTACGTCATCCTGCCGCTCCTCATCGCCTGTGCGCTTGCGTGGCCGGTGGGACGTGAACTCACCCGCAGACACGAGCAACCGCCTCTTGCGGTCCAACTGGTCTGGGGCGCCATGGCTGCGTGGCCGCTGGCCGCGTCCGGCCTCCTCCTCGCCGTCGTATCACCCGGTCCTCCCGCCGAGCTCGCACGCGTGACCCTGTACGCCGTCTTCGGAACCTTCGCAGCCATTCTGATTCTCTACGGCCTCGCCTACGCGTTCGTGCACTCGTGGTTCAGTCGCAACGCCCACTGGGCGGTGCCGGCGCTCATCCCCGCCCTGGCGCTCAGCCTGCCCTGGTTTGGAGGGCTGATGCACACGATGTACCTCAGGTACGGGTTCGGCATCCCGTCGGAAGCCGTCCAGGTCTCGGTGTACTGGTCGTACGCCGCCTCGCTGAAGCCCGTCGCCATCGCCTTGGGTCTCGCCCTGGTCGTCCTCTCCTTCGCCGGGTGGATGCGTCGTTACCACCAATGGGTCAATGCCCAGGGGATAGTGCGGGTCGGTGTTCCGCTCATGAGCCTCTTCGTCATCGGCATGACGCTGGCCGCGGGTCTCCTCGGAGCGCAGGCTGCCGCAAATCGTGCACGGGCTGCCACGACTTCGGGCCACGACCCGGCCCCGTACTACGGCGTGCAGGGCACCCTTGTCTGTGTAAGACCACTGAACAAGGACATCGCCGTCTTCAACGGACCGCTTGCTTCCACCCGCCCGTTGCTGACGTTCGGCCCGTCCGGCGATCGTCTCTGGCTCTGGGACCCCCGGCGAGGAAAGCCCCTCTCCGTACGCTTGGAGGACGTGGTCGTGACGGAGAAAGCGTCGCGAGCGTGCAGTTGAGGTCACTCTGCGGCCGCCCGGTCCGGTGGAGCACGCGGTGTGCGCCCTCCACCAGTCCCGACACCGGGTGAGCCTGATGTCAGCGAACCATCCCCCTGACGTTCTCCACCATTGCCTGGAGAACGTACGGCGGGTCCGCCGCGGCCGTACGGGCCGCCTCACGGTACGTGGCCGCGTTCTTATCCGAGACGCCCTCGCCCGCGGCGATCAGCTGCTGCTGCCGCTCGCCCCAGGAGGGCCAGCTCTCACCGAGATACGTCTCCAGGTTGTCCGCGAACACCGTGTACGTGACGGCAGAACCCGTCGCCGGCCACGGCAACCTGGACTCCCCCAAGTAGCCAAGCAGATCGGCATTGCTCCCCGAGATCTTTCGCGCCTGCTGCTCGAAGGCGGCCTCCTTCTCCGCCCGCTTCTCTTCGTCGAGGTTCCGCACGGACTCGCGCTTGCGCTCCTCCATTCCGGCGTCACCGTCGAAGACCACGTGGCAGGGCACGCCCATCGCCGACAGGATCGCGTGACTGAGCAGGAGGTTGTCCCTGCCGGTCACGTCGACGTAGGTGATTCCCTCGGCGCCGAGGTTGATCCCGTTCCGCTCCGCACACCCGTCGAGCACCGCGCCGTCGGTCGTCCCCTCACCGAGGACCGCCGCGTGGGCGAAGAAGGCCTCGGCAAGTGAGCCCGCCATCGCGACTCCGGTACGCCGCCGGACGGCCTCCTCCTTCACCAGCCCCTCCAGCGACCGGCACAGCTCGTCCTCCGTCACCTGCCTCACCCGGGTGACCGGGTGCTCGGCTCCGGCGTCCCGAGTGAGCCGGCGGACCTGGTGATAGCCGGCAGGGTCAATGAAGACCGGACTGTGCGTCGCGTACATCACCTGTGTACGCCCATCGGCGGACGAGGTCACCAGCTCGCGCAGCACCTTCGCGAACGTCCGCGCCTGCGGCGGATGCTGGAACAGCTCCGGCTCCTCGACCGCCAGGCACAGCGTCCGGGTCCCGCCCTCCGGCCGCCTGCGGTCGGCAAGGTACTTCAGCGCAGCGATGATCAGCGCCCGCTGGAAGCCGTGCCCCTGGCGGTACACGGACGTCTCGGCGGCCCCGTCCTTGATACTCACCTGGAACGCCGTCTTGGCCGGCCTCGGCGCCCGTACGGTCGGGGTCACTATGACCTGACGGCCGGTGGTGAGCTTCGCGACCTCGGCGGAGAGCGCGTCGGAGATGTCCTTCAGAGCGGGGCCGTAGATGTTGTCGTGGACCGCCTGGCGGGCGAGCTGAGCGTTCTCCTCGATCTCACCGAGCTGGGCGTCGGCCTCGGTGCGGTCGACGGCGTGGTCGAGGATGCGGGCGATGGCGGAGGCCTTCTGGTCGTCGGCCTCCTCGTAGGCGCGCAGGTCGGCGGAGACGAAGACGAAGTCGATCAGCTGGGCGAGCTTGCTCTGCCCGGCGAACCCGAAGAAGTGGGTGTCCTCGACCTCCGCCTCGGTGAGCTGGTCCCGGTGCGTCCGCTCCCAGGCGAGCATGGCCTCGTTCACCGCCTTCTCACTGCCTGCGGGAGGCAGCCCGAGACTCGGGGTGCTCTCCCGAAGCTCGTTGTACGCCCTGCGCTTCGCCATCGCGCCGCCGGTCACGCTCCGGATCTCGTCGAAGGGCGCGTACGCGAGGGCCTTCCCGGTGATCTTGTCCTCACCGTTGTCCCAGGTACGCCAGATGCTGACGGTGGTGGCGTCGTCGGGGGCGTACCGGCCGAGGGCCTCGCGGTCGAAGTCGGTCAGTCCGTCGAACTCGACCTCGACGGAGATGCGCTCGCCGCCGGCACCGGCCACCGCCGAGTGAATGTCGTCGGTGGTGAGGGCCACCGACTTTTCGCCGTTGAAGAACCAATCGAGTGCGCGGAGCACGGTGGACTTGCCGACGCCGGTCGGGCCGATGAACGAGGTGATCTCGTCGAAGACTATGTCCACCTTGTGCAGGCAGCAGAAGTTCTCGATGCGTACGCGCTTGATCTTCACGGTCGTCCTGAAACGTGGTGCGGGCGGGCCCGTTGGGGCCCGCTGGGACGGATCAAGGCTAGCGAGACAGATACTGTTGTTTCAGATCTTTTCACTTTTATGAGGATGCGGTGAGTGGTGTTGCCAGGAGGTCGAGTTCTGCCCAGACCGTCTTCCCGGGAGCGCCTACCGGGGGGAACCAGCCGAGGCGGTCGGCCAGGTGGCGGACGAGGTAAAGGCCCCGGCCTGATTCCTCGATCGGCGGTGGTGCGTGCGTGAGGTCGGTGTTGAGCCGCCTCTCCGTACGGGTGTCGGTGACCTCGATGCGGAGGGTTGTGGCGACGAGGAGCAGGCGGAGACGGAAGTCCCGGCCGGGGACGTGGCCGTGGCGGACGGCGTTGGCGGTGAGTTCGGCGGCGATGAGGGTGAGGGTCTCGTTGGGGCTGGAGGTGTAGGGGTGACCCCAGTCGTCGAGCCGATGGGAGACGAGCCGGCGGGCGAGACGGGCTCCGCGTGGGGTGGAGGTGAACTGCATCGTGAACTCGTGGGTGGTGGTCGGATGTTGTTCCACCACGGGAGGAGTAATTGCCTGGTTCATGCGGAGAACGGTTGCGGAGCGTGCGTACCGTTGACCAGGAGTGACGCGCTGACGGTACGGGCTGTACGCGTTGGTGGCGCGCGGTGTACGTGGTGTGGGGCGTGGCGCGGGAGGTGTCGGGCGTGGTGGAGCAGCAGGGGTCTGAGGACGACCAGGAGTACAGGGGTGAGGGCGGCGATGAGTCCGGCTCGGGGATCCTGCACCTCTTCGGTCAGCAGTTGAAGCTGTGCCGCGTTCGGGCGGGGATGGAACGGGCGGAGGTGGGGGCGCGGACGGGGTACTCGGCCTCGACAATCGCGTCGTTCGAGCAGGGAAGACGGATTCCGCCGCCGAAGTTCATCGACATGGCGGACGAGGTGCTCGATGCGGGCGGGGTGCTGAAGGCCAGCAAGAGGGAGGTGGCCAAGGCGCAGTACCCGGCGTTCTTTCGGGATGCGGCGCGGTTGGAGGGCGAGGCCGTCGAACTGTGTGCGTACGACACCCACGTCATGAAGGGGCTCCTGCAGACTGAGGAGTACACCCGCGCGCTTCTGCGCATGCGTCGACCGCTCTTGGACGAGGCGACGATCGAGCAGCGAGTTGCTGCACGGCAGGCTCGGCAGGAGATCTTCAACAGATGGCCGGCCCCTTTGCTCAGCTTCGTCATGGAGGAGTACGTCCTGAGGCGCTGCCTTGGCGGCAAGGCCGTGCGGCGTGGTCAGCTCGATCAGCTCCTCCTCATCGGCGAGAAGCGAAACGTCGAGATCCAGATCATGCCGCAGGATCTCGAGGACAACGCAGGTGTGGACGGACCATTCACCGTGCTTACCCGTCGGGGCAGTGACCAGGTCGGCTACATGGAGGTGCAGGGAAAGAGCACGCTGCTCACCGATCGAGACGGGGTCCGTGCACTCGCGGCCCGCTATGGGATTATCCGAGCGCAGGCTCTCACCCCTCGTGAGTCGCTGGCCTTCATCGAGAAGTTGCTTGGAGAGGTATGAACGTCGAAGTGACCACTGATTCCGCTGCCACGCTCACTTGGTTCAAGAGCAGCTACAGCGGCGCCGAAGGCGGCGACTGCGTAGAGGTCGCAACGAGCCCCGGCACGGTCCACATCCGAGACTCGAAGGACAAGGCGGGGCCTGTTCTGTCCCTGGCGCCTGAAGGATGGGCGGCCTTCGTGGGGTTCGCCGCGCAGAGCTGAGCCTGACCACGATGGCGCCCCGCCGACGGACCGTTCCGTCGGCGGGGCGCAATCGTGTGTACGCGGCTTTACGCGCGGCCCTCAGTCGGCCACCTTCGCCCGACCGCGAGTCTTCTTCTCCGGGCGCCAGGCCGTAAGGTCCTCCGCCGAGAGTCCATGCTTGGCACGCTGCTCGTCCAGGTACGCCTGGTACTCCTCGGAGGGCGTGCCGCCCCACTCCTCGTCGTGTTCACCGTGCCACTGGTGGACCCAGGGCATCAGTTCCTGGATGCCTGCGATGAGCGGAGCGAGCCGCGGGGTGTCCCAACCAGCCTGCTCGGTACGGTCATTGACCACGTTGACGAGCGCCTGGACCTGATCCTTGTCGTCCCAGCCGGCCCAGCCGAGCAGGATGGTGGGGTCGGAATCGGGCGACGCGTCTGGGTACGAAATGAACCGCTCCTTGGGCACGTCCAGCTTGCCACGCTGAGACCAGTAGGAGTGCTTGAGGAAGTCAGCGCCGCTGTACTTGGGCGGCACCGGGATGTCGAGACGTTCCCCCGACTTGTCCTCCTCGCGCTGTAGGTCCCAAACCTGCTCCCACTGAGCGCGCTTCCGGAGACCCGAGTCCTTGTAGCGCAAAGCGGCAAGGTAGGGAACGTGCTCGTTCGCGATGACATCAGCAAGCACGGACGCGAGAGTAGCGTCGCGCTTGCCCATATGATCGGTGGCATACAGCGAGGCGACCGCCTGCACGTCGGCATCCTGCCGGAGGGCGTCGGCAAGCTGGGAAACTGTAAGCGTCCGGGGAACGGGGAAGCCATCCCGGAGGGCGAACCAGAGCTTCTCGTCCTCACATCGATCGAGCAGCCAGGCGCAGAGGGCTTCCTTCTCCTTCTTCTCCCAGGGCTCAGAGGTCCAGCGGCGCTTGCACTCGGGACGCTCAATAAGAGCGATGTCCTTGCGAGATTCAATGATGTCGATCCGAGCTTGAACGACAGCCTTGTACTCATCGGGCCACCGCGCAGGAATCTCGGTGACAGGGGCGGATCCGTGCCTCTCGAACCAGGCTGTAGCGACCTCGCCTGAGGCTACCTTTCGGGCGAGTACGATCTCGAATGCCCGCTCACCGAGAGCGACTTCAGGAACTTCCATGACACCCGAAAGGGTCGCATTTTCCACCTCGCCGGGAGTAAGTAGCTTGTACGAGCCGTAGACGATCCAGTCAAGCTCCTCTTGGAGCGCGATCATTCGTGACCGGACACTCTCGTGTTCCGCGAAGGCGTCATCCAAGCAAGCACGAGCAGGCAGAGAGGAGGCCGCGATCACGGAAGGTTCATGCGTCGCCAACTCCTGCGCATGCGTATCCATGATTCTCCCAAAACCGACGGGAAGCTCGGCCGGAATGGGGAATTCCTGAAGTTTGGTTCCCGTGAACTCGTAGTGCGAGATCCACGCCTCAGGGGCCCAGCGATTTCCTCCACCGCTCGAATTGTCAGCTCCACCCTTCGCCTGGCTCACTTGCTTGAGCCAGAAACAGGCTGTCGATGAGTTAAGCACCCCTAGCAGCTCCAAGTACTGCTCCTCCGTTGCCCCCTTGAGCAGCTTGATCACGGGTGCAGACTGCTTGAAGACTTTCCCGCCCCGGTCCAACACAAAGTGATTATGCGTCGCCACAAATGCGAACGTGATCGAGAGAGGCTCCCTCAGCTTACTGGGATACAGTTCCTGCCATTCATGCCACGCCATTCCCCGATCGAGCATGGGGACGCCAAAGCGTCGCCGATGCGAGATAGCCGTCCTATACGCACCCAGAAAGCGAGCCGTCATGCCCACCTGCTCAAGAGGAAGGGTCTCTAGCTCATCGTCGTAGACCCAAACAGAGTCATAAAGAGGCTCGAGATCGTAGTCTCGGACAATGTCACCCGTGACCATTAGACGCGTTGATCCAACACCAAGTCGCCGCGCGGCGCCATTCCGAGGCAGCAGGAACAAGTCATCCTCGCCCGTGACCGAGGTAATGCCCATGGATTCCGCACGACCAGCCAGCTTCTCAACCCTTGCGGCCTCCAAAGCCTCAAGAACTAGGCTGGCCCCACCACCACTCAACGACCATGGGTGCGCGGCATACTTGTCCCGCTGCGCGTCTTCAACTGACACCCACTCCGATTCACTACCGGGCTTCTCCACCTGGTCAACGATCGACACCCACACCGGACCAAGCGCACCGACCTTCGGGATGCTCGACTCACCCTTTACTCCAAGTACAGCCCGAAGTGGCTCCGTCTGCCGTGCGATTCGGTTTCGCCCTGCCAGAATCACTGTGGGCGTCCCATGCCCTGGGATGTAGGCACCTGACGTGTCGATCACGTGCGTCAAGTCCACCTTAGGGAAGAACTCTTCAATAAGCTTCTTCCCGAACTCCCGCTTCATGAAGGAGTTCGCCGTGATCTGCCCGGTGAACCCACCATCCCGCCTGCCACCCCCCGCCCGCACCGCCAGCTCAAAGATCCGCTGCGCGAACGGCACCGACAGCGCATACTTGCCCGAGCATGCGTCGTACGCCTTCCGGTAGTTCTCGTTCTCCTGCTTGTCCTTCACCGTGATGTACGGCGGATTCGCCACCACCACGTGATACGTCCCCCGCCCCAGCAGATCCACCCGCTCCGCGTAGTCCCGCACATCCTCCGTCCGGTACGCAAACATCCCCTCGCCATCGCCCCCGAACAGCGTGTCCAGCGTCTCCGTCACCGACTCCGCGCCCCGCCCATGCAGCAGCGAGTCCCCCACCGCGACATTGATCGGGAACGCCGGCGCCGCACTCAGCCGCCGCTCCCCGCACGCCTTCAGGGCGGCGACCAACAACCGGAACCGCGCAATCGCCACCGCGAACGGGTTCTTGTCGCACCCATGCACCGACTCCAGCGAGCGCCGCACCAACTCCCAGTCGTCCGTGCCCGGCTCTGCCGCCCGCCACTTCTCCAACAACCGCCCGAACATCCCCAGCAGGAAGTGGCCCGACCCACACGCCGGGTCGATGCAGCGCAGACCCCGAGCGATCGGGTCAGTCCCCTGCCAGCCCTTCGGCTTGTGCTTCCACACCGGATCGAGGCCGAACTCCTGGATCGCCGGCTCCAGCGTCAGGTCGAGGATGAACTCCTCCACGAACTCCGGCGTCTGTAGAAGCGCGTATGTCTTCCGGGCATGCTCGCTCAGGTCCTGGTACAGGTCACCCAGGAAGCGGGTGTCCAGCTCCTCGTCCACAAACAAGTGGACGATCTCGCCGTCCGCACCCCGCTCCCGCCAGAAGCCCAGCAGCCGCGTCGCCGCCTCGTACGACGGGCTCAGCTCCCACAGCGGGTTGTGGCCCCGGTCGAAGAGCCCCGTCACCGCCTCGTGCGAGCCGGCCAGCGCCTCGAAGCCGGCAACCAGCCAGTCCCGGTCGTTCAGCTCCGGCCGCTCCCGGAAGAACGCCGCCTGCCGGTCCTCCGCGTCTGCAAGCCGCTCCCCCGGGCCCGCGATGTACGGATCCGTGATCAGCTCGTTGTCCTCGCAGAAGCGGACAAACACCGTCGCGAGGACCCACGCCGCCGCCGCTTGCGTGACGCGTTCGTCGCGCCACGCTCCGTACGTGGCCGCCGTACGCTGGGCCTCGCGCGCCGCCGCGTACTCACGCTCAAGCGCCACACGGAACTCGTCCTCCGAGTCCGTCCGCGCCCTGAGGTCGTCCTCCAGCGCGGTGACCTGCTTGCGCAGGTCCTTCAGCAGTGCGGCCTTGTCCACGAGGCGGCGCCTTTCTCTCCGTAACACACAACCCGTCCCAAACCTACGGTCCGTCCATCCTGCCAGCTCAGAAAGAATGTCCGGACCTGTCGCGCTCTCGCCGTCAGCGGACCGCGCTGACCCTTCCCGGTCCGCCTTCGAGCCCGCCGCGCCGGTAAAGCTCGGCGATGTCCGCCGTAAGCGCCTCGCGGATGTCGCTGCCCATCCGGCGCCAGCCGAAGAAGTCGCAGACCTGCTTGATCAGCTCGTCCTCTGACATACCAGGGCATTCCATGGCAATCTCATACAGAGCTAGCTGCCGCTCTGCCGGGGCGATGAGGGTCACCTTCCGCGGGGTGTCCCCGGCCTCAGGGCGCCGTGCCTTCAGCGCATCCAGTCCGCCCCGGTCGTTCGCGTCGTAGAAATCGCCGTCCCGGGCGACAGCCTCGGCGTTCACCAGGCTCCGCACCACGAACGTCACGTTGTCCCGGATTCGGCTCCCGGCCCGTCCCACGCCCCAGGCCTCGCGCGCCCGCAGGACGAGCAGGTCCAGGTGGATCGGCCCCTCGGACTCGACGATCTGCGCCAGTACGTTGCGCAAGGCCGGCCGTGCCTCGGCCGTGTGCATCTCGTAGTTCGAGCTCACGGTCAGTCGGCTGGGGCGGTACGGAGCAGCCCACTCGCGCTCCACTCCTCCCGTGTCCACCGGCACACGCTCATACTCGACCTCGACCTGCGGTTCCTCGACCGGGACGGTCACCACCCGTCCACGGCCCTGGGCCGCCGCGCTGGCAGCCGTACTCGCCCCAGCATCCTGCACCAGCTTCGGCCCCGACACGGCCAGGGGACCCTGCTCGATCGCCTGCTCCACCGCCTCCCGCAGCCGCAGTTCCGCCGCTTTCCGTCCCCGGTACCAGTCCGTGCCCCAGATTCGGTACAACCGCCAGCCCAGGCCGTTGAGCACCTGCTCGCGCAGCCGGTCGCGGTCGCGCGCGGTCTTGGAGGAGTGGTACATCGCGCCATCGCACTCGATGCCGAGGGCGTACGCGCCCGGCAGCTCGGGGTGGCGCAGGCCGAGGTCGATGCGGTAGCCAGCGACGCCGACCTGGGGCTGGACCTGGTAGCCCCAGCCCCGAAGTACCTCGAGCACGGACTCCTCGAACGGGCTGTCGGGCTCGGCGTCCCCCTGGACGACATCACGGGCAAGGACCGCGGGGCCCTGCTCGGCGTACTCCAGGTACCGCTTCAAATGCTGAACGCTGACATTGGGGCTGTCCTTGAGCTGCGTGCCGCGGAAGGAGGAGACGACCTCCATGCGGTAGCGGGCACGGGTCACCGCCACGTTCAGGCGGCGCCAACCGCCGCCCTTGTTGATGGGGCCGAAGTTCAGTCCGAGGGTGCCGTGCTCATCGGGGCCGTATCCGACGGACATGATCATCACGTCTCGCTCGTCGCCCTGGACCGATTCGAGATTCTTCACGAAGAAGCCGTCGAGACGGTCCTCGGTGAAGCAGTGTTCCAGGTCGGGACGCGAGATGCGGGCCTGCTGGACGGCCAGGTCGATGGCCGAGGCCTGTGCCTGGGAGAGGGCGACGACGCCGAGTGTCCTGCCGGGGCGGGTGTCGAAGTGGTGCATGACCCGCTCGGCCACGAACTCCGCCTCGCTCCGGTTGTCCCGGCGGCCACCCCTGTCGTACACGCCGTCCGCTTTGAGGAAGTCCACGCCGACGTCATTACCCTTGTCGAGCGACCCGGGGAAGGTCACCATCGAGTTCCCGTAGAACTCGCGGTTGCTGAAGGTGATCAAATCCTCGTGACGGCTGCGGTAGTGCCAGCGCAGCGGCAGCTCCCGCATCGCCCCAGCCTTGCAGGCGTGCAGCAGGGACTCGAAGGAGTCGGGCACGTCCTCCGCGTACTCGTCCGAATCGTCCTCCACCGAGGAGTCGAAGAACGAGGTCGGCGGGAGCTGCTTGTCGTCGCCCGCGACGATCAGGCTGCGCCCCCGGTAGATGCAGTTGATCGCATCGCTGGGGCGGACCTGGGACGCCTCGTCGAAGATGATGACGTCGAAGGCGAAGTCCGGAGGCAGGTGCTGGCTGACGGTGAGCGGGCTCATCATGAAGCACGGCTTGATCGACTGGACGACCTCACGCGTACGCCCGAGCAGTTCGCGTACCGGCATGTGCCGGGTCTTCTTCTCCGCCTCGCGCTTGATGACGGCGCTGCCGCCACCGCTGTGATTGCGCGGGCGACGTCTGTTGCACCGCTCGATCACCGCCCCGCCGGCAGCCGCGATGAGGCGACGGTCCGCGGCGCGGAAGTCCGCCACCCGGGCGTCGAGGTCCTCTGAGCGGGTGGTGCGGAGCCGGTCGTCGCCGGCCAGGACCGCGTCGGCCCAGGAGCGGAGAACCGCTTGCTCGACGATGGTGGGCAGCTGCTTCGGTTCGATGCCGCGCTCGGCCGCGTTCGCGACGAGGTCGTCGGCGTCATGGCGAGCGAGGACGGCGACACCGGCACGGTAGGCCTGCCATTCGTCCGGGCCGTGCGGATCGGCGAGGAGTACGTTGATCAGCTGCTGCGCCTGGTCGAAGCCGCCCAACAGGGACGCGGAGAGTTGGGCGCTCCTGGCCGTGTCGAAAAGGCCGAGGAGTGCGGACGCGGACGCGGACCAGCGTTCGACGCGGCGGCTCGCCGTGGTGCACCACGTGGCCAGGGCGCTCCGTACGTTCGCGGCGAGCAGCGTGGGCAACGGGTCGGTGTCGGAGCCGTCGGCCAGTTGGCTGATCAGTCGCTCGCGTCGGGCGACCCCGCCGCCCAGCTCGGCAATGCGGTCGGCGGTCGCCAGAGCCTGGGCGAGATCCTCGATCTGCGACGCGGTGCGCGGTGTCCAGCGTGCGAGGAGGGTGGTGTGCTGATCGGCGAGACGCTGTAGCTCTTCCGTCGCGTGAAGCCAGCCGAGTGCCTGCTCGAGACGACCGGGAAGCTTCTTGTCCCAGGTGCCGCTGTGCGTCAGTGCCGCCACCGCGGCCCGGTCGGCCTTGTACTGCGCCGAGAAGCGGGCCAGCAGTCCGCTGTGCTGGTCGGTGAATCGTGCCGCCAGTTCCGGCAGTTCGGTCGCGCTCAGTACCTGCTCGCCGAAGACGTCCTCCGCTGCTGCCCGCGCCTCGGCCTCGGCGGCCAGCGCCTGGCGCAGTTCCCGTGCGGCGTTGTGTGCCGCGCTCCGTACGCCGTCGTCGAACCATCCCGACGGCGGTCGGTGATCGGCTTTCGTGAGATCTGCCAGCTCACAGAGCGCGAAGGCGGCCTCAGCTCGGTCCGGCTTCGGCACACCGAAGAGATCCGCGAGCTGGGCGAGCTGGTCGGAGGCGTCCTCGGGCAGACCTCCGTCCGCTGCACCGTCCTGCCCGGGGAGTCCGTCCCGCAGTGCGCGTACGGCTTGCTCGAGTTCACGTACCGAGGCGGGTTCGCCCTGAGTCGCAGCGAACGGGCGTCGTACCGCAGCAGCCCGTACGGCGCTCAGTGCGTCGGCCGCCTCAGAGAGCACGGAGGGTGCCGAATTTCCGACCAGCCCCCGCCAGGGGAAGGAATCCCCTTCGGCGGCCGGTCGCCAGGCACGGCTGACGGCTTCGGCGGCGGAGACGAGTTCCTGCAGCGCATAGGCGCTCAGCCTGTCGACCGTCCGATCGTTCTGCCCGGACAGCGGAAGCTGCGGGGTGCCGGCCAGCTCCAGCTGGATCAAGCGTCCCAGGACGTCGTGGAGGCCGCGCTGCAAAGGCTCACGCGTCTGGTTCATCGCCGCCGCATAGGCGGACAGTTCCTCGCGCAGCCGGCGGGCCTGCTTCAGCTCGTGCTCCGCCGCTCCCGTGGCCCTGGCCTCGCTGGTCAGCACCCGGGCCAGTTCGGTGGCTACCGCCTTCTTGCTCGTGTCGGCGCTGTGCAGCCCCATGACGAAGTCGCCGAGACCCACGCTCCGCAGACGATTGCGCACGACATCCAGGGCCGCGGCCTTCTCACTGACGAACAGCACGCTGCGGCCCGCGTGCATGAGCGCGGCAATCATGTTGGTGATGGTCTGGCTCTTGCCCGTGCCAGGAGGACCGCTCACCACGAAGGAACGGCCGTCGAGCGCGGCCGCGATGCACTGCCGCTGAGAGGCGTCCGCGTCGAGAACGAGCGGTGTCTCCTCGGGCAACTGGACTTCGTCGATCCTGTCGAGCTCCGGAGGCTCGAAACCGATCAGATCGTCCGGCAGTCCGGCGCCAGGGCCGAGGGCGACGGCCTTCACCAACGGATGCCCGAGGATGCGCTCCTCGTTCTGCTGAAGGTCCTGATACATGGCCTCTCGATGCGAGGCGAACAGGCCGAGCACCACCCGCTCGTGGACCTTCCAGCCGACTTGGCCGGCTGCGGCCGAGCGAACCGCGGAGATCACGGCGGAGAGGTCGGTGACGTCGGTGTCCGTGACGCGACTCCAGTCGATTCCCTGCCGCTCGAGCTTCACTGCAAGGGCGGGATTGTGCATGCGGTCCTGGCCGTCAGCCGGATGCAGTCGGTAGCGACGGTCCTTGTCACGGCGCAGTTCCACGGGCACCAGCAGCAGCGGCGCGGAACTGCCTTCTTCGGCGCCGACCTCGCGCCAGTCCAGCATGCCGACGCCCAGCCACAGCACCCACAGACCGTAGTCGTTGAACGTCTGGCCGGACTTCTGACGAAGTTGGTACAAGGCACTGTCGAGCGCCGCCTGAGTGGGCTTCTGCGTCACCACCCCGGTTCCAGAGCCTTCCGCCGACGCATTGATGCCGTCGGCCTCGGATTCCGCGGGATCCGGCGCGACCGGGGCGAAGTCCCAGCCTTTGGCGAGTCCGTTCAGGAGTGTCGCGGCGCTGGGCGATGTGAACTCCAGTGACGCCGTCTTCGCGTGGCGGAAGTTCAGCAGCCGGTTACGGCCACCCAGGTCAAGCAGCGAGTGGCGCCAGCCTTCCAGCACGGCCTTCAGCCGGTCGAGACCGGGATCGCTCGCCGCGGTATGCAGGGTCTGACGCTGATGGGGCATATGGGGTGACCTCCTGAGCTGAGCGCACAGGGGTGTCCACACTCACAGGCCCCCCTGGAGACACCTGCTTATCAGCCCGTCCCTCAGGACACGCCCGAGATCCAAAACTCAGTATGAACCCGTTGTCGGCCACACGCACCTTCAGCGCTCGTCGCTTGCGCTCCCCTCCTTGAGTCTCTTCAGGAACAGCGAGTCAAGCAGCGTCCACTCGGTGGCGCGGTCGACGACTTCGACCGTGCGTCCGTCCAACGACGGTGTCTGCTTGGGGTCTTCCATCGGGCACAGCCACCACAGCCCGTGCGGGAGCTGCGCCGGGCGCCGGGCGGCCTGCTGAAGGTTCACCAGCAGGTCGTGGCCGCCGCCGTCGAAGTAGCGCGCGAGCAGACTCGCGTTGTGGAAGAACAGCACCGCCCTGGGGCCTGCTTCCTCGGCGCGCGTAGTGAACTGTTCCGCCAGCCGATCGGTGACCCGCTGGACGTAGGAGCGCAGTCCGGGCTTCAGCTCGCCTCCGCTGGTGAAGGCGGCGTCCGCGCGCAGGACCTTGGTCCAGTCGGTCCCCAGTTCTGCGGCCAGCGCCCGGAAGACCGCGAGGAACTCGGCGTTGAAATCCACCGCGGTTACGCCGAACTCCTCTGCCAGAGCGGCCGCTGTGCCTGGCAGGTCCGCGCCCTTGAGTGTGAGTGCCAGGAAGCCTCCGCGCTCGGCGGCCCCGGTCAGCTTGGCGCGCACGACGGCCTGCGGATCGCGGCCCGCGGCCACTGCCGACCGTGCTTCCGCTACGAGCACGCTCGTACGGGTGTAGGTGGAGCTGGTCCAGCGGGTCCCCTCGACCGCCGGGGGGAAGAAGCGCTTGCGTACGGTGTCGTACTCCAGCGGGAATCCCGCCTCGGCAAGCGCGTCCTCGATCTCGATGTGCGTGGGCAATTCCGAGAGGGGCAGGGAGGGGAAGCGTGCCTTGACCCGGGCGATGAGTTCTCCGGTGGAGAGGCCGACTTCGCGGCGGACACCGGCTACCGCCTGAGAGATGCGAATGGCGCGGGCAAGACCGAGCCCCTTGGGGTAGATCTCCAGTCGCGGCGACGCGGAGGCGTCCTGCGACACCACGGCCGCCAGCCCGACCAGACGAGTGTCGGCCAGCGGCGTCATACCCTCCGGCGCAGGCACCTCCCGAAGGGTCCGTACGACTGTGGCCCGGCCCGGCAGTGGTTCCTCCGCAGCCATCCGGTCGGCGGCCGCGCCGAGTGCCGCGGCATAGTCGGCCAGCTCCTGTGGAGTGGGATCATCGGTGCCGGGCAGGGAGTCGAGCGCGAGCAGCACACGGGATCCCCGGCGCAGCACTTCGAGCCGCGGATCCTGCTCGTTGCCCCGCTGCAGTGCTTCGGCGTCGGCCGCCGCACGGACGACGGCAAGTGCCTTCGCCAGCGTTCGCTCAGCGGTGTCGTCGCCGGCGCCATGGCGTACGCGAAGCTCACCAGCGGCTTCCTGGACGGTCATCACGCGGCCCGCCAGGGCCAGAATCTGCACCAGTTCGTCTCGGACATGCGTGATCCAGCCGGTGGTGGACCACTCCTCGATCGCCGCGACATGGTGCCGGGACACGGTGGGCTGGCTGCTGCCGAGGTGCTTGGCGATCAGCGTCTGCGGCGGCCAGGGACCGAGGGGAGAGAGGTCGCCTCCCTCCTCCTTGGTGCGAGGCAGCCCCAGAGTCAGGCGTACGACGTCCGGGCGCAGGTTGCCCTTCCGTGCAGGGCCCGGAACGAGTCTGGCTGCCAGAGAGTCGACCGACTCGTTGGCAATCAGCCGCGCCTCGTCCTGCGGCGCGGATGTCAGAGCATCGGAAAGGGCTGATTCCAGCGCAGTTGTGGGGCGCTCCGAGGTCACAGTCGGGCGCTTGAGCATCGCGGTCCACTGCTTATGGCGTCGGTTCAGTTCTCTGCGTACGAGCGTGCCTGCGCCTCGCGCACGGGCGATGGTGTGCGGGGGCACGTCGAGGAGTTCACCGACTGTCACCGCACCCAGCCCGTTGGCGACGGAGACGGCTCGCGGGGAGAGCCCGGCCGCGTCCAGGGCCGTGGTCGACTCTGCTGCCGCCGCCGCGGTCTCGCGTGCTTCTTCCGTGGTCGCCGTCAGGGCACCCACGGTGGCAGGAGTGGTGACCGGCTTCGCGGAGTCGGCGGTACGGAAGATCTGTCGCCAGGCGTCCTCCATCTGCTTGAACGTGTCGAAGCGTCGGTCGACGTCACGGTGCAGCGCGCGATGGAAGAACGCGGTGAGCCCGTCGCGAAGCCCGGGCTCGAACAGCTCGGCAGCAACGAACAGTTCTACGTCTTCGCTCACTCGAGGGTCGCTCTGACCGTCTCCCCACACGGGTCGCTCACCGGAAGCCATCTCGTGCAGCGTCACGGCGGCCGCATACCGCTCGGCGTGGTCGTCGTAGAGCGAGCGACGGGCACTGCCGAGGAACGGGTCGAGGTAGCCGCGCGTTCCGGCGGTGATGTCTCGTTCGGACGCGTCGGCCAGCGAGAAGTCGAACAGCAGCAGCTCCCACGAGCCGTCGTCGCGCTTGTGCAGACCCAGGTTGTCCGGCTTGATGTCGCGGTGCCGCACGCCCTTGGCGGCAAGCTGGTCGAGCGCGATGAACAGGTCGTTGCCGTATCGCTCCAACTGATCGTAGGTGAGCCGCCCTTCGCCGCGCAGTCGCGCACCCAGGGAGGTCTCCCCCGCGTACTCGAGTTCCAGAACGGTATGGCCGGCGATCTCCCTCGGCTCCTCGAGCAGCCGGATGATCCGGCCCCCGCCCACCGTCTTGAGGGCGTTCGCCTCCGCGTAGAGCCGTGCGTCCTTGTCCTGGTCGAGCGCGACCTTGAAGACCCGCTCCACGACGACGGTCTTGTCATCGGGCCCGACAGGCTCCTCGACCACTCGCTCGACCAGCAGTGCCCGTGCGGTGGCGCCGGTCCCAAGGACCCGCTTGACCGTCCAGATCTCGTCCACGGGCTGGCCGGGGAGCGCCGTCAGAGGATCGGTCTCCACTGTCGCGGGCTGATCTGGGGTCGCGGCCTGTTGCTCCGCCTCGTCGAGGAGGTCGAGAAAGCGGTCGGCTCCGGGCAGCCGGTCCACGACCTCGGCGCGAGTGGCCCGGTAGATCAGGGTGTCAAGACTGTCCGAGAGGCCGTCGGCCACGGCGTACGGGTGCAGTCCGCCCTCGGCCGACAGCCTTTCGATCAGGGCACTGCGCTGAGGGGCAGGTGCCTCCCCCGTGAGGATCAGGTAGGAGAGGGCGCCGAGCCCGAAGAGGTCCAGATCGACGGGGTCGGCGAACTCCTGGTCTGTCTCCGGGGCCAGGTAGACCTGGGCGGAGTCCTCGATCAGCCCCCCGTCGAGCGGCGTGTCTCCGATCGAACGCATCGACGTGGTCTCGAAGTCACGCGCGGCGGTCTGCCAGTCGGTGATGCGCACGGCCGGAGCGGAGCCGTCCTCCTTGGCCGAGACGTACACCGATCTGGCTGACAGGGCCCGGTGGTAGAGCGACCGATTGTGCGCGTAGCGGAGTGCCTCGGCCAGCTGGCGCACAAGGTCGAGTCGGACCTCAGGTGTGAGCTTGCCGCCGTATGCCGCCAGGTAGGCGTCGAGTCGCAGATCCGAATGGCGATGCCGGAACAGAATCGCCGGGCCGCCTTGATGCTGATGGATCTGGGCAGCCTGGGCGATGCCCCGGTGGGTAATACCCTGCAGCACCTGGTACTCGCGGCGGGCAGCTCGATCCGCGGCCCGCCGGGCGGCCTCGCCGGCCATCTGCTCGACGAGGTATATCCGTACCCGGCCCTCCTCTTGGACAAGGCCATCGACGCGGACCGCGAGACGGTCCTCCCAGCCGGGACCGGCGTCGAGCACACGCGGCTCGAGTTTCCAGTCGTCACCGAAACGCAAATGAGCGGTGGAGTGGCTGATGCCGATCTTCTGCATCAGCTGCTCGAGCAGCTGCGAGGACTGCGGGGTGATGCGCCAGCTCTCCCGCTCCGGCGGCTTGCCGAGCAAGTCGTCCCAGATTCTGCCCAGGCCGCTCGCACCGTCGTTGCGACCGTAGACGTTGATCCGCTGGAACTCGTCCAGTCCGCTGACGAGTCCGGAGTCGTGGAGGAAGACTGCGGGTTTGATGAAGGGGACGCGACGCGGGTCGACTCCCATCGACCGAGCCGCCCGCTCCAACTGCCCCTTGAGTTCCTTGCACTTGAGGTCAGTCAGATGCAGGGGGTTCTTCAGGGTGCGCACTCGGTCCGCATGGAACTGCCACGTGTCTCCGTGATTGATGACGCGGCCAGGGTGTCCCTTGAGCTCGAGAAGATAGAGACCGCCGGGCACCGCGATGAAGAGGTCGCACTCGTTCGTGCGCCCGGAGGCGGCGGTGAAGGAGAACGTGGCCCAAGCGCGATAGGGCTCCGCCGACGGCATCAACTGCCGGATGTGATCGAGGCCCTCCTGTTCCCAGGTGTGGGTGGACCGGCGGGGCTGGAACCAACGCTCCTTGCGGGGCGGCCCGGGCTTGGGCGCCGCCGGCGTACCAGCTGCCGACACGGTTCGACCTCCGTGGTGATTCCGCTACGCCGTCCGGCGCGAGTCTCCAAGTCATTGACCCTACCCCGGTGCGGCCCTGTGCTCAGCGGTCCACGCTCTCTCGATCTCTGGCCATGACTTCAACGGACCCTCATCAGCCAGGCAGCCGGAGCGAGACTGGAGCAGAACCGTCGAGCCGCTCGACAACGAGGTCGAAGTCCCACACCGCACGTACGCGCGGCCCGGTCTGGACCATCTACTACTTCCCTTGCGTAACTCTGCTAACGCACGACAACGGTGCGTTGGGCCGAGAAGTCACCCCAGGTGCCGTCGGGGAGGCGGGCGCGGAGTTTGACGCTGTAGCGGGTTCCGGGGGTGGTGGGGACCGTGAAGGTGTAGGTGGCCTCGGCGGGCGGGGGGTCGGTGCCCCAGATGATCGTGGTGGCGAAGGCCTCGTTCAGGTAGAGCTGGTGTTCCGTGACCGGGGCGCCGGTGCGGGGCGGGGTCCAGGTCAGCGTGATCTCGCCCTTCGTGGCCTTGGCCGTGAGGTCCGTGGGGGCGGTGTTGGGGGCCGCTCCGGGGGCCGGCGCGGTGGTGAGGTCGGCGGGGCCGCTGTCCGGGGAGGAGTTCTCGGCGGCGTCGCGGGCGCGGACCGTGAAGGAGTAGACCGTGCCGGGGCGCAGGCCGGTGAGGCGGGTGGTGGTGGCCGTGCCGGGGACGGTGTGGATCCGGGCGTCGGCCTGGTAGACGTCGTACGCGGTGACCTCGGTGTCGTCGCGGGCCGGGGTCCAGGTCAGGGTGGCCGCGTGGCTGCCGTCGGGGGTGGCGCGCAGGGCCTGGGGCGTCGAGGGCGCGGCGCGGTCCTGGGCGGTGGCGGCGAGGGTGGTGGCGGGGACGGTCGCGCTGTGCGGGGAGCGGTTTCCGGCGGCGTCGCGGGCGCGGACGGTGAAGGTGTACGGGGTCGAGGGCGTGAGGTTCACGATGTCGGTCATGAGGGTCGTCGCGGGGAGGTCCTTGACCTTGCGGCCCTGCTGGTAGACCTCGTAGCCGGTGACGGCCCGGTCGTCGGCGGACGCGCTCCACATGACGTGGACGGTGCCGGCGCTTCCGGCGGACGCGGTGACTCCGGTGGGGGCGCCGGGGGCGTGGGTGTCCTTCTCGGGGCCGCCGGAGCAGGCGGCTACGGCGAGGAGTGCGACGGTCAACACGCTTGCGGCGAGCGGGCGTTGCACAGGAATGCCTCCGTCCGTCGAAAAGGTCCAGACCTGTATCCCACGGCATGGAGGCGCCCGGCAAGGGGCCGTTGTCAGTGGGGTGCGCTTCACTGGATTCGTCACTCTCCGTGACGATCCGAGGGGGAATCATGACGGACCGTACGATCTACACGACGCTGGCCGGGCTGCGCGGGCGCGGCTGGAGCGACGCGATGGTGCGCGACCTGCTGGGCGCGCCCGACGTGCAGGGACGGGATCCGCGGCGGTGGTCCGTCGCGCCCGTGCGGCTGTATCTGATGGCGCGGGTGGAAGCGGTGGAGAGGACGCCGGAGTTCACCCGGTGCGCGGCCGCCTCGGGCAGCCGCTCCTCGGCGGCGGAGGCGGGGGCCGAGCGGCGACGGCGGGCGGTCCTCGCCGCGATCCGGGCACAGCCGATCGAGGTGCCCCGGCTCCCGGCGGTGGAGCTGGAGCGGCGCGCGGTGCGGCACCGGCACCTCCTCGGGGCGCGCAGCCCCGGCGGGGCGGGGGCCGGAGCGCTGGTGCGGTGGCAGGTGAACTATCTGCGGCACGCCCTGTCGCGGTACGAGTACCTGCTCGACGGCCTGTACGGCTCGACGGGCCGGGCCGAGGCCGAACGGCTGCTGCGCCGAAGGGTCTACGAGGCGATCGCGGCGGCCTATCCCGCACTGGCGCAGGAGTGTGCGCGTCGCATCGGGACCGAGCGATGAGTTCCGGTGCCCCCGGCGGTCTGCATCTGCATGGAGAACACGGAGCACATCGATCTGGGACCGGCCGCTCAGCGGGTGGCGCGACTCGCCGAGGGCATCGGGGACGAACGGCTCGGGGACCCGACGCCCTGTCCCGAGTACGCGGTACGGGAGATCCTCGCGCATCTCGCCGGGCTGAGCGCGGCCTTCCGCGACGCTGCCCGCAAGCACGTCGGGGAGACGACCGGAACGCCGCCCGGCTCGGTCCGCCCGGTCCTGGCCGAGGACTGGCGCACGGCCCTGCCGAAGGCCCTGGACGAGCTGGCGGCGGCCTGGCGCGAGCCGGGGGCATGGGAGGGCGACACCCGGGCGGGCGGCGTCGAGATGCCGGCGGCGGTCATGGGGCAGGTCGCGCTGAACGAGCTGGTGATCCACGGCTGGGACCTCGCGCGGGCGACGGCCCAGCCGTACGAGGTGACGGAGGAGGATCTGGCCGTGTCCGAGGCGCTGCTGACCCCGGCGGACGACGCCCCGGCCGAGGACGGCTTCTTCGGCCCCGTCGTCGCCGTCCCGGACGACGCGCCCCTGCTCGACCGTGTGGTGGGCCTGAGCGGGCGCCGGCCGGGGTGGCGACCGCCGACGTCCTGACCGGCCACGAGCGTGCGGCGGTCGGGGGTGGGTCCCCGGAACGCCCGGAGCCAGGAGGGCGGGGGCCGGCGGGGCGGCCCCGCCGAGAGCACCCGACCGCGAGCGGGGACGCCGGGCCGGCGGGCCGACGCGCGGTCGACAAGGTCCCCGGGCCAGCCGACAGCTCGTCGTGCGGCTCGCGGGTCCGGCGCACCGTCGACCAGGTGCCTGGACGCCAACGGCCCGTCGTGCCGCTCGCGGGTCCGGCGCACCGTCGACCAGGTGCCTGGACGGCCGACGGCCCGTCGTGCCGCTCGCGGGTCCAGCGCGCTGCCTACAGCAGCCTCGCCACGCTGTGGCAGGCCGCGCGGATCGGGGCGATCACCGGGACGGTGAAGCGGGGGCGCAGGAGTTCCGCGGCCTCGCCGAGGGGGCCGCCGCCGATCACCACGGCCCGGGCGCCGTCCCGTACGACGCACTCCCGGACCGCGCGCGCCAGGGCATCGGTGAGCGCGGCCGGGTCGGCGGACAGGGCGTGGGGGTCTCCCCCGGTGAGGCGGAGGCCGGTGAAGCGGTCGCGGAGGCCCAGCGCCTCCACGGCGTTTGCGATGGGACCCGCCAGGCGCGGGGTCGTCGTCGCGATGCCGAAGCGGGTGCCCCCGGCGGACGCCTCCAGGAGCGCGGCCTCTCCGATGCCCACGACCGGGACCGGAGAGAAGGCCCGCAGCTCCGCCACACCCGGGTCGCCGAACGCGGCCACCAGCAGCGCCGCGCAGTCGCCGGCGGCGAGGGCCCGGCCGCCGGAGGCGACGACCTCGGAGGCCGCGGCCCGCAGCGCCGCCGGGTCCGTGAGCATCCGGGGACCGCGCGCCGCCGTCACCCCGCGGACGCGGACCGTCGGACCGAGGGCCCGGCGGGCGATGGCGGTCATCATCGCGGTGGTGGCCGCCGAGGTGTTGGGGTTGACGAGGACGACCGCGGGTACGGCGGGCGCGGCGGACGGGGTGACCTCCGAAGACGGGCCGAGGCCGGCCGCCCCACGCACGACACCGGTCCCCGCGTCACACGCGGGAACCGGCTCGTGGGGCGGAGGCGAGGCGCTCAGTGGACGTGCGCCGCCTTCGCCGTGCGGGTCTCGGAGATCTCCTCGCCCGGCTCCATGGGCGCGGTGACCGTGTCCTCGTCGCCGCGCTTGCCCAGGTGGTTGAAGACCAGGTTCAGCAGGACCGCCGCGACACAGCCGGTCGAGATGCCCGAGTCCAGGATGATCTTCGCCGTCTCCGGGAAGGCGTGGTAGAACTCCGGCGCCGTGATCGGGATGATGCCGACGGCCAGTGAGACCGCCACGATCAGCACGTTGTTGTCCTTCTCCAGACCGGCCTTGACCAGCGTCTGGATACCGCTCGCCGCGACCGATCCGAAGAGGACGACGCCCGCGCCGCCGAGCACCGGCCGCGGGACGACCGAGATCAGCGAGGCGGCGACGGGCGAGAGGCCCATCAGGACCAGGAAGCCGCCGCCGCAGGCGACGACGAACCGGCTGCGGATCCGCGTCATGGCGACCAGCCCGATGTTCTGGGCGAAGGCGCTGCACATGAAGCCGTTGAAGAACGGGCTGATCGCCGAGCCGAGGGTGTCGGCGCGCAGTCCGGCCGCGATGGTCTTCTCGTCGGCCGGACGGTCGACGATCTCCCCGAGCGCGAGCATGTCGGCGGTCGACTCGGTCATCGACACCAGCATGACCACGCACATGGAGATGATCGCGGCGAGCGCGAACTGCGGGGCGCCGAAGTGGAACGGCGACGGGAAGCCGACGATCGACGCCTCCGCCACCGGGCTGAAGTCCGTGACCCCGAACGGGATCGCGATGAGCGTCCCGATGACCAGGCCGACCAGGACCGCGATCTGCTTCAGGAAGCCGCGGGTGAAGCGGCGCAGGACGAGGACGACCACGAGCGTGATCGCGGCGAGCGTGAGATAGGTCGTCGAACCGTAGTCCTCGGCCGCCGGGTTGGGCCCTTGGGCCCAGCCGAAGGCGACCGGCAGCAGCGAGACACCGATGAGGGTGATCACGGTGCCGGTGACGACCGGCGGGAAGAAGCGGACGAGCTTGGAGAAGTACGGGGCGGCTATGAAGCCGAGCACACCGGCGACGATGATCGCGCCGAAGATGATCGGCAGCGCGTCGGACTTGTCGTCCGTGGTGTCGACGATCGCCAGCATCGGCGCGACACCGGCGAAGGTGACGCCGTTGACGAACGGCAGCCGGGCGCCGATCTTCCAGATGCCGAGCGTCTGGAGGAAGGTGGCGAGCCCCGCGGTGAAGAGGCTGGCTCCGGTGAGGAAGGTCAGTTCGGTGCCGGAGAGTCCGACGGCCGCGCCGACGATCAGGGGCGGGGCGACCACACCCGCGTACATGGCGGCCACGTGCTGCAGACCGCTGGTCATCATCTTCAGAGGCGGCAGAGTCTCGTCGACCGGATGCTTCCGGTCCTCCGAGTCGGCGGCGCTTTCATCCTGTGCTTCATTGCGAAACCTGGGCTTGATGGCCACGGAGGTTCCTCCGGTCGGGTAACACGTCGGCGGAGACGTGGGTGTCATGGAGGTGGTGCAAAGCGGTTCAGGTCGTGCGCCTCACGGTGTGCGGCTCATGAGGAAGGAACTGTGTTGCGGGGGCTTCGAGGGACTTCGGCGGACCGAGCGGTCGTGGGGAAACCGCTCGCGGTGGGTGCCCGGGAGGGGGACACGTCGACCGTCCGGAGGGTGCCGTACCTCTTTTCGTACGGACACCCCCCGTCCGGCCGGCCACGGACCCCGCTCGGGTCCGCGGCGACCGACCGAGGGCCGTCCCCCTCGGTCGGACTCCTTGGGGAGGTCAGCCCTGGGCCGTGATCCGGGCCAGGCGCTGCGCCTCCGCACGCGCGTCGCGCGCGATCGCCTCTTCGTCCGCGAAGAGCAGGCGGTTGCTCTCGACGATCTGCTTGCCGTTGACGAACGAGGCCGTCACCGGGGCCGCGGCGCCGAACACGATCGCGGTGACCGGGTCGGCGATCGACGAGTGGCCGAGGCCGTCGATCTTCCAGAGGACGAAGTCGGCGAGCTTGCCGGCCTCGAGCGAGCCGATCGAGTCGGCGCGGCCGAGGACCTGGGCGCCGCCGAACGTGCCGAGGCGCAGGGCCTGGCGGGCGTTGAGCGCGGCCTCGCGGTGGACGCCGAGGCGGTTGATGAGGAGGGCGTTGCGCAGCTCGGTGTGGAGCTCGCCCGACTCGTTGGAGGCGGTGCCGTCGACGCCGAGGCCGACCGGGACGCCGGCCCGCAGCATGTCCGGTACCCGGGCGATGCCGGCGGCCAGCCGCGCGTTGGAGGACGGACAGTGGGCGACACCGGTCTTCGTACGGGCGAAGGCCTCGATGTCGGAGTCGTTCATGTGGACGCAGTGCGCCATCCACACGTCCTCGCCGAGGAAGCCGGTGGACTCGAAGTAGTCCGTCGGGCCCATGCCGAAGAGCTCGTGGCAGAACTTCTCCTCCTCCACGGTCTCCGAGCCGTGCGTGTGCATGCGCACACCGAGGCGGCGGCCGAGCGCGGCGCCCTCGCGGAGCAGCTCGGTGGAGATGGAGAAGGGGGAGCAGGGGGCGACGGCGACCTGGGTCATCGCGTCGAAGGAGGCGTCGTGGTACTTCTTCACCGTCTCCTCGGTCGCCGCCAGGGCGCCCTCGGTGGTCTCGACGGCGAAGTCCGGCGGCAGGCCGCCGTCCTTCTCGCTGCGGTCCATCGAACCGCGGGCGAGGGTGAAGCGGACGCCCATGTCCTGGGCGGCACCGATGATGGCGCCGGACAGGTCGCCGGAGCCCTTCGGGTAGACGTAGTGGTGGTCCATGGCGGTGGTGACACCGCCGCGGGCCATCATGGCCAGCGAACCCTGGGCGGCGACGCGGACCATGGCCTCGTCGATGCGGGCCCAGGTCGGGTAGAGCGCCACCAGCCAGTTGAAGAGGTTGTGGTCGGTGGCCAGGCCCCGGGTGATCCACTGGTAGAAGTGGTGGTGCGTGTTGACCAGACCGGGCGTCACCAGATGGCCGGTGGCGTCGATCCGGCGGACCACGTTCTCCAGGCCCTCGGGGGCCTTGCCGGCGCCGACGGACTCGATCTTGTTGCCGGCGACGACGAGGTGGCCGGTGGCGTACTCGGTGTCGTCGGCGTCCACGGTCGCGATCGCACAGTTCTCGATGACGATGCGCTCGACTGCTGCCGAAGGTGCTGCCATGGCGGTGCTTCCTTCATTCCTCGGGAGTGGTTTGGGCACGGCAGGACCCTAGGAGGATTTGAGTGCCGGAGCCGGGTGACGGGTCCGGGTGCCGAGATGGTGGAAGAACAGATTGAGCGTGACCGCGACGAGCGCTCCGGCGCTGATGCCGGAGCCGAGCACGGTCTGTGCCCAGGCCGGGAAGTCGGCGTAGAAGGTGGGCGCGGCGAGCGGGATGATGCCCGCTCCGAGCGCGACGGCCACCAGGATGATGTTGGAGCTGTCGTCGAGTCCGGCTTCCGAGAGGGTACGGATTCCGGAGACGGCGATCGAACCGAAGAGGACGATGCCGGCACCCCCGAGGACGGGCATCGGGACCATCGACACGACCGCTCCGAGGACCGGGAAGGCGCCGAGGACGAGCAGGGCGCCACCGGCGACGGCGACGACGTAGCGGGAGCGGACCCGGGTCAGGGAGACCACTCCGACGTTCTGGGCGAAGGCCGAGGTGGGGAATCCGCCGAAGACGGGGCCGAGGAGCGTGGCGATGCCGTCGGTCCGCAGGCCCCGGGTGATCGTCCCTCCGTCGCTCCTGCGCCCGCAGATCTCGCCGAGGGCGAGCATCCCGGCGCTGGACTCGGTCATCAGGACCAGCATCACGATGCACAGGGAGAGGATCGCGGCGGGCTGGAACTCCGGTGCGCCGAAGGCGAAGGGGGCGGGCAGCGCGGCGACGGGCGCCTCGCGCAGCGCGGTGAAGTCGGCCATCCCGAACGGGATCGCGGCCACGGTGCCGATGAACAGGCCGAGCAGCAGGGCGATCTGCTTGACGAAGCCCTTGCCGAAGCGCTGGAAGAGCAGGATCACCACGAGCGTGAATCCGGCGAGCGCCAGGTACTTCATGGCGCCGAAGTCGGCTGCCTCCTTGTTCCCGCCCTGGGCCCAGGTGACGGGCACGGGCATCAGGGTGACGCCGATCAGGGTGATCACGACGCCGGTGACGAGCGGCGGGAAGAAGCGGAGCAGGCGCCCGAAGAAGGGACCGACGGCGAGGCAGAAGACTCCGGCGACCATCACCGCGCCGTAGATGGCGGGGAGTTGACGGCCGGGGGCGCTGGTCTCGGCGATCGCGAGCATCGGGGCGATGCCGGCCGACGAGGCGGCGTTGACGAAGGGGAGCCGGTTTCCGGCGAAGCGGCCGGCCCCGAGGGTCTGGAGGACGGTGGCGCAGCCGGCGATGAGCAGGCTCGCGGCGATGAGGCGGGTCATTCCGGCGGCGTCCAGGCCGACCGCCTGGCCGATGATCAGCGGAGGGGTGACCACGCCCGCGTACATCGCGGCGATGTGCTGGAGCGCGGCGGGAACGAGCCGCGAGGCGGGGAGCTTCTCGTCCACCGGGTGGACCTCGGCCGAGGTGACCGGCGAAGCGACCGCCGTGGTGACCGGCGAGGTGTCCGGCGAAGTGACCGGCGAGGTGTCCGACGGGGTGGAACAAGGGCCTTCGGCAGGTGCCGGCCCCGTTGCGGGCTGTGCCATGGGTACGTCCCTCCGGTGGTGGCTGCCCCCGCCCGACTGCGGGCGGGCGGGGGCGGCCACGCGGTGCCGCCTAGAGGTTGGTCATGTCGACCGGGATCTGCGCCGTGGCTCCGTCACGCAGCACCGTGGCCTCGATGAGGCCGTAGGGGCGGTCGGCGGCGTAGTAGACCTCGTTGTCGTTCTTGAGCCCGAAGGGCTCCAGGTCCACCAGGAAGTGGTGCTTGTTCGGGAGCGAGAAGCGGACCTCGTCGATCTCCGAACGGTGGTTGATGATCCGGGTGGCCATCTGGTACAGCGTCTGCTGCAGCGAGTACGAGTACGTCTCCGAGAAGGCCTCGAGCATGTGACGCCTGGTCTGCGCGTAGGACTTCTCCCAGTTGGGCATCCGCTGGTCGTCGTCGGTCCAGTTGAACCGCCAGCGACCGGACACCTGCGTGGCCAGGATGCGGTCGTACGCCTCCTGGAGCGTCGTGTACTTGTCCTTGATGTAGCCCCAGAACTCCGAGTTGGTGGAGTTCATGACGATGAGGTCCTTGAGGCCGGAGATGACCTCCCACTTCTCACCGTCGTAGGTGATCTGGGTGACGCGGGTCTCCTGGCCCTTGCGGGCGAAGGAGTGGTTCACCTCGTCCGAGCCGATGAACTTGGAGTTGGCGTCGGAGCTGGCGATCCGCTCCCACGAGTACTCCTCGATCCGGATGCGCGCCCGGTGGATGGGCTCCTGGCTGGTCACGAAGTGGCGGGCCAGGTGGATGCCGAACTGCTCGGCCGACTCGATCCCGTACTCCTTGGCGAAGGCGTACACGGTGTTCTTGGTCGTGTCGGTGGGCAGGCAGTGGGCGTTCGAGCCCGTGAGGTGGACGTCGTCGAGGTCGCCGGAGAGGGCGACGGAGACGTTCAGGTCCTTGATGTGGTGGGTGGCGCCATCCCGCGTGATCTTGACGACGCGGTTCTCTGCTTTGCCGTACTGGTTCTGGCCGAGAATCGTGGGCATGTCTGCTAGCTCCCTCGGTAAACGGAGTAGCCGAACGGGTTGAGCAGCAGCGGTACGTGGTAATGCTCGCCCGGCTTGACGGCGAACGTGATCGCCACCTCCGGGAAGAACGCACCGCTGTCCCTTACGCGGGGGGCGTCCTGCTGCGCCTCGGCTTGCTTCTTGGAGAAGTACGCCTCGGTCTCGAAGTCGAGACGTACGTGGGTGGTGCCCTCCGGCAGGGCCGGCAGGTCCTTGCAGCGCCCGTCCGCGTCGGTGGCGGAGCCACCGAGCGTGATCCACTGCGCGTCGAAGCCGCTGCGGGCCGCGAGCGTGATGGCCACGCCCTCGGCGGGGCGGCCGATGCTGGTGTCCAGGATGTGGGTGGACACCGAAGCGGTGGTGTCGGTGCTCATGCGTTCTCTTCCTCGTTCTCTGCGCGCTCTACGAGACGGGTCAGCCTGATGCGGTTGATCTTGCCCAGTTCGGTGCGGACGATCTCCCGCTCCTGCTCGGGCGAGTTCTCGATCCGCTCGCGGACCGCGTCGCGCATCTGCTCACCGGTCTTGCCGGTCGCGCAGATCAGAAAGACATGACCGAACCTGTCCTGGTAGGCCAGGTTGAGTTCGAGCATCTCGGCCTTGAGCTCCTCGGAGGCCCCGGCCATCCCGCTCTGCTCGCGGGAGGAGGTCGGGTCCCCTGCCTTCGGACGACCGATCGGCGGGTGGCCCGCCATCGCCTCGGCCAGATCCTCCGCGGTCAGTTCGGCCATGGCGGCGTCGCTGGCGAGGAAGAGGGCTTCGACGGTGGCGTACGGGCGCTGGGCGAGAAGCTTGCTCCCCCACGCCGAGCTGGAGCACACCTCGTGGAGCGCGGCGACAGCGTCGCTGTCCGCCGAGGTGTTGAACCGGGTCAGACCCGGTGTCGTACCTGAAGTCACGGGAAGCCTCCGTGGCTGTTTTTCGCTGTGCGTCGGACGGGCTGCGGATAGCTAACGCCCTCCCGCAACACCACGTCAACACTTTGTTGAAAACTCGGTGACACAAAGGCCGTCGTCCCGACATCTGGACGACGGCCTTCGGCTACCCATGATCAACTAACCGTTCTCGGCGGCCTTTTCCCTGCTCAGGGCGGTCTCGCGGTTGAGGTAGTTGTACACGGTGAAGCGACTGACACCCAGTGCCCCGGCCACCGTCTCCACTCCATGACGCACGGAGAAGGCGCCGCGCGCCTCCAGCATCCGGACCGCCTCCTGCTTCGCCTTGCGGTCGAGCGAGGCGAGCGGCATCCCGTGCCGGCGCTCCATGGCCGCCAGGATGTGGTCCAGCGAGTCCGAGAGCTGGGGAAGCCGTACGGCGATCACGTCCTCACCCTCCCAGGCGAGCACCACGTCGTCGGTTCCCGCCTGCTCGGGACCGAGTATCTCGGCACCCATCGCGTCGACCAGCGGCTTGACCGCCGCCACCAGGGGGTGCTCGGTCACGACTCCTCCCCGATCACGTTGACCTGGAGGGAGACGCGGGTCGCGCCGGCCGCCAGGGACTTGCGCAGCAGCGCGTCGACGGCGGTCAGGACCTCGTCGGAACCGCCTTCCGCGGTGTTGCCGAACGGACCGACGTCCACCGCGTCCAGGTCGGCGGCCTGGATGACCTCACGGGCCACGACCGCGTGCTCCGGCGCCTCGTCCAGGTCGAAGGGCTCGGTCGTGAACTCCACTCTCAAACGCACCATGGCCCCACGCTACTGGCCTGAACGGCACCGACGGCAGCCCTGAGCTGCCGAACCCTCTTGACAAGTGCGCGGCTCCCCTTGCAACATTCCGTCAGACAGAAACTTACTTCCGCAATACGGAAGGAGCGCCGCCCCTCATGGGATACACGGACCAGCGCTTCGATGTGAACCTGTCGATCCTCTTCACGGAACTCCCGCTCCTGGAGCGCCCCGCGGCCGCCGCCGCGGCGGGCTTCACCGCGGTCGAGCTGTGGTGGCCCTGGATCGACACCGCCACCCCCGCCCAGAGTGAGCTCGACGCTCTCAAGAAGGCTCTGGACGACGCCGGCACCCAGCTGGTGGGCCTGAACTTCTACGCCGGGCAGCTGCCGGGTCCCGACCGCGGCGCGCTCTCCGTGCCCGGCGAGGAGTCGGACCGCTTCCGCGCCAACATCGAGGTGGCGGCCGACTTCGCCGCCTCGGTCGGCTGCAAGGCACTCAACGCGCTCTACGGCAACCGCGTCGAGGGCGTCGACCCGCAGGTCCAGGACACCCTCGCCCTGGAGAACCTGGTCCTGGCGGCCCGCGCGGCCGACCGGATCGGCGCGATCCTGCTGATCGAGACCCTGAACAAGCCGGAGTCGCCGCTCTACCCGCTGGTGAGCGCCCCCGCCGCGATCGAGGTCGTCGACAAGGTCAACGCGGCCACCGGGCTCGGCAACGCCAAGTTCCTCCTCGACATCTACCACCTGTCGATGAACGGCGAGAACGTCAGCCAGGTCATCGCGGAGTACGCGGACAAGACCGGCCACGTGCAGATCGCCGACAACCCGGGCCGTGGCGCGCCGGGCACCGGCGAGCTCCCCCTGGAGCAGCTGCTCGACGAGCTCAAGAAGGCCGGTTACGACGGCTGGGTCGGCCTGGAGTACAAGGCCGCCGACGCCGCCGCGTCCTTCGCGTGGCTCCCCGCCGAGGCCCGCGCGGCCCGCTGACACCGGACGGGGGCCGACACCCCCGTCCGTACGAGCCCCTCGTGGCCCCGGCCCGGCCGCGCCGGCCGGAGACCGGCGCCACGACGCGGGCGTCAGCTCCCCCTGACATCGCACAACCCCGAGAGGTACCCCAATGAGCAACCTCCCCAAGATCGCGTGGATCGGTCTCGGCATCATGGGCTCCCCCATGTCCGAGAACCTGATCAAGGCCGGCTACTCCGTCACCGGCTTCACCCTGGAGCAGGACAAGCTGGACCGCCTCACCGCGGCCGGCGGCACCGCCGCCGCGTCGATCGCCGAGGCCGTCAAGGACGCCGACGTCATCGTCACGATGGTGCCCGCCTCCCCGCAGGTCGAGGCCATCTCCTACGGCCCCGAGGGCATCCTGGAGAACGCGAAGTCCGGTGCGCTGATCGTCGACATGTCGTCGATCACCCCGCAGACCTCCGTGGACCTGGCCAAGAACGCCAAGGAGAAGGGCATCCGCGTCATCGACGCCCCCGTCTCCGGCGGCGAGGCCGGCGCGATCGAGGCCGTGCTCTCGATCATGGTGGGCGGCGAGCAGGCCGACTTCGACGAGGCGCTGCCGATCCTGGAGGCCCTCGGCAAGGTCATCGTGCTCTGCGGTCCGCACGGCTCCGGCCAGACCGTGAAGGCGGCCAACCAGCTCATCGTCGCCGTCAACATCCAGGCGTGCGCCGAGGCCGTGGTCTTCCTGGAGAAGTCCGGCGTGAACCTCCAGGCTGCCCTGGACGTCCTCAACGGCGGTCTGGCCGGCTCCACGGTCCTGACCCGCAAGAAGGACAACTTCCTGAACCGGGACTTCAAGCCCGGCTTCCGGATCGACCTGCACCACAAGGACATGGGCATCGTCACCGACGCCGCCCGCAACGTCGGTGCGGCCCTCCCGGTCGGTGCCGTCGTCGCCCAGCTCGTCGCCTCCCTGCGTGCGCAGGGCGACGGCGGCCTGGACCACTCGGCCCTGCTGCGCGCCGTCGAGCGCCTCTCCGGCCAGCAGGTCTGACCCCGCGCCCCGTCACGGGGCCCCAGACTTCCGGTCGGCGGCGGCGCTGACAACCTGTCCTGTCGCGCCCAGGCGCCGCCGCCGCCCGGAACACCCTCCTTCGTTTTCAACAAACTGTTGACGTTCGCTTCAGCTGCTCCTTACGCTCCTGACACCGTCACCAGTGCAGCTCCCGTACGGAAGGTCACGATGTCGAAGCGCGTGCTTACGACCGAGTCCGGCGCCCCCGTCGCCGACAACCAGAACTCCGCCACCGCCGGCGTCGGTGGCCCCATCCTCCTCCAGGACCAGCACCTCCTGGAGAAGCTCGCGCGCTTCAACCGTGAGCGGATCCCGGAGCGCGTGGTCCACGCCCGCGGCTCCGGCGCGTACGGGTACTTCGAGGTCACCGACGACGTCACCGGCTTCACCAAGGCCGCCTTCCTCTCCGAGGTCGGCAAGCGGACCGAGACGTTCATCCGCTTCTCCACCGTGGCCGACTCGCTCGGCGGCGCGGACGCCGTCCGTGACCCGCGCGGTTTCGCCCTGAAGTTCTACACCGAAGAGGGCAACTACGACCTCGTCGGCAACAACACCCCGGTGTTCTTCATCAAGGACCCGATCAAGTTCCCCGACTTCATCCACTCCCAGAAGCGCGACCCCTTCACGGGCAAGCAGGAGCCGGACAACGTCTGGGACTTCTGGGCGCACGCCCCCGAGGCGACGCACCAGATCACCTGGCTCATGGGCGACCGCGGCATCCCGGCCTCGTACCGTCACATGAACGGCTACGGCTCGCACACGTACCAGTGGACCAACGAGAAGGGTGAGGCCTTCTTCGTCAAGTACCACTTCAAGACGAACCAGGGCATCCGCTCGCTCTCCGCCGAGCAGGCCGCCGAGACCGTCGGCAAGGACGCGAACTCGCACCAGACCGACCTGCTGCAGGCCATCGAGCGCGGTGTGAACCCCTCGTGGACCCTGTACGTCCAGGTCATGCCGGCCGCCGAGGCCGCAGAGTACCGGTTCAACCCGTTCGACCTCACCAAGGTGTGGCCGCACGCCGACTACCCGCTGCAGCGCGTGGGCCGTCTGGTGCTCGACCGCAACCCGGACAACGTCTTCGCCGAGGTCGAGCAGGCCGCGTTCTCCCCGAACAACTTCGTCCCGGGCATCGGCCCCTCGCCGGACAAGATGCTCCAGGGTCGCCTCTTCGCCTACGCGGACGCCCACCGCTACCGCCTCGGCGTCAACCACACCCAGCTGCCGGTGAACGCCCCGAAGGCGACCGTCGCCGACAACTACGGCCGCGACGGCCTCATGGCCACCCGTCAGGGCTCGCGCCACGACAAGAACTACGAGCCCAACTCGTACTCCGGCCCCTCGCAGACCGACGAGGCGCTCGCCGCCCCGCTGGCCATCCACGGCTGGACCGGCACCCACGCGGCGCCCGAGCACGCCAAGGACGACCACTTCTTCCAGGCCGGCGAGCTCTACCGCCTGATGTCCGAGGCCGAGAAGGACCGCCTGGTCGCCAACATCGCCGGCGGGCTGTCCCAGGTCTCCCGCGAGGACGTCATCGAGAAGAACATCGCGCACTTCGCCGCCGCCGACGCGGACTACGGCAAGCGCGTGGCCGAGGCGGTCAGCGCCCTGCGCGAGGACTGATCCACGGCGGTATCCAGACCGCGTACGGCATATGACGGGAGGTCAGATGCCGTACGCCGTCCGGACCGACGGCCCGGATGAGGGGTGGCCGGCGGTACGGACAGCGTGAGGACCGCGGCGGCGACGAGCCAGTGCGGTGGTAAGGGCGGACCAGGACCCTTCTTGACCTGAAGGAAGGGTTCCCGGGCCATCCGTCGCCGTCGCCGCGGTCCCAACGCCCCACCTCCCCCCAAGACTCCGCCCGGCGGCGCGAACGTCCTGTCGCGCCAGCCTCGCACCGTCGGGCGGGCACAACGAGAGCGCGGAACCAGGTTTACGGTCCCTGGTTCCGCGCTCTTTCGCGTCCCGTCGGGACCGGCGCCCCAGCGCATCGTTTCTGCGGTGAAGATCCACACCCGCTCGGGCGAGCGCACCGCGATTCGCCCTCCATGCGCCCCTCCCCCGCCGCTATCCAGTCGCACGTGATCAAGAACCTGGTGCGGGGCCTGACCCCGCTGGCGCTCATCCTGTCCCCGCTCGCCGCCCCCTCCCCCGCGCTCTCGGCGAACGTCGTCCTCTTCCCCGACGCCCTCGCCGATCTCACGGAGGCCTCCGAAGACCCCGCCGGCTACAAGGACTCCGCCTTCCCCCACTGGAACGCCGGCCTCGACCCCGCGGACGGCTGCGACACCCGCGCGGAGGTCCTCCTGGACGAGGCCGTGGACGCCCCGAAGACCGGCACCGGCTGCGTCCTGACGGGCGGCAGGTGGACCTCGTACTACGACGGCCAGACCGTCACCGACCCCGCCGCGCTCCGCGTCGACCACGTCGTTCCGCTCGGCGAGGCCTGGGAGTCGGGCGCCTCGGCCTGGACCACGGCCCGGCGCGAGAAGTACGCCAACGACCAGGGCGCGTCCGGCACGCTCGTCGCCGTCACCGCCCGCAGCCAGAAGGACAAGGCGGGCCGTGACCCGGCCGACTGGGTGCCGTCGGCCTCCACCCAGTACTGCCGCTACGTCGCCGAGTGGGTGGGCACCAAGCTGCGCTGGGGCCTGAGCGCCGACAAGGACGAGGTGGAGGCGCTCAAGCTGTTCGCTGACGGGCCCTGCGAGGAGACCGTCGTGGTCCGCTCGAAGGCCCCTCGGTGAGGGCGAGCGTCAGCGTGACCGCGAGCGAGGCGAGGGCGAGCACCACCATCGCCGTCCGTGGCGAGGTGAACTGGGCGACGGTGCCGGCCAGCGCCGCGCTCAGCCCCTGGAGGGCGAGCATGCCCGAGGAGTGCAGCCCGAGGGCGTGACCGCTCAGCTCGTCCGGCACGAGGGCCAGGAGCCGCTCCTGGTACAGCAGGCTCGCGCCGTAGCCGACCGCCGAGACCGTCACGGCGGCGAGGGCGAGCGGCAGTCCCGGGTTCAGGGCGAAGAGCAGGAACGGGGCGGCCAGGAGCGCCTGGAGCGGGGCGGCGAGCCGGCCGCGGAGCCCGCTCGGGACGAACCGGCCCAGGACCGTGTCCCCCGCCAGCATCCCGAGCGCGCCGCAGGCGAAGAGCAGCCCGGCGCGCTCGGGGTCGTACGGCACGAAGAGCGACTCGCAGCCCACGATCAGCCCGTTGGGCACCCACAGCGCGACGTAGACGCGACGGCGGGCGCGGGAGGACAGGAGCCGCCGGTTCGTGCGCCAGGTCGCGGCGGCGGAGGCGCGGCCGGTGGCGCGCGGGGCGCGCCGGGTGAGGCCGAGGCGGGCGACGAGGGCCGCGACGAGGTAGAGGGCGGCGCCGACGAGCAGGGTGCCGCGCGGTGAGAGCAGTGCGACGAGCAGCCCGCCGGCCGCGAACCCGGCGATCTGGCATCCGCCGGTCGCCATGTTCATCACCGACCGGCCCAGCAGGTAGCCCTCGCGCGGAAGGACCTCGCCGAGCAGCCCGTAGCGCACCCCGCCGCCGACGGAGCCGACGAGTCCCTGGGCGAGCAGGATCGCGAAGACCACCCCGATCGGCAGCCCGGGCACGGCCGTCGCCGCGCTGCCCGCGGCGAAGAACAGTGCCATCCCGGCGAGCGCGGCGCGTGGCGGGAGCCGGTCGGCGGCCGAGAGGAGCGTGGCGGCACCGAGGAGCTGGGCGAGCGAGGGCCCGAAGAGCGCGAGGGAGGAGAGGAGCGGGGAACCGGTCCGGCTGTAGACGAGAGTGGCCAGTCCGAGCCCGGCCACCGTCTGGGCGGCGACCTGGACGGAGCCGGTGAGGAAGAGAGGGGTGAACTCGGCTGTACGGAAGAGGTCTCGGTAGCTGCGCATGCGGCGGAGTCTGCGGGGGCCGACGGGAGGGCCGTTATTGTTTCGCACAGACGCGAAACAAGGGGTGGGGCGGATCATGGGCTGGTGGCGGATCGACGCGGACGCGCTCGCGGGGAGCAGGTTCCTGCTCTCGCCGCTGGCCGAGGCGACCGCCGCGCTCCAGACGCTGGACCTCAGGATGGCCGCCCACCCGGGCGAGCGGGCGTGGCTGGAGGCCCATCTGCCCGCCTACCGGGCCCGGTTGGCGTCCGAGCCGCTCGACGCCCTGCTCGTCCCGGCCGCGCTCGGGACCACGTGGAACGCCGACTTCGTGACCCCCACGCCGAGGGGCGACGGCGAGCGGAGCTTCGAGGAGGAGCTGACCCGGATCCGCGAGACACCGCCCGCTGCCGCCCTGGCGGACCTGGCGGTGTCGCTCGGCGGCCCGGTCCCCGAGCCGCTGGCCTCGGCGACCGATCTCCCGCACCGGATGGCGGAGTTGCTCACCTGGGTGTGGCGGGAGACGGTCCTGCCGACCTGGCCCCGGCGACGGCGGATCCTGGAGGCCGATGTGCTGGCGCGGACGGCGCGGCTGACCCGGGAGGGCTGGGCGGCCGCGCTGGACGAGCTGAACCCGGGGCGGACGCGCTGGTTGGGCGAAGGACGGCTCCAGGTCAACGCCCGTGCCTTTCCCCCGCGTTCGGCCACCGGAGCGCGGCTGCTCTTCGTGCCGGTGACTCCGAGCCGGGGGTGGGTGTCCTGGGAGGGTACGGAGCGGTTCGCGATCGTCTACCCGTGCGCCGGCGCCCTGGCCGGGACGGACGGCCCGGCCGTGCCCGAGGCACTCGGCACGCTGCTCGGGAGCGCACGGGCCGGAGTGCTCGTACGCCTGGAATCGCCGCTGTCCACGAGCCAGTTGGTGGCGCTGACGGGGCAGGGACTGGGGTCGGTGGGGCGGCATCTGAAGGTGCTGCTCGACGCCCGGCTCGTACGGCGGAGGAGGGCGGGCCGCTCGGTCCTCTACGACTGGACGGAGGCCGGGGCGGCGCTGGTCCGGGCACAGGACGACCGGACATGAAGCGGCCCCCGCTCCGGTGCTCTCGGGGCGGGGGCCGTTCGGTGGCGGTGCGGATCAGACCTTCAGGGCCTTGATCGCGGTCGGCGCGTGGCCGGGCTCCGTCGCGAGCTCCTCGAACTCGGTGACGTCGCTCATGTCGACCGTCTTGCTCATCGCGATGTTGGTGATGCGCTCCAGGATCGCCTCGACGACGACCGGGACCTGGAACTCGACGGCCATCTTCTTGGCCTGCTCCAGCGCCTCGCCCAGCTTGCTCGGGTCCTCGACGCGGATGGCCTTGACGCCCAGGCCCTCGGCGACCTTGACGTGGTCGACGCCGTAGACGCCGATCTCCGGGGTGTTGATGTTCTCGAACTCGAGGTTGACCTCGAAGTTGATCCCCAGGCCGCCCTGCGCCTGACGGATCAGACCCAGGTAGGCGTTGTTCACGAGGACGTGGACGTAGGGGACCTTGTGCTGGGCGGCGACCGCCAGCTCCTCGATCATGAACTGGAAGTCGTAGTCGCCGGAGAGCGCGACGACCGGGGTCTCCGGGTCCGCGGTGGCGGCACCGATCGCGGCCGGGATGGTCCAGCCGAGCGGGCCGGCCTGGCCGCAGTTGATCCAGTGGCGCGGCTTGTAGACGTGCAGGAACTGCGCGGCGGCGATCTGCGAGAGACCGATGGTGGTGACGTAGCGCGTGTCCGGGCCGAAGGCCTTGTTCATCTCCTCGTAGACGCGCTGCGGCTTCATCGGGATGTTGTCGAAGTGCGTCCGGCGCTGAAGGGTGGCCTTGCGCTCCTGCGCGGAGGCGGCCCAGGCGGAGAAGTCGGGGAGCTTGCCCGCGGCCTTCCACTCCTTGGCGATCGCGACGAAGAGCTCCAGGGCGGCCTTGGCGTCGGAGGCGATGCCGTAGTCCGGGGCGAAGATCTTGCCGAGCTGGGTGGGCTCGATGTCGACGTGGACGAACTTCCGGCCCTTGGTGTAGGCCTCCATGTTGTAACCGGTGTGACGGTTGGCCCAGCGGTTGCCGATGCCCAGGACGAAGTCCGACTCCAGGAAGGTCGCGTTGCCGTAGCGGTGCGCGGTCTGGACGCCGACCATGCCGGCGGCCAGCTCGTGGTCGTCCGGGATGGTGCCCCAGCCCATGAGGGTGGAGATGACGGGGATGTTCGTCAGCTCGGCGAGCTCGACCAGCAGGTCGGAGGCGTCGGCGTTGATGATGCCGCCGCCGGCGACGATCAGCGGGCGCTCGGACTCCAGGAGGAAGTTCAGGGCCTTCTCGGCCTGCGCGCGGGTGGCCTGCGGCTTGTAGACCGGCAGCGGCTCGTAGGTCTCCGGGTCGAACTCGATCTCGGTCAGCTGGACGTCGATCGGCAGGTCGATGAGGACCGGGCCGGGACGGCCCGAGCGCATCAGGTGGAAGGCCTGCTGGAAGACGCCGGGGACCTGCGCGGCCTCCAGGACCGTGGTGGCGGCCTTGGTGACGGGCTTGGCGATCGTGGCGATGTCGACGGCCTGGAAGTCCTCCTTGTGGAGCTTCGAGACCGGGGCCTGGCCGGTGATGCACAGGATCGGGATCGAGTCCGCGATCGCGGAGTACAGGCCGGTGATCATGTCGGTTCCGGCGGGGCCGGAGGTACCGATACAGACACCGATGTTGCCCGCCTTGGCACGGGTGTAGCCCTCGGCCATGTGGGAGGCGCCCTCGACGTGGCGGGCGAGGGTGTGGGCGATACCGCCCACGTTCTTGAGCTCCCGGTAGAAGGGGTTGATCGCCGCGCCGGGCACGCCGAACGCGTTGGTGACGCCTTCGCGCTTGAGGATCTCAACGGCCGCTGCGGCGGCGGTCATACGAGGCATGGAGGGCTCCTGCTTCGGCCAGGCGGAAACGGATGCGCCACCGGCTCGTGGGCTCGTTTCCGTATTGCGGAAGTATTGTTCTACTATGTGGAAGCAATGTAGGTCGGGGGGTCGAGAGTCGTCAAGGGAGTGGGGTCGGACGTTGGCCGAACTCACTCCCCTCGCGTGGCGGATTGGTGGACGATGGGGTCGGGAAGACAGGGGGTTCGGCGTGGGGTTCGGTGTGGGTGACTCGGTTCCGGTGCGGTGCCCGGAATGCCTCCGTACGCAGCCGTACGCGGCTCCCGTCTTCCCCTGCGCGTGCGGCACCCCGGTGGTGCCGCCGCTGCTCACGGGGGCGACGGGCGAGCCGGTCACGCACCGCAACTGGACGGACGAGTGGGTCACGGTCCGCTGCGCCGCATGCGGCCGCGAGGACGAATGGCCCCACCCGGAGCTCGGCTGCAGCTGCGGCACCGTCCTGCGCGTTCCCGTGACCCCGCCGGACGGCGGATCCCCGGCGGGCGGCGGTACGGGCCTGGGACCGGGTACGACGGCCGGTACGGCCGCGGGCGGCGCCACGGGCCACGGCGCGGACGCCGCGGGCGCCTGGCCGCGCGGCCGGGGCGCGGGCCCGGCCACGGACGCCGCCGCCCTGGACGGGTGGCCGGAGACCGACCACGGGACCGGCCGCGGAACGGGAGCCGAGGCACTCGGGGACGCGGAATCGGCACCGGGCGGCTGGTTCACACCGAGGAGCACGACGGGCGACACGGGCGGCGCCGGCGGCGACCCCGGCGGCAGCGGCGGCACCGGCGGCGGCAGCGGCGACCCGGGCGGTCCCGGCGGGATCGGCGACCCGGGCGACACCCGCGGGATCGGCGACGCCGACGGCACCGGGGATACGGCACGGGGCCGCGCGGGCGGTACCGGCGGCAGCGGCGACCCGGACGGGCCCTCCGAGAGCCGCGCCCACGCCACCCCCGGAACGAACGGGCACCGCTCCTTCGCCGAGCGCTACCCCGCGCACATCCCGCTGCCGCCCACCGCCGCACACCCGGCCCCGCCGAGGCCCTCGTTCCGGCCCATGACCATCCGTACGGCCAGGGACGCGGTCGCCACCTCGGCCGGGTACCTGCGCTGGCTGGGGTTCCGGGACGTCGTCCAGCCCGAGGAGCGGTCCGCGTCCGGGGTCGACCTCCGGGCCCCCGGACTCGTCGCCCAGGTCGACCCGAGCACCCGCCCCGCCGCCCTGCGGGCCGTCGAGTGCCTCTGGCTCAACGGCCTCAGCAACGCGGCGGTGAGCGTGTTCTTCTCCCTCGCCGGCTACACCCCGGAAGCCCGGTCCCGCGCGGACGAGCTCGGCATACCGCTCTTCGTCCTGGACCTCACCGGCACGCCGCAGCCCGTCAACACCCCGGCCGACGAACTGATCACCACCGGCGCCTAGGGCGTGTTGCGAAAGTAGCGCCGTTCGCCCGGAGGGCGGGCCCCGCGGCGTCTGGTGCGTGCGATCGCAAGGCGGAGGGTCGCCCTCGTACCGGGCGTACTCGGACGACCCCGACAACGCAGCGAGCGTGCGTGCCAGGCGTCGCGGGGCAGGCGGGACTTTCGCAACACGCCCTAGCGGTCGTCACGCCCGAAGCCGGTCCTCAGCTCAAATTAACCTCAGATTTCGGCCATTCACGCGTGATGATCAGCCCCCGCCGGGCACAACTCCCTCGGGGGGTGTTGCGTCATGGGGGCGGACACATGGTGGTTCATCGGCGCGTCCTGCGCACAACTGCTGTGCGCACTCGTCCTGTTGCGAACGCGCAGCCCGCAGCGGACCGAACTCGCCCCACAGGCACTGGCGTTGCTCAGGGGCGGGCGGCGGGCGGCGGTCGTCGTGGCCCTTGTCGCGCTGCATCAGCGCGGGGCGGTCGCGGCCGGCCGCAAGGGAACGATTCGGGCCAACGGCGGCCCCGGCCGGACCCGTGACCCCGTGCAGCTGGGCGTGCACGGCTCGCTGCGCCGTGCCCTGGGGCTGCGAGTCCTGGCGTCGCAGCCCCAGGCCCGGCGGGCGGTGGACGCGCTGCGGGCCGAGCTCGGCCGGGAGGGGCTGCTCCGCCCGCAGGGGCGCCTGCTCGTCGCGCGCACGCTGCTCGTGGGCACGGTGGTCACGGTGGTGACGGGCCTGGTCGTCACCGGCCCGTCGGGCGCGGGGCTCGCGCTCGCGCTCGCCCTCGGCGCCGTAACGGCCGGTGCCGCGCTCGCCCTGCTCTTCCTGCCGCCGACGACCCGCGCCGCCCGCCGGCTCCTCGCCGGACTCCGCCGGCGGCACCCGCTGCCCGCGCATCGGCGCGAGGTGACGGACGGCAACCTGGTGCTGCTGTACGTCGCCCTCTACGGTGACCCCGCGCTCGCCCTCTTCCTGCCCCGGTTCTCCCGTGACGGCGGGCTGCTCGGCCGGGGCGGGGGCTCGGACGGCTACGCGACCGGCCGCGGCTGGTTCGGCGGAGGGGACGCGGCCGGCGGGAGCGGCGGCGAGTCCAGCGGTGGAAGCGGAGGCGGAGGCGGCTCGGACTGAGGTCGCGCGCCATACTCGTCGTATGCGCATCAGAGCGGCCGCACCGGCCGAACTCCCGCTGCTCCAGGACATCGAGCGCGCCGCGGGCGAACCCTTCCGTCACCTGGGCATGGCGGTCATCGCCGACGACGAGCCCCTGCCGCTGGACGTCCTGGACGCCTACCGCCTGGCCGGACGCGCCTGGGTGGCCGCCGACGAGGCCGGCCACCCGGTCGCCTACCTGCTGGCCGACACCGTCGACGGTGCCGCCCACATCGAGCAGGTCTCCGTACACCCCGACGCCGCCCACCGGGGCATCGGGCGTGCGCTCATCGAGCACCTCGCCGCGGAGGCGGCCGGGTGGGGTCTCACGGCGCTGACCCTGACGACCTTCACCGAGGTCCCCTGGAACGCCCCGTACTACGCCCGTCTCGGCTTCCGTCCGCTCGCCGAGTCCGATCCGGAGCTCACCGCAGGCCTGCGCGCCATCCAGCAGGCGGAGGCCGCCCACGGTCTGGCGACCTGGCCCCGCGTCTGCATGCGCCGCGAGCTGGCGGCGGCGCCCGCACCCCGCGCCGTCCCGCCGCCGCAGCAACGAGCTTCGGCCCCGGAGCGAGCGCCCTCCCCGTGACCCCACCGGGCGCCGGCCCGGGGCGCCTCCGGCCCGGCGCGCGGGCCCGTCCTTCGCGCGGGCGCCGCCCTCACCCGTACCGCTGCCGCAGCTCCACCTTCCGCACCTTCCCGCTCACCGTCATCGGGAACTCGGCGAGGATCTCCACCCGGCGCGGGATCTTGTAGTGCGCCAGCCGGTCACGGCAGTACGCGGCGATGTCGTCCAGGCTCGGCGGATCGGCGGGGTCGCGCGGGATCACGCAGGCCAGGATCTCCTCGCCGTAGCGGGGGTCGGGGACACCGACGACCTGGACGTCGGCGATCTTCTCGTACCCGTACAGGAACTCCTCGATCTCGCGCGGGTACACGTTCTCCCCGCCGCGGATGATCATGTCCTTGATGCGGCCGACGATCTGGACGTAGCCGTCCTCGCGCATCACCGCGAGGTCGCCGGTGTGCATCCAGCGGCCCGCGTCGATCGCCTCGGCGGTCTTGTCCGGCTCGTTCCAGTAGCCGAGCATCACGCTGTAGCCGCGGGTGCACAGCTCGCCCGCCTCCCCGCGCTCCAGGGTGAGGCCGGTGGCCGGGTCGACGATCTTCACCTCCACGTGCGGCATGACGCGGCCGACCGTCCCCGTCCGGCGCTCCAGGTCGTCCTCGCGGCGCGTCTGGGTGGAGACGGGCGAGGTCTCCGTCATGCCGTAACAGATGGACACCTCCGCCATGTTCATCTCGGCGACGACCCGCTTCATCACCTCCACGGGGCAGGGCGAGCCCGCCATGATCCCCGTGCGCAGGGAGGAGAGGTCGTACGAGGCGAAGTCGGGGAGGTTCAGCTCGGCGATGAACATCGTCGGCACGCCGTACAGCGAGGTGCACCGCTCCTCCTGGACCGCGCGGAGCGTGGCCGCGGGGTCGAACGACGGGGCGGGGATCACCATGCAGGCGCCGTGCGAGGTCGCCGCCAGGTTTCCCATCACCATGCCGAAGCAGTGGTAGAAGGGCACCGGGATGCAGATCCGGTCCTGCTCCGAGTAGGCGATCATCTCGCCCACGAAATAGCCGTTGTTGAGGATGTTGTGGTGGGAGAGGGTCGCTCCCTTGGGGAAGCCGGTCGTGCCCGAGGTGTACTGGATGTTGACGGGTTCGTCGCAGGAGAGCGCCGCGGGGCGCAGCTCTCCGGCCGTACGGGCGAGCAGGGCGTCCCAGCCGGCGTCGCCGAAGTAGACGGTCTCCCGCAGCTCCGGGCAGTTGCCCTCGACCTGCTCGACCATCGCCCGGTAGTCGCTCGTCCTGTGCGTCAGCGAGGCGAAGAGCATCGAGATCCCCGCCTGCCGGAGCACGTACTCCAGCTCATGGGCGCGGTAGGCCGGGTTGATGTTGACCATCACGGCGCCGATGCGGGCGGTGGCGTACTGGACGAGCACCCACTCGGCGCAGTTCACCGCCCAGATCCCCACCCGGTCGCCCTTGGCCACCCCGCTGCCGAGCAGCGCGTCCGCCAGCCGCTCGACGTCCGCGCCGAACCGGGCGTAGGTCCAGCGGCGTCCGGTCGGCACGTCGACGAGCGCCTCGCGCTCCGGCCAGGTCGCGACGGCCCGGTCGAGGTTCGCTCCGATCGTGTCGCCGAGGAGCGGGGTGGGGCCCGCGCCGTGCGCGTAGGAGAGGCTCATGCGAGGTCCCCTTCCGTGTACTCCGTGCCCTCGCCCTTCGCCGTACGCTCGCGCAGCTCGATCCGGCGGATCTTCCCCGAGACCGTCTTCGGCAGCTCGGCGAACTCGATGCGCCGCAGCCGCTTGTACGGGGCGAGCACCGCGCGCGAGTGGGCGAAGAGGGCCCGTGCCGTCTCCTCCCCCGGCTCCCAGCCCTCCGCGAGGACGACGTACGCCTTCGGGACGGCGAGCCGCAGCGGATCGGGGGCCGGGACGACGGCCGCCTCTGCCACCGCCTCGTGCTCCAGGAGCGCGCTCTCCAGCTCGAAGGGGCTGATCTTGTAGTCGCTGGCCTTGAAGACGTCGTCGGCGCGGCCGACGTAGGTGATGTACCCCTCGGCGTCGCGGGAGCCGATGTCGCCGGTGCGGTAGTAGCCGCCCGCCATGGCCTCGGCCGTGCGCTCGGGGTCGCCGTGGTAGCCGGTCATCAGGCCGACCGGGTCGTTCGACAGGTCGAGGCAGATCTCGCCCTCCTCGACGTCCGCCTTCCCGCTCACCGGGTCGACGAGCGTGACCCGGAAGCCCGGGCTCGGACGCCCCATCGAGCCCTCCTTCAGGTGCTGGCCCGGGCTGTTGGAGACCTGGACGGCGGTCTCCGTCTGGCCGAAGCCGTCGCGGATGGTGACCCCCCACGCCCGGCGTACGGACTCGATGACCTCGGGGTTGAGCGGCTCGCCGGCCGCGACGACCTCGCGCGGCGGCTGCTTCAGCTGCGTCAGGTCGGCCTGGATGAGCATGCGCCAGACGGTCGGTGGCGCGCAGAAGCTGGTGACGCCGTTCCGCTCCATCTCGGCCATGAGGCGCGCCGGGTCGAAGCGCGCGTAGTTGTGGATGAAGACGGTCGCCTCGGCGTTCCACGGCGCGAAGAGATTGGACCAGGCGTGCTTGGCCCAGCCCGGTGAGGAGATGTTCAGGTGCACGTCGCCGGGCTTGAGGCCGATCCAGTACATGGTGGCGAGATGACCCACGGGGTACGAGGTGTGGGTGTGCTCGACCAGCTTGGGGCGGGCGGTGGTGCCGGAGGTGAAGTACAGCATCAGCGGGTCGTCGGCACGGGTGACGGCGTCGGGCTCGAAGCTCTCGGATTCCGCGTACGCGCCCTCGTAGGGAATCCAGCCCGCGCGCTCGCCCCCGACCACGATCCGGGTGTACTCCCCCGGCACGTCGTCGAACTTGGCGGTGTCCTCGGCGCGCACGATCACGTGCCGGGCGCGGCCGCGTTCGACGCGGTCGCGCAGATCGGCGGGGCCGAGGAGCGGGGTGGCGGGGATGACGACGGCCCGCAGCTTCATCGCGGCGAGCGCGGTCTCCCACAGCTCGGCCTGGTTGCCGAGCATGACGATGATCCGGTCACCGGCCCGTACGCCCTGTGCGCGCAGCCAGTTGGCGGCCCGGTGCGAGCGGGCGGACATCTCGGCGAAGCTCAGCCGCGTCTCGGCGCCGTCCTCCTCGACGATGTGCAGCGCGGTCCTGTCGTTGCCGGCCGCGATGACGTCGAACCAGTCGAGGGCCCAGTTGAACCGGTCGGGGCGGGGCCAGGCGAAGCCCTCGTAGGCCGTCTCGTAGTCCTCGCGATGCCGGAGCAGGAAGTCGCGGGCTGCCCGGAACCTCTCCGTCGCGGTGGTGGCCGTCATGTGTCCTCCTCGTTGCGGTTCCGGTCACGGACATCGTGTAATCAGTGACCCAGGTCTCACTACCCCCGTTCGGGGGTGAAGGAGTGGTCGCGTGCCCGAGCGGATCGAATCGGTGGAGTTGCGGGCGGCGCTGGTGCGGATGCGCCGCACCACCGGCCTCACCGTCGTCTTCGGCGGCCTCCTGCACGACGGCCGCCGGCTGCGGATCGAGGAGCTGAGCGGAGCGCTGACGCCCGCCCTGCGGGGGCTCGCGATCTCGACGGGCAGCGGCCTGGGCGGGAAGTGCGTGGCGCTGTCGCGGCCCTGCGCGGTCGTCGACTATCCGTCGGCGCGGCACATCACGCACGAGTACGACGGTCCGGTCTCGGCGGAGGGGCTCCGCTCGGTGATCGCGGTGCCCGTGGTCGTACGGCGGAAGGTGCGGGGAGTTCTGTACGGGGCGCTGCGGGACGCGCTGCCGCTGGGCGAGCGTGTCCTCGACGCGGTGGTGTCGGCGGCCAGGGACGTGGAGCAGGCGCTGGCGGTCCGGGACGAGCTGCGGGAACGGGCGCCGGGCTCGGGGTTCGGGGTCGGAGCGGGGCCGGGTCTCGGGACGGGCTCGGGGCTCGGGCTCGGAGGGGGGCCGGGGCTCGGAGCGGGGCCGGGGCTCGGAGCGGGGCCGGGGCGGGGACCGGACGGGGTGCCGTCGCCGTCGTGGGAGGAGGTCCGCCAGGCGCACGGCGAGCTGCGCGAACTGGCCCCGCGGATCGCGGACCCGGAGCTGCGGGCCCGTCTCATGGCGGTGTGCGGCCGCCTGGAGACGGCCTCGGCGGGCCCGCGGCGTCCGGCGGACGTGTCGCTGACACCGCGCGAGGTGGATGTCCTCGCGGCGGTGGCGACGGGGGCGACGAACGCGGTGGCGGCGGAGAGGCTGGGGCTGCGCGCGGAGACGGTGAAGGGCTATCTGCGCTCGACGATGCGGAAGCTGGGGGCCCACACACGCCTGGAGGCGGTGGTGGCGGCGCGGAGGGCGGGGCTGCTGCCGTAAGGGGGCCTTCGGGCCAGCTACGCGTCCACGACACCGAACTCGACCGCGAACGGAACTCCCTCGGCGCCCAGTACTCCGGCCCCCGCCATGCGCTCGGCCTCCTCCGTCAGGGCGGCACGCTGGGCCTTGGTCGTACGGCCGAAGGGCTGGACGGTCGTCGTCGTGCGCTCCTTGGTCTCCTCCAGGCGCCAGAGCCCGGCGACGAGGCCGTCGAGGAGGAAGACGGAGAAGGCCTGGTTCCCCTTCCAGGTACGGCTCCTGGCCGCGGCGGAGACGAAGCGGGTCCGGTCGGCGTGGGAGAGGAGGAGGTTGTCGTACTCGGGGAGGAAGCGCGGAGGGGCCTGGGTGTCCGCGTCGGGGCGGGGGGCGTCGGGGAGGTCGAAGAGTTCGACGCCGTGCTCGTCCTGGAAGGCGAGGAGCTGGGGGCGCAGGCGCTCGAAGGCGTCGCGGAGCCGGGTGAGACCGCACCAGGTCTGCATGTCCTTGACGGAGGCGGGGCCGAAGGCGGCGAGGTAGCGCAGGACGGTCGCGTCGGGGGCGGGGGCGGGTTCGGCGGGGCGGCCGAGCCAGTTCTCGGCGGTGGTGAGGCGGACCTGCCCGCTCCGCCGCCAGAGTCCGCGCGGGGTGACCTGGACGAGCGGCAGGAGGCAGCGGGCGGCGACCGAGAGCGACTGGGGGTCGGCGTCGGGCCAGTGGACGAGGAGGGCCTCGCGGATCTCCTTGGGGGTACGGGGTGCCTCCTCGACGAGCTCCCGGGAGAGGGCGGCGAGGCGGTCGAGGTCGACGCCGCCGAGGCCCTTGCGGAACATGGTCAGCTCGCGGTCGCGGGCGGCCTGGACGAGGGGCCGCAGGGTGAGCACGTCGTCGGCGGTGTGGGTGTGGATGGTGGAGCGCATGGTGACGATCCGGGCGACCGCGCGGGACTCCATGAGGTCGGACAGGTGCTCGGGCCGGAAGCCGGCGAGCCGGGCGGCGAGGGCGTGGTAGGGCGGCTTGGTGTTCTGCGCCTGGAGGCCGAGGAGGTGGGAGACGGCGTCCTCGGCGGAGAGCGCGGCGGGCTCCAGGAGGAGCTGGCGGGCCAGCGTGGCACGGCCCAGGGCGCGGGTGGAGAGGACCGGGTTCGTGGAGGTGGAGGCCATGTGGGCACGCTACTCGGGCTTGCGGACAGGGATGGTCCGCAATGAGGATGTCCGGCCCGGGGCTCATGGGGCTGCTGCCGCCGAGCCGCTCGAATTCGCCCCGTATATCCTTCCTGGGAGCCACTGGCCCCGATCATGCATACGGAGATGGACCCCACGATGTCGGATCGCCGCCCCCGCGCATCCTGGCGCCGCCAGCCGGAACCCCCGGCGGCGCAGCGTCCGGAGCCGCAGCCGTCCGGACCCGGTCCCGAGCCGGCGGACCGTCCGAGCGTGGTGCAGGCGACGCTCTACCGGGACGGACGCAAGGTGGCCTCCCCCGCGACGCTGGCCGAGACGTTCCGCCAGCTGCGCGAGTACCCGGACGGCATGGCGTGGATCGGTCTGCACCGCCCGACGGAGTCCGAACTGCACTCGCTGGCGGGCGAGTTCGACCTCCATGAGCTGGCGGTCGAGGACGCGCTCGAGGCGCATCAGCGTCCGAAGCTGGAGCGGTACGGGGACACGCTCTTCGTGGTCCTGCGCGCGGCCCGCTACCTGGACGCCCAGGAGGAGGTCGACTTCGGCGAGCTGCACATCTTCGTGGGCCGGGACTTCGTGATCACGGTCCGCCACGGGGCGGCCCCGGACCTCTCGGCGGTCCGCCACCGCATGGAGGAGGACCCGGACCTCCTGGCCCTCGGCCCGGAGGCGGTCCTGTACGCGATCCTCGACGCGGTCGTGGACGGCTACGCCCCGGTGGTGGCGGGGGTCCAGAACGACATCGACGAGATCGAGACCGAGGTCTTCGGCGGCGACCCGGCGGTCTCGCGCCGCATCTACGAACTCTCCCGCGAAATGGTCGAGTTCCAGCGCGCGACCCGCCCGTTGGTGAGCATGCTGCACGGCCTGATGGCGGGCTTCGCCAAGTACGGCACGGACGAGGAACTCCAGCGCTACCTCCGCGACGTGGCCGACCACGTCACCCACACCAGCGAACGCGTGGACGGCTTCCGCCAGGCCCTGACGGAGATCCTGACGGTGAACGCGACGCTGGTGACCCAGCAACAGAACGCGGAGATGCGGGCGTTGGCGGAGGCGGGCTTCGAGCAGAACGAGGAGATCAAGAAGATCTCGTCGTGGGCGGCCATCCTGTTCGCCCCCACGCTGGTGGGAACGATCTACGGCATGAACTTCGACAACATGCCGGAGCTGCACTGGGCGGGCGGGTATCCGTTCGCTGTGGTGCTGATGGCGGTGGTGTGCACGAGTCTGTACGTGGTCTTCAAGAAGAAGGACTGGCTGTAGCCGGCGAGCCGACCGGGCGACGACGCACCCTCGGCCGGTGGTGCGGGTCAGCGCGGGGTCAGCGACCGGGCCAGGGCCAGGGTGCTGAGGGCGAACATCACGACGCCCAGGGGGACGTGCAGCGAGGCCATGTGCGCGATGCCGAGGACGACCTGCGCCGAGGCGAGGAGCAGGAAGCCGGTGGAGTACAGGATGGGGCGCGGGGATCCGCCGCCCGGGCGCCAGGCGAGGATCGTGGCGAGGACGTAGAGCATGGCGGCCGCGTACATCACCTTCGATCCGTAGTCGTGCAGCACGTAGGCGCGCGACGAGCTCAGCAACAGGCCCGCGGTGGACGCCTGGAAGAAGAGGGCCAGCGTCTGCAGGACCGTCGCGGTCCGGAGGAAGGTGCCGCCGCGCGGCGCTGCGACCGTCTGTCCGGTCATGGTGTGGGTCCTCTCTGATCGGGGTCGTGTCGGTCGGACGTCGGGGTCGCGTCGCTACGGGAGCAGTTCGAACGTGACGTGCGGGGAGAGGGCGCGCAGGAAGTCGGGAGCGTCGAAGATCGCGCCGGCGGCGGCGACGCCGACGGTGCGGATGCGGCCGGCGAGGACGCGTTCGAGGGCTTCGACGACGAGGGGCGCCGTGACGGCGTAGATGTCCCGGCCGTGGGCCACCGCCCGCCGCTCCGCGCCGCCGCGCCGTACAAGCGCGTCGACGAGGAAGGTCTGGTCGGACCGCCCGCTCGCGTCGGCGGCGGCCGGCGCCGGCGTGCCGGGGGCCGCGATGTCCTGGACGGCGTTGGCCGTCATGTAGGTCGTGACCTCGGGGACGGAGAGGTGGCTGGGCACGGTCACCACGTCGGCCATCGTGAACTCCCCGATCACGGGCCGAGGGCCCATCGGCGGCGGGAAGGGCCAGGTGAGGGCGGGCGGGGCGTCGGTACGGTACTCCCACTGTCCGCCGGTGTAGCGCAGGCGTCGCTCACCGCGCCGCTCCCGGGAGACCGCGCCCGAGAGCCGCGTCCCCGCGGTGGGGTGCCAGCTGCTCAGGCCGTAGGCGATGTGCACCTCGTCGGCGTTGCTCCAGTCGCGCAGGGCGGCGGTGGCCAGCAGGTCGCCGAGGCCGCCGAAGAAGGCCATCGCGGGGACGACGACCGCGCCGGCGTCCCGTGCCCGGTCGGCGTACTGGGCGAACGTGTCGAGGTTGGCCTCCAGTTCGGCAGCCACGTCCAGGTACGGGATCCCGGCCCGGAGGGCCGCTTCGATCACGGGGGCGGTCGTCGAGGCGAAGGGCCCGGCGCAGTTGATGACGGCGGCCGTACCGGCCAGCGCCCGGTCGAGCGAGTCCGGGTCGTCCACGGTCGCCGGGCGGGCGTCCAGACCGGTCCCGTCCGCCAGCGTCTTCAGCCTGCCGGCGTCACGGCCGGACAGCACGGGGACGAAGCCCCGCTCCACCAGCTCCGCCACCACGAACCGGCCGGTGTGCCCGTACGCGCCGAACACCGCAACCCTCTGCCCCGATCCCATGAACCCGCTCCTCCGCGCCGAGTGCCGCGCCGCGGATCCGTGTGGTCCGCCGCGCTCCGTCATGAAGATCCTGGCGTGGAGCAGCCCTTCCCACGAGTGTCCGGAACGACATGACCCGTACACTTCCAGACGTGACCACTGTTGCCCTGGCCATCACCGACGGCATGCTCCACTTCGAACTGTCCCTGGCGACGGAGGTCTTCGGCGCCGATCTGACCCACATCGTCGACCCCTGGTACGACTTCGCGCTCTGCGGTCCGAGCGCCGTCCAGGTCGGCCGGTTCCGGCTGGACCCCGACCACGGGCTCGACCACCTCCGACGAGCGGACACCGTGATCGTCCCCGGCTGGGCGGACGTCGACCAGGACCCGCCGGCCGAACTGGTCGACGCCGTCCGGGCGGCCCACGAGGCGGGAGCCCGCGTGGCCTCTCTGTGCACGGGCGCCTTCGTGCTCGCCGCAGCCGGCCTCCTCGACGACCGGGTCGCGACCACGCACTGGGCGCACACCGAGGAGCTGATCAGACGCCACCCCCAGGTCACGGTGGATCCCGATGTCCTCTACGTGGACAACGGGAGCGTGCTCACCTCCGCGGGCAAGGCCGCCGCCATGGACCTGTGCCTGCACCTGGTGCGCCTCGACCACGGCTCGGCCGTGGCCAACACGATCGCCCGGCGCCTGGTCGTCCCTCCGCACCGTGACGGCGGCCAGGCCCAGTTCGTGACCACTCCCGTACCCGCCCCCGGCAACCATCCGCTGGCCGGTCTGCTCCCCTGGGTGCTGCAGCGCCTCGACCAGGCGCTCAGCGTGGAGGACCTGGCCCGTCAGGCCGGGATGAGCTCGCGCCACCTGGGGCGCCACTTCAGATCGGTCACCGGCACCACTCCCCTGCAGTGGCTGCTCACCCAACGCATCCGGCATGCGCAGGAGTTGCTGGAGACCACCGACGACACCGTCGACACGATCGCGACGGCGACCGGGATGGGCACCGCCACCACCCTGCGCCGCCACTTCGCCCGTACGGTCGGCGTCCCGCCGGACACCTACCGCCGCACGTTCCGCACCCGGACCCGGTCCCGGAGCACTCAGCAGTAGATCCGAAACTAATAGTCTGCAACAAAACCATCTGCTACGGTCTCTCCTGTGAGCCCGAACGGCAGATGTCCGGGCCGTCGCGTCCCGCCCGTCCCCGACCACCGGAAGGCTGATCCCCATGAGCCCGCAGACCGCCACCGAGAACACCACCGGCACCACACGGAACGATGGCCCGGCACCGCGGGTACTCGGCGATCAGGAGCTCTCGGAGCTGTTGCGGCAGCAGCGGTTCGGCGTCCTCGCGAGCGTTCGCGGCACCGGTCACCCTCACCTGTCGACCGTCCTCTACGACTGGAACGCCGAGGAGCGCGTCCTGCGCGTCTCCTCCACCGCCGACCGCCTCAAGGTCCGCCAGCTGCGCCGCGATCCGCACGCCTCGCTGCACGTCAGCGGTCCGGACGTCTGGTCGTTCGCCGTGGCGGAGGGCATGGCGGAGATCCTCGACCCGGCCGACGCGGCGGCCCCGGGCGAGCAGCCGCTGCCCGACCGGCGCGTGACCATCAGGATCCAGGTCTCCCGTCTGTACGGGACCGCCCTGGACATCCCCTCCCAGGACTGAGGCCCCGCCGCGGGCACGGTGACGAGTCGTCCGTACTCTGCCCCCAACAGCCGTGTCGTGCCGGACCCCAGCATCGGAGACAGCTTGTCCGTCCGCATCACCGCCCTGACCGACCCCGAAGAGACCTCCTCCAGCCGCCGTCTGGCCTGGCTGGCGTCGGACGCCGACGGCAGACCCGTCGGATCCGCGTTCCTCCGCCTGTTCACCAAGGAGGGCCAGCGTCACCTCGCCGAACTGGACCTTCAGGTCCACCCCGCCGAGCGGCGCAGGCACGCCGGCTCCCAACTGCTCGCGGCTGCCGTGGCGGCAGCCCGTGAGGACGGGCGGCGCAGCGTCATCGCCCAGGCGGAGGAGGGTGGTTCCGGTCACGCCTTCCTGGCCGCCCGCGGGTTCCGGATCGCCCTGAGCCTGACCTACGCCCGGCTCGCCCTGGCCGACGCGGACCTCCCCGCCCTGACCGCGCTCGCCGAAGCTCCGCACGACGAGGGCTACCGGTTGACGGCGTGGGAAGGGCAGGTGCCCGACGAGCTCGCCGACACCTACGTGACCTCACGCCGCGCGATGGACGACATGCCGATGGGCGCCGTCGACTACGGCACGGTGGTCTGGGACGTCGAGCGGATGCGGGCGGCGGCCGCGGCCGTCGCGGCGCGCGGGGAGATCCTGCACACCGTCGCCGCGGTCGACCGGTCGGACGGCTCCGTCGTCGGCTTCACCGAACTCGTGGTCCCCGGCAGCGGCACCGGCGACGCCCAGCACTACGGCACGGCCGTCCTGCCCGGCCACCGGGGCCACGGACTGGCCCGCCGGATGAAGGCCGCCGCGATCATCGAGGCCCGCGAGCGCCACCCCGGACTCGGCGGCCTGCTCACCGACACCGCCGACAACAACCCGTACATGCGCCACGTCAACGACGCGCTCGGCTACCTGCCGACGCACGTGGCCCACGAATACCAGCTCGACCTGTAGCGGGCGCAGTCGGCTCCCGGCCGGAGCGGGGCGCCGGAGCGGGGCGCCCGGCCGGAGCGGGGCGCCGGAGCGGGGCGCCCGGCCGGAGCGGGGCGCCGGAGCGGGGCGCCGGGCCGGAGCGGGGCGCCGCGCCGCTCCGGCCAGGACCGCCGGTCAGCGTGCGGATGCCCCCACTGCCCTGCGGTGCCTGATGTTCACGGCCGAGGCCTTTGCCACGGCCAGGGGGTTCAGGAACCGCAGGGGGCCGATCAGGCGGTTGCCGAACAGATGCAGGTGCCGCGCCACCGACTCGTCGCGCGCCGCCGCCGAGAACATCAGCCGCTCCAGGGGGTTGAAGGGACGGGCCTTGGCGAAATCGGCGCCCAGGAACTGGTGACCGCGCAGCCGGCGTCCGTGCCGGCGGGCGTACACCGCGAGCGCCTTGTCGAGGTCCGCCCGGCCGGTCGCCGCCGGGGCGACCGCCTCGGCCAGCCATTGCGCGGACTGCAGGGCCCAGCCGCATCCCACACCCCACAGCGGATCGCCGGTCAGGGCGGCGTCGCCGATGAGCGCGAGGCCCGGCGCGGTCGGCTTCCGGCTGTGGAGCGGGTAGTCGACCAGGCCGATGAACTTCGAGACACGCTCGGCGGAGTCGATGGGCGGTGCCTCGGGCAGGGCGCGTACGAAGTCGAGGAAGCTGCCCTCCAGGTCCTCCCTGAAGGCCGGCAGCCGCTTCTTGTCCGGGAGCACGGCGAGGACCGTCACCCCGTCGTCGTTGGGGAACGCGTACGCCATGTCGGGTTCGAGGAACCAGGTCTGACCGATTCCGCCGTGCAGCGGAAGGTCGCGGAAGTGCGCGAGGTAGCCGAACCGCGCGTTCTCGTGCTCCCGGTCGGGCACCCCGGCGAACTTCGCCACGGCCGAGTCCTTGCCGTCGGCGCCGACGACCAGACGGGCCCTGATCTCGCGCTCGCCCTCCGTCGTCGTCGCGCGCACCCCCACGGTCCGCCCGGCCTCCGTGACGAGCCCGGTGACACGGTGGCCGAGGAGCAGGTCGACGCCGGGCGTCTCGGCGGCGTTCGACCTGATCAGCGGATCGAGGACGCTGCGCCGGATGTTGTACGCGTACGGCAGCTCGGGGCCCGCGGGCGCCGCCCTCGGCTCGATCCAGCCCCAGCGGGTGTACCAGCGGGCCTCGTTGCGGACGGCCCCCGCCTTCTCCAGGGCGGGGACGAGGCCGAGTTCGTCCAGTACCGGGTACGCGCAGGCGGTGACGGAGTGGGTGCACAGCACCTTGTACGCCTCGGGGTCCGAGCGGCGTTCCAGCAGCGCGACGCGGGCGCCGCGCCGGGCCAGCAGGGTCGCCGCCGCGCTGCCGGCGAGACTGGCTCCGCTGATGACGACGTCGTAGTCGTGTCCCGCGCTCTCAGGCCTGGTCATGCGCCGATCGCCCCCTTCGGGTGTGTCCGTTCGTGGGAGTGGTGCAGCGCCCCCGCTGTCAGGCGCATGACCAAGTGTAGGGAACTGCGGTTCGACGGAGGCGTGTTCAGGCCGCCCCCGCACGCACCCGCACGCACCCGCACACGCTCTGCGGGCCCGCGCCACCCGCCGGGGCTGCCGGCGGCGCTCCTCGCAGACCCTAGGACTCCGCCAGCCACGCCAGCAGGCGCCCCTGCGACCAGCAGCGTCCGACGGCCTCGGCGCGCAGGGCCGCCCCTTCGAACAGCGCCAGGCCGATGATGCTGTGGCCCGAGGCGCGGCGGTCGCCGAGCGTGGGGATCGCGGGCGCGACGCCCACCCCCTCCGCCGACACCCAGGCGACCGGTCGGTCCGCCGCCGCCTCGTCGAGTCGGTGCAGGAAGCGCAGGCGGCTGTCGAGCGGGTAGCGCGACAGCGCCCACGTCGTGGTGACGACGGGCAGCGCGTCCGCGGGCACGCGGGCGAAGGCGTCGGGCATCAGCTCGATCGCGTCGCCGCGCAGGAGCATCGGAGGGGTCGCCGCCGCCAGGGTCATCTCCGCCTCAAGCCCCGCCATCCGCTCCGGCCGGTCCGGCGGCACACAGGCGCGCAGCCATCGGGCGTCATCGGCGTCCGTGACGTCGGCCGGGTCGGCGTCGATGCCGATCCGGGCCACGACCTCGGGCATCGCCCGCGTCGGGAGGGGCCGGTCACCCACGACCGACGCCGACAGCCGTACGGGAGACGACGGGTCGCCCAGCGACTGTCCGTTGCCGTACCTGATGTCCGCGCGGTCGACCGTGAGGTTCAGCCCGGCCGAGCAGCCCACGTCGATCAGTCCCACCGCATGCGCGCCCGCCCGGCGCGCCGCCTCGGCCACGGCCGGGTACAGCACGGCGCCGCGTCCGGTCTCGTCGGGCTTCGGCTGCCGGCGCGTGGCGGCGGCCACGACTTGGTCGGTCATGCGCACCAGCGTGTCGATCGCCGCCTCGGCGGCGGCGTCGCGGTCCGCGGCGGCGTAGGCCGCGGCGAGCGCCGGGGCGAGCCCGGCGAGGGCGAGGTCGTGCAGGGCGGCGAGGATCACCGCGGGGCTCCGCCTGCGCGCGGGCGCAGCCTCGACGGCGCGCAGGGCTTCCCCGGACTCGCCGAGGGCGACGGCGACGCGCGCGTACAGCGGCGATGTCCTGGCGGCGTCGGTCTCACCGAAGTGCCGGTAGACCTGAGCGAGCGTGCGGGCCCTGCCGGCCATGGGAAGCCCCCGTCCTTCGCCTCGTACGAGCGCGCCGAGGCGGTCCCCGGCCGACTCGCAGGCTACTGCCGTAAATGATTGGCGAGGCATCGGGACCCGGCGGATCATGGGAAGGGTCCGTGCTCCACGCGAGCCCGCTCCACCCGGCTGGGGGTAGTCCCGATGACCGATGCCGCGTCCGGACCGTCGGAGTCGTCGGGTTCCCGGCCCGAAGTCCGTGCGGCGGGCGGAGTGCTGCGCGGCAGGCGCGAGGCGGGAGTGGCCGTCTTCCTGGGCGTCCCGTTCGCCGAGCCCCCGGTCGGCGCACTGCGGTTCGCCGCGCCGCGGCCGGCGCGGGCCTGGAGCGGGGTGCGGGAGGCGCTCTCGTACGGTCCGCCGCCTCCGCAGGCGGGCGTCTTCGGCATGGACGCGCTGGCGGGGGACGCGCAGGGCGACGACTGGCTGACGGTCAACGTCTGGTCGCCCGAGCCGACTCCGGGTGCCGGTCTGCCGGTGATGGTGTGGATCCAGGGCGGCGCCTACGTGTTCGGCATGTCCGGACTCCCCGAGTACGACGGCGGCCGCCTCGCCCGGGACGGCGACGTGGTCGTCGTGACCTTCAACTACCGCGTCGGCATGGAGGGCTTCGGGCAGATCGAGGGGGCTCCGCCCAACCGGGGGCTGCTCGATCAGGTCGCCGCTCTGGAATGGGTGCGGGACAACATCCGGGCCTTCGGCGGCGACCCCGGGCGGGTCACGGTCTTCGGCCAGTCGGCGGGCGGGGGGTCGGTCGCCGCACTGCTGGCGATGGACCGGGCGGCGGGGCTCTTCCGCCGGGCCGTCGCCCAGAGTGCGCAGGGCACGTTCTTCTCGCCCGAGCTCGCCGCGGACATCGCCGCCGTCAACGCCGCCGAACTGGGGCTGCGCCCCACGGTGACCGACCTGTCGGGCGTTCCGCCCCACCGGTTGCCCGCCGCGAGTGACGCGCTCGCCGCCACGATGGACCGTCGGACCGAGCGCTGGGGGCGGCCCGCGTACCGGACGATCCCCTTCTCGCCCGTCGTCGACGGCGACATCCTCCCCGTCACACCGTGGCAGGCCCTGTCCGGGGGCGCCGCCCTCGACGTCGAACTCCTCGTCGGCCACACCCGCGACGAGCAGCGTCTCTTCACGGCGATCGACGGACTGCTCGGCGAGGTGGGCGAGGACCGGGCGGCGGCCGCCCTCCGTCTCCTCGCCCCGGGCCCGGACGGTCCTCGCCGGTATCGCGACGCCTTTCCGGCGGCGGACGCCGAGGGGCTGTACGAACGGGTGCACTCCGACTGGCTGTTCCGCATGCCGTCGCTGCACCTCGCCCAGGCGCACACGGCCGCCGGCGGCCGCTCCCACGTCTACGAGCTGACCTGGTCCGCCCCGGGCATGGGCGGCGCCCTCGGCGCCTGCCACGGACTCGACGTTCCGCTGGTCTTCGGCAACCTGGACCGGGGCCGGCCGGCCATGCTGATCGGTGAGGCACCCTCGCCGGAGGCCGAGGCCCTGTCCGCCCGCATGCGCGCGGCGTGGACGGCGTTCGCCGCCCACGGCGACCCCGGCTGGCCCCCGTACGACACCGAGCAGCGACTCGTCCGGCTCTTCGACACGAGTCCCGCCGTCACCGCCTACCCGGAGGAACCCTCCCGCCTGATCTGGCAGGACCACGCCTTTCCCGTACTGCCCCTGACCGGCAGCTAGCGCGCTCGGCCGCCCACGGCCCGGCCGGGCCTTCGCACGGATCGCCTACGATCGGCCGCGTGTGCGCTGACGTGATGGTTGCAGAGGACGACGAGAAGCAGGCTGAGCTGGTCCGGCGCTATCTCGAACGCGAAGGACACTCGGTCACGGTCGTGGCCGACGGGCGGGCGGCGTTGGACCGGGTCCGGGAGCGGGAGCCCGATCTGCTGGTCCTCGACGTGATGATGCCGCGCACCGACGGCCTCGACGTCGTACGGGTGCTGCGCGGCGAGGCCAGGGAGCTGCCCGTGCTGATGCTCACCGCCCGGTCCACGGAGGACGACCTGCTGCTCGGACTCGACCTCGGCGCGGACGACTACATGACCAAGCCCTACAGCCCGCGCGAGCTGATGGCGCGCGTACGGACCCTGCTGCGCCGCACCGGCCGGGCCGGGGTGCCCGGCGCCGACGACGGGCGGGTTCTGCGCGTGGGCGCGCTGCGGGTCGACCCCGACCGGCACGAGGTGAGCGTCGACGGTTCGCCCGTGGAGTGCACGCCCGGTGAGTTCCGGATCATCGCCGCCATGGCCGCCGAGCCCGACAGGGTCTTCACACGGCCGCGGCTCCTGGAGGAACTGCACGGCTTCGACCGGTACGTCAGCGATCGCACCGTGGACATGCACATCATGAACCTGCGCAAGAAGCTGGAACCCGAGCCTCGTACGCCGGCCCGTCTGCTCACCGTCTTCGGCGTCGGCTACAAGCTGACCGACCCCGCGAAGGGCGCGCCGCGTGCGTCGTCGTGACCGCGGGGCGCGCTCACGGCTGCCCCTGCGCAAGAGTCTGCTCGGGCGCTTCCTCGGGGTCTTCGCCCTGGTCGCGGCGTGCTCGGTCGCGGCGACGGCGTGGCTGGCCTCCCAGACCACCTCGGGGGCGCTGAAGCAGGAGCAGGGCCAGGCCCTGGCCGACGACGCCCGGATCTACGACGCCCTGCTCGGGTATGCGGCGACCCATCCCCGTTGGGACGGGGTGGACCGGGAGGTGGAGGAACTGGCGTCGCGGTTCGGGCGCCGTATCGCCGTCACCACCCACGACCGCGGCCCTCTCGCCGACTCGGCCGGGGGCACCGGACCGCAGCTGCCCGCCCGGCCGTCGGCGGTCGTCGATCCGCTCTCAGTGGACAGCGCGCTCTCCGGCGCCGTGAGCGCGGGGCCGGGCGATGCCACGTCGTCGACCGACCGGATCGACACGCGGGCCGTCGGCCCCTTCCGGCTGCCGCCCTCGGAACGCCGTGAGCTGCGGGCCAGGGCGGATCGCCTGGCGGCCTGTCTGCAGCGGCTCGGCGAGAACGCCGTCGTGACGGAAGGCCCGTCAGGACGCCCCCGCATCAGCCGTTCCGCCGCCACCAGTGGGCTCCTGGCATCGGACGAGTGCTCCACCACCAGCCTCGACACCCCCACGGCGACCGAGGCCAGGGCCCTCGAAACCCTGGCCAAGCTCGCCAACGCCTGCCTGAGCCGCCAGGACCGTCCGGCCGTCACCCTGAACGCGGACCTGACCTGGCAGGAGCGGCCCCGACGGCCGGCCGCCCCCGCGGACGTTCCCATGCCGGTTCCCGCGCCGAGCGAGATCGACCGCTCGGCCGACGAGGCCGTCGGCTCGTGCGTGAACACGGCACGACGCGAGCAGCTGAGTTCGTACGTCGCCCAGCCGGCGCTGCTCTTCATCGGCGATCCCGACAAGGGCAGCGTCCCCGGCTTCGACCTCTCCGCCGCGAACACGGCCCGGATCGCGGGGGCGGCGGCGCTCGTCCTCGCGCTCACCATCGGCGTCTCGGTCGTCATGGGCCGCCGGCTCGTCCGCCCGCTGCGCGCGCTGACCGGCGCGGCCCAGCGGATGAAGGAGGGCGGCGAGGCCGCGCCCATCACGGTCCCCGCCGACCACGAGATCGGACAACTCACCGCAGCCTTCAACGAACTGACGGAGCATCGGGCGCGCCTCGAAGCCCAGCGCAAGGCGATGGTCAGCGACGTCGCCCATGAGCTGCGTACGCCGCTGAGCAACATCCGGGGCTGGCTGGAAGCCGCGCAGGACGGGGTGGCCGACACCGATCCGGCCCTGATCGCCTCGCTCCTGGAGGAGGCCGTACAGCTGCAGCACATCATCGACGACCTGCAGGATCTCGCGCAGGCGGACGCCGGTGCGCTGCGGCTGCACCGGGAGCCCGTCGACGTGGCGGAGCTGCTCGGCCAGGTCGCCGCCGCCCACCAGGCGGAGGCCGAGCGCGCGGGTGTCAGCCTGGTCGTCGAGGCGCCCCAGCCGGCGCCCGAGCTGACCGCGGACCCCGTACGGCTGCGGCAGGTCATCGGCAACCTGGTCTCGAACGCGGTCCGCCACACCCCGCGCGGCGGTCGCGTCGATCTGCGCGCGTACGGAGTCGGCGGGGCCGGCGGGGCCGGCTCGGGCGGCGAGCCCGCCCGTGGTGCGCACGACGGGGCGGTGGCGGAGGTCGTCGTGGAGGTCGCCGACACGGGCAGTGGGGTCGCCGCCGGCGATCTGCCGTACGTGTTCGACCGGTTCTGGCGCGCGGAGAGGTCGCGCAGCCGGCGTACCGGCGGCAGCGGTCTGGGTCTGGCGATCGTCCGCAAACTCACCGAGGCGCACGGCGGTTCGGCCACCGCCGCCTCGACGGAGGGCGTGGGCTCGACGTTCACGCTGCGCCTTCCGCCGGGTCTGCGGGAGGACGCGGGCCGCGCGGCGAAGGTCTGACGGCAAGGCCACAGGCTCCTGACAGCTTTCTGACATGTTCCCGTGAGCATGGCGATCACCGGGCGCCCGAGCGGATCAAAGGCGAGGGCGCCGGCCGTCTTGTACCGAAGGGAAGCCACAGCCATGCCGTCCCACCGCAGCCCGTCCCGGCGCCGTCGCAGCCTGCGCGCCGCCGCCTTCACCACCGTCGTGATCGGCGGGGTGCTCCTGCCCTCGACGTCGGCGTTCGCCGACGACAGGCCGTCCGCGGCGCCGTCGGAGCCGGGGGCCGTCCCGTCGGCGAGCGCCTCCGACACCCCCCGCGACTCCGGCTCCGCCACTCCGCGCCCCGTCCCGGACCGCACCTCGGGCGAGGTGGCGGCGCCGCGCGGCGGTGTCGCCGCCGGTGAGCGCGCGGACGGCACACCGCGTCCTGTCCCGGACCGGACGGCCGGCGAGGTGGCGGCGCCGCGCGGCGGTGTCGCCGCAGGTGAGCGTCCCGTCGGCCCGGAAGGCGGGAACCCGGCCACCGCCGTCGCCGGGGCGGCCGCCGGTGCGGTGCTCCTCGCGGGCGCGGGCACCGTCGTACTGCGCCGTCGGGGCACCGCCCACCGCAACGACTGACGACCGACACGCCGTGGTGCCGTCGGCGACGGCGGCACCACGGCTCCGCGCCACGGGAGCCCTCATGACCCGCACCACCGGCCGACGAGCACCGGCCCGGCGACGGTACGCCCGGCCGCTGCTGCTCTGCGCCGTCCTGACCACGACCGTCGGCGCCTGCGCGACCGAGGGCGCCCGGAGCGCTCCCCCGGCGGCGACGGCGTCGCACGTCCCCGCCCGCGATCCCGGGCCCGACTCCGCTGACTCCACGGACTCCACGGGTCCGGCCCGGGTCCCCGCGACGAAGGCGGCCCCGGTCCGCGTGTCCGTCCCGTCCCTCGGCATCGACAGCGAGCTGATGAGGCTCGGCCTCAACCCGGACGGCACGGTCGAAGTGCCGCCGCCGGACAAGGGGATGACGGCCGGCTGGTACACCGGCAACGCCCGTCCGGGAGAGCCCGGCGCCGCGGTGATCATCGGCCACAACGGCACCCGCTTCGGCAGGGCCGTGTTCCACGACCTCAAGCGGATACGCAAGGGGGCGGCCGTCGACGTCCGCGACAGCCGGGGCGGCAGCGTGCGCTTCACCGTCACCGGGACCGAGACCGTCGGCAAGGACGCCTTTCCGACGGAGAAGGTGTACGGCGCCACCCGGGAGCGCACCCTGCGGCTGATCACGTGCGACGGCGCGTTCGACGCGGCCGGCCACCCCGTGGACAACCTGATCGTCTACGCCGTCGCACGCTGACCTCGTGCCCTGTTACGCGACGGGCTGCTGCTGGGTGACGCAGTGGATGCCGCCGCCGCCCGTGCCGAGGCGGTCGATGTTGAGCTGCTCGATCACACGGTCCGGGTAGAGGCGGGCCAGGGTCGCCCTGGCCCCCTGGTCCGCGCGGGTGTCACCGAAGTGGGCGCTGATGACGGCGCCGTTGCAGAGGTAGTAGTTGGCGTAGGAGGCGAGGAAGTCCCGGCTGGTGGAACGAATCTTGTTGTAGTCCGGACCCTGGAGGCGCAGCACGTCCATGGGGTGGCCGGCGGCGGTCGTCGAGGCGGACAGGATGCTGAACTGCTGGCGCGCGTCGCGGGCGTAGGCGTCGGTGTCGGAGGCGAGGGGCATCTGGACGAGGGCCTCGCCGGGGGCGAGGAAGCGGGACGTGGCGTCGACGTGGTCGTCGGTGATGTCCTGGCCGCGCACGCCGTCGAACCAGATGACCTTGGAGGCGCCGTACGCGTCGCACATCGCGGTCTCCAGCCGGCGCTCCGACACCCCGGGGTTGCGGTTGCGGTTCACCAGACTGCTGCGGGTGGCCATCAGGGTGCCGGCGCCGTCCTGTTCGATGGCGCCTCCCTCACCGACCAGGTCGGCGGAGGTGAACGGGACGCCCACGTAGGCGGCGATCCGTTCGGCGACGAGGGCGTCCTTGGCGTGGGCCTGCTTGTTGCCCCAGCCGTTGAAGTTGAGGCCGACGGCGTCCAGGCCGCCGGCTCCGTCCGTACGGAAGACGGGTCCGCTGTCGCGCATCCAGCAGTCGTCGACGGGGATGGAGCTGATGACGGTGACCGTGGAGCCGCACAGCGAGCGGGCCCTGGCGGCACTGCCGGAGTTGGCGCACATGACGACCGGCTCGTACTTCGCGATCGTACGGGCGATCAGGGCGATGTCCGTCTGGACGCCGCCGAGCTTGTTGCCCCAGATCGAGGTGCTGTCCGGCCAGGCCATCCAGGTGCGGGTGTGGCGGACGTCCTCGATCGGGACCCGGTAGGCGCCCGCGACGGCGCGGGCCCTGTCCTGGGTCGTCATGGCGAGCGCGGCGCCGGCGGCGGTCGCCCCGGCGGCGACGAGGAATCCTCGCCGGTTCAGGCCTCTGTTCAGGGTCATTTCATGCCTCCTGTGTGGGGGTGCCTGCGGTGTCGGGCAGCTCCTGACGGGCCGTCGCGATCCCGTGCGGGTTCCAGCCGGGGTGCGGGACGGAGTCCAGGAGCAGCCGGGTGTACGGGTGTTGCGGCGCGGCGAGCACGTCGGCCGTGGCGCCGGCCTCGACGACGCGGCCGTGGCGCATGACGAGGACCTCGTCGGTGACGCACCGGACCACGCCGAGGTCGTGGGTGATGAAGAGGTAGCCGATCGGGGTCTGTTCGCGGATATCGGCGAGCAGGTTGAGGATCTGGGCCTGTACGGACACGTCGAGCGCGGCGACCGCCTCGTCGAGGACGAGGACGGCCGGTTCCACGGCGAGCGCGCGGGCGATGGCGACACGCTGGCGCTGACCGCCGGAGAGCTGGCGCGGAAGCGCGTCGGCTGCGCGGGTGCCGAGGCCGACCTGGTCGAGGAGTTCGCGGATGCGGGGCTCGGGGTTCCGGTCGGGGAAGTGCAGGCGCAGCGTCTCGCGGAGGACCCGTTCGACGCTGGTCCTGGGGTCGAGGGACAGATACGGGTCCTGGAAGACCATCTGCACCTCGCGGGCTCTGGCCAGGCGCTTTTCCCGGCCGCGTACCCGGCCGGGGCGGGCCCGGCCCCGGATCCGTACCTCTCCGGCGTCGGCCCGCTCCAGACCGACGACGATGCGGGCGGTGGTGGTCTTGCCCGAGCCGGAGCCGCCGACGATGCCGAGCGAGCGGCCCTCGGGCAGGGTGAACGACACGCCGTCCACGGCCCGTACGGCGCCGAAGGTGCGGCTCAGGTCGAGGACCTGGAGCAGGGGTTCGGCCGGCAGCGGGGGTTCGGCCATCAGCAGGGGTTCAGCCATCGATGACCGCTCCTTCTCGTGCGAGGCGTTCGCTGTGGTGGCAGGCGGCGAGGTGTCCGGGCAGGCCGGGGGCGGGCAGCGGCTCGGGGGCCGTCCGCTCGCAGACCTCGGTGGCGAGGGGGCAGCGGGCGGCGAACGCGCAGCCGGCCGTCGCGGTCCGCAGGTCGGGCGGCTGCCCGGGGATGGCGGAGAGCCTGCCGCCCGGGGTGGTGAGGCGGGGCGTGGAGGCGAGCAGCGCCGCGGTGTACGGGTGGCGTGGGCGCTCGAAGAGGGCGGCGGCGGGGCCGGTCTCGGCGATCCGCCCGGCGTACATGACGTACACGCGGTCGCTGATCGCCGCCGCGAGGTCGAGGTCGTGGGTGACGAAGAGCAGGCCGGTGCGGAAGGACTGGCGCAGCCGGGCCAGCAGAGCGATCACCTCGGCCTGGGTGGTGACGTCGAGCGCGGTGGTGGGTTCGTCGGCGAGGAGGAGCACGGGATCGCCCATCAGCGCCGCGGCGATCACGACGCGCTGCAGCATGCCGCCGGAGACCTGGCTCGGGTAGGCGCGCAGGGCGGTGTCGTCGAGGCCGACGGCGTGCAGGAGTTCGGTGGCGCGGACGGTGGCGGTGGCCCGGTCCAGGGTTCCGGCGGCACAGACGCCCTCGGTGAGGAAGTCGCCGATGCGGCGCAGCGGGTTGAGGGTGGCCCGCGGGTCCTGGAAGATCATCGCTACGGTGCCCGCGCGCAGGGCGCGCAGCCGTTCGGCGCCCATGGTGAGGACGTCCCGGCCCTCGACGAGGACGGTGCCCTCGGTGGTGGCACCCGGCGGCAGCAGGCCCAGGGCGCTGCGTGACGTGAGGGACTTCCCGGAGCCGGACTCGCCGACGAGCGCGACGGTCTCGCCGGGTCCCACGGTGAGGTGGACGCCGTCGAGGACGGGGCGGGCGGTGCCGGGGAGTGTGAGGCGCAGGCCGCGGACGTCCAGGGTGGGGGTCGGAGGGGTGGGCTGCTCGGTGTGCGGTGTGGTCATCGGTCTCTCCTGGCCACGCGGTCGGCCCAGCGCTCGCCGACCACGTTGAACGCGACGACGGTCAGCACCACGAGGACGCACGGCAGGATCGCGGAGAGCGGGTAGCCGTGCTGGATGGCGGTCTGGCCGTCGAAGACCATGCGGCCCCAGTCGGGCGTGAGCGGTGGCACGCCGAGACCGAGGAAGGACAGGCCGGCCAGGTCCATGAGGGCGTAGCCGAAGTTGATGGTCGACTGGGCGAGGACGACCGGGGCGATGTTGGGCAGGACGTGACGCAGGCAGATCTGGAGCCCGGAGTGGCCCTGGACCAGGTGGGCGCTGACGTACGGGCGGGCGCGTTCGGCCAGGACGAGGGAGCGGGTGAGCCGGCTGACGTACGGCAGGTACGCCACGCCCAGCGCCGCGACCGGGGCGAGCAGGCCCTCTCCGTACACCGACACCACCAGGATCGCCAGCAGCATCCCGGGGAAGGCGAAGACGAGTTCGGTGGAGCGGGAGAGCAGGGAGTCGAGCCGGCCGCCGCGCCAGGCCGCGGCGGTGCCGACGGCCACCCCGACGAGGGTGGAGACGGCGACCACGCCGAGGGGGCCGAGCAGGGAGGTACGGGCGCCGAGGAGAAGCCGGGACAGGGTGTCGCGGCCCGCGGTGTCGGCACCGAGCGGATGGCCGGCCGAGGGTCCGGCGAGCGCGGCGCCCAGGTCGACGGTGTTGGGATCGTGGGGCGCCAGCCAGGGCGCGAGCAGCGCGGCGGCGACGACGAGTCCCACGAGCGTCAGGCATGCCAGGTGGAGCGGCGAACGGCCGGATGAGGCACGGAGTTTCGCGAGGCCCGGCCGCCGGGTCAGGACGGCGGTCATGCGGCGGCCCCTCTCGTCCCGAGGGTGATCCGGGGGTCGACCAGCGGCAGCAGGAGGTCGACGATCAGGTTCACGGCCATGAACAGGGCGACGATGATCAGGGAGACGGCCTGGACCGTCGGGAAGTCCTTGGTCGTGGTGGCCAGTTCGAGGAGCTGTCCGATGCCGCCGATGCTGAAGGCCGTCTCCACGAGGATCGTGCAGACCAGCAGCGTGGAGACGATGAGGCCGCCGGTGGTGAGCACGGTCCCGAGCGCGTTGCGCAGCACATGGCGGCGGATGACCAGGCGTTCGGGGACGCCCCGGCTGCGGGCGACGGTGACGTGTTCGCCGTCGAGGGCTTCGAGCATGGCGGCGCGGGTGACGCGGGCGAGCATCCCGATCAGGTAGAGCGCGAGGGCGACGGCCGGCAGGGTCAGGTGCCACACCATGTCGAGGAGTCCGTCGCCGGAGCCGCTGCTGGGGAACCAGCCGAGGTTGACGGCGAAGAGGCCCTGGAGCAGGACGGCGGCGACGAAGGAGGGGGTGCCGATCGCGAAGGCGGTGGTGACGAGGACGGCCGAGTCGGCGGTGCCGCCGCGCACGGCCGCGAGCCGCCCGAGCACGAGGCCCACGATGACGACGACGACCAGCGCCATGGTGATCAGCAGCAGCGAGGTGGGCAGCCGGTCGGCGAGGAGCCGGGATACGTCCGTACGGTAGGTGAGGGAGCGGCCGAAGTCGCCCTGGACCATGTCGCCGAGCCAGCGCAGGTAGCGCACCGCGAACGGGTCGTCGAGGTGGTAGCGGGCGTTGACGGCGGCGAGCGCCTCGGGCGAGGCGGAGCGGCCGGAGAGCAGGAAGCTCGCGGGACTGCCGGGCGCCAGGTACAGGGCGCCGAAGACGACGAACGAGGCGACGAGGAGGGTGGCCGCCATCTCGGCGACCCGGCGTGCGGCGAATCTGACGAAGTCGACGAGGGTCACGGCGCGGCCCCCGGGTCCGTGGCGCCGATGCCGGCGGCCCACGGGTGGTACATGTACGCGATGGTGGTGGGGGCGCCGGTGATCCGCTTGTTCTGGAAGACCGCGGTGGGCCACTCCGCGACCGGGATCCAGGGCAGCTGCTCGGCGGCGTGCCGCTGGAGTTCGCTCTCGACGCGCAGGCGCCGGTCCTTGTCGTAGGTGCCGGTGGCCTGCTCGACCAGGGTGTCGTACCGCTTGTCGCTGTATCCGGAGAAGTTGAGGTACGCGCCGGTCCTGAAGTTCGTCAGGAGGTCGAGCGGGTCGGTGACCGAGTTGTAGTAGGTGACCGGGAAGAGGTCGATGCCCTCGCGCGCCTCGGGGTCGGTGAACAGGGCGGTGAAGGCGTTGGGGGCGACGGACTTGAGGTTCACGTTCAGCCCGATCTCGCTGCCGGCGGCCTGGACGGCGGTGGCGAGGAGAGAGACGTCCTGCCCGATGGAGCTGGTCGCGACGGTCAGGGTCCTGCCCTGGGCGCCGGCCTCCTCGATGAGCTTCTTCGCCCGCTCGACGTCCCGCTTCGTGGGCGGCAGTCCGCCGAAGGCCGACTCGCGCACCTCCGGTGAGGCTCCCGCCCATGCGGCGCGGGTGGTGAGCGAGCTGGTGACGGTGCCCGCACCGCCGAGGCCCGCCTTCACGAACCCGGAGCGGTCCAGGGCGAGGGAGAGCGCCTGGCGTACGCGTACGTCGCCGAGCGCGCCGTTCATGTTCGTGATGCCGAGGTTGACGGTGCTGAGGCCCTCACCGAAGTGGAGGGTGCCGACCCCGCTGTCCTTGAGGCGGCCGTAGCTCTCGGTGGGGATCAGGTATCCGCCGTCGGCCTCGCCGCTGAGCAGGGCGTTGGTGCGGGCGGAGGGGTCGGTGAGGAAGCGGAAGACGACCTTGCCGGCCTTGGCCCGGGTGCCCCAGTAGCCGTCGAACCTGTTCAGTTCGAGGGTCTGCCCCTTCTGCCAGGCGCCGAGCGTGAACGGGCCGGTGCAGGCCAGACCCCCGCTGGTCCCGTAGTCGCCACCGGCCGCGGTGACCCCCTTCCTGGAGGCGACGACACCGGCGGCGGTCGCCATGTACTGGGGGAACTGTGAGTCGGGCTTCTTCAGGGTCACGGTGACCTGGAGCGGGCCGGTCTTGCGTACGGAGGCGACGTTCTGGAAGTTCTGCGCCCAGGCGGCGGCGTTCTTCGGATCCGTCTGCCGGCCGAGGCTGAAGACGACGTCGTCGGCCGTCATGGTCCCGCCGTCGTGGAACCGCACGCCGCGCCGCAGGTCGTAGACCCAGGTGGTCGGGTCGGGGTTGGACGCCTTCTCGGCGAGCCCGGGTTCGAGCGTGAGCCCGGGCGTCCAGCGCATCAGGCTCTCGCAGACGTTGGAGAGGATGGTGTTCTGCGGGTAGTCGAACGCCATCGTGTAGTCGAGCGTGGGCGGCTCCGCGTAGACCGCCCAGGTGAACGCGTCGATGTCCCCCTTGGGCTCGGGGGTGCCGGCCGACAGCGCGAACGAGGCACCGGATCCGTCCGCCCCGTCGCGGGGCGGGCCGGAGCAGGCCGCGAGGGCGGTGAGGGCGGCGGCCACGGTGAGGGCCGCGACGGCGGTCCTCGGCGGGCGCCGTCTCGGGACGCGGGGCGGGGGCGGTGCGGTGCTCATCGTCGCGCTCTCTTTCGGTACGGCAGGCGGAGGGTGGTGCTGAGGGGGTGCCGACGGGCGCCGCGCCGGGGGTGGCGCCCGTCGGGGACTACGCGGCGGGGCGGGCCGCCGGGATCTGCTGGGTGATGCAGTGGACGCCGCCTCCGCCGTACGCGATGACCGGGGCCCGTACGCCGACGACCTTGCGGTTCGGGTACGCGGCGGCGATCACCTCCAGGGCGGCCATGTCCTGCGGCACCCCGGCCACCGGTACGACGACTCCGCCGTTGGCGACGTAGTAGTTCAGGTACGAGACCTCGACCCGGCCGCCCGCGACCTCGGCGAACGCGGTCTGGGGTACGTCGACGATCTCCAGAGCACGGCCCCGGGCGTCGGTGGAGACCTCGAGCACGGCGCGGTTGGCGCGCATCCGGGCGTGGTCGGGGTGCTCGGGGTCGTCGGGCGTCGAGACGACGACCTTGCCGGGGGCTGCGAACGCGCAGACACCGTCGACGTGACCGTCGGTCTCGGTGTCGAGCAGCCCGCCGTAGGGGAGCCAGATGATCTTCTCGACGCCGAGCTGCGCCTTGAGCTCGGCCTCGATCTCCTCCCGGGTCATGTCCGGGTTGCGGTTGGGGTGGAGGAGGCACTGCTCGGTGGTGATGAGGGTGCCTTCGCCGTCGACCGTGATCGCCCCGCCTTCCAGGATCATCCCGGAGGCGATCCGGTCGACCCCGAGGTGGTCCAGGAGCAGCGCGCTGATCCGGTCGTCGGAGTCGTACGGGTGGTGCTTGCGGCCCCAGGCGTTGAAGCGGAAGTCGACACCGGCGCGGCGGCCGTCGCCGTCCAGGACGAAGAGCGGCGCCGAGTCCCGGAACCAGGAGTCGTCGAGGGGCAGTTCGACGACGGTGACGGTGTCGCCGCAGTGGGCGCGGGCGTCCTCGGCGAAGCCAGGAGGGGCGACCATCGTGACGGGTTCGAAGCGCGCGATGGTGCGGGCGACGTCGGCGTACTCGTCCTTCACGGCGTCCAGGACGTCGTGCCACAGGTCCTCACGGGTGGGCCAGGCCATCAGGCAGCCCTCGTGCTCGGACCACTCGGCGGGCATACGAAAAGCGGTCATCGGGGGTCTCTTTTCGGTCGCTGGGAAGGATCGTGGCCCCAACTGAAATTTCAGTCAAGACTTCGGAGAAAAGGAAGCGGGAGCCGGAAGGGCTCCGAGAAGGGGGTTCGGAGGAGTCAGAGGAAGTAGAGGCGGTTGAGGGAGACGGATTCGGCCGGTTCGGAGCGGAGCGGGTCGCCGTCCAGCGACACCAGTCCCGTCCGGCCGTCGACCTGGACGTCTCCGACACGGGAGTTCAACAGCAGGTTTCCGGGGCCGATGCCCCGCGTGCCGCGCACGGCGACCCGGCGGCGCCGGGTCGGCAACAGGTCCGAGCCCAGATCGACCGCCGCCCGGGCCACGAACGCCACCGACAGCTCCGCCGGCGCGGCCCCATGTGCACCGAACAACGGGCCCAGCACCAGCGGTTCACAGGTGTCGGTGGCGGCGTTCGGATCGCCCACGACCCCCCACGCGGGGAAACCGTTCTTGATGACCATCTGCGGCTTGGCACCGAAGAACTCCGGCCGCCACAGCACGACGTCGGCCATCTTCCCCACCTCGATCGAGCCGATCTCATGGGCCAGGCCGTGCGCGATCGCCGGGTTGATGGTCAGCTTCGCCATGTACCGCAGCACACGCGCGTTGTCGTCGTGCGCCCCGTC